>NZ_AUCA01000112.1 GCF_000429525.1 Alicyclobacillus contaminans DSM 17975 | reverse complement strand
GATCCACTCCGGTTCGTAGTGTAGGCTACGCAGAGATGCGTGCTCGAAAAAAGCCCGACCACCCATAGATTCCCCTGCGGATCTATCGAGATTGACGGGGACTGGAGCGCACCGATGCTCACATATGGTGTCCACGTATGGCCCTGGTCGGTAGACTTCGTATAGATGCACGCGCCCTTCATCGGGTCCCATAGCACCATGTGCATTGTGCCATCAGGGGCCACCACCACGGATGGAGAGAGTGGCGCTGTGCCGGACGTAGTGTATACGGTATATACGGTGCCCCCAGAGTAGCAGTAGATGGCATGATCAGACGGAGAGTGGTATATCACCCACTGAGTAGATCCGATCCATCCAATCGTTGGATTGATGAGGTTTTTCCCACTAGCCGATACTAGAGGAGTAGCCGTCGACCATGAGGTGCCAGTCGTCGTGCCCGACTCGTAGATAGCATTGGCGCCACCACTCGTGCTAGCAGTGGAGTAAACCAGATAGGTATTACCGCTTGGATCTCTCGCAAGCGAACATCCTGACACACTGTACGTAGGACCTGATATACCAGCAGTCTGGCTTAGCGCGCCGTTAGCATTTGCGGGGTTGAACTCGTAAAATCTAATGCCGTTCGTGGTCATGTAGACGCAGTATACGAGGATGAGCGACCCCGGCACCATGAGCGCATAGTATGCGCTGGGGTCTGTCGTGTTCGTGTAAGCGCGGAGCGACCATGTATTTCCGCCGTCATTCGAACCGTAAAACTGGATAGAGCCACTCGGGCTCATGATCCCAACGACAAGCCACCCGTTCGATACCTGTACAACGCACCTGTTGGCACGGGCAACGCTATATCCGCTCCCTGTGACTATGGTGGGGTCCACAACCACCGGATACATCACGTCCGGCGACGACAGCCACGAGTAAGGCACACCGATGCTGAAAGCCAGTCGGCCAGGACCAATGTCCTCCACGAAAAACGTCCCACGCTGCACCTGCGCCGGGCTGCTCTGGTCCCATGCGGCGATGGCGGGAAGCTGGAACACCTCGCGGCCAACTTCGTCCGCCAGGTA
>NZ_AUCA01000111.1 GCF_000429525.1 Alicyclobacillus contaminans DSM 17975 | reverse complement strand
CCTGGCGCTAGGTGTGCGCTATTTGACGCTCACGTATAATGAATCGGTGCAAGTAGATCCTTTCTATGATACAAGCCGTCTCACGACGGAAGTTGCCTCCATACGCTAATTACCGAGGAAAACGAACTCATCAGTGATCCAATTGGATGGAGGTCGGAGGATGAAGCTAAACACGCTAATCAAAATTGCTTCCATGGCATTTAAATTGATTCAAGACGAAAAATTCTTGCCAATGTTGAGGTTATCTTGGAACCTGTTCAACCACCGTAACCGGACAAAAGCAGGAGGAATAACACCAAGAAGAATGACACGAAGACGATGAAGAACACATGCCCATCAGGGAAAGCCTCCGATAAGTGGAATCCTAGCCTAGGGCCTACTTTGACATATGGTTTGACATCTACTTTGCAGCCGTACCAAGTGCAGGCTCCGCTTTTCGATTTGGACCATTATGGAACCTCCGCTGACTCCGACACTTGGTTTGCGGCCGCCGAGCGGACTTGCGTCTTTGCCAGTAAGGATTCCGGGACCTTTCGAATCACGATGGCCTCCTCCGTTCCCTGGTTCTTTAACTCATTTGGGTGCAGGATGAAGCTCTCCACGTCCCAAAACCGTCCCCAATCGCATCGGTCGCTGCCCACGGAGCGCCTTCTCAGTACTGAACAACATATTATTCAGTTCTCTGTGTTCTTCATTGTTTACCCGTCAATCTGTCCTGCTCTTGAAAGTAGGCTCGCAACAATCCATTGATGAGTTTTGTCGGCCATCCACGAGGACGTCTCCTCGCTTCATAGTCCAGTCGTTCCACGAGGTCGTTTTCTATGAGGTAGGTTCGCCTAGGAGCGTGTCCGAGTAATCGACCGAAGGGCACGCTCCTGGGTGTCTTGTGGTAATGGTGAATGTTGGCGCCGACTGGGTGTAGATGGCCACGATAGAATCGACATTAGTGGCCACGAAATTCCGTCAGGGAGGCGATAAAAAAGATCCGCACAATCTCTGTCGAATGTTGTAA
>NZ_AUCA01000110.1 GCF_000429525.1 Alicyclobacillus contaminans DSM 17975 | reverse complement strand
GCGAGGTGTTCCAGCTTCCCGCCATCGCCGCATGGGACCAGAGCAGCCCGGCGCAGGTGCAGCGTGGGACGTTCTTTGTTGAAGCACTCGGGGAAGGGCGGATGGCATTTTCCATCGGTGTGCCGTACTCGTGGTTGTCGTCGTCTGATGTGATGTATCCGGTGGTGGTCGACCCGACCATAGTCACGGGAAGTGGATATAGCGTAGCCCGCTCCAATAGGTGCATTGCGCAGGTATCGAACGGATGGCTTGTCATCGCTGTCATGAGTCCCAGTGGGGCCTTGCAGTTTTACGGTTCTCAGGATGGCGGGAATACGTGGTCACTTCGCGCATACACGAGTACATCAGACCCCAGCGCATACTATTCGATCATATCTCCAGGGCCGACAACACTCGTATATTGTGCATGCTTGACCACTAGCGCAGGTATCACCGGGATTGGATTTTACGTATTTAATCCAGCTACGTCGAATGGGTCGCTCATCACCCCATATGCAAATATACCTGGCCCTTCATCTGGATCTATGTTCACACCTGGAGGATGTTCATTCAGTCAGGACGCGAGTGGAAATACTTACTTTACTTACTCTGTCGCAAGCACCAGCGGCGGAAAAAATGCTATCTATCAGGCGGGAACTTCAAATGCAAGCTCATGGGGTAGCTTCGCCCAGGCTCTCGTGTCATCCAGCGAGAAAAATTTGGTGAGTCCAACCGCCGGATGGAGCGGATCTACTGAGTGGGTGATATACCATTCTCCCTCTGACCGCGCCGTATACTGCTGGTCTGGGGGGACTACATACACGGTCTATACTTCAGCGGGGTCCACCGGAAACCTATCGCCATCAGTCGTAGTAGATCAGAGTGGCACGATCCATGTGGCGCTCTATGACCCATCGAGATATACGTGTATCTATACCAAGTCTTCTGATCTCGGCCATACGTGGACACCATATGTGAGCATTGGTGCGCTCCAGTCGCCATCCATCTCGGTAGATCCGCAGGGGAATCTATGGGTGGTCGGGCTTTTTTCGAGCACGCATCTCTGCGTAGCCTACACTACGAACCGGAGTGGATC
>NZ_AUCA01000109.1 GCF_000429525.1 Alicyclobacillus contaminans DSM 17975 | reverse complement strand
ACCGTGATCGACATGATTGTTGAACAGTTTATCACCCATTTACCCAGCGCTATCAAGGAAAAGCTGGCTGTCTAAGGGTGCGAAACTTGAGTTACTGAGTTTACGAATGGAAACATCGTATTAGAAATAGACGGACGCAAGGTGACTCCATCTCGTGACTGTGGATTACTTGCGGGGACATTTCGAGCTCAACTTCTTGATGAAGGTATCGTTGAAGAGGCGGTGTTAAGTCAGTCGGACATAAGAAGAGCTACAAAGATTTGGTTTATCAACAGTGTACGTGGGTGGGTATCAGTTCGTTTTGTCGAATAAACGTTTCAGCCGGACGATACGCACTGGCTACACTCATGGCCTCCCCCCCTTCCCGTCACAGTGTCCCGATTCGGGAAAATTCCCCCCATGTCAAGCGCCTATTTATGAAATAGGCGCTTGACATGGGGTATATGTCCCGCACCTATGGACAACAGCACACGTAAATATGTCGTATCTACAGGGAGGAATGGGTGTTCGTCCTCCTAAGTTAATCGAGGAGGCGTTAAACATGTCAGAGAAAAGACCAAAGATTACTAGTGAATATTGTATGCAGTTTATAGGACATAAGGTCATAGCTTACCACGTCAGCGGGCACGTATATTGTGGCAGATTACATTCAGTCAGTGATGACGGTATATATCTGATGCGCGCTACACTGATTAACCCGACATCGGCGACAACGAAGAAATTGTCAGCAGACCATGCAATATCTAATTCTGACGAAGAAGCAGACATATCCGAAGCATTCTTCCCATTTCTTTTTCTTCCTCTCGTTGCACTTTCTGGATTAGCGGCAGCTCGCCCTTATCCATACCCTTACGGATATTATCCTGGTCCCTGGTACTAGTAATCGCGCGACAACCTCTCATGGTTGTCGCCTTGGCTTTCCCAGTACCCCCATCTCGGCCTACGAGGTTACTATACAGAAGCTATCTGCACTTACCCTTGAGCGCAATAAAGGGTACCCAAATCTTTCTGCCGCATAAACTCCCGCTAGAGACAGAAGCACCTCCTATTTCAGAGAGATTCCGTTAACTTTCAATTCGTAGGATTTATCTACAATTTCCTTTAAGAGCGTGTCCGAAAAGCCTTCCGAATGAGTTTATGAGGGCGTAAAACACAGCAATTCACTTTCCTCTTATGGGTATTCATTCCTTGGAAACC
>NZ_AUCA01000108.1 GCF_000429525.1 Alicyclobacillus contaminans DSM 17975 | reverse complement strand
TCACGGTGTGGCGCTCACGCCACGGGAGCACGATGCCGAGCGCATACCGTACCCACTCGATTACGAGCAGCCAGTAGTCGTAGTGCTGGCCGATGTGGAGCTTTGCGGCTGCAGCGATTCGGAAGCGTTGCTCAAGCGTCAGGCTGTCACATCGGAACAGGTCGGATTTGCCCGCATACACTCCGGGGTCTTGATAGCCAACGCGGCGGAATCCCTGTGCTTCGACCAACTCATTCGGCCCGGTGAATACGGCCACGTGGCTGTATGGGCTGTGCGTGATGTCCTCGATGGCGCGGCTGATGAAGTCGGCGTCGCGGACAAGGAGCAGGTCGCCGACGAGCGGTATGACCATGGCCTCACCTCCTTATGAGGGCATAAAAAAGACGCCCCAATGGACGCTCCCACGAAAATCGTTTTAGGTTAAAGCCCAGTACCTAGAACAAACACCCCTCCATATCCTGAGTAGTGAAAAACGAGGGCACATGTCCGAGGTACATCCGCCCTCAACACAGGAGATGGGATAATGAGTCACTGGCGAAGTGTACTGCGCGATGTTGAACGCAGCATCTATGCTGAGCAAGTATTTTGTTCGTACGTGACGCAAATGACTTTTCTGCCGCAGTTTAAGGATCAGCCCGCTCTTAGAACAGTTCACAGAGAGAACTATGAAACGAGCTACCACCGTAATACGGCAGCTGGCAACCTGCATCGACTTTCACAACTCGACGGAGACGAACTCTTGGTGCTCATGACCGTGGAGTGCTTTATTGAGACTCGGAAACACGACAACACAGCACTCACCGCACTTCGCCAGGTAACGGCCTCCGATTCTATGGGAATGCAACTACTAGAACACGCCTTTTACTGGCACGATAAAAGGAAGCATTACCTGAAACGAGCGACCAGGAAACTTTATGCAAGGATTGGCCCTGAACTTTGGCAAAAGGGTGTCGCACTGGCGGAATAACATCGCCGCGACATGACCTGACCTCCAAAAGACGGTCATAGATCTCGCGAAGCCCAGTCGTGACTCCGTTTTCCACACTTACACCACCTTTCCCTGAATCACAAACTTGCCACTGACCCCAACGCGCGCCAGTAGCACGCGATCACCGGCGGCGGGCGTATAGGACGCCAAATAGGGATAAGGCCCCGCAGGAGTCTGCGACGTGTCACCGTCCACCACCACCTTTGGCCGGCCGGAGCCGGAGTATG
>NZ_AUCA01000107.1 GCF_000429525.1 Alicyclobacillus contaminans DSM 17975 | reverse complement strand
ATTCGGGCATATATTCGCTGGCGCAATAAGCACAGGCGAAACGCTAGCCTTCTACGGGAACAAAAGAAGATCAAGGTTGCCTGAAGGGGCACTAGAAAATAATCTCATAGGTAATGGCTATGATGGAGAGAGTACGCGGTTTGGACAGCACAGAGAGCCGGTGGAGGGTGTGAATCGGTCTGATCGACTGGTGGAAGTTCACTCCGGAGCTGCCAAGTGAACGCCCACGACTGGGTCAGTAGCTTGAGCCAGAAATGCGATTCCTGTGGTGAAGGATTTGAGCCATCTGCCAGTGATTGTCGATCCCAGTCACGGAGTCGGCATTGCTCGCTACGTCCCTGCCATGAGTATGGCAGCCATTGCTGCCGGGGCAGATGGACTGATCATAGAAGTGCATCCTCGACCGAACGAAGCGCTGTCGGATGGTCAGCAATCACTGACACCACAGGAATTTGTTCAACTGATGCGCAGACTCTATCAGGAGTGACTGGCTCCGTTCAGTTCACGCCTGAGTCGTCATCGCAACCCGTGGTTTCGTAGGACTCTCCGTCACTGTCCAAACAAATCTTAGGAGTGGATTTCTAAATTAATTTGGGTGACGAGATATGACACACATTCAATGGTGTCGGCATATATTGTCCTAAGTTCGAAGGGCAAAACTGGTTTTTCTATTTGGATTCTGTGCGTTGGGCACTGATAGGATGGATGGAGAAAAACAACTACCTTGGCCCTCGAATCTGGTGTTTTAAAGAATAGGGGTACGGATGTGTCCGTCCCCTATTCTTTAGGAACTGTAGAAGATTGGACTATGTCTTATCACTATGCGCCGTAAGACCCCGAGCTTTAGCTCTGGGGATATAAGGCGCTCGCCGCCAGTGAGCAGACAAGTTCTTGTAATATAGACGCTTGCCCTCGGCGCTTTTTCAACAGGCGTTTGGCCGACTTCGTTCGAGGGCAATCTCGCGTCCGCAAAAATGCTGGTTGCGAAAGCCAAAGGCCGCAGGGCCTGCGGTGTTAGACTGTGGAAGATGCGGCCGTCCAGCGTCAAGATGGACACGAGGCGCGCTTCCTCCCCATGCCTAAAGACAGGGGCTTCCGCGCGAATGAGGATGGTGATCGGATTTGTACATAGAAGGTGCAATCTAGTGTCACGAGTCTAAAATAAATATACAGTGGCGTTTACCATTGTGGTAATACCATGGCATGGGTAAACGAGCGATTGAAATTACACTCACTGATGATGAACGTGACCAATTGGAACAGTGGGGCCGTTCCCCTTCCACTCCACAAAA
>NZ_AUCA01000106.1 GCF_000429525.1 Alicyclobacillus contaminans DSM 17975 | reverse complement strand
CAGGCACATGAATATCACCACCGTTGGTGATATTCTCCATTCCACTGGTTGATCCTCCACTTTCCTCAAACTACGTTGCCTGAAGGGGCACTAGGCACTTTAGTAGTTCAAATGTAGATAGTAAATTACTGGGAGGGAGTCGATTGGAACCGTGTGAGTTATTATTCGTGGGCATCGCCGCAGCTCTATGTTTAGGATGCAAAGCATTCGCTCGAAAGTACCTATTGAAATCGGGAACGAAGAATGGACCACCACACGATAGGAATCATTCGAACGTGTAACGTTATCGCTAACTCATGAACTGGAGAAAACGCCCCAACCTAATTCCGAAAGTCGTCGATACGATTGTATCGTAAAGGGAATTCGGCACATGCACGACTTGCACATGTGGTTGTCGATGGCCAGATGACCGTGAAAGAGACCCAAAAACTGTTGCAGGTCACAGTACACATCATTTGGGTACCGGACATGTGACCATTCAAACCGAAGATCCCAGTGGCATCCATGACCATCACCATGAAACTTAAGTATAAAGGGGAGACACTTTGATGGTTTCACAAGCCGTATCGGTGAAGAGAGGTGTCAACATTGAGATTGTATCGATTGTTTGGATGGTCATTGAAGCGGCGGTCGCGATTGGGTCAGGTATCCGTGCGCATTCCCTGTCCCTGGTCGCCTTTGGTGCAGACAGCATCATTGAACTGATCGCAAGTGCCGTTTTGCTCTGGCGTTTGACGCTTGAAGCAAGCGGAGAAAGTCTTACACGCGTGAAGAAAGCCGAGAAAACGTCCTCGTGGGTGGTCGGGATTGCACTCCTCTTGCTGGCCGTTTATATCGTGGTCGCGTCCACTGATAAATTGGTAACGCATCAAGGAACTGATACAAGTTTCCTTGGTATCGGATTAGCTATTGCATCAGGTATTATCATGCCTTACCTATCGCGGGCGAAGAAACGAATCGGATCTCTAATTGGAAGTAAAGCGCTTCGCGCAGATGGCTCGTGCAGTATGGTTTGTGCGTACATGGCATGGATCGTATTAACAGGCGTCCTTCTGACCGCGCTTCTTGGCTGGTGGTGGATTGATTCCATCGCTGCACTGGCATTGGTTTACTATGTAGTCAAAGAGGGACGGGAAGCCATTCAAGAAGCACGTGGGAAAGAGAATGAGTGTGGTTGTTGCCACTAAAACCCCGGACCAATCCGAACGAGTGTTTAACCTTACGTTATTCGCAAATGAGAGCCGCGCAAGACATCCGTGCAATCTAGGAGCGTGTCCGAGTAATCTTTGAGTCAGTTTCCAGAAGGAAATTTCCGGATCAAT
>NZ_AUCA01000105.1 GCF_000429525.1 Alicyclobacillus contaminans DSM 17975 | reverse complement strand
GATCAAGTCCGAGATTGTGTGTAAAATCCCGTCTCTGGTAGACGTCACAAAATGTTCACAGTCAGGCGTTTAGGATATGGAGCTTAGCTTGTTGGCCTGATTCTTGCTGCTGTTTCTTCCACTGCCAGTACTCGTCCATATTCAGGTAACGGTGTCCCGTGGTCCAGGCTTCGTCGATTTCCATCAGCAGCGCCCCCAACAGCCGGATAGCGGATTCTCGGTTCGGAAAGATGCGAATCACCCGTTCTCTGCGCCGGATTTCTTCGTTCAGCCGCTCCACACCATTCGTCGTCCGCAGCCGGCGACGGTATCGGTCTGGCAGCGCCAGAACCGCCGTTACGTCGTCAAAACCGTCCTCCAGCACCCGCACGGCCTTGGGCGCTTTGTCAGCGAATTCCTCCACAAACTCATTCATCAGCAGTCGAGCCGTCTTCAGGTCTGGTGCCTCTAGAATCGCTCGTACACGCTTGTAGACGTCCTCCTGCAACGCTTTGGGGGTGGCATCCAGCAGATTTCTCATGAGGTGCGTCTGGCATCTCTGCCAGGTGCAACCCTGAAATTCGGTCTGGAGCGCCTTGACCAATCCGCTATGACTGTCTGACACGACCATGTCGACGCCCCTAAGATCTCGGCTCTTCAGCCAGGCAAAGAACTCTCGCCAACTCGCCTCCGATTCGCTGTTCCCTAGCATCAAACCCAGAACTTCCCGGTAACCCTTTTCGTTGATCCCCTCGGCAATCATGGCGGCTCGAGAACGTACTCGCCCATCCTCTCGAATCTTCAACACGAAAGCGTCAACAAGGACAAAGGGGTAGCGGTGCTCCCGCAGACTGCGGTTGTTCCACGCATGAACGATGGGATCCAGGCGCTTGCACAGGTCCGAGACAGTGGACTTGGAGAACTCCGTTCCGCACAGTTCTTCGGTGATTTTGGCCACCTTGCGGGTCGAGACGCCGTTGATCACCATCTCCATCAGCGCCAGGACCAGTGCCTGTTCACTTCGCTGGTACCGGGCAAACAGCTCGGTAGAGAACTGTCCATTTCGTACCCGGGGTACGCGCAGAGTGAGCCGGCCCACACGGGTGGTAAGGGTGTGAGGGACAGTCCCGTTCCGGTACCCTTGCCGCTCATCGGTCCGCTCATACGGTGCCGCCCTCAGTTGTTCCGTCACTTGGGCCTGTAATACCTGATTGAGCACCTGCTCGACGAGTTTCGCTACACCCCCATCCTGCTGAAAGAGGTCTTTCAAAGTTTCGTCGTTCAGGGTAATCTGGTATTGAGCCATCTTCTATCCCTCCTGGTGATGTGATTCTGACCAATCTCACATTCTACCAAAGAGGGTGGGATGGCTCATATTTATGCCCCGGGGCGCCATCCCTTTTTACACAGCATACCGGACTCTACT
>NZ_AUCA01000104.1 GCF_000429525.1 Alicyclobacillus contaminans DSM 17975 | reverse complement strand
ACAGGAGTCTGACAGCACTCCATCTACTGAGTCAAATGCAAAAAGCTACGAATGAATGAGAAAACAAGAGAAAATGAAAAGATCATTGAGGGAGGGCGAATGTACAAGATAGGGGTTCACCTAACCCTGCATCATCATACAAAATACGGTATATAGGGGGACGCCACGTTGTTCTGCATGTTTGAGTGAGGTGAAATCCGCGGAAACTATTTTCAATCAACATTTTACTACACCTCGTCCTCATTAAGCAGTCGGAGTAATTCGCCTATTCGAAGGATCGTTCAGATTTCGCGTGCCTCTTTAAAATCGTTGTCCTGGCTCTAAAGCGGTCACTGGTTGGATGGGGCCAGAGCGATTCGGTTCCTCCTCTTGCCGTTCACAAAGCACTCCAAAAAATGGATTGAAACTAAACGTGGAGTCTCTGCGTCTACGTTATGTGTACAAAATCAGGAGGTCAACCTAAACATGACAAGATATAGCAAATGGATAACAACTTCAGGAGCATCATTAACTATCGTGGGAATTCTTGCAGGGTGTGGTTTGGCAGGCAATGGACCATCTGAAACAACGAATGTGACGAATACGGAGACAACAGCAACCAACAATTCTGGATCGACAAGCTCGAATCTATCTGCGCCAACAACATCGAAGCAAACAAATGAAATGAACACTGATGCAATCACCATCTACACAAATCCAAATTTTTTGCCGCAGAGTAAAGGTCAAGAATATACCTCATATTTTGATGGAACAGTAGTTGTAGAAACATCGAATCAAATGTCCCAAGAAGAAAAAGGCGGGCATAGTCCGTGGAAGGCAAGTCCAGTTTATGTTGCTTTGTATGGGACACAGAACTTTGCACCGGATGGATCAATCATCCAGACTTCGGATACATCCAAGGAATTTGTAGGAACGTATCACGGTGTAAAGGTGACATATACGCTTCTTTCATCCACTGGTCACACCGCCAAGGTAGTCGAAAAGGGATTGCCATTTAGCTTGACCATCGATCTGTACAAGCCGTTGCATCATTACTACTGGTTGATTGATGGTGTTCAGATGGATGGTTAACCTCTAAAGAATTTGATTGGTATTAATAGTGTCGGGTTATATCAGAACGCCACATTTTCGTGAATTTTTAAGTTGCGGGAAACAGAGCACCAACACTCTCCCTTTAGTGGGTTACTAGAAATAATGTCAGAGTGTTTGGAGGAATTCGGATACAGTAATGACAATTTTACAAATAAATAACACAATCTGTTTTTGATTGTGGCAAAGGATCTTCTCATTCCGTTTCTGAAATCAAGCAACAGAGTGGTTATACTGGTTGACAATTTAGATAAGGCGTGGACAGCTGAGAATGATCTCACTCTTCAAGCCCAGATGGTTCACTCTCTACTCGGTATTCACAATTGGCTTCGAGCTGACTTAGTGTCTTGAGGGCTTATAACTATTTATGTTTAGGGTTTGCTTTTTCCAGTATTTCTTCTGCCCTTTTCACCCATTTGAATGGCTTGGCGTTTTCATTCCAAGCATCGAGAAACGTGTGAATCGCGGCCGTGAGTGCCTTTACACTTCGAAACA
>NZ_AUCA01000103.1 GCF_000429525.1 Alicyclobacillus contaminans DSM 17975 | reverse complement strand
CGAGTTCGGCTTGGGTACGCTCCAGTTGTTTCTTGAGATCCTGGTATGCTCGATGGATGCTGAGTTCACCCTTATCGAGTTGGCGAATGGTTTCTTCGTCTGCGTGGTCGGCGATGAATTTAGCTTTGCGGTAGGTCTCATCACTTCCGAACCCGCTAACCTTGGCCGCGATCTCGGAACTTCGTCCAAAATTTTGGCCAATGTTATCTGACAGGTCCGTGCGACTGCCTTGCCTTTCCTTAGCCTTCAACGCCTCGACGCGCTCCAACCGACGCGCCCATTCCACCCGCTCCGAAAACGTAAACTCCTTACGGTTCTCGTTCTCGGAAATCTCCAGTCGCAGTTGATGTTCATAAT
Source organism: Alicyclobacillus contaminans DSM 17975 (assembly GCF_000429525.1). Classification (GTDB taxonomy): domain Bacteria; phylum Bacillota; class Bacilli; order Alicyclobacillales; family Alicyclobacillaceae; genus Alicyclobacillus_A; species Alicyclobacillus_A contaminans. Next base: position 1,240 of record NZ_AUCA01000103.1, on the reverse strand, counting down.
CCTTGACCGTCATGACTCGGACCTCGATTTGTCGATAACCCAGCAACCTACAGGCCCTCAGCCGTCGCTCTCCGGCGATTAAGTGATATTCCGGTGTAACAACCGGTGGGTTAATTAACCCATTCTCCCGGATATCATCGGCCAGCTCCTGAAGGTTCCCGAAGTCCTTACGAATCCGGTCTTCTACGACAATCTTCTCGATGTCGATAAGCAGTGAAATCACCACCCGTCCTAAGGAGTCGATTCAGTTGTCAAGGTACGAACACTCTTACGCCGACTCGCCATTTGGTGTACAATCACGAACAGATAGTTCATCCAAAGTAACATCAAGAATTTCTGCCAACCGGCACGCTTTCTTAAGATCCGGGTACCTATTCCCTGTTTCGTAATACTGGTACCCTCGCACGGTCATACCGAGTTGGTCTGCGATCTGTTTTTGAGTCAAGCCCTTGCGGTTGCGTAGAGCCCTGAGCTTGGCTCCAAATGGATTCACCGATACTCACCACCTCGTTTGATATGAACGAATCGTTCTTACGTGATTTACTTTATATGAACGAAACGTTCCTGTCAAGCGTAAGAAGGGGTCGTTATGAGCATTTTTTCTGATCGATTATCCGAACTGTTTGAGACCCGCAAAGTAACAAGGAAATCTCTAGCCGAATATCTCGGAGTTACGTACAAGACAGTGAACAACTATGAGAATGGAAGCCGAGAACCGGGAATTGAACAGTTAAACAGAATAGCTGATTTTTTCGATGTTACTGTTGACTACTTAACAGGCCGTTCTGACGATCCGCACGGATTTTCGGTTTCAAGTTCTGGGGAGCATGTTGCTGTTGCGCCTGGGGAGCGCAAGTTGATCGAAACCATTCGTGACCTTCCTCCGGGCAAACAGCAACAAGTTACTCAGTTTGCTGACTTTCTGAAGTCCCAAGATGGCAAGCGGGATGAGGAATCTGCTACTCGAGAGCCCGGTGACATCGAAGCAGACATCACGGAAATCGCTGCCCATATGGAAAGCGAGTATGGCATTGACGATCCGGAGTTTGTCGAGCACATCCACAATGTGATCCGTCGCGCGCAGCGAAAGTATGATGAGATGATCGCCAGACAAAAGAACAACGGGTGAGATCTTCATGGATAGACTTCTTGAAGTCATACATCAAGAAGGCATCTTTCTAGACTACGATCATCTGAATTATGGAGAGCGCAAGCTATATGGCTTGTACTTTTACGATAA
>NZ_AUCA01000102.1 GCF_000429525.1 Alicyclobacillus contaminans DSM 17975 | reverse complement strand
CCCCGTCCTCTCACACCACCGTACGTGCGGGTCCGCATACGGCGGTTCATGAAACTCCACGAAGCGTAAGGTATCTCGCCTGAAGACTGCGCAGCCCCAGTTGCTCAAAGTACGTTTTGTCCATGGCTTGGTTCAGCATCCTCGCCATGAACCACGGCCCTCGGCGTGAGTTGGCTGTCATGTGGACCACCCACTCCGGTTGCCCCAACGCGCGTAGCTCCCGATACCGCGTGCGCACTCGTTTCCATTGCTTCCATATGCACATTCGCAGCCTGCGCCGAATCCATTCATCGAACCGTTCGCAGCGCCCCTTCATCTCTGCCATCCGGTAGTACGCCACCCATCCCATGATGTACGCGTTCAATTGCCTGATGCGCTCCGCGATGGGCATGCTCCGTGAGCGGCTGGTGATCTGGCGCACCCGTTCTTTGAACCGTTCTATCGTCTTCGGTGCCAGGCGTATCGTGGCCAGCTTGTCGGACCGGAAGCTGAATCCGAGAAACCTCAACTTCCACGGCCGGTCTACCGCACTCTTCTCCTGGTTGACCTGCAGGTTCAGTGTCCCCTCCAGGTATCTGGTCAGTGACGCCATCACTCGCTCTCCCGCCCGACGCGACTTCACGTAGACATTGCAGTCGTCCGCGTAGCGGACAAACCGATGCCCTCGCTTCTCCAGCTCCTTGTCGAAGTCGTCCAGCATGATGTTGGCGAGCAGCGGGCTGAGGGGGCCGCCTTGCGGTGTCCCTTCCTCGTTGCGTATCACCACCCCGTCCGCCATGATGCCTGCGTTCAGGTAGGCCCGGATGAGCTTGAGGACCCGCTTGTCCTTGACCTTTCGCGCCACGCGCGCCATGAGCTTGTCGTGGTTCACTCGGTCAAAGAACTTCGCCAGATCCAGGTCCACTGCCCACCGGTAACCCAGCTGAATGTATTGCTGTGCCCTGCGCACCGCGTCATGGGCGCTCCGCCCCGGCCGGAATCCGAAGCTGTTCTCGGAGAACTCCGGGTCGAAAATCGGGTTCAATACCTGGAGCAGTGCCTGCTGGATGAGTCGGTCGATCACGGTGGGGATTCCCAGTCCCCGCACCCCGCCTCCGGGTTTCGGAATTTCGACCCGCCTGACGGGTTGCGGTTTGTAGGTCCCCGCGAGCAGCTGCTGACGCATGTCAGCCCAGTGGGTCTGGATGTACGACCGTAGTTGGGCTACCGTCACGCCATCCACCCCTGGCGCTCCCTTGTTCGCCTCGACTCTGCGAAGTGCCTGAAGCAGGTTCTCCCGCTCCAGCATCTTCTCCAGCAGGGAGTCCCTCTCTTCGCAGGATGGGGTCTGCACTTGTGCCAACGACGAACTCGGCCCTCCAATCCCGGCCTCTCGCGGCTTCACCACTACCCTCCGGGTGGAGGCCCCTTGCGGGGTATTCTGCTGTCGTCGCTCGTCGTGTGAACGCATCCAGTCCATCCTCGTTTCATGTTCGGCCCTTCCGCAGACGAGCGCCCGCCCACGTACTATGGCCTCTGCTGACTCCTGCCCGTTCAGCGCCGCCTCTCGACGGCGGTTACCGGCTCTACCAGCGTATCGGACAGGCCTCCCCGGATAAGAACGGCCCCTTTCCTCTCATGC
>NZ_AUCA01000101.1 GCF_000429525.1 Alicyclobacillus contaminans DSM 17975 | reverse complement strand
CAGGCACATGAATATCACCACCGTTGGTGATATTCTCCATTCCACTGGTTGATCCTCCACTTTCCTCAAACTACGTTGCCTGAAGGGGCACTAGCTATTATAAGGTCGCGTCAGAGACAACCCTTAGAGGTCTTTGATAACGTCTGTAAGCCTTCCGAGAAAATCCTCCTTCGGCTTAGGAAAAACGCCGTTCACCACAACCATTACAACCGAGATCACCTGGACATACATACCGATGAAGAATGATATGGCCAACCACTCCGGAAACGACAGCACTTTGAACCCAAAGAGAACAAACGTGCCTTTACCAACGAGCAATTCCGCACTCAAGATGATAAACACCCAGCGAGCGATCTCTGCACGAATTTTACGCTCATTTTCCTGGTGATCTTTCCACGTGTTAAGTAACTCGTCAACTTTGCGCAGCTAAATCTGCGCTTCCATCATCTTGATTCGGTTATTGACTTCAACCTCGTTGCCATAGTCCGTGAATTCTGCTCCCTCAAGTGCTTGCCTAACCGCTTCATCCGGCATTCCAAACGAGCTTTGTTGTTCCAAATGTTCTCCACTCATACTCTCAATCCCAAGTTCCGTACGCGGTTGTACATGGCGGCATTCGAAACCATGAAGTACTCAGCCATTTCACGTAGTGGAACATGAGCATCGCACAGTTCGCGCACTTCCCGTTCAGGCATCAAAAGTGCGGCGGCAAAGATGTTAGCTTCTGCCTCTACCTCGTCCAGTTGAGATCCAGCCATCCGAAACATATGCTCTGCATCAATAAAGTTCGTGCCTTTACCCTTCTGCAGGTGCAAGTAATAATGCCCCAGTTCGTGAGCAAAGGTAAACCGTTTACGCACGGCAGGGTCGCCATCACGAATATAGATAAAGACTTCACCATCACGTTTGGTGATCAGCCCCGCGATGTCCGGATTGCGAAAACGAGCGCTGAACACATTGATCCTTTCAGCGTCCGCAATTACTTCTGGAACAACAGGAAAAAAGTTCAGGCCATACCGCTCCCGAACCGAGTCTGCCACGCTTTCGATTTTCTCGTCTGCATACAGCGTACGCATAACTCTCCGTCCCCTATTTGGGTATAAATATATACGTGCCATTTCACTCACCTCGTCCTGTCTCCGCTTATCTGTATTCCCCGACAAGCGGATTCAAAACCGTGTAAGTTCTGAGATGACACGTACTGCTTATGCTCATCCTATCACTACTTTTGTAGTGAGACAAGCACTTTTACTGCATTGGTCGGCATGCTCATCGTGTTGAATCGCGGTCTATTCATCTTTCCAACCATCCGGAATTTGTGTGGCAGCACTCGCCGTAATGAAGATATCCCACTTCTTCCCGACATGCTCTGCACACAAGTTTGCCACGGAACTTCACCAAGTCTCCGGGGAAACCGCAGAGCACACATACTTGATTGTACTTCTGCATCACGATATATTCTCCTTCTGCATAAATCTCAATCGGATCGCGGCTCATGATTCCAAACATGCGTCGCCACTCAATCGGTATTACTACGCGACCGATGTGATCTAATGGTCGGACATGCCCTGTTGGTTTCACCCAAATCCCTCCTTAGAAGGATCGTGTGGCATGTTCCGGAGATGGACAATAACTCACAGGAGAATCCTAGGAGCGTGTCCGAGTAATCTTTGAGTCAGTTTCCAGAAGGAAATTTCCGGATCAAT
>NZ_AUCA01000100.1 GCF_000429525.1 Alicyclobacillus contaminans DSM 17975 | reverse complement strand
CGGCACCGTGATCGACATGATTGTTGAACAGTTTATCACCCATTTACCCAGCGCTATCAAGGAAAAGCTGGCTGTCTAAGGGTGCGAAACTTGAGATCTTAATTTGAAAGCCACCGAGCAATGACGCCCATGGAAAAATGGAACTGGCAGAACACGCCGTTCCAACGGGATACCGATGGAGAATATTCAAATGATTTACACAGCCAGCCGTGGTATTCCTCGTGTTGTAAACCAATTCTGCACACAGGCACTCTATGACGCGGCGGCACGGGACAGCGAAGCGATTGAGGAAGGGCACATCCAGCGGGTACTCAATGACCTGGAATGGCAACGCAGGGCTGTTGGCTGATTGATTCACGGCTGAAATGACTGACGGATGAACGCTCATACTGCTGGCAGATTGACACTACAGCCGCTCCGCCAATAACGGTGACCGAGCCACCGACAAACAGCGTGAGCGGCTGCAAAATGGCTGGATTCCTCCAATTGCGCCCTTGCTTACTTTAATATTCTCCTTTAATTACAAAAAATGAGCCCCGAATTGTTCCAGCTAGTTTAGACTTCTGCCTAGCAAACTTAAACTTCCCTTCTAACTCCTTTGGTACCTCCATCCCCTCAGAAAGCTTAAAACCAACGGCCCGCTTCTTAGGGTCATCAACCGTATACATGACATTGACCTCGAGACCATCCTCATAAAAGACGTAGGCAAATTTGATATTTTCCACTTGAAAACGCGACGTTTCTAAAGGTTTGGCCGCAAACTCAATATCACGTTCTTCTTTCAAAATTCGGTTTACATAATCAAGTGTCTCCTGGCTTTCTCTAGCTGGTACAACCGTAAATTCATGCTTGTATTTGTTCATAAAGTAACGGGCTTCATTAGCACGTAAACCAGCAAGCGCTTCTACTACAGGTGAAGACTCTAATCCAACCGTAGACACATTTTTAAAATCAACGATATAGGACATTTCCGCGGCTCCTTTTATCTCTTTATTTCCCAACAACAGGAATCAACATTTCTTGCTGCCTCTGCTTCCTGAAGGCCTTTATATGCTTCTACAACGGCCCGATCCCGTCGCGCTATTTCCTTTTCAAGTTCTATATCCGCTTGCTCCAGCTGCTTTAAATGCTTATGCACTCGTATGGCACAAGCCTCGTTTATTTGCAAAGAACGTACATGACATGTACGAATAGAATGTTATGCCTATATGCTTAGAACGCAAATCGAACCCCGAGTTTTTAGTCCGCCAACACTTTTTCGAGCTGGTTAGCCATGCTCTGCCAACCATACAGTGCCCCACTGAATGCTTGCTCTTCCTTGAATCCAGTTTGATCGAGATGCACATGGGTGGTTCCTTCGGCGTCTTGTTTCAAAGTCCACGTCACTGTCGTGTTTTCCCCGCCACTTACCCATGTGTACGATAACCGATGAGGCTCGTCCACTTCGAGGACCTCGCAATTTACAATCCCATCCCACGTGCCTCCCGTCTGACTTTTCGATCCAAGGCCAGATGGGCATCCTTCAGGACCGACAAGTGTCTGGAAACTGCCGTACGCCCCATTTGAAATTGAGCCTTCAACTCGTGCAGAGGCAATTCTTTTGCATCTGCCAACAGACGAATTAGTGTTCATCGGGTTGGATCGGCGTGAGCGTCAAATAGCGCACACCTAGCGCCAGGCCCTCTTCTGCGAGATGATCCCCCCAGAATCCAATCATGGAGGGATCATCGTGACGAAGG
>NZ_AUCA01000099.1 GCF_000429525.1 Alicyclobacillus contaminans DSM 17975 | reverse complement strand
AAGGAGCATTCCTGTAACGAAGCAATTTCGGATTTGAGGCAATAAAAAACTCCTGATAGTGTTGGGTTTGCCCAAAAACACACCACGTATCAGGAGGTCGTACGACAACATGAGTATAACGCAGAACAGCAAGATTCGCCGCATTACAGATTCAACCCTGGTTGTAGGTGCAGACATTGCCAAGAAGGTTCATGTGGCTCGTGCAAGCGACGCTCGTGGCGTGGAACTTGGTAAGCCCTTGTCCTTTGACAACAGCAGACGCGGCCTGGAGAAGCTACTCACGTGGATTCGCACGCTGATGGCCGATCACGGCTGTGACAACGTCGTATTCGGCGTTGAGCCCACCGGGCACTATTGGATGAATCTCGCTCAGTTCCTTCGTCAGCACGGGATTGGCGTTGTACTGGTCAATCCGCTGCACGTGAAGCGGACCAAAGAGCTGGACGACAATAACCCGACGAAGAATGACCGCAAGGATGCCCGCGTCATCTCGCAATTGGTCAAAGACGGACGCTACTCTGTTCCCAACATTCCCAAGGATGTCTACGCAGAACTGCGCGTGGGAATGAGTCAACGAGAGCGTCTGGTCGAAGACCTGAAGCGAGTTCAAGGGCGTATCCACAACTGGCTCGATCGATTCTTCCCGGAGTTCACGGAAGTGTTCAGGGATTGGGAGGGCAAAGCAGCGCTTGTTTGCTTACGAAAATGCCCTTGTCCACAGGACGTCCAAGCCAAGACGGCCGATGAGATTGTCCGCATGTGGAGAGAAAGTGGGATTCCACGCGGCGTAGGTAAGAAACGCGCTGCCGCTCTTGTGGATGTCGCGTCTGACTCCATTGGGCTGACTGAAGGGCTTCAAATGGCGCGACAGGAACTGAACATCCTGCTTAGCCAGTACGACCTGTTACAGGAACATTTAGGCGCTCTAATGGAGCAAATCGAGGGGCTACTCAACGGAGTTCCAGGAGTATCTCAGATGCTCAGCGTGCCTGGCGTTGGAGTCGTTACTGTGGCAGGCTTCCTTGCCGAGGTCGGCGACCTGTCCTCGTATGATCACTGGCGGCAGATTCAGAAACTGGCCGGGTTCAACCTAAAGGAGAACAGTTCCGGGAAGCACAAAGGCCGGACAAGGATCACGAAACGTGGACGGCCAAGGCTGCGGGCTCTGCTGTACCGTTGTGTACTGGCACTTGCGGCCAAGAATCCACAGTTTCGGGCACTGCACCAGTACTTCACGACACGTGTGGATAACCCACTCAGGCCAATGGCGTCACTGATTGCGCTTTGCTGTAAGCTGATTCGCGTTCTTTTCACGCTCGGGCGTAGGCAAGTCCCATACGACCCTGAAAAGGCTTTGGGACCGATTCACTCGAATCTGCTGCTCGCAGCGTAACAAGCTACCTTGGGCGCTTACTCATCCGTACGCAAGTAGTGCAATTGAAAAACGAAGCACGGAGAAGCCGGTACGATATTCACCATACGGGCTATGACCCTGCTAAGGAGATAAACTGGCCTCCACCCTTCGACAGGCAGAACGATGGAATGCAAAGGGCCGAACTGAGGACCCCGTGAGACATGGGAGGGTACGCCGCGAAGGTGGTTGTGGAGAACCACTGTGCGACCAAATTTTTGAAAAAGGGGGCGAACCCCCAACGTGATCGCACAACCCTTGTCCAGAAGATTTCTACTACAGGAGTCTGACAGCACTCCATCTACTGAGTCAAATGCAAAAAGCTACGAATGAATGAGAAAACAAGAGAAAATGAAAAGATCATTGAGGGAGG
>NZ_AUCA01000098.1 GCF_000429525.1 Alicyclobacillus contaminans DSM 17975 | reverse complement strand
CTCCAGCGCCGAGGATACTTGGGGCGGGAGCCCCTGGGAACGTAGGACGCTGCCAGGCGAAGGAACATGAGCCCAACAGGTCATCTCCTGTTGGGTTCTTTGTGTTTCAGAAAGAATCCTATTGCCGAATCCCAAAATTGGTGTATATTTCATTTGGGGGCGGGAGACAGGGAATCGCTTTTGCCAGGCCCGTTGAAAGCGCGGCGTTCATCAAATCATGATGCGAGGAAAAGGGGGCACTTGCCGTGGCACACACGTGTGACAAATGCCAGGAATCGTTTGATAAAGGTGGATCTGGCGGTTGGAAAGATGTTTGTGTTTCTGTCAAAGGAGGAAAGAGGGCTCTTTTCCAAGCCGAAACTCTCGACGATTGATGCTTTTGTGTGCCCGCAATGTGGTCGCACTGAGTTGTATGCCAGTACGCCGGACATCTTCGTGGATAAATGACGAAATGACGATCTGCTGCGCCATAAGACAAGCGTCACCAATGGGAGTCGGAGCCTTCGTTCGCGAAAGGATTGCAAAATATTTCGATTTGTAATGGACACTAGGCATCAGAGCAGGAAAGTGTGCCGGGGATGGCTCGCCGGTTGGAGCACTTCAGTCAAGAGGTTCGCCATCCTGCGAAAGACGTCCTTGGCCGATGCCACGTCGCCTATATAAGGCGCAAGTCCATCTGGACATCGACTTGTCGGCGGATGTTGAGAGTGGATGATTTCGACTTATTCGTCGAAGACAAGGGTATCTATTGGTTTATACAACTTGAATCACAGTTTATTGGAAATCAATGCAGTGTGTACGGAGTCGTGGGCTAACTTGAATGAGAGGGGCGAGTTACGTCGCCCCTCCTTATGGCACTGTTGTAACTACGGGTTGCTCATTCCGAAATTCCACATCTACGAATTCAGACCAAACGGACAACACCGTTGCAAAGACGACCTCATCTTCGTACCTGCCCGTGAAATCATTGTGGCATGATCAATCCAGGTCCATTGAATCACTGGTAGGTAATGACAATATCCATTCAGCGAAATTCTTAAATGGTCTCGTGCTAGCCAATTCTCCGAATCACGGATTGATAGTCGCTTCACCCACATTCAACGCGGATCCAAGATATCCAGATGGATTGTATATTTTGGATCCCATAACCGCAAGCGTGACGCCCATCGTGCATCTCAATCCGCAGAGCCACCGACAAGTCAACCACGCCGCTGCAGATGGACAATGGATCGTATATGATATTGCAAGTGATGGGGAAGGAAACACAAGTTGGTCTTTATTTGCGTATAATGTTTCGACACGAAAGACATACCGGATGTACACGACACCGAGCGGATACCAGGACTTCGGGGCTCCAGAGGGGCTGTATGTAGAGGGGAATCAATGCATTTGGAGCAACTCCGACACGCAAGAGGGATCTGACCGCATTGTCAGTACCATTCACGAATATGATTTGCTTCATCAGAAGGACAGTGTGCTGGTTCAGATGGAGAATGAACCGGAGAATGAATCACAGGCCGTCAAGAACGCAGCGGACGTTCATACCACGTCTCGTTATGGGGTCATCTACTGGGCTGCTGCAGGTGGAGGCAAGGTCATTTATTCTGTATTCAATGGCAAGGACGTGATGGATTCGAGTCCGGATGGCGACCTGTATGAATACGATTTGCAGTCCAAGCAGACCACCCACTTATTGCATCTTTATCATGCAGCCAGCCCCATGTGTTCCTACGGTGACGAAGTGGTCATGGAAGATGATGTAGATGGCCACGATAGAATCGACATTAGTGGCCACGAAATTCCGTCAGGGAGGCGATAAAAAAGATCCGCACAATCTCTGTCGAATGTTGTAA
>NZ_AUCA01000097.1 GCF_000429525.1 Alicyclobacillus contaminans DSM 17975 | reverse complement strand
ACTGGACCGACAGGAGCAACTGGACCGACAGGAGCAACTGGACCGACAGGAGCAACTGGACCGACAGGACCATAACCGGAACGAGAACGGAATTCGTGACCATAGAAAGCAGCAGCGTAATCCTATCGAGTGTAATGCCTAACCAACTAAGGAAGAATGTCTTCCGACATGGAAGGCATTCTTCCACAAGTTGCAGGAGGTGCAAAAGACTTTGAATATCAATGCTCAAGACGACGTGAAACAGCAAGCGATTCAACTGTATGAGGCGAACGAGTGGGAGAAACTCGAAGAGCTGCTTCAGCAACATGAGGCCGAGCTACAAGCCGATCCGGATTTTTATTTGCTTTCAGCCAGAGTACAAACGTACCACCTTCACCTCGACGACAGCGAGGCATGGCTTCGGAGAGGAGTGAACCAGTTCCCAGACAACATACCGCTCAAACAGGGTTTGGCTGTGATTCTCGAATTGAAAAGACAATTGTCACCAGACCAGAGAAAGGAACGAAGTGAATTTGATTACGATTAGCTTGTGCATGATTGTGAAAAATGAAGAGGATACCCTCGGTCGCTGTTTGGATACGGTACAGGACCTGGTAGATGAAATAAACATTGTGGATACGGGATCGACAGACAACACGATTGAGGTTGCAAGAAAGTATACCGACCGCGTCTACCAATTCGACTGGACCGGAAATTTCGCCGACGCGAGAAATGAATCGTTTCGGCATGCGACAAAGGAATACATTCTGTTTCTGGATGCGGACGATGTGCTGCTCGAACGGGATCGGCAGCTGTTCAAGCAATTGAAAGAGACGCTCGATCCAGCCGTGGACTCCGTCTCCATGTACTACAATGCAGGCATGGACGAATTCGGCAATGTAACCCTCCGGTACAGAAGAAACCGTTTGGTCAAACGGGAACGCAACTATCGGTGGTATGGCGATTGCCACAATTATCTGAGCGTCAGCGGTCATATCATCAACTCTGATATTGCGGTGACGCATCAGAGTCCGCCGAACAAAACGTCGCGGATTGGACGAAACCTGTCTATCTATGCCGCTAAAATTGAGCGCGGAGAAAGGTTCTCGCCAAGAGATTACTTTTACTACGGCAATGAACTGCGAGAGAGCGGGAAGTATCAGGACGCTATTGAGAGTTATAAAAAGAACCTGGCCATGGCGGAAGGATGGGTAGATGACAAAATTTATGCGTGCATCAATATGGCGGACTGTTACAGATATCTCGGGGAATTCGCCAATGAGTTGTCATCATTGTTGAAATCCTTCGAGTATGGCACACCACGTCCAGAGGCTTTGTCCAGGATAGGCTACAACTTTCAGCGTGCCAAACAGTTTCAGACAGCGACGTTCTGGTATGAAGCTGCGATTCGCACCCAACCCGATTTCAATCAATGGAGTTTTAGCTATCCCGCATACTCCACATGGTACCCACACCTGCAGCTTTGCGTCTGTTACTATTACTTGGGGGATTTGCAAAAGGCGTGGGAGCACAACGAAGCGGCGAGGCGCTACCGTCCAGAAGACAAAAGTGTTCTGTTTAATAAAAAACTATTGGAGTCAAAAGGAATTCCATTCGTTTGAACAGCGGAACTTGCGTGTGACATGCTCCAAGCGGCTCCTACTTGAAATGCCTTTCAATATTTCCTCCACCACAAAACATCATCCCCTTTGCACAGAGTTTGACTCCGCCTTCACCACGTGTAAAGGGGAATGCCTCCATTCACCCGGGAGGCGCACACTCTTGTTCTGCAGGAGCGAGTTGCTGTCCAACAGGAACGCGTAGCACGGATCCGAATTGATGACCAGTTCATATATCCGACTGAGCCCAAGATCGTACTCCAGTTTCATCTTGTG
>NZ_AUCA01000096.1 GCF_000429525.1 Alicyclobacillus contaminans DSM 17975 | reverse complement strand
TCGTCCACTGTCCACTTACGTCCCGGCATCATAAACACCTCTACTTCATCTTAACCCATCCCTTCTGTCTGGGTTGACTCTGGGGCCAGTATAACGGTCCTCTGTGAGTGTGCGAACTGAAACAGAGCTCTACTCTGAAGTAGGCTCCCACCGGACTGTGTACGAACGCTGGCGATGAAGTCCAGCATGGCGCCGTCTCGGTACGTTCGTGTGTACTCGCGTACCGGCGTGATGCTTGCCACCGTATACACACGTAAAAATGAACGGTGGGACAATCGGGAGAGACCGAAAGGGTATCCAGCCAGACCAACGTCGGTCTGGCGTTGGCGGTCTGAGTATGGCACAGAACCCGCAGGGGGATAACCAAGGACGGGGTGTCTCGGTCGGCTGTGGCTCGGACTGCGAACGCTTGACCGGTCTAGTGTGTGCCGGACAATCGGCGAGGCTTAACAGTTAACGTTGCCGTTTACTCATAGCTTGCGGATCACAAAGGCTTCGGACGCTGTGCCCGTAAACAGCGGTCACCACGCAACGGAATATCACAGAAGCCATCAGCCACGGCTGGTGGCTTTTGTATTTGTCGCGGGGCATCAGCTATGGCTGGTGCCCTGTATGTGGACAGCAGCCGCCTCAACGGCAGAGACATCATCGTAAGATGAGTTATCCGAAGGGGGTGTAGTCCATGTACGATGGAGGACTGTTTGGTGGTTTCACACGTTGGGCCATAGTGTTTCTGATTATCTTCGTGCTGTTCTTCCTGCTGGTTCCGTTTACCGGAGGTTACGCAGGTGGCGGTTGTGGAGCGGGCGCAGGCGCCTATGGTGCTGGTGCTGGCGCTTATGGTGCGGGAGCTGGATTCGGAGCATACTGAAGTCCCCGAGGATACAGTTCCGCTTCGTCCGTTGTGCGATAACAGCGGACATCACAGTAACGGTATATCACCGAAGCCATCAGCTACGGCTGGTGGCTTTTGTATTGCTCCAGGGCACCGGCTGCGAATGGTGCCCTGGAGATTATGGGACAGCTGCCGCTTCGAGAAAGGATGTAGCACCGTAAGATGTGACATCGTTTATCGAAGGGGGGTAGTCTATGTACGGTGGAGGAGTATTTGGTGGTTTCACCCGATGGGCAGTCGTGTTCTTGATTATCTTTGTGCTGTTCGTCCTGCTGGTTCCGTTTACCGGCGGATATGCAGGGGCAGGTTACTAAAAACCTGCATGCACAATCCCCCGAACATTAAATGGACATTGTCAGGTAAGTACCGGGGAGGGGGATAAAACAATGATTACACGTGCTCATTGCATGCGGTTTGTTGGACGGCCCGTCGTCATTCGCACGAGGGATGGTATGACTCACCGCGGAATTCTCCATACCGTAACAGGTGATGGAATTTACGTACGGCCGGTAGGTGGTGCAACCACTCGTCTCGCGAATGAGACAGACGTTAATGCTGCAAACATTGATGTGTTGCAGAACATACCTCAGTTGAATGATGACGTGAAAGAGACTTTTTTTCCCTTTCTGTTCTTTCCTTTTTTGGCGATTGCGGCGCTCGGGCCATGGGGGTGGTGGTAAATCTTGCGCAAATTCATAGCGGAGGATAGATGAAAATCCCAAGGACGAAATTAAGTGTGCGATAGCGAATGTTTGGGTGCATATACCCGTTGTGAGATACAGCGCACATCAATGTTTACACTTGGACAGCAGCCGCTACTCATCGGTTCATGGCTACGTAGAATGAGTCATGCAGATCATAAGGGGGTGTAGTCCGTGTACGATGGGGGAGTGTTTGGTGGATTCACACGTTGGGCAGTAGTGTTTCTGATTATCTTCGTCCTGTTCTTCCTGCTGGTTCCGCATCACGTCGGATATAGGACGACCTGCACAACAACTCCTGTTGTGTACTAAGTGAACAGGTTCACGAAGAATTGGCGGGTATCTCATGTATCTAGTGCCCCTTCAGGCAACGTAGTTTGAGGAAAGTGGAGGATCAACCAGTGGAATGGAGAATATCACCAACGGTGGTGATATTCATGTGCCT
>NZ_AUCA01000095.1 GCF_000429525.1 Alicyclobacillus contaminans DSM 17975 | reverse complement strand
TCGTCCACTGTCCACTTACGTCCCGGCATCATAAACACCTCTACTTCATCTTAACCCATCCCTTCTGTCTGGGTTGACTCTGGGGCCAGTATAGAAACAGTGCCTGATTGGAGTTGAGCAGCAGCCGAACATGTACGCCTTAGCCGCCAGCAATATGATTTTGCGCGGGGACGGAAAGGCTAATTTGTATCAAGGTTCATGTTTTGACACGGGTATTACGAAGGCAGTAAAGGCCCATAAATGCACCGTTGGTATGTTGAACCCCCCTTATTCACAGGGGGATGAAGAACTGCATGAACTCGTCTTTGTGAACCATATGCTGAATTGCATTCAAAAAGGCGGAACGGGCATTGCAATTGTGCCGATGTCGTGTGCAATTTCGCCACATCCGATGCGCGAGACGATTCTAAAGCACCACACTCTCGAGGCCGTAATGTCCATGCCGGACGAACTTTTTTATCCAGTGGGCGTTATTACATGTATCATGGTGTTTACGGCTGGCATTCCGCACAAAACAAGCAACAGAAAAACATGGTTCGGATACTGGAAAGACGATGGATTTGTGAAAACAAAACACAAAGGTCGCATTGACTTGTATGGGTTTTGGCCTACTATCCGAGACCACTGGGTTGAACAATTTAGAAATAGAGAGGTGCGCCCCGGAGAGAGTGTGACAGCATACGTGACTCACGAGGATGAATGGTGTGCTGAGGCTTATATGGAGACCGACTATTCTAAGCTCACAAAGGCCGACTTCGAAGACACAGTAAAGAAATACGCGATGTTTAAATTACTTGGCGGCGTAGGAGTAGGTAACGAAGATGATGAAGCTAGGTGACTTATTCGACGTACGCTATGGGAATAGTCTGGAACTAAATAGGATGAAGCAATGTGGGAGTGAAGGAATTCCCTTTATTTCAAGAAAGTCAACCGATAACGGGATTGCAGCTTATGTAGAACCCGTTGAAGGTATCGAACCAAATCCAGCAGGGGAACTCACCGTTGCGCTGAGCGGTAATGGGGTACTGTCCACGTTCGTACAGGAACGGCCATATTATACAGCCTTTCATGTCGCGTGTTTACGGCCGAAAGTTGAGTTATCAAAGCAAGAGCTCTTATATTACTGCCTTTGCATTAAAGCGAATCGATACCGATATAACTACGGAAGGCAGGCTAATCGAAGCTTACGGGAAATTATTCTACCTTCCCCAGAGGAAATACCTAGCTGGGTACACGAATTTGATATCAATATGTACGACGATGCCGATGCTCCGGCAAATCCGAAAGACAGCTTAACCTTCGACACTTCTACGTGGAATTGGTTTCGGATTGATGAATTGTTCGAGGTCAAAAAAGGCAAGCGTCTCACAAAGGCTCAGATGACAAAGGGTTTCACTCCTTACTTAGGGGCCATAAGCAAAAACAATGGCATATCTGATTGGATAGGACAAGAACCGATTCACTCAGGGAACACGATCTCTGTGAATTATGATGGTTCGGTTGGTGAGGCATTCTACCAACCGGAACCATTTTGGTGTTCGGATGCTGTGAATGTATTGTATCCAAAATTTGAACTAAACCCGTTCATTGCGATGTTTTTGATAACTGTTATTAAACTTGAAAAGTACAGGTTCAACTATGGGCGTAAGTGGCACGTGGAACGAATGAAATCGTCCATGATTAAACTTCCAGTGATTGAAGACGGCACACCTGACTGGGGCTTCATGGAACGATACATTAAGACTCTACCGTTTAGTTCTCAGATTTCGTGACATGTACGAGAATCGCCGTAGCGAAAACAATCTGGTGAGTATCACGGACTGGGAACCTAGATTGCACTTCTACCCTTTCTTCTACCGGATGTGGTAGAACTGCATGGACAGAGCGGACGAAATCCGCCGTAAGCCCACGATAATGCCTGATACAGCGGGACTAGACGGACTATGCGAACAGCGACAAATGAACGCCAGAGAACTTGAAAACCGCCGTAGTCGCAAGGCTACCGTGGGTTCGAATCCCACCCTCTCCGCCAGTAAAATCAAGGACTTTCGGCATCCATTGAGGATGCCATTTTTCATTTGCAAATCCGCGTTTGCAAATCTTTTGCTGTCAATGGCCAGTTTCGTTTCGACACAAATGGCCACTTAAATCCGTCAGAAGTGGTCAAGTGCTAGGTAAGCGTCAAACCCCTCACACCTTGCGCTTCTCCAGACTTCGTGCGAGAGTCATGCACAGCAACAATCAGCCCCGCCAGGGAACCCAGCGGG
>NZ_AUCA01000094.1 GCF_000429525.1 Alicyclobacillus contaminans DSM 17975 | reverse complement strand
ACCGTGATCGACATGATTGTTGAACAGTTTATCACCCATTTACCCAGCGCTATCAAGGAAAAGCTGGCTGTCTAAGGGTGCGAAACTTGAGTTAATTAAGTTATTCTCGTTTTATGGCGAGACTGTCTTAGATCCTTTCTGTGGTGTCGGAAATACAGGGATAGCGGCTAAAGAGACTGGGAGAGGTTTCATTGGTCAGGATTCAAACCCTGAATACATCGCTATTGCCGAACGGGAACTCAGTGAAATTCCGGCAGTAAATACCACGGCCAGATATCAGCTACGGAATGGCGACAGCAGGGATTTGTCGTTCCTATCAGACAACAGTGTATCGCTTATCGTCACTTCCCCACCATACTGGAATAAGGCCGATTATGGAGACTATGATGCGAACATTGGGGCACTCGATATTTACGGCGATTTCCTTTGTGCAATGGAAACTGTAATGCAGGAATGCTACAGGGTACTTGAACCTGGCCGGCGATTCTGCATAGTAACAGCTAACGTGAATCAGCACACCAAGGATGGTTTACTTACCTTTCCAATTGCTGGAGATTTGATTAGCAGAGCTCAATCGTTGGGTTTTTTGCTAGTAAATGAAATCATTTGGTCAAAGGATGGAACAGGTGGAAAATGGGGGTCAGCGGGGAAACAGCGCCCAATATTCGGGAGCTACCCGTACCCACCTAACTTTCTGTTCAAAAATGTCCATGAATACATTATTATTCTAAAGAAGCCCAATGAGGCAAAAAAATCCAATAAGGCTCCGGATTATCAAGACTTGCTTGGGGATAGCTATTGAGGGGAGGCGAAAATTGATGAACACACGGGTCATATCACAATATGCAGGAGAAGATCCGCATTATCAGCGTATCGGACACTTGTTGTCTGCAGACCATGGCTATGATCAGCTGAGAGTCTTGTGCGCATTCGTGACGATCGGTGGTCTCCTGACCATAGCTGACCCGTTAAGGGGTTTCTTGGATCGTGGTGGCAGGCTCGATTGGATTATAGGCATTGACGATGTGACGACTCAGGAAGCTTTGCAGTATTTATATGATTTGGCGGAGGAATATCCAGATCAAGTTGATATTCGAATCTTCTCTGCCGCCTCTTCTCAACACATTTTTCATCCCAAGGTATATTGGCTACTTGGTGAGGGAAAGTATACCGTTATAGTAGGTTCGGCCAATCTGACTGTTGGCGGACTGCTAAGCAACTTCGAGACATCACTAGAAATCGAAGTGCCCATCACAGATGAGACAAGTTTAGTGAAACAATTCGAACAGCTATGGATTCAATATTCAACACCACTCCAACCGTTGGAACCTGGGAACCTGGTAGATCTACGCTCCCATGAGGGGCTTGACCTGATCAGCTCCTTAGCTCACGAACAGAGTCAAGCCCCGAAACAATCCCAAGACAGGTCGCACCCCCTAAGTGAGCACGGCAAAGGTAACGAAATACGGAAACGGATTGCTGAAAAACATCGTGAGGCGCTCAAGGGGCGAGTTTCCGGTATAGCTTCTACAAGGGACAGCACTATGGATGACTCAGGTGTTGATGAATCAGGTGTTGACTTGCCTAAGACGCTCACCATTGGAATGAGGAACTCAATTTGCACGGTAGTCAGACTCGCCCAGGTGCAAAAAGATGGCTTACTATTTCATAATGAACGCTTGGTAGCCAGGGCAGAGAGAGACTGTTGTGGTGAATAGTGTCACCAGCAATGAATTGCCCATGTTTTGCCCTCATGCTATCCAACAGGAGTGAAGCGGGCTCCAAACACCCTGATTCGTCAAGGTTTGAAGCCCGACAATGCTATCCAAGACCGCTCGTGACGCCCAGACAGAGTTCTCGAAATGCGTCTAGAAAGGAACATCGTTCCAACAAAAAAAATCCCCCCTGCACTTCTACAGGGGGGATTTCTGTGGCAAGCATAACCAACAACATCATACTGGATGGCAAGGGATTTGTGCAACAGGCTGTATATCTTTTGGACGTTAGATGAGAACCTCAAAGGACGGAAATCCAGAACTCGTGAAAATTATGGACGGCGGTCTCCTGATTTCGTTTGGCATAAACCGGTTGGGGAAATGTGAGCGAAGCAACACGCCACTTAAAATCGCAGTACACGGTCTGAGGTTGAGTGACCAGAAGCGGTTACGAGATTCAAAAAACACTGTGCCCAAGTACCCGTCAAATCGAGGACACCTTGAAAATCACCGGCAGGCTCGCCGACCATTTGGAGAAGAAAGCCCCACCTCGAACATCGCGGCGGGGCTGT
>NZ_AUCA01000093.1 GCF_000429525.1 Alicyclobacillus contaminans DSM 17975 | reverse complement strand
AACGCAGCGTGAGACGTTTTTATCTGAATTGAAAGTCTATTATCTCTCTCTTAAAAGCCATCCCATCTGTCTTGACAAAGTCGGGCTCAATACGCTGTTGCCGTGGTCAGCCAGTCTGTCGGAGAGTTTACGTCGGCGCGGCAGAAAAGCATAATACCAACACAACCGCCCCGCCGGGTATCTACCTGACGGGGTAATTCGTCATATCGACTGTCTAACAGCGATTTGCACAATGCAAGGTGCGGAAGGCTTGACGCTCACACAAGTAACGTCGAAAATTAGAGGGTATCGATTCACTGGTACCGGCAAACGAAAGCCTTAACTCTTGCAAGAAGCTGAGTTAAGGCCTTTGGTTTTGGTGTGTTCCTAGGGCGTGGACGGACGTCTCACTTTTTTACCAGCTCTAATAGAATGCGATATGGTTATAATTGAGACAGATTAGGTGTTCCTAGGTGGCGCCTTGCTTCTTGTAACACTTAAGCACGAGCGACTACTCTTTATTGCAAAGATAGGGGATAAGGAAGGTTAAAATGAGCAACGTACAGAAAAAAACAGACGTTATCTTAATTGGTGCCGGAATCATGAGCGCGACTTTGGGATCATTACTGAAAGAGTTAGCACCGGAATGGGAAATCAAAGTGTTTGAGAAACTCGGAAACGCAGGAGAAGAAAGCTCTAACGAGTGGAATAATGCGGGTACGGGCCATTCTGCACTGTGCGAGCTTAACTACACACCCGAAAAATCGGACGGATCTATAGATATTAGCAAAGCTATAAAAATTAATGAACAGTTTCAGCTTTCAAGGCAGTTTTGGTCTTATCTTGTAAAGAATAATGTGATTCGTAATCCGCAGGACTTTATCAAGCCAATACCTCATATGAGTTTAGTACAAGGGGAAAAGAATGTAGCGTATTTGAAAAAACGTTTTGAAGCCCTTTCAAACATCCCACTATTTCAAGGGATGGAATTTTCCGACGACCCTAAAAAACTGGAGGAATGGATTCCGCTTATTATGGAAGGCCGTACATCGAATGAACCGATAGCGGCAACAAAAATCGACTCTGGAACGGATGTCAACTTTGGTGCTTTAACACGCATGTTGTTTGACCACTTAAAGAGTAAAAACGTCGAGATAAACTACAAGCATAGTGTTGAGGATATTAAACGTACTAGTGACGGCTCGTGGCAAGTGAAAGTGCATGATATCGATAGCGGTAAAATTGAATACCATACTGCAAAATTCGTCTTTATCGGCGCAGGGGGCGGAAGTCTGCCTTTACTACAGAAAACCGGTATTCCTGAGTCAAAACATATTGGAGGATTCCCGGTAAGCGGACTATTTATGGTATGTAACAATCCGGAAGTTGTGGCCAAGCATCATGCAAAAGTATACGGTAAAGCTAAGGTTGGTGCGCCTCCAATGTCTGTGCCGCATCTTGATACAAGATATATCGACAACAAAAAAACATTGCTGTTTGGACCGTTTGCCGGCTTCTCACCAAAGTTCTTAAAAACTGGTTCAAATTTTGATTTGATACGTTCCGTAAAACCGCATAATGTCTTCACTATGTTGGCGGCAGGTGTAAAAGAGATGAAATTGACAAAATACCTGATTCAACAAGTTGTGTTAACAAATGAAAAGCGCATGGAAGAATTGCGCGAGTTTGTTCCGAATGCCAAAAGCGAGGATTGGGAGATAGTAGTAGCTGGCCAACGTGTGCAAGTTATCAAAGATACTGAGGCCGGCGGTAAAGGCACACTTCAATTTGGTACGGAAGTTGTCAGTGCCGCCGATGGCTCGATAGCTGCATTGCTCGGCGCATCTCCGGGTGCTTCTACTGCTGTTCACGTTATGCTTGAGGTACTAGAAAAATGCTTCCCACAAAATATGAAAGAATGGGAACCGAAAATAAAAGACATGATTCCGTCTTATGGCGTGTCACTAGTGGAAAATCCAGAGCTTTTTCACGAATTTCATACTTCAACAGCGCAGACGCTTGGTTTAAGCGAAAAAGAGCTGATCTATAGTTAATTCTTTGCGTCATGAACCCTACCATAAAAAACAGCATGTATTTTCGGCGACGGCGACATATGGGGGTGCGTGCGCCGTTAGAGTGGGGTGCCGTCTATTTCCGTGCAAGTTAATCTGATTCCAACAGGCCATTCAGAAGTAGGGTGTTCCGTAAGCGTCAAACCCCTCACACCTTGTACTTCTCCAGATTTCGTGCGAGAGTCATGCACAGCAACAATCAGCCCCGCCAGGAAACCCAGCGGGGCGATTTCTCATGCTATGCTTTTTTCCCGCGCCTGCGGATC
>NZ_AUCA01000092.1 GCF_000429525.1 Alicyclobacillus contaminans DSM 17975 | reverse complement strand
CCGCAAAAGAAGTGGTCACTGAGGGCGGTCGTATCATCAAGGATGCAGAGCAAGTGGCCGAGGGGCTTGCGGAGGTAATTCCCGGAGCGCAGACGGCCGAGGAACGCCTGAAGCGGCAGGTGGAGGAGCTGACCGCCAAGGCCCGGCAGACGGAGCTGTATCAATTCGCTGCCGTGGGGCTGCATGCATTCGGTACGACGCTGGACGCGCTGTCCGAGGACCAGAAGAAGGCGTTGGAGTTCGACATTGCGTCGAAGGTGCCTGGCGTCACACCGCAGGAGATTGCGGCCGCGCTGGACTTTGTGCAGCGTGAAGCGACTGCAGCGGCAAGCACGCCGCTATATACGGCGGCCAATGCGTTCACGCAGGCTCAACAGGCGCCGGCCCAGCCACAGGCAACGGCATAACCGGATTCAGCAGACCTTCAGTGTCTGCTCAGTACAGGCTCAGCACGGTCCTGTACATTGAGCCTATCCATTACCCCACTCCTAATGTGGCCCCTGCGAAGCTGCAGGGGCCGCTTTTTTATTGGGATGACAGTGTTGCCGTCTCTCAAAAAGCAGAAGGTCACGGCGTAACGAACGAGTTCTCCGATCTCACTCCGGGTCGGGGGGGCATCGTACGGGCGGTACTCCGCAGTGAGTTCTTTTTGTTCCTTGCCACATTTCTCTCACTGTACAGCTGTACCTTTTGTAATTTCGTGTTAATGTAATAAATAGGGTTGACTCTGAAAACGACAATCTGGGGTGGGGTGTACAAAACTATGAGTGATCTGAAGAACGTTTTTAGTAATATCCGTAATTCAGGAAGTTTACCTATACTTTTCGTTGGATCAGGTATCTCAAAACGGTACACAACCAACGATTACAAATGGGATGAATTATTAATTAGGTGTATCGCTGAATATGAATCGGACCCTGTAAGAAAATACAAGGCTTATGAGATGCAAGCTCGGAGACAAGCAGCTAATTCCGAAAATAGCGAAGAGGTTCTTACCCGTATAGGTTCAATGATTGAATATGATTTCAACATGTCAGTGTATAATGGAAAAATACATATGGACGTTTCGGTGGAAAATAGTGTGTCACCTTTGAAACGATTTCTGTCTAACCTATTGAGCGGATATAACATTAAGGAAGAAATGATGGACGAGATTAATCTTTTGAAGAAGCTTTCTAAAAAAATGCTAACGGTTGTGACAACTAACTACGACACATTTTTAGAAGACCATATCTTCACAACACACACAAGGGTTACTGGAACGCCGATTTTTCTAGGGGGTGAAATTGGTACTTTACTTAAGATGCATGGCTGTGTCACTGAGCCCGAATCAATCATCCTAACACGTGAAGACTACGTAAGAATGGAGCGTCGGAGTAAGGTGTTAGTTGGAAAACTGATACACCTTTTCACCGAGAACCCAGTTATCTTTCTTGGGTATTCTCTGACCGATGTAAGCGTTCAAAGGTTATTGGTAGATATCTTTAGTTGCGTAGAATCTCCTTATGATTTCAAGCGTTTAAAGGAACGGCTTATTTATGTGGAGTACGATAAAAAAGAGTCTGGCGTAGATATTGGTGATTTGATTAAAGATGTGGATGGGCGTAGCATCCATATGACGAAAATTAGACTTTCTAACTACATGGTTCTACTTGAACATATGTCCGAAATGGAAAAAATAACTAAATTAAAGGAAGTATTGTGGCTAAAGGACTTAGTTCAGAACTTGGTTGTAAACTATCAGGGAAGCAAAACGAAGATTATTCAGATGAGTGATGACTCGGAGGATTATTCTGGTGATGAGGTTGTAGTCGCCATCGGTAAGGAAAAGGACATTCCAGACACCTTGCAGGAAAGAGGACTATTGGGATTAGAAGGAGATGATATATTCCGTGATATCGTATTCAACGACATGCCAACTGTTAGCTCAAAGGAATCATTGCTAAAAGCTTTGGAAAAATTGTCTCATAGAAACAGCCGTACACTTCCGGTTCACAAGTATCTAAAGGGATTCCAAGGTGAAATTCCTCCCGTATTGCAAGAAATCCAAAGCAAAGGACCAGAAGATATCCTGAGTAGGACTATCAAAAAAGATCGTCCTATGTTTGACGAGTTCTTTGCCCAGAATCCTGAAATCAGCTTCGAGGAAATATATCAATCTAGCTTGCCTAACGTTAGAAAGTCAAATTTTTTGGTTCTTAAAGCTGCACTTCATGCTGATGCCCAGGAACTAAGAGAGTTTTTGGAACGTCGTTTTCATGACATTCCTAACTCAAGTTTCGCACCCGAATTGAGCCTGTAATTTCTTGAGTTCGTTGGAGCTGTGGGTCATGTAAAAGCAAAAACATCCTCATATTTCTGGTAG
>NZ_AUCA01000091.1 GCF_000429525.1 Alicyclobacillus contaminans DSM 17975 | reverse complement strand
TACCAGAAAATGAGGGTGTTTTTGCCTTTTCAGCGCCTGAAATCCCAGTCGCACCAAGGATTTATTGACTCAGACCGGGTGCGAAACTTGAGTCATTTATTGATGAGTCTTTTGATGAGACGGATGTCTAACTCGTTCCTGTGGCTCGTGGTACGTACCTTTTCCACTGAAACCCGCAACTCCGCCATGTTCTCGGAGAGTTTTGCCACTTGCTCGAAGGTTGAGTAAGCAATGTTTTCTACTTCCGCAAGACGACTGCTGAATTCGTCCATCTGGACAGACAAGCCATTCACCTTGTTGGACAAATCGGTGACGGCCGACGCGATCTCGACCATGCTCACGGACAAACCGTGAATTTCGCCGGCCATTCGTTCTTCAACGCCCTGAACGGTGTGGGCCATTCGCTCTTCGACGCTGCGAACTTCGCCGGCCATTCGTTCTTCAACGCCCTGAACAGTGTTGGCCATTCGCTCTTCGACGCTGTGAATTTCACTGGCCATCCGATCTTCAAGACCTTGAATTTTGTTGGCCATCCGATCTTCGACGCTGTGGATCTCCTCTGTCAGTGCATCTGTGACCTCGGCGCGGATCAGTTCAATCAGGCGTTGCTCATCCATGCTCGACACTCCGTTCGATGATGCATAAGCCCGTCCGTTCTCCATGTCTCCGACTTGGAAGCTCACTTCAAATACTACATGAAGCACCGACCTGGTGCCATCAAACTTTGAATAACAACAGCCTTTATGGAAGCGACCGGTGTGTGCGCATATGCCGTTTCAACCATTCCGTCGCAAAATTCAGTGCATGATTTTCCCGTTGCGTCAAATCAAGCAGGACTTTGACAAGGTCGGGTGGAATCACTTTGAAAATATTCTGGATCGGTTTGGGGCGGACGAGGGATGAGTGGGGGAATGACGGAATGACCAGATTCGGGTTGGAAGCGCAATTGAAGATCTACGCCCAGGGTTTACTCCCTGATGGGACGAAGCGGATGTGGCCGATTGCCCTGGAGGCGTGGCGAGAACAGGCGCGCGAACGGCTTGCGGTGGGGCCCTGGGGGTATCTGGAGGGCGGTGCCGGCGGCGGGTCGACCATGGCAGCCAATCGGGAAGCGTTTTCAAAATGGGCCCTCAGACCGCGGATGATGCGAAACGTGGAAGATCGAGATCTGTCCATCGACCTGTTGGGCACGACGTATCCGGCGCCTTTCCTGTTGGCGCCCATCGGCGTGCAGTCCATCCTGCACAGGGAGGCGGAATTGGCGCCGGCCCGAGCGGCTGCGGAGCGGTGCATACCGTTTCTTGTAAGCACCGTGTCCTCCGTGCCGATGGAGACGATTGCGCAGGCGATGGGGGATGCCCCGCGTTGGTTTCAACTGTACCCAGGGCGAGATCCGAACATTGTCTCCAGTTTCATTCAACGAGCGGAACGGAGTGGCTATTCAGCGCTGGTGGTGACCGTGGACACCACGATGCTTGGCTGGCGCGAAATGGACCTGGACAACGCTTACCTGCCGTTTCTGTTTGGAGAAGGTGTCGCGAATTTCTTTACCGATCCCGTCTTTCGAAGCCGGCTCTCGGAATCTCCAGAAGCGAATCCCCAGGCGGCCATACAGGAATTCCTATCGGTTTACGTCAACCCGGCGTTCACGCTGGAAGACCTGGCGGATATTCGCCGACAGACGAAACTTCCGCTGTGGGTGAAGGGCATCACGCACCCGGAGGACGCCCTGGCTGTGCAGGCCTTGGGCGCGGATGGTGTGATTGTGTCTAACCACGGTGGACGACAGGTGGATGGGGCGGTGGCTTCGCTCGATGCGTTGCCGGAGATCCGTTCGGCCGTGGGGGATGCATATCCGCTCCTGTTCGACAGTGGCGTTCGTCGGGCCGCCGATATCCTAAAGGCACTGGCTCTCGGGGCGGATGCCGTATTGGTGGGGCGACCCTACGCTTACGCACTGGCTGTCGGTGGCCAGGCGGGGGTCACGGAGTGGCTCCATCTGCTGCTGGCGGAGTTGGATTTGGAACTGGCGCTGGCCGGATATCGGTCGATACGGGATGTGGATCGGAGCGCGGTCACCAGGGTCAGTCGTTGACGCACGATATCATCGTTTGGCCTGCGAAACAGGCAGGAGGAAGCCACCGTGAAGATTCGCAGGGAGATTGTCTGGATTGCAGGTCTCAGTATCGGGACAACGCTGGTCGTCATTACCAGACTGTGAGTGGGGCATCCTGTGGATTGCCCCGCCAGGACTCCAAACTCCACCTCCGGGGCACTCGCGGTCACGGAATGTCCATACACATCCTCCTCCCTCTCCTTGGGTCCATCACCAGATACGTCTTCCATCTATGCGCTGTTACTCCGCATGGGCTATCGAAACAAATCCATCCGGCTTCAAACTGTCGCAGCGATTCACTGGGTACTATGTGAACCAAACTATAAGAGCGTGTCCGAAAAGCCGTTGATTTTGGGTGAATAGCAAAACGCACCTAACCGTAGAATTGGTAAAATTGTAGCTGACCAAAACAAAC
>NZ_AUCA01000090.1 GCF_000429525.1 Alicyclobacillus contaminans DSM 17975 | reverse complement strand
CCTACCTCCAGCTGAATTTAACAAACAGCATTACGCGACCGGACTACAACCAAGTCGCCTCGTGAAAGTCTAAGGAAACACTAGAAAACAGGAGCTATGTCCAATCTACGGGGGCTAATCCGCAACCACTTTCGTCCATAACACCTTGACGTTCCCACCGTCATATTGAATCGCCAAGATTACGAAGCGCCAATCAGTGGGGGCTACTGGCTTGTTGGTTCGTGCTATAAACCTTGCCGTCGCTTGGGTGCCGTTAACCACATTGAACCAGTTGTTTGGGACACCTTGGGTTGAAATCGGCTGTAAGTCAAGTGATTTTAATGCAGGGTTTTCAACGTTCAGATTGAACCAGCCGCCATAAGCAAAGTTGTTGGCATTGTCGGTTTCCAGGTCAACAACTGAAGCAGTTTTATCGGTCACGATCAGGAACACTTCACAGTTCTTTTTATTATAGTCTTGATTCCACTTGGAGACGTGGACATTAAACTGGGCTTGATATTGCTCCTTAGGAGCCGTCAGGAAGGGCGAACGGTTGTCCAGGGAAAACGACACCGTGTAGTCATTTGACTTCGGCGCAGGTCTGGAGCCAATGGAGCACCCCGTGAGCGCAAGGGAACAAACCATGGATACAGTCCAAATTCTCCTCATCATGACCCCCAATCTTCCTCCTCTCAAACGCGATAGTTATCGTTGCCCTCCAATGAAATCCTTGATTGTATCCTCGAACTTGAATATCTCCAGGATGTCATAGTTGCGTCGAGAGATATTGATCGCGTACTCAGGCTTACTCTTTTGCCCTGGTTTGTCATAATCCCTGTCCACAAAAACTTCGTCGTTCGGAACTTCCCATGCCTGCGTCGGGATTAAGAAGATGTCGGGGAGTTTGCCAGATTCAAATATCAGCAGGGTGAGATACAAATTCTTGTTTGTAATGTCGAACTTGCTTTTCGGCGTAAATACATATCCCTTTCCTCGCAGTGATTTTACCTGAATCTCGCAGAACCGTCCATTTTTGTCCCTGACAATGAAATCAACACCATGGTCATCAACTTCAGGTGTATAAACCTCCAACCCATATGACGCGAACTCCATTTTAGCGAATTATTCAGCGTATCTACCCAGCTGAAGAGGGGACAGGTTGTTCCAGTTCGTGTTTGGCATGATGACACCTCGTTTGTCAGTGGATAGCCACATTATACGCTATCGAGGAAGAGAATGGGGGCGCTTCGCGAAACGACGTAGGGCATAGGTTTTAGTTTGTAACGCCTACTGGACATTCCTTACTGTGAAACATGACTCAATCGGCCTGCCCGCCCCTGTGCATCGGATGGCATGGGGAAGGAAACGGAAATGATTCAATGGATGT
This sequence comes from Alicyclobacillus contaminans DSM 17975, assembly GCF_000429525.1. Lineage (GTDB taxonomy): Bacteria > Bacillota > Bacilli > Alicyclobacillales > Alicyclobacillaceae > Alicyclobacillus_A > Alicyclobacillus_A contaminans. Next base: position 1,332 of record NZ_AUCA01000090.1, on the reverse strand, counting down.
AAACATTTTTGTATCAGTTTACAGAAACATTATGTGTTCCATTTCCGATTGCGTATTGCCTTAAACAAAAAGGGGACTCACATCGGAGTCCCTCTAACGTATGAGTCAGGTACGAATCCACTGATATGGCTGTTTCCGCAATTTAAAATTTCAGTGACACGCGGTGTTACAATATACCGTGTTTCAATATTTATGCAGCTTGAATGGGATGTTCTTATTGTGTATTAGCCTCCTGTAGTTCAACAATTTCTGGTGACAATTCCTTCGGTTTCGGTGTAGTATGTGAAAAACGGTATTTGAAATAATTTGTGGGGCGGGTATTTGTGATGCCTAAGACGGTTCTCTTGGTTTCTTATTTTGCTCCGCCACTGATTAACGCTGAATCAATATTGGTGTGGAAGACGTTGGGCGAAATGTCTTCCCACTTCCAGATGAAAGTTCTAACTACGACTTTAGCAGACAATTCAAGAGTCGACCCTCACATGACACTACCGTCGAATATTCAAGTCTTTAGAACACCAACGTTCAAACCTACAAACCATTTCTTCAGAAAGCTGACCGACAAAGCACTGGGGATAGTATCAGATGAGGAATATCTTTGGGCGTACTTCGGACGACTTGAATCTGTTGATTACGATGTGATCTACAGTCGTTCTCACCCAGGGGCAAGTCATATTTTTGCTCACAAACTGAAACAACAGACTCAAAAGCCTTGGGTTGCACAATTTAGCGATCCATGGACGAGAAATCCGTATCACACGAATCATACCTTCATCCGTAAAGCATTTGATGCCCATTGGGAGGAACAAGTAGTCCGCCATGCCGATTTCTTGGTTTTCCCAACGGAAGAAATCTTGGACCTATACGACCATGCGTACACGACTCTTAACATAAGGGGCAAATCAACCATATTACCGCACCACTATGTTCCCGAGCTCTACAGTCAAGACACGCATGAAAAGACCATCGACACATCGTCTACCGTTTCCTTTGCATATTTTGGCGACTTTTACGGGGGGCGCTCGCCAGAGCCATTTATCAAGGCATTAGAACATATTGCTCGTACGACTCCAACTCTCCTGAATCATGTAAAGGTCAGTTTTTATGGCAACATTGAATCCAAATTTGCTGGCATGGTTGATAAGTCACCCGTGACGATTACCCGCAGTAGAGTAACGTACTTCGAAAGTCTCAACCTGATGACAAAGAGCGATGTTCTCTTGTTGATCGATGCTCCTTCCAAGACTGGTATCAATCCTTTTTTGGCATCTAAGCTTGTGGACTATTTAGGAGCAGGGAAGAGAATTTTAGGTATAACGGATGAGAAAGGAA
>NZ_AUCA01000089.1 GCF_000429525.1 Alicyclobacillus contaminans DSM 17975 | reverse complement strand
TCGTCCACTGTCCACTTACGTCCCGGCATCATAAACACCTCTACTTCATCTTAACCCATCCCTTCTGTCTGGGTTGACTCTGGGGCCAGTATACCCGCCATCACGTTGGGACCTTTGACGAATAACTCGCCATCTTCCGCCAGTCGCACCGTGACACCGCTGACAGGACGGCCGACGGTGCCCGGGCGAATGGCATGGGGCGGACTCACGCAGATGACTGGAGCCGTCTCGGTCATCCCGTATCCTTCAATCACGGTCACACCCGCCTGAAGCAGAAACCGGGCCACGTCTGCGGACAGGGCCGCGCCACCGGAAACGATCAGACGCATCCGCCCGCCAAGTCCGCCGCGGATCTTTCGATACACGAGTCGGTCGACCAGTCGGTAGGTCACACCTGCAGTGGCCCCGCTGCGAATGCCGCGCTGCAGGGGCGAACGGAGCAGGCCGGGCAACTGCTCCAGGGTGTCCATCACTTTGCCGTAGATCTTCTACAACAACCGCGGCACAGTGACGAGAATGGTGGGGCGGACCTCCCGCAGATTGGTGGGGATGGCATCCATGCTTTCCGCGTAGGCGATGCAGGCACCCACTGTCAGTGCGGCGTACTGGCCGACCGTGCGCTCGAAGATGTGGGATAGGGGCAGATAGGACAGGCCGATATCGTCCGGGTACACGGGGGCCACCGACAAGCAGGCGTGCACGTTGGTCACAATGTTGCGATGAGTCAGCATGACGCCCTTCGGCTTCCCCGAGGTCCCCGATGTGTGCACGATGGTTGCCAGATCATCGGGATGGATGTCCACCGGCTGTTTGGCCTCGGGCGGCGCGCTGTTCCCAGGTTGAGCAGGTCGTTGAACGCATGCCACGGCAACCCGGTCGCGGCGGGGGACGGGGCATTGGTGGGATGAATCAGGATGGCCGCTTCCAACAGCGGCGGAATGGCTGCACGTAACTTTTCGTACTGTTGGACGTTTTCCGCAATGCACAAGCGGACATCGGCATTGCGCACAATGAACGCGACCTGATCCGCGGGAAGTGTGGGATAGATGGGCACCACCACGGCGCCCACCGACAGAATGGCAAAATCGGAAATAGCCCACTGCGGACAGTTGTTGGCGAGAATCGCCACTTTATCGCCCTTGCGAATCCCGAGCCGCCGAAGTCCTGCGCTGCACGCGAGCACGGTTTGCCAGAACTGGCCGTAGGTGATGGGGACGTAAGCGCCCCCTCGTTTGTAGCGGAGGCAGTCCTTGTCGCCGTGTGCACGAACACTCTGCTGCAAGAGTGAGACGAGGTTCACACGCATACCCCCTTGCAAATGAAAGCGATTACCATAATGTTCGTATGGATATTCTGTTTTGTGTCACACATCCGCGTGAGTTTTTTTGTTGTTGGGGAATTCGGAATGCTTTCGTGGTACATCGCCTATCGTCGAGGATCGAGTTCGAATCAATCCGAGTTAAACAGCCCGCGCAGGACAAATCGATGCAGCACGAATTCAATGGGGGCAATGCACAGGGCCATGCCGATGGCGCGCAGCAGCGTCACGTCGCTGGCTGGCCACATCAGGGGAACCACATAGATCAGGAAGACCATGCCTTCTGCGCCAATCAACAGAGAGACGACGTTTCCCAGCAGTGGCAACACGGTCAGGTCTGCAACGGCACCGACGGCGGTCAGCACCAGGACGGTGGCGAACAGGGGAATGAGCGACGCGTAGAGCCCGGACAGCCACGTGTCCCAGAGCAGCAGCACCGCGCTGTACCCGGTGAGCTTGGTCAACACATTGGCGACAATCACGCGCGTCATGGGAGCCGCTTGGTACGGGGTCATGCACTCATCTCCTGTGTTTCGCCGGGATTGGGCGTCGCGGTGGACTTCGCAGAGATACGCTCAGTGTGTGCAAAACCGGGGAAAAACATCCTGCATGCGACACATGCAATTGGGTCAACCTTGTGGATGGTCCCACCACAATCCACCTTTGCGGGAGGCGGTGTGCAATGTCGTTGATGACGCATGAGGCGTGTGAACTGAGTGAACTGCTGATGAGTTGTGTGAACAGCATCAATTCGATGGGGCTTTTCCTCAACCAGGCCAAAGATCCCACGCTGAAAGGGATTGTTCAGAAGCACATGGCCGCTCACATCCAGGATTACAACATGAAAGTGGAGTGGGTGACCAAAAGCTCTAGCACGCAGCAGTTGCAGGTCCCCTCCATGCCGTCTGCCACCAACGGTGGGACGAACAAGCTGCCGCAGGCCGTCATGCCGAATCCGAATCTCACCGCACCGGATGATCGGGCCATCGCGACGTCCTACTTGCTGACGTTGAAGCGTGCCGGCAGGGAATACGCGTGGGCGGCCTTCGAGACTTCCAATCCACAGCTGCGGAAGTTCCTTGAGGACGCGTTCACCATGTGTTCCCGCCATGCGTTCGAGGTCGGCGAGTACATGATGAAGCAGGGTTGGTATCCAGCCGCACCGGCACAGGCGCCACTGTTGCAAGAAATTCAACAGACATTCCAGCCGGTTCGCGAAATGGCCGCCGTTCACTGAGGTCAATCGGCAGACGTCCTCTGCAGAGACAGGCTGTCCTCACAGCGTCTTGGCGCTGTGGATGGGCAGCCTGTTTTTTGAACGACGATTGCCGCGATACTTTGGGCGCTGGGTGACGCTTCGCTTTAGGCTGTGGCCTGTTTATTCAAGGAATTTTGCTTACTTGTTTAGGTTGATATGGTTGAAGGCATCATCTTTTGGATCGACAAAAGCCCCTGCAGAACCATCGGCGAGCACAATCATGGCCAATTGCGTCGCGTGGTGCGTACCGTAGGTGAAGTTTCCAGTGATGTCGATGCGATACATCGGTTTCTGGGTAACATCATAATCAGTTGTAACAGAGACAACCTTGGGGTGGGAATCACCAACAGCGGAGCCTGCTTTGTCGACAAACTGAACAACGGAATTTGGCAAGGCAGACGGTTGAACAGTTTGGTTTGTCACCCAATGAGTTTTTGCATGGGTGGAACACCCAGATAAAGAGAGAACACACATACCGGCCCACATTCCGAGTGCCAACACTTTGTTCATCTTCGGCGTATTGAACCCCACATTGTCAAGACAGATGGGATGGCTTTTAAGAAAGAGATGATAGATTTACAATTCAGATAAAAACCGTCTCACGCTGCG
>NZ_AUCA01000088.1 GCF_000429525.1 Alicyclobacillus contaminans DSM 17975 | reverse complement strand
CGCACCGGGCATCATGCCCTCGAGCACGATGTTCATCTTCTCGTCCACTGTCCACTTACGTCCCGGCATCATAAACACCTCTACTTCATCTTAACTGTTTTCCGCGGTTCTAATTTGCAGAAAAACGCGGCGGTCGTTTATACATTGACATTGCATATTCATACGCCATCCATGTGCTACACTTATTGAACTAAGGGGCAGAAGTGCGCAATAGCGAGGCTAACTGAAGAAGAGGTAGTTTAGAAAGAATGGTATGATTAACCCGTGAACATTCATAATATTTAGGAATTCCGTGATTTAAATTTGACACCCATTGCAATGACTTGAGTATACGCTTAGGAAAGGAGTTTGATAGATGAAAATTGCGGCACTCTACGACATCCACGGGAATCTGCCAGCGCTGAACGCGGTGATAGAGGAGCTCAAAGAGGTGCAACCGGACCTAATTGTCGTTGGAGGGGATATCGTCTCCGGACCTATGCCTGGGCAGACCCTGGAACGGCTCTCCTTGCTTGGCAATCAGGTTCACTTCATTCGCGGCAATGGGGATCGTGAAGTAGTGATGGCTTTTGACGGCAAGCCACTACCTGCCATGTCAGAGAAGGGGCGTCAGAAGACACATTGGGTCGCCGAACAGTTAACTCGCTCTCAGCGAGATTTCCTGTCCCAATTACCAGAACAGATAACACTCCGTGTCGACGGATTAGGCGATGTCCTATTCTGTCATGCCACACCACGTAGCGATGAGGAGATCTTTACACCGATCACCTCACAGGAACGGCTCACCACCATTTTTACGGGCATTGAGCAGAAAATTGTTGTGTGCGGACACACCCATATGCAGTTTGAACGTCGAGTAGGGAGGGTGCACATTCTCAATGCCGGGAGCGTAGGGATGCCATTTGCGGACCAGCCAGGCGCGTACTGGCTCCTACTTAGCCCATTGGGGTGCGAATTTCGGCGGACGACTTACGATGGTGAGGCAGCCGCGAAAGAGATAAGAGCGAGCGGGATCCGCAAGGGAATGAGTTCGCCGAGGAGAATGTGCTCAAGGTCCCAACAGCGACGGAAGCAACGGAATTTTTTGAGCGTATGGCACAGGAGCACTGAGTGTGTTACTGAGTTGACGGGGGCGAATGCGCAATAAGAACGCTCCTTTCAAACTGCATAAATATCGAAAACGCGGTATAAACGCGGTATATCGGAGCGCCGCGTTTTTCTGCATTTTTAAGCTGCGGAAAACACTTAACCCATCCCTTCTGTCTGGGGTGACTCTGGGGCAAGTATAGGGGCTCACTCATAGCACTTGTGTTGGCCAGTCGCCTGTGCTTCACTTGGGCCATGGATGCCGATAGAGAGACGGCCTCATCGTCATGACTTACTTGATGATTGAGCAACTGTTTTCCATACAGAGCGGTGTACGGTCGTTTATGATGATATCGTCGTGGTTCCGCATGATGGTGAGTGGACAAATCTTGCAGAGGAAGGGGGAGACGAATGGGACAACGGATTCTTGTCATCGAGGACGACGGGAACATTCGAGATGTTTGCCGGCGGTACATGGAGCGGGAGGGTTACGAAGTTGTGATGGCAACCGATGGACAAGAGGGCTGGGAACTCTTTCGGCTTCACGAGCCGGATCTCGTGGTGGTGGACGTTATGATGCCGAAGAAAGATGGCTATGAATTGTGCCAGGAAATTCGCCGGCAATCGGATGTCCCCATCATCATCCTCACCGCGCGGGGAGAGGAACGGGACCGGGTCATGGGGTTGACCCTCGGCGCCGATGATTACATTACGAAGCCATTTTCTCCACGGGAATTGGTGTTGCGTATCCGCAACATCTTTCGCCGTACGTTTCAAGGAAGGACAAATTCCGGCACCCAGGACGAAGCGGAGATTTTGGACTATGGGGGTATCATTATCCATCCCGCCATGCGCCAGGTTACCATCGCAGGCCACGTGATCGACTTAACGGTAAAGGAATTCGACGTGCTGTATGTCATGGCTCGGCGACCTGGGCAGGTATTCTCCAAGGGGAAATTGCTGGAACTCGTGTGGGGCCTCGATAATGAAGTAGATGCCAGCGCCGTTACTGTGCTCATTCGTAGACTGCGTGAAAAAATTGAAGCGAACCCTTCAAAACCGAATTGGATTCAGACTGTGTGGGGGATTGGATATCGGTTTGATCCGTACGGAGAGGACAAGCTATGCGACTGAGGACACAGTTGCTGATTATCAACCTTGCGAGCCTTGCCCTGTTGATTGGCGCAGTGGTCTACAGCTACAGCAAAATGCTGTTGAATCTAACTCAGGCTGGACTCCTCACGTTGATTGCAGTCGTTGCGGGAATTATCTCTTCCGTGGCCTACTGGTTGATGACAATACCTATCACCAACTCCGTCAACCGGCTCATACACTTTGCGGAACAGGTCGGCAACGGGCAGCTTGAGGAAGGTGACACACAAAATTCGGGTCCACATGAGGTGCGCCGACTCACCCAGGCCGTGCAAAGAATGCAGCAACGGATGCATGAGAATTTTAAACAATTGGAATTGATGGAGCGGACGAGGCGAGAACTGATTGCGAACGTATCTCATGATCTTCGGACTCCCATTGCCTCTATCCAATCGTTCGTCGAGGCATTGGAGGACGGAGTGATAGACGATTACGAAACGTCACGCGTGTATCTGAAGACCATACATCGGGAAGCCAGTAGGCTGAGTTCGTTAATCGACGATTTATTTGAACTGTCGAAGCTGGAAGCGGGCCAGCAGTCTTATCATCCCGTGCCAGCCCACATCGACCAGATTATCATTGAAGTTTTGGAGAGTTACTCCGTCCGAATTCACGAAAAGGGGCTCAACGTACAAGTCACGGTGGCTGACGATACACCCATCCTGTTCATCATGCCGGACAAAATCGCCCGGGTATTGAGCAATCTAGTGAACAATGCGATTCGGCACGCCCCGGAACAGTCGGAGCTTCGAATTGAGGTGAAAAAATTACCCGGTGGAAATTTCGTGGAAATCGTGGTGACGGATGAGGGGGAGGGCGTGTCCGCCGAAAACGCAGAGCGTGTCTTCGAGCGATTTTATCGAACGGACAAATCGCGAAACCGGGACTCTGGTGGCGCAGGATTGGGCTTGGCCATCGCGCGATCTCTGGTGGAACTGCACGGCGGAGAAATTGGCGTACGAGTTCCAAGCGGGAAATCACACGGCAGTCAATTTTGGTTCACACTCCCTGTTCATAAAGCCTGACGACAGTATCTATGTAAGGTTCATGAAAGAATCTTGTTCGAAAAATGTAATATCCCTCCGCTAGACTGCACAGTGAGATGCGGTCAGTATCAAGGAGGAGATACGGTATGAAGGGCAAAGTGTTGAGTTGTTGTATGGCGTTGTGTGCATTCGGATTGATCATGGCTGTTACTGCATGTGGCCACTCCGATTCCGGAATGGTGGATCAGTCCAACATGAATGGCGCAGCGCAGAACAGCATGGATAACAGCATGGATAACAGCATG
>NZ_AUCA01000087.1 GCF_000429525.1 Alicyclobacillus contaminans DSM 17975 | reverse complement strand
CGCAGCGTGAGACGGTTTTTATCTGAATTGTAAATCTATCATCTCTTTCTTAAAAGCCATCCCATCTGTCTTGACAATGTGGGGTTCAATACGCCCATCCTCACGAGCCATGCGACGATGTTCATTCGTAATCTCACCATGCCACTTGGCCATAGCCATTAGTACGACCACCCAATCATCGATCTCCCCCGGATAAGGGATCCCATCAGGTATTCCGTCAAGCGGACTAATAAAGTAGGCCAGAGCTGCAAATGCTATAATCTTTGCCTGAAGAGGTGTGGCCGAGTCGATGGCGCAGTAACACAGCGCCACTGCGTCTTCAACAAACGGAATTCTCTCCGCTACTGTCTTTTACTTGGTTCAAAATGTCTTTCGAACAAATGTTAAAGGTCCAGTTGACGAACGGATCGTCCATTCGCTAATATTAAGTTATACTTAGTAATTTTTACGTAGCTCCGTGTGGGGGTGGACCTGTGCCGAGACCAGATATTACTCACTTTTCCGATCCTTCGTTCCTCATCCTCGCCAGCCTCTCGACAGGCCCGAAACACGGCTATGCCATGATGGAGGACATTCAGGCGTTCAGCGGTGTGTCCCTGGAGCCTGGAACGCTGTACGGGGCCATCAGCCGCCTCGAGGAACGCGGTTTCATCCGCGCCCTGGCGACAGATGAACGGCGGCGGCCCTACGAGATCACGGCGGCGGGGGAGGCGTTGTTCCGAGAGCGGATTGCGATGTTTGAAAAACTCTCCGAAGAGGGAAAACGGCGGATGAGGTTGCATGAACGGTCGGCGGAAGGAGGTCGATTCGTGTGGATCCCGTCCTGCACTGGTTGCTGAAGCTCTATCCAAGAGCTTGGAGAACACGTTACGAGGATGAGATGAAGGCTGTGCTGGAAAGCCATCGCGTCACCTGGCGGACGCATTTGGATCTGGTGCTGGGGGCCCTTCGAGCCCAACTGTTCTGGGAGCGCAAGGGGCTGTGGCGGATACAGTTTGCGGCGGGCGCAGCGATGCTGTTCATGTTGTGTCTGTTTGGCTATACGGCGGTGCAGCAGCACCTGCGAATGAGCGCCAATTTCCCGCAGGAGACCATCGTGCGCGACATCGTGGCCTCGCTCGATGCTGGGCAGGATGCGAAAACGGTGGTACCGCAGGCATCGGTGGATGTGGCGTCCAGTCTCTCGCCGTTTGTCATCGTCTACGACAACCAGGGCCATGTGGTGGAGAGCAACGTTCGCCTGAACGGACAGACACCAGAGCTGCCATCGGGGGTACTCCAGTATACTCTTGCGCACGGGAAGGATACCATCACCTGGCAGCCGCAACCGAATGTGAGAATCGCCGCAGTAGTTCAGCGTTACGATGGGCATGGCGGTGGGTTCGTTCTCTCGGGCCGGATGCTACGGGTGGTCGAAGCCCAGGAGACGGCGTGGCTGAACATCGCCGCCTGTACGTGGGTGGCCCTGTTGGCGGTGTTCTCCATGCTGCTGTTTACGCGTCATCGCCTGCGGCAACGACAGGTTTGATCTGTGGCGTTAGGCCAGGCACGCACCGGACGCTTGTTGACGGATTTTCCACACCAAGCCATCGAAGCGGCTTGGTGTGGACGCGATCCTGTGTTGGTGGTTTGGTTTAAGCCGCGGGTCGTCTCCGGATTACGGACCGCAATGTCAAAAGGGAACAAACAAGGGCCGATGCAGACAGGACAAGTTTCCAAACCGGTGGAACCATCCAAGCCAGGCATTGCAGGGTCATCACCGCGAACAGGAGTCCGTTGACCCTGCTGCGATTTATCAACCACGCACATCCGGATAGTATGACAGCCATCAAGGATAATATGATGCCAATGCTCATTACCTGTGTCCCTCCTGCGTCGTGTGTAGTACGGCCCGATGATGACGTGAAATCCCGAGATTTCAAACCGGATAAAAATTGTTGATATGTACATTTTACCATAAATGCTGTCTGCCGTGGTAAAGACCTTGCGTTGACGCTTCCGTCCGATGGAGTGTTCGCCGAACAGAGCATTGATTCAGCGTCCCCAGCGTGATACACTGCGACATGAGAAGCATGCCGGGGTGGCGGAATTGGCAGACGCAGCAGACTTAAAATCTGCCGGGGGCAACCCCGTACGGGTTCGAGTCCCGTTCTCGGCACCAGGTAAAAACCCTTATGTGGTGCGGGTTCTCAGGCCATTGAGAATCCACACTTTCTCTTTTTGTTAAGTCCGTTTGGTTCACTTGCAACCGATTTGCAACCATCGCTTTGTTCATTCACTTTTGCACCCGTTTGAATAACACGTCGTCAAATTGCTGTGCAACCTCGCGTTGCAGCCCTGGGACTAGGTGCGAATACGTATCCATCGTAATCGTGATTGTACTGTGTCCGAGCCGTTCGCTTACAATCTTCGGATGAACACCTTGTAACAGCATCAGGCTTGCGTGCGTGTGTCGAAGATCATGGAATCGGATACGTGGCAACCCTGACTTTTTCAACGCACGATACCATGCGTCGTCAAATGTCTTGGGGTGCATATAGTACCCATTCGGACGAGCAATTACCAAATCATGATCCTGATATTCAGCCCCCATTTTGAGTCGTTCTTTCGTTTGCTTTGCCTTATGCTTTCTCAGCGCATTGACTGTTTCCGTTGACAATGCAACCGCGCGTCTGCTTTTTTCCGTCTTCGGTTCCTTTATCAAAGGCTGACCATCGATCCACTTTAGGGTACCGTTAACAATGGCAACTTGGTTGGTAAAGTCTACATCCTTCCAACGCAGCGCCAAGATTTCACCTTGCCGCATGCCTGTCATAATCGCGAGGAAGAATCCAATCCAATAACGACTGTCCTCGGATTTAGCCGATTCAAGAAATTGTAGTGCTTGTTCCGCAGTCCAGATCTTGTACTCTCTCCGTTCCACACGTGGTGGATCTACTGCATCCGCAACGTTTCTGGCAAGCCATCCCCACTTAACAGCCCGATCTAGGGCTTGTCTAATGATTGCGTGAGCAAATTGGACAGAACGATTTGATAGCGCCTTGTCTCCTTGTTGCATTTTCCTGTAGCAATCCTGAATGTGTTTGGGTGTGAGTTTAGCCAGTTCAACGTTGCCAAGCTTCGGAATGATGTGCCCATTAACCAGCCAACTATACGAACGGAATGTATCCTCTCTAAGAGTTGACCGCTTGTCCTGCATCCACTCGCGCATATACTCTCCAAACTTTTGCTTAGGGGTTGAAACATACGACCCTGATTCGATTTCAGCAATCTTCTGCGCCAAGAACGCCTCTGCGTCTTTCTTCGTCTTGTGCCCTCCGAACCACTTTCGAATTCGCTTTCCGTTCTCGTCATACCCAACATCCACGACAACACTCCATGTGCTTCCTCTTTTGCGAATGTGCCCCCGCATGTCATTACCTCCTTTGATTTGATAGCCATTCTTCTAGTGCTGCTTTCGGCACTCGAATGGATCGATCAATTTTAACAGCTGGAAAGTCCTTGCGGCGTGCTATTGCCCCTTCAGGCAACGTAGTTTGAGGAAAGTGGAGGATCAACCAGTGGAATGGAGAATATCACCAACGGTGGTGATATTCATGTGCCTG
>NZ_AUCA01000086.1 GCF_000429525.1 Alicyclobacillus contaminans DSM 17975 | reverse complement strand
CCTGTCGGTCCGGTAGCCCCTGTCGGTCCAGCGGGGCCTGTTGGTCCTGTCGGTCCGCTTGACGAAACAGACGTGATGAACGACACATCATCGACCAGAGTGTCTGGGCTCCCTGCCTGAGGTAGCTGGTTAATCAACACCAACGCCTGTGTTGTTCCAGGAGGAGCTGGGGTCGTTAGCTGAAAGACTTCCAGCCAGTTTCCGGTTGTTCCATCTGGCAGACCACCTACAGGAATATTGACAATCATCCCGTAGCCGAGGAATGAAACAGAGGCGTTGTAATATCCGACCGTGAGCGTGACAGGAGCACTGGTTCCTGCGCCAAACTTGGCAAGGTAGGCATCAAACTCAAAGTTTTCACCTGGATTTACCGGGACGAATTGATAAATGAAAGAGTTTAAACCGCCGCCGGTGAGCAGGGCTGAAAAAAATCCGGTATGGCTTGCAGCACCCGTAACCGATGCATTCACGCCAACCCATGGCGACAGTGAGCCAGTTTCAAACCCTCCGTTCACAATGCGGTTATCGAATGGCATGAGGAATTTTCACCCCCAATCATTTGAGTTTGAGATTGCCCGAGGGTGAGTCGGACAATCTAATGCAAAATATATGTAGTTCGACAGACAACCTGGTGGACGATTCGACACGAGATTTACCTAATTCTCGGTGAGTACCGAAATCACAACATCCATTGAACGATCCATCTCAGCGTTTGGTGGATGCCAGCTTGTATGTCTCTGCATACCGTAAGACGGAGACAAGTCCCAGGATTGGAGTGCAACAAATGACAATTGATGTTTCCATACAACCGGATAGACCAGTGAACATTGCGTTCTTCGTTCAGCCCGGGCTCGACAGTTTTCTAAAGCCCATCGTTGCTGAACTATCAAAGGACTACTGCACGAAACTGGTGATCACGAGTCATGTGGCAGATCTTGAGGAGGGGATGAGATGGGCGGACATCTGTTGGTTTGAGTGGTGCGACGCGCTCGTTGTTCATGCCAGCAAACTTCCAATTGCGCTGCACAAGAAAATTGTCTGTAGGCTACACAGCTATGAAGCGTTCACATCGTATATATACCAAGTAAATTGGAACGCAGTGGATCGAGTCATTTTTGTCGGTCAGCACATAAGAGACTATGTGTTGGGACATGTTCGACAACTGCGGGCTCATCAATGTCATGTCATTCCCAATGGAATACAGATGGACCGTTACACGTTTCGGCAGCGTTCCCCGGGATTTAAGATTGCCTATGTGGGATATATCAATCATAAAAAGGGTCCGATGCTACTATTGCACGCATTTAAGGCCGTACATGATAGAGACCCACGCTACCAACTGCATATTGCAGGAAGGTATCAGGACCTGCGTTATCAACTGTACTTCAAGCAAATGGTTGCGGAGTGGGGAATTGAGGAGAATGTACATTATGACGGTTGGCAACAGGATGTTTGGAAATATCTAGATGACAAAGATTACATCATCTCGGCAAGTCCGTTGGAGAGTCAACAACTTTCCATTATGGAAGCAATGGCGATGGGGATCAAACCGTTGATCCACAATTTTTATGGTGCGAAGCAGGTATACAGGGATGATTTCATCTGGAGCTCCATAGACGATCTCGTTACACAAGTGACATCCGGGTTCTATGATTCCGCCCTGTATCGTGAATTCATTGATGAACATTACGCATTTGACCAGCAAATCCTAAAAATTAGGGCACTCATTCATACGCTCTGTGGTGATTTGGGTCAGGCTGCAGGCCGCAGTGAAACCCCTAAAGTCACAGTGGGCATTATCAATTACAACTACGCACATTACTTGGACGCGTGTGTTCAATCCGTCCTGGCGCAGACATATCCGAACCTGGAAATTCTGATTGTGGATGACTGTTCAACGGATGATTCGCAAAGCAAAATTCGAGCATACACAGAGGCCCACAGTAACGTGCGAGCTATTCTGCATCCGCAAAATACGGGCACAGAAGCCACTGCAATCCGCGAATTTTTGGAACAGGCGGAGGGCAAGTACTTGCTATGGATGAGTGCAGATGATTTCTTGCCACACGATAAAGTCATCGCAGACTACATGGACTGCATGCTATCTGACGCGGACCTCGACTACGTGTATGGCAATCTGATATTGGTTAACCATCTTGGACATGTTACAGGCACGTGGACCTATAGGCAGTACACAGCAGAAGAAGTCGTTCGGAAGATTTATGAGCGAAAAGGCTCCGGGATCATTCCAATGGTAGGGATGTACAAACTTTCGTTTTACCGAGATCATGGTTTTGACTGGGTAGTCGACAGGCAAAATACGAACGCTGGCGATACATTGAATTGTCTTGTCAATACGGAACGCGGTTGGAAATGTCAACATTTGAATCAAGCGACGCTCGCCTATCGGCGGCATGGGAACAATCTCAGTTTTAACATATGTAAACGCATCGTGTCCTTGATTTCTGTTATGGAGTACATTGTTCAGAATTTCGATGAATCCGTGTACTTGCCTGACTACCAGTGGGAGGGATTGAGCGACGCTGACAAGACTGCCCAGAAGTTCTATGCCGTTGGCGCGACCTACCTGCAAATGAGTCAAGACTACGCTGGAGCGTCTCGGGTCGCGGGAATGGATGGGGCAGAACGATACCGATGCTTAAAGCCGCTGTATGATTTTGCTAGACGATATTTTGATGACAGTTTAGCCATATCTCGTACGTTTGCATCACAAATTGAAAAGGCGTACGAACGTATGGCATATCCTCAATGATAGCTATCGAGACCACGTTGACTGGGGGAATCTGAAAAATATGCCCCATGCATGTCCTGCGTAACGTCCTCAGCCAAGTACCCAAGTCATCCCGGACAATGGTCTCGTCGATTGTTCTCACCATCTTCGGCCGCCTTATGTCTCCGGTCCGTATGTGTCGAGCCGATTTCATGATGTGTTAAAATCTCAAGTTTCGCACCCTCAGGCAGCTAATTTCTCCTTGACTGCACTGGGTAAACGGTCGATGAACTGCTGCAGCACTTGTTCGATGACGTCGTTTCTTTGAGCCAATGTCACCTCTAAGGCGGTTCTGAGCAGTTCCAGAAGCGCCGAAGAGCATCTACAGATCGGATGTCGTCAAGTTCGTCGCAGCAATCGAAAAACAAGGCACCGATAGTTCGGGGATCTTGGGCATCTCTGGAGGCTATTGCCAACATGATGTAGCGGGCGAACACAATGGTCGTGTGTGCGAGCATCTGGTCGTATGTACGTCCCTGTAATTCCTTGGTGAGCCTGAGATAAGACTTGCTCACTTTGAAGAACGTCTCGATGTCCCAACGCTTCCCATAGATGCGGATAATCTCTTCGTCAGCCAGGTTGGTGTCAGTGGACAATAGAGCCAGCCACTGGCGGGAACGGTTCCGAACGAATACGATCTTGGCCTGCACCGGTTGACCATGTTCGTCCAGACCGAGCTGAACGGTGACAGAGGCGAGAATCTTGGTTCGTCCCCGGCGCTTTCGGACCACCCGATACAGCTGGGAAAGTGTGAGCCGCTGGCCCTCGTAACCGTATCGGACCTTGGGCATGTCCTTGAGCATACAAACCACGTGCAGAGAGTGGCTAAGTGCTCGGATGATGGTTGACGGATATGCGAACCAACTGTCAAACAACAGGTACTTCGCCGAAATGCCCATGGCCTGGGCCTGTGCCAGCAGCTCGAAAACGACTTCCGTAGCTTTACGCATAGCCTCCTGCCGCCGCTTGTAGCCGCAGGTACGCTTGTCAATGGAATCCTT
>NZ_AUCA01000085.1 GCF_000429525.1 Alicyclobacillus contaminans DSM 17975 | reverse complement strand
CTCCGCATATCGTCTCGGCTTTCCTCCACATACGCCCTCGCGTACGCTGCTGCCATAACCCGCTCGTGACACGGCTGACAGCGGTATCGGTCCCAATCCACTGGCTCCGCATCCGCGCGGTGCACCGTCCGGCCGCATCGGATGCAGGTGTGGCACTCCCAGTCCACGCAGCGCTGGCAGAGCAGCTGGGTTTCCCCTTCGTAGAGCACCGGGAACATCGCGTCCGGGTGGTCCAACTCTCCGCAACTCGGGCAGGGTTGCACTGCCTGGACTGTCCCGGTATACTCGTGACTGACGATTTTTGTGTTGACGGACTCCTGTTGTGCTCCACCACAGCAGGGGTCGCTTTCATTTCTCAGGGCCTCCGCCACGCTCAATCCCTCCTCGCACGTTTTGTGAAAAATCTGCACGGCATGTGATCAATCCTCGTGTTACTCTTCAGGCATAGAGCAGCGGGTTGCGCCGATTCACCTCAAAGGTGTCCATCCAATCCCGGGCGCGCCGGAGAAGCTCTATCACTCGGTCGATAAGCACTTGGCCGCCGTAAACCTCGAGTAGTTCGAACAAGAGGCTTTCATTCTCGACCTGGCCACTCTCTAGCCGACTGATGACGCTGCGATCCACTCGCGCCCGGGCTGCTGCTTCCTCCTGGGTCAACCCCAAGGCATCGCGCAGTATGACTGCCACCACGTTGCGTTTCCGTCCCCGCTTCATCCTCTCTACACCTCCTCTCACCATCCGCCGCCGGATTACGCATCCCCGCGCCGGGGCGGTATCAAGCAACATCACCACGAAAGCGATGGCCAAGTTCCAACAGGCGGTCCGCTCGTTGAACGCTCTCCGGTTGTGTTCCGTCCCATTGGATGCTCAACGGAAGCAGAACTTCGGTGTACCCGAACCAAAAGCCATCCGGAATCCGCAATGTGATGCACCGTCCAACCACACCCCTCACCTCCTCTCAAGCTCGTCCAAGTTCTCCCCGGGGCCGTAGCCCCCAATCACCCCAAAGGAGCGATTGCAATGGAACTCACCCGCGTTGTCCGCCATTCTGCCGACTACCAGCCGTCCCACCGCGTCGCACTCATCCTCGACCACTTGCAAGAGGTATTGGCTGACTTGGTGGATGAGTTGTCTGTTGACTGCGAAGATGTCTGCGTCAATCTGACGATTTCGGCGCGGTGAGTATCCTGTTGGCCGTATCCACTAGCGCCCAACATATCGGATCGCCATCCTCCAGCTTCTTGCGGAACCACTCGCCTCGTTCTTCAGGAGTCATCAGGATCCAGTCCGATTTGGCAACGACGGTGATAGTGGTGTTGCCGATAACTCTGGTGACAGTAGCCACAGGCATCTCCTCCTGCGCTACCCTATGCTCGGACAGCTTGGACGCTTGCCCCATCTGTTTCACCGTCCTCGTCGTTGTTTACGCGGTTCCGTCCTTTGGTGTAGAATTACGTCCAGCGAGGTCGTAAATATCGACATCCAGCAACTTAGCCAGTTCCATCGCCTTCGCTAATGGGGGTGTTCTCTCTCCGTATTCGTAGTGCTGGTACGAGCGGAGAGTGATACCTAACCGATCTGCAACCTGTTGCTGAGTTAGACCTTTGCGCTTACGCGCGGCCCTAAGTGCGTTTTGGTTCATCTTTCACCACCTCAATCTGAACACGTACAATTGTACGCTATGGTTTGATTATACACGCACAAATGTACGTGTCAAGAGTTGGAGTTCATTATGGCGACCTTTCAAGAACGTCTCTTGCAACTGCGAAAAGAAAGATCCTTGACTCAAAAGCGACTGGCCGAAGAGGTCGGGCTCCATACCCGAGCAATTCAGTTCTACGAGTCCGGTCGCTTGCCCGATGCTGAAGTTCTTATCAAACTCGCCGACTTCTTTGATGTCTCGATAGACTACCTGGTCGGTAGGTCGGACACTCCTGAGAGGAGGTGACGGCATTGGATAAACTTGAAGCTGTGACCAACATCGTTACAGCACTCATCGGACAAGGGTCACTCGTGATCGGTAAGCATACATCTGACGAAGACATCAAAACGCTTTGTAAGGCATTCACCGAGATATACAAGACCATTGGAGAATGTGAAGGTAGCCAAGTTACTTTCGTAGATGACCTGTAAGCTTCGCATGCAATTCAAGACAACGGGTTATCTGTTCATGAACTTGAATGGCATGCGATTCTGAAACACGAGTTGACAGCAACATGAGACGGTTGATCTGCTTTTCAAGTGCCTTGAGTGCATCAAATGATTTGGCTTCGTCATCAACCGTCTCCCGAACACGCTGCTCATCCATCCTTCTCACCTCCTCATGCCGCCTTGCGGAGCGGACCGAATCGTTGCTCTTGCAGCGCAATCACTGCTTGCAGGTTTGCCTCACTGTGATGGGCCCAGTTATGGCACCGCCAGCAAATCCACATCAGGTTGCGCTCGTCATGTACGTCACTGAAGGTGTAGCGCTCAGGATGAACCTTGAACCTGCCTCTCGGAATTACGTGATGAACCTGGTCTCCACGGCCACCGCAGACTCTGCAATACTCATCCCGTTCCCGGATGTACTCGCGCAGTTCTTTGGTGTACGTCGTCCGCTTTGCCGTCTTCCGTCTCGGTCTGCGAGACCGAAGTGGCGTGTAGCGCTTGAGCGGTGTGCGTCTCATCCGATCTCACCCGCTTTTACTTGACTCTGACCAGTTCCGGCCTCTCTGCATCGCAACAACTCAAAGATGTGGAAGCAAAGTCGCCACCATCGCTCAAAACTTGCCGGAGAAGCTCTGTATCTACCTGGAACTCTTTTCCGCAGTTTGAACAGCGGGTGTAAATCTCGTCGTCGTATATGTCGACCTGTATTGGTTTCCCGTCGTGTTCCGTTTTCAGGTAAAACATGGTCCGCCTCCTAATCCACCAACGAGAAGTTCTGCACAAAGTCCATGGCATCGGTGTACTGGCTATGTGGGATGTAGATGTATTTGGCGACCCCGTATCGTTTCTTGAGATTGCTCCAGATTCTCCGACGAATCTTGCCGACGGTTTCAGTGAATCGTTCCTCCGAAACCTGGTTCATCTTCGCCAGTTCAATCGAACGCTCACGCACCGCATCATGCAGTTCATTACTCTCTGCTGGGAACAACCAAACCGAGTTGCGGACCTCATCGGCAATCTCACGAACTTCCGTTACTGCTGTTTGAGCTTCGGCGCGTGCCTCTTGGGCGGTCAGAGATGCCTGCTCAGCCGCAGAAGCCATCTGTTTCACCGCCTCCAGCATCATCGAAAGTGCATTTGAAGTTTCCTGCTGGTTGCGAACTGACAACTCCAACATGGGGATGATCTTTTGCTCTTGAATCGACATGGACTAAACCTCCCTGTATTGCGCATCCTCTACGACGATTCGTGAGTTGAGCGCTGATTTCACCTTTGCCAGGTATGCTTCAAGGCTTTTGATGCTTTCCGTGAGTTGTCTTTTGACGGCGGGGTCTGCAGCGGCCAATGCGCCATCCATGAAGGCAATGACCCCAACACGCTTCAGAAACTCGGTGATATAGACCTTGAGTTGTAACGTGCTGATGTCTGCTTCCATCTGCAGTTTTTGCCGCTTGATTTTTGCCTGCTCCGGGTCAAAGTCATCTGTTTGCTGAAGCTTGAGAGCTTCAATCTCCTTTCGAAGCTTCTCTATGTCAGCCTTCGCGTTGTTGATGACCATCTGATCCCATTCCAGTTGCTCCTGAACCTTTTGCGGAACCACTTCGACGACTTTCTCAATCACTTTTGGCTCGGGGTTCTTCTCGCGCTTCAGTCGTTCATTTTCCGCGACCAGTTGTCGGTCACGCTCCATGATGGATTCGGCCTGTTCCTTGGTGGCC
>NZ_AUCA01000084.1 GCF_000429525.1 Alicyclobacillus contaminans DSM 17975 | reverse complement strand
TACCAGAAAATGAGGGTGTTTTTGCCTTTTCAGCGCCTGAAATCCCAGTCGCACCAAGGATTTATTGACTCAGACCGGGTGCGAAACTTGAGTAACTTTAACTTACCCAAGAGTCGCTTGTTTAAACGCTTCAGCTCGCGTGTAATTTGTGCGGCACGCTCAGATCTCAACTTGGATAGATTTTCATTAATTGTCTTTCGTTCTGCCTTTAAGTCGGCTATAATCTTTGTCTGATTCTCAATCAGCGCTCGCTTTGGTCGAATGCGCTCGATCTCTTTCACTAAATTTTGAAACTCTATACCTATCTCCTTTCCGCTCTTACCCTCTGAAGAGGGTAATTCCTTAAAGGTATCTTCAAGGGTACTCTCGTTCTTTTGAATTGCAGCATGCAACTCTTGAGCAATAGAGGCGACCAGATTATTTGAGGCGGTATACTTCTCATACCATTGGGTTAATAAGATTTCCGCATCGTGACGTATCCTGTCTAAAGCCGTACGCATTTTGCGAAGTACTTCAGCGTGGGGAAGATGTTCGACGTTCGCGTCATTTAGGAAAACCGTATTTGGTAAGCTATCGCGCACTGATTGAAATGCCCTATTAAGATCCGGCACTACCTCTTCTGTAACTCTTTTCATCAGGAGCTTTTCCTCTTCAAGCAGCGGAACCATTTTTAGTTTTTCCTCTAACCCTAATGCCTTAAAATGACCTAACTGTTCTTCCAGTTTTGGAAGACGAGAGACCTCATCCTGAACTTCAGCCATGTTATTCCATGCCTCAACGAGTTTACTTCTGTTCTCTTTCAAACGTCTTAGATTTTCTTCGATGCGAGTCTGCAGTTCTTGATCTTTGATCTTGAGGAAGCCTGCAAGCAATTGCCGCTGACTGTCCTCATCTTGAGCAACTTCATAAACCTCGTTTTGCCCGAATATCTTGACTTCGGGCAATAGATCGGAAGGCGTAAGTGCCGATATATTACCATCCTCATCTATCACCACGGGATTCTCTCCGAAGCGACGAGCAACTGTAAAACGCTTTCCATTCATTCGGGATGAACGGATAACTAGTTCAATTCGCGCCTTCGACTTGCCCACGTTTTCCCTGATGATGTCATCATGCTGTTTTTGGGCCCTTTTGCCTGTCGCCGCAAGTCCCAACGCATATCGAATGCATTCAAGCAACGTGGACTTCCCCGTGCCTCGTCCCCCAATCACTGCGTTCAGATGTTCCGATAGCTCAATGTCGATCCCGTCCAAGTAGCCACCCGTTACTTTCAATCTTTCAATACGGGAGTAGTAATTCTCGGAAACGTCACTGTTTAAACGCACTCGGGATTCCGCATCCTGAAATGCTAACTTAAAAGAATCAAAACATGGGCGAGTCATTTTGATTAAGCAGGAGGCTTTTGGATTAGCCAGATCCTCGGGCCTAGCAACATCTTTAGCATTAATAATGGCAATTGGAGTTTCGCGCCGATAGTCGGGGTTCTTGTTCAGTAGTATCTGTTTGAAACCATTATCACCCCCCAGCTCATCCAATGTGCCTGGTATCTGCGCAGCCTTGAGTTTTGGGTCCCGCCAAACGTGATTTAGTTTGCGATTCAGTACCCCATTATCATCTGTACAGTGTGCTGCATAAATAAACCCTTGTAGTTCATCCACCTTCGAAACAATCTGCACAGCGCTTAGTTTCGATGGTTGGGTGGGATTATGAATATCAACTTCAAGCTTTGCCATAATGCTTATAAGTTCGTCTCTGGTGGTTTCCTCATTGAATAGACAAACAAAATGAGCCTTTTCGCTAGAGGCAATCTCAAACCCTGGGAACACCAATATACCGTTTTGGTTCATGATATTCCGGATAGGATCGACTCCATCTACATTCCCATGGTCTGCGAGCCCAATCACCCGAATATTGTTCTCCTTAGCGACACGTAAAAGTTCACGATTGTATTCTTCTTCAGTCAAATTATGGTCAGCTCCACGATAAGTAATATAGCTCGACGGGTTGACTTGCAAAGCGCATTTCCAAAACTTGGCCTTCGTGTGTTGTTCCATGTGTAACCTCCATACTTACTTTTTCCTGTGTGTCGAGAAATGTTGTTAAGACGCAGATGCCAAGGAGTAAGTGGAGTAGGCTATGAGCTACAATGCTCCCTGTATATTTGGTATTCATGCACTATATGGTCTCCACACCGTACACACGAAAACGAATCTCCTGTAAGCCTGTTCTGGTATTATTTTATCAGAAGCGATATCGTTCCGGGGATCAGCTTGTCCAACGGAAAAGAGGCAAATGCCCGGTTGAAGATTGACCTTCAATTCCGGCAGGTGTGTTGAACCCAGCGATGTGGCTCAGGTATAGCAAGAATCATCTGTGGGGTCCAATTACATCTTCGGCGCGCAGTAACACAATCTACTGTGTAAGCCACAAGCTTATTGTCCATTACCTGTAGCATTTTGTATAGGGATCTTGTTGAATATAATCCTTAGACAATGATCTGTGTGAAAACAGCCTACATTTCTCTTCAGTAACGGAGTGGATGAATATGGAACAGTCTCAACTGAACTGGATTGTCAATTTTATCTGGAACATAGCGGACGATGTGCTCCGTGACCTCTATGTGCGTGGCAAGTATCGGGACGTGATTCTGCCTATGACGGTATTGCGTCGTCTCGACGCAGTCTTGGAGCCGACCAAGCAGGCCGTCCTGGAAATGAAAGCCTCACTCGACCGGGCAGGAATCACCAATCAAGACGGCGCTCTCCGCCAAGCTGCAGGCCAAGCATTTTACAACACGTCGAAATTCACCCTGCGGGATCTGCGACACAGGGCTAATCAGCAGCAGCTAAAGTCCGATTTCGAGGCGTATTTAGATGGATTTTCTTCAAATGTACAAGATATCCTAGATAACTTCGAATTCCGTAACCAGATCCCGCGCCTGTCCAAAGCAGACGCACTCGGAAAGCTGATTGAGAAATTTCTTTCTCCCGATATTAATTTAAGCCCTTACCCTGTCCTGAACGCTGACGGGTCGGTCAAGCATCCCGGTCTAGACAACCATGCCATGGGCACCATCTTCGAGGAACTGGTGCGCCGCTTCAATGAAGACAACAACGAGGAAGCGGGCGAGCACTGGACTCCGCGCGATGCCGTGAAGCTTATGGCGCGACTCATCTTTCTGCCCGTCGCCGACGAGATCGAATCGGGCACTTACCTGCTTTATGACGGTGCTTGCGGTACCGGCGGCATGCTCACTGTTGCGGAAGAAACCCTGCAGCAGCTCGCCCGAGAGCACGGCAAGGAGGTATCCACTCATCTCTACGGTCAGGAGATCAACGCGGAGACCTATGCCATCTGCAAGGCCGATCTGCTTCTCAAGGGTGATGGAGACGCCGCGGACAACATTGTGGGTGGCCCTGAACACTCCACGCTCTCAAACGACGCTTTCCCCTCCCGTGAGTTTGACTTCATGCTCTCCAATCCGCCGTACGGGAAAAGCTGGAAGAGCGACCTGGAACGCATGGGCGGCAAGAGCGGAGTGAAAGATCCTCGCTTTGTCGTGCAGCACAAGGGGGAGGAATTATCGTTACTCACTCGTACCAGCGACGGTCAAATGTTATTCCTTGTGAACATGCTCTCAAAGATGAAGCGCTCGACTCGTCTAGGTAGCCGAATTGCTGAGGTACACAATGGGTCTGCACTCTTTGCCGGCGACGCGGGTCAGGGCGAGAGTAATATCCGCCGCTGGATTCTCGAGAATGACTGGTTGGAAGCAATCATAGCCCTACCGCTCAACATGTTCTACAACACAAATATAGCAACCGTATTGAACCCCACATTGTCAAGACAGATGGGATGGCTTTTAAGAAAGAGA
>NZ_AUCA01000083.1 GCF_000429525.1 Alicyclobacillus contaminans DSM 17975 | reverse complement strand
CTCCGCATATCGTCTCGGCTTTCCTCCACATACGCCCTCGCGTACGCTGCTGCCATAACCCGCTCGTGACACGGCTGACAGCGGTATCGGTCCCAGTCGACCGCCTCCGCGTCGTCCTTGTGCACCGTCCGGCCGCACCGGATGCAGGTGTGGCACTCCCAGTCCACGCAGCGCTGACAGAGCTTCTGCACCTCGCCCTCAAACAGAGCCTCGAACATCGCGTCCGGGTGGTCGGGTTCGCCACAGCACGGGCAGGGTTGCACTGTCTGGACTGTCCCGGTATACTCGTGACTGACGAAGTTTGTGTTGACATCGGGCTCCTGTTGTGTTGCCGCACAGCAGGGGCCTCTTCCCTTTTTCAGGGCTTCCGCCATGCTCAATCCCTCCAATCTGCATCCCGTATGCACAATCCGCATATCACATGCACCGCATCCTGTTACGCTGGTAACAGACGGTTGTTATTCCGATTCAGCCGCTCAATCAACGACTCCAGATGGTCAATCAACGTCTGGACCACACTCACACCGCCACACGCGAGGACGAATCTGCGTTCCAATTCCTCGGACACTGGTATTCCTCCGTGCTCAATGCGTGACACAGTGCTCTGGTCCGTATGAAGTGCCGCCGCCACATCATGTTGGTATTGACCGGACCACACTCGGATCAGCCTCAGTACTGCGTTGCGCCCTCGCTTCATCCCCTCTTCACCTCCTCTCAGTAACGCCTCGCTTTAACCCGGAGAGCGGATCATACAGCCCCGTACCGCTCTCCAATCCACTGCAGCATTCTTGCTTCCGGTGAATATGGCATTAGTGCTGCTCGTGCCAACACGACAACTTTTTCGGCTTCTGAACAACTGTCAAACACACCTATCTTCAAAGACTTTTGATTGAGTTTGATGTAGGCCACCCATTTTTGAGCTTTTTTATCCCACGACACCCCTCGAATTCCGCTCGTTAAATTGTTCACCTGAGCACGAAACCTGTTTTGCTGGTTCTGAGCCGTCGTGACAATGCGTAAATTCGAGCGCCTGTTGTCCAAGGTATCGTGGTTGATGTGGTCAACCTCATCTCCTTTGTCGGCACCCATAATCAACCGCGCAAGTGAATACCGAATGCACTTTTTGTTAATCGATCGCTGCCCCTCGACGTAATACCGATGCTGACTTGAATCGGCATGTGCGTACCACGAGTTTGGCATTGAGTCGGCAATTGGAAGATCGCTAGTGTCGATGAGCGTTTCCAGCATCTTGCCGCCCTTTGCTTTGACAAATATCGCTGTTACATCTCCGCGAATCTCAAACTCGTTTTTCATGCCTGCTTCCTCCCCTCAAGCTCGTCCAATTTACCGGCGCTGCGACACCTCTAAGCGGTATCCTCTTGCTCGTCCTCTAACGCCTTAGTCAGGATCATCATGACCAGCGCGTTCTTGCTCACGCCCATTTGCTCGGCTTTTTTTGCCAGCTTGGAATCCATGGACTTCGGCAACCGTAATGTCGTCTGAAGCTTCTTTGGTGATGTCACTGTAACGTCACCTCCTGATTAGATTGTAAGGTGACATCACTTTAATGTCAAGGTGGCATTGGAATAAATTTTATCCACCAGTTACAATCGTGATGTCATTACGAAGTCAAGGTGAGGGCTATCATGACGACTGACAAAAAGGTTTTCACTCTGCGACTGCAGGAAGAAAACTTCCTGAAGATCCGTACCATCGCAGAACGCGAGAGACGTTCCATCGCCATGCAAATCGAGTACATCCTTGAACAGTTCATCCTCGACTACGAACGCCAGAATGGCGAAATTCATGTAGAGAAAGAAGATGAAAATTGATGGACTTAGCCAACATTCCACCGTGGCGGCCGATCAGTTGGGTTTCGGAGCCTCCAACTTGGTACCGCAACGCCCACAAAAGTTTGCTGGCCCCTTGATCTCCCTCTTGCAGTTGTTGCAGTTCCCAACACTCCCCTCTGGAACTACAGGCGGCCACAAACCAACCTGCTTCAGGTAGTCAATCGTGCTCTGTTTCATCCGCTTCACCTCCTAGCCCGTCCAAATTTTCCCCGGGGCGGCCCTGAGTCGCCCCCAATCACCCCACGAAGGAGCGATTGTCATGGAACTCACTCGCGTTGTCCACCACTCTCCTGATTACATCCCATCCCACCGTGTCGAACTCATCCTCGACCACTTGCAAGAGGTATTGGCTGACTTGGTGGATGAGTTGTCTGTTGACTGCGAAGATGTCACTGTCAAGCTGACGATTTCGGCGCGATAGCCCGAAATGTCTCAACCCAGAGTGCTGCTGGATAAACACCTGCTTTCGCGTCGGCTTCCCACTTGGTGTCACGTTCCTCCGGATCCATCAGGAGGTATGAGGTCGGACGAACAAACACTCGACACCCGTCACACTCCCTCAGAAGAACCCACTCCTCCATGTTGCTATCGCCTCCCACTACCGCCTTATGCGGCGCGGGCTTGGTCAGTTGCATCGCCATCGTGGGTCACCACCTTTCCGCCAACTCCATTGCCTTCGCAACGCACAGCTCGCGGATCGCTCGACTGCTGTGAGCTATCTCGTGGCAGGGGATGCAAAGCCCAATCGCGTTGCTCAGTTCACCCGTTCCACCCTGACTACGGAAGACTGCGTGATGTAGGTGAGCTATCCGGCGCATCCCGCACAACTCACACATGCCTTCCGAACGTTCCATCACCACGCTCCTGACTGCCGGAGAAAATTCCCGTGCTCTAGCTGATTTGCCGCGACGTCGCTTCATGGGTGACCTGGCCCGCAGTGGCGTGTATCGTTTGAGCGGTGTGCGCTTCATGATTTCACCTGCTCCATCAGAAAGGCTTCAAACGCACTCATGCCCGTCTGCCTTTTGTACAGTTCCGATATGGCCAACATGAACGCGTAACCGACCAGATGTACGAAACGATTCTCGTAGCAATCAGACATCAACAGATGCTTGAATTCGTCTTTTCCAAAGTGCGTTCCGAGTCTTTCCTCAATCATCCTGAGTGTCGAGTGATAGTCCCACATTCCGTCGTCGGCGTACCGCTTAATCGGCGGAAACAGTGAGAAAAAGTCAGCCACCGGCGTAAATCGAACTTGGCGGTCTGTCGCCTCAACAAAAGCCACAACTTCTTCCGGATATTGCTTGGCGAAGTCAGAAGCGAAGGAGTGGTTTTCGAGAACGCGGCCAAATTTGATGAGTTGTGCGTATGCGCTCATATCGTGTTCGCCGCTCCTAGCAATGCAGTTTGAGGAACAAACAGGAGCATCATCGTCCGTTCAATCGCCAACTCAAATCGCTCGAACATCATCATTTCTTCCGGGTGCCCCGGATGCTCTCGCCAATGTTTCCACTGAGCTTTGAAGTTGTCGTGGATAATTCGCGCCGCATCAGAACCATCGAAAGGAGACAGGCCATTGTTTTTAGCTACGCGGCCAACCATGCGACTGATGGACTCAAGCATCAATCGGTTTTGGAAGTTCATGAACAGCACATGCTCTGCTTCACGACTGCGAAGTTTGTGCCGTTTGTACATCTCCTCCAGCATCCGAAGTCCCAGTACCGCGCAGGCTTTACGCCGCCATGTTTCGTTTCCGAAGGACTCGGCAAACAAGTTTGCTTTCTTCCGCGATCCGACGAACTCCCGGTCTGTGAGCTTGCCCTTCGCGAACTCAATGAACTGGGCGAAATATCTTGCCATCCACGCGCCGCCATCGAAGTGATTAGGACGACCGCGCATGTACAACGTGATGATGCCTGGTCGGTTCGGATAGTCTCGAATCCACGCGAGAAGCATCTGCTTGCTGGCTGTTCCTACCGGAACGTCATCCATCAGGTCGGCATAGTGGATTGTGGCGCATTGGCGAACCAGATAAATTTCATGCGCAATATCCAGCGCTCTGCCAATCTCTCGTTCAGCTTCCGCTTTCGCAAAAGCGACTGGGTCACGCAATGTCAATGAAGTCGCCATCAATCACCGTCTCCTTCCGTGGCTGTTTAGCTGATACGAGAGAATCCAGGTAGTCTGCTGCATCCCGGAGGATTTTTGCGCAACTCTTGGCGGTTCCAAACAGTTCGCGGTCTGAGATCATCGAGTCTGAGTGTTCGCCAACCCGCATCTGAACTTTGCTGAGTAAACCACCGACGCCGCGCGCCAAGTCGTGAATTGCATCTCGAACTGCGTACCGGTTTGCCCGCTCAACTTCCTCTCGCGTATGGGCCGCCAATTGCTCTGACTGTCGCTTGACCTGA
Organism: Alicyclobacillus contaminans DSM 17975; assembly: GCF_000429525.1. Taxonomy (GTDB): domain Bacteria; phylum Bacillota; class Bacilli; order Alicyclobacillales; family Alicyclobacillaceae; genus Alicyclobacillus_A; species Alicyclobacillus_A contaminans. The sequence continues at coordinate 197 of NZ_AUCA01000083.1, read as the reverse complement.
TCCTTGAGCAGTTGATAATCGTCTGGCTCAACGACTTGGGTAACAACTTTCGGCTCTGCGTTCTTCTCGCGCTTCAGCCGCTCGTTTTCAGCGACCAGTTGGCGGTCACGCTCCATGATGGATTCGGCCTGTTCCTTGGTGGCCGCGAGTTCGGCTTGGGTACGCTCCAGTTGTTTCTTGAGATCCTGGTATGCTCG
>NZ_AUCA01000082.1 GCF_000429525.1 Alicyclobacillus contaminans DSM 17975 | reverse complement strand
AAAATGCAACAGAACGCAGCGTGAGACGGTTTTTATCTGAATTGTAAATCTATCATCTCTTTCTTAAAAGCCATCCCATCTGTCTTGACAAAGTGGGGTTCAATACGGACGACTTCTCGAAGACAAACCGCCCGGAACTTAGCAGCGAGTAGTACATCACCACCATTTCGACTTCCCTCTATCCACTCGATCACCTGTGGCGTGAGGGACCCGATTAGTTCGATCCCCTTCCGTGACAAACCTCCCGCCCTTCCAAACGCATGCGCTTCCACAAGATCGCATCCGTTGAACGTGAATTCAACTACCGAATTAAGAAACGTCATTCGGTCAATAACTCTTGATACAGCCTTTGCGTTGGGTACTGATATCTGTAGTGGACTGCTCCAATCCACCTCGATCCATGCTGATAGTCTGGGCGTAATTCCAGATAATCGGGCTTGTAATGACGATAAGTTCGCTTTGCCAATCGAATGACTACTCTCTGCAAATAGATCTGTTAGCCAGACTGGTTGAGTATACAAATCTAATACCCTCCACCCATTTGGTAAAGGACATCGTATCTTAACATATCAATCCGACTTGTGTAGTCGAAGTCTTGATCTATTTCGGTCTGCAGTTATCGCACTTTTTTGGCCTTGGTGTAAATGCTTCCATTGCCTCCACCAAATCTTCTACGAAGTAGTACGCGCCGTGCCTGCCCTTGTTGGCCAATACCTTCTCTCGAAAGTTTGAGATGTCAACGTTCGCGCACCTCGGCCTATGAACTGTGTTTCCGGTATCATCCGTGATAACTATGTACCCGTCCCACGCAGCCTTGGCTTCCTTGAACTCGGCCACGGAAGTAATTTGCTTCACACTCACACCCCTTATCGCGCCATCAATTTTTCCAGATATTCTATTTCGGCGTTTAGAACCTTCAACACACTGCTTTCGGCGATTCCAGTCTACGCAGCGATGTATTTGATCATCTCGTTTATCTTCACATCATAGCATCATTACAATGAATGTTCGCCATATGTTAATTCGAAAACTGTGTCCGCCAACCACCTTTGAAACGACTCATTGTCGCTGAACTGCTTGAATAGCTCGGTATCATCTTTCAGCAGGGCCGTCATCACGCGCGCGAGAGCCTTGTCGTGCTCAATACGTGCGTTCTGCCTATCGGAGTTCTTCTTCGCGTTCTGATACGCCGTGTCAGCCGCAACCCGCGCCGGGATATCCTCGGTAATCAGCTTGCGGACCCGGTCGGCATCCTGCCAGGCAATATTTCCGAACATATCATTGAAGCTCTTGAGGATACTAGAAAGTCGATCCAGGACCGGCTCCGTACGATGCCCGCCACCCGAGGTCGGTACTGGATCAATTTCTGCATCCTCGTCCGGTAGGACGATTTTCATCATTGCCTGCTTCTCGACCCGATACGCGTCCATATCAATGGCCTCGAGAATACCGCGAGAAAGGTCCTCCTCCTTGGGAGACGGTAGTTTAGGTACAAGGAAGGTTAGGAAAATCGAAAGCTTCTCCCATTCCGCGTTGGTATATGGCAAAATCGCAGAGAGAAAGCCGTAAGTCCGCAGGAAGGCCTTCGCTGTTCCTTTGAAATCCACTTGGCCATCCTCGTCAAGTTCCTGGTTATAGACGGCAACACAGGCATCAAGGATTGGGTCTAGTCTGTCGCGGTCGGCTCCGCCGAGATACAGCGCGACGAGGTGGTCAATCTGTGCTTCAGTGTAAACCTCGTAATCGTCGAGTGCCGCTTTGAGATCGTGAAGCTTATTGGGGTCCGACTCTTCTGCGAGAATCGTCGTGCGGTAATAGGGAGCAAACGCCGCCTGAATTGTGTCAGCATCATTCATAAAATCGAGCACAAACACATCGTGCTTCTTTGGATGCGCACGATTAAGGCGCGAAAGCGTCTGCACGGCCTTGACTCCCGAAAGCATCTTGTCCACATACATCGTGTGAAGGAGCGGCTCGTCGTAGCCAGTTTGGAATTTGTCGGCGCAGATCAAGAAGCGATAGGGGTCCTGGCGGATCTTGTCGACGATTTGACTCGACGGAAAGCCGTTTAGGGACGCCTCGGTTACTTTACCGCCTTTATACTCGTATTCACCAGAGAAGGCAACGATGGCACGATACGGACTTTTGCGTTCCTTTAGGTAGGCCTCGAACGCATGGTAGTACTGGATTGCACGCTCGATGCTACTAGTCACCACCATCGCCCGCGCTTCACCACCAACCTTACCCTTTGCAATCACATGCTCGTGGAAATGATCCACCATGATCTCTGCCTTAAGCCGAATTGCATGGTCATGGCTCTCGACGAACCGGCGGAGCTTCTTGCGGGCCTTCTTAACGTCGAACTCTGGGTCATCCGGAATCGTTTTGACTAACTTATAATAACTCTGCACCGGCGTGTAGTGTGCCAACACGTCTAGGATGAATCCCTCCTGGATCGCCTGCTTCATGGTGTAACTGTGAAAGGGGCGGTGTTTGGTTATTCCGTTGAGCTGCGGATCCGGTTCGCCGAAAAGTTCGAGGGTTTTGTTCTTGGGCGTGGCAGTGAAGGCGAAGTAGCTCGCGTTCGGTAGCAGTTTCTTCGCCTCCATTATCCGGTTGATCCGGTCCTCGAAAGTGTCGTCTTCATCCACGGCCCCGGCCTCCGCAAGAGCGATGTTCAGGGCAGCTGTATTCCGACCGCCTTGACTGGAGTGCGCCTCGTCAATGATGATGGCAAAATTCCGTCCTCGGTGCTCGCTTCCGATCTCGTCGAGAATGAACGGGAATTTCTGCACGGTAGAAATGATAATTTTCTTCCCCTCGGCAATAAACCGGCGCAGATCTCCCGAGTGCTCCGCGTGGGCCATGGTGCTGCCCACCTGGGTGAACTGCTTGATGGTATTGCGAATCTGCTGATCAAGGATGCGTCGGTCGGTGACCACGATGACCGAATCGAAGATCGGCACTTCACGCCGGCGCAATCCCGCCAACTGGTGCGCAAGCCAGGCAATGGAATTCGATTTACCACTGCCTGCCGAGTGTTGAATCAAGTACCGCCGCCCCGCACCGTGGTTGTAGACATCCGCCAGCAGCTTACGCACCACATCGAGTTGGTGATATCGCGGCCAGATCTGCACTGCTTGCTTCTTTTTTCCAGTCTTCTCATCCCTCGGCTCGACGATTTGAGCGTAGTTCTCTAGGATATCGGTCAGGCTCTCACGCGTGAGGATTTGCTTCCACAGGTAGTCTGTCTTAAGTCCCTCGGGGTTCGGTGGGTTGCCGGCACCATCGTTGTAACCCTGGTTAAAGGGCAGGAACCATGAACTCTTGCCCTTAAGGTGCGTGCAGAAGCGTACCTCGTGGTCGTCTACAGCGAAGTGGACAATGCATCGACCAAACTCGAAGAGTTTCTCACGCGGGTCCCTATCGCGCTTATACTGCTCGATGGCATCCTCCACCGTTTGCTTGGTGAGACTGTTTTTAAGCTCGAAAGTAATCACCGGCAATCCATTGACGAACAAAACTAAGTCAAGCGCCCGCTGAGTTTCACTTCGACTGTACCGTAATTGCCGTGTAACGCTAAAGCAATTGGCTGCAAAGAGCGCTTTAGCCGTATCGTTGCCCGGTGAAGGCGTACCGTAGAAGAGGTCGAGGTTGTATGGCCCGTGTTTTATGCCTCGGCGAAGCACATCAATAGTGCCGCGTTTGCTGATTTCCCCCTGTAGGCGACCCAGAAATTTGCGCCGCGTTGGGCTATCATGGTCAAGATCAAGCGCCTCAGCTACTTCTGGTTGCGTCGCCCGCAGGAAGCATGTGAGTTGTTTGAGGTCCACAGCATATTCGCGATCGTAGTCAGCTGCATCGCCCTCCAGCCACCCTACCCGGGTCATGGCCTGCACGATCAATCCTTCAAGACCCTTTTCGCTAGTGTCGGTCCTCATGCTTCCACCCCCACAGGTTCAACATCAAGGAGCTCATTTGCTGCATCTTCTTCGTATTTGTCCAGAGTGTCAGGTTCCAACTCCTCGAACTCGTCGGTTTGGAGTTCTTCGGGTAGGTTATTTGTCGCTTCACGCACGTCTAACTTTCCGGTCACTACGTCTGTCATCAGGTGGTTGCGGAATTCGCGAAGGAGTTCGATCTCGTTGCGAGTTGAGGCGATAACTTGATCAATGTTGACGGTTTCTGCTTCCAGGAACCGAACGATGGCGGCTTGTTCGGACAGAGGTGGCAAAGCTACTCTAATCTCTCTCACTTCGCCCTCGCTAATAGCAGGTACCGGTCCTGGCTTGGCAATTGTTCCGAAGTCAATTTGCTGCAACAACAAAAGGATAAATCCCGGATGGCCCTTTCTAACGACACATCCCATTAGGTTATTGTCGATGCAACACGGACATCCAACTACTCGTCTTTTATTCGTCAACATTGCACCGCCGATTTTAGGAAACACGATTGTTCCGGTCGGAAATATTGTAGCCCCGAGTCGATTAGCTGTATCTCGAGAGATAGTATTTTTCCAGACCACCATGTT
>NZ_AUCA01000081.1 GCF_000429525.1 Alicyclobacillus contaminans DSM 17975 | reverse complement strand
CCTCCTGCAACTCTTTCTCCAGCTCCTGCTCCCTCGTAGAGGGTCCGGACTGAAGCCCAGCCCGTCCACCAGTCAGGAACGCTTCACGCCACCTGTAATACAGACTCTGGGCCACGCCATGCCGCCGACATACCTCGCTGATATTCGCACCGGGCATCATGCCCTCGAGCACGATGTTCATCTTCTCGTCCACTGTCCACTTACGTCCCGGCATCATAAACACCTCTACTTCATCTTAACCCATCCCTTCTGTCTGGGTTGACTCTGGGGCCAGTATACCATGCGCTCTTATGGACTCCTTTGTTGGCGACAACTTGTTTGATGACGGCCCTTGGATTTCACCAGACCGTCATACCACACGCATTGACGTTGATGAATGTACTGTCACTCGTTATACCGAGTTTCTATGACGAATTGTTGTTTCGAAACACCTTGCAGCCAAAGTTCCGCCAATGGGGCCTGTCCAAATGGATGGCCATTGGGCTGCAGAGTTCCTTGTACGCTTGCGCGGTCTGGCTGGGACACGCATCTCTTTCAGTGGCGTTAGCGTCCTGGTTGCTCGGCTGGGCGAACGGTTGGATTGTATACAAATTCCGCTCCATTCGGCCGGCTTTTTTCCTCGGAATCATTTGGAACGCGCTGTGGTTCGCGTAATGTCTGTGTTACGTGTTTGGTGTAGACCAAAGCACACGTTTGCGTGCTACATGCAAAAAAGACCGCCACCCCGGTTTTCCCAGGTTGGCGGTCTCTTCATCTTGGAGCGGGTGAGGGGAATCGAACCCCCGCGGCCAGCTTGGAAGGCTGGAGTTCTACCATTGAACTACACCCGCATATTTCGCGAACGGTTTGTATTATACACTGCGCACCGCAGCATTGCAAGCTGGGATTTCAACAACGCATGTCATCGTACCGTACGCTGGTGGGCCCACTAGGACTCGAACCTAGGACCAACCGGTTATGAGCCGGCCGCTCTAACCAACTGAGCTATGGGCCCTTTCTGGAGCGGAAGACGGGATTCGAACCCGCGACCCTCGCCTTGGCAAGGCGATGCTCTACCCCTGAGCCACTTCCGCACATGGTATAACCCGAGTGCACGAAGTATTATATCAAGAGTCGCGCGTTGTTGCAACGCCGGTTTTCCGTCGAATTCTGGAATTCTTCATTACGCAGCGCGTATGCCGCAGCCAGAATGCCGGACCGTCATGAATTTATGGGACTCCACGCGCCTTTTTACGCCCTCCGTAGATTCCGATAAAATTGTGAAAAGTTTCCTCATTTCGAACAACTTTCTGTTACAATCAATAAAAATGATGAATCGGCCAAACGCAATGGGGTGAATCCGTACCGTGAAACCATCTCTGCTCAAACGCGGTGTCCATGCCATGGTTGCAGTGATTTTCAGCGGCGGTGTGCTTTGGCTGGCGGGCCGTGGCATCGGTCCACTGCCGGCACTGGGGCCCGCATTCAACGCCGGTACCGGCGTTTGGACGATGGCCAAGACCGCGCAACCTCCCACCACCGAGACACTTCACTTTCAGTTTCTGCACCACCCCGCTACCGTCAAATTTGACGAACACGGTATTGCATACATCCACGCGTCGGATGATCACGACTTGTTCGCCATGATGGGCTATCTGCACACCGAGTTCCGCCTGACGCAAATGGATCTGATGCGTCGTCAGGGGGAGGGGCGCCTCGCTGAAGTGGTCGGCAAAAAAGCGCTGCCATCCGACGAATTCGAGCTCCAGTTGGGACTCCAGCGCACCGCCGAGCAGGAGTGGCAACAGATGGACAAATCGAGTGCCGCGGGACAGGCGCTGCTCGCGTATGCGGAGGGCGTGAACGAGAAGATGGACGAAGACAAGCGCAGCGGCGAACTGCCCTATACCTTTAAACTGATGGGATACAGCCCGCAGCCCTGGACCCCCGTGGACAGCCTGGTGATTCAGGGCATCATGACGCAGACGCTCGATTATACCGACACACCGCTGGATTATGCGCTGTTGGTCAAGTCCCTCGGTTCTGAACGAACCATGGACTGGTTTCCGACCGTACCAAAGAATGAACAGCATCCCTACGACCCCGGCCCCTATGTGCCGGCCGGTGCTAAGCCCATCCAGGCGGTCCAAAATGTGTCGGCCGATGAAGCCGCGGCCGTGGCGGATATCCAGCAGCGAATGCGGGCGCTGCCGGTAAACGCGGTCCACACCGGATCGAACAGTAACAACTGGGCGGTGGATGGGACCAAGACCGCCAGCGGAGAGCCACTGATGGCGGGCGATCCGCACCTGTCCCAAACATTGCCGTCCATCTGGTACCAGGTGCAGGCGTCGTCCCCGAACTACGAATTCGCAGGCGTCAGCATTCCGGGTATGCCGTGCATTCTCATCGGCCATAACGACCACATCAGTTGGAGCCTGACCAATGTTCAGAATCAGGCCACGTTCTTCTACACGGAGAAAACGGATGCGAGTCACCCCAATCAATACTTTTGGAATGGAGCCTGGCATCCTTATCAGCAAATCTCCTACGACATCCCCGTGAAAGGTGGAAACACTGCGCACTTCACGGTTCAACTCACTGTCCACGGACCTGTGCTCACCAGCAAAGGGCAGACGGTGTCCGTGAATTGGATTGGCGCCAAACCATCGCCCGACTTGGCAGTTCTATTGCGTGTGATTCAATCAAACAACTTCCAGCAATTCCGGAATGCGCTCAAGGATTGGCGCGCACCTTCGCAGAATTTTGTATACGCGGATGATCGGGGGAACATTGGGCTCATCTCGGCCGGCGAATATCCCATTGTGAAGCACGGCAATCCGTGGTTGCCCCTGCCGGGCACGGGAGCGTCGGACATCCAGGGATCCATCCCATTCGACGATATCCCACAGGTCTATGACCCGCCCTCCCATTTCGTGTTTTCGGCCAACCAGCGGGAGGTGAGCGCGGACTATCCGTACTACATCGGCACCAGCCTCGATTTCTTTTCGGATGGTTTCCGAGCCGATGAAATTTACCGCACGCTCAGCGCGGGCAAAAAATTGACCGTTAAGGACATGGAGGCGCTGCAAAACGACACCACGGATTACTTGGCAACAACCATCGTGCCGAAGCTCACAGCCAGCTTGGCAAAACAATCGCTGAATTCGACCGAGCAGCAGGCGCTGCACCTTCTGACAACGTGGAATGACCGAATGGATCCCGACTCGTCCGCCGCGGCCATCTGGTGGACGTTTTGGACCGATTACCTGTCGGCCACGTTCCAACCCTGGTGGGACGCCGCAAAGGTCCCCGTGGATGTTGATCCGACCCTGAAAATCCGCCCCAATTTGACATCCCTCAACGAGGACCTGCAGGCCTGGACCCTGACCCATCCGACGAATCCCGCATTTTCTCTGCCGGACGGAACCAAGCGCACCGCGGATGACGTGATGTTCACCGCCTTTCGGACGGCGGTTGCCCATCTGTCCAAACGGTTGGGTTCGGATCCCAAGTTGTGGTCGTGGGGTGCGCTGCACAGCCGACAATTCCCGTCCCTGTTGCAGGTCCCGGCCCTTGGCTACGGACCATTTCCGAGCGGCGGCGACGATTGGACTGTCAACGCGGCAGACTCGGACAATGGTTACCTATCCACTGGGGGCCCGAGCTGGCGATTCGTGATGGACTGGGGCACCGGCAATGTTTACGGGGTGTATCCCGGCGGACAAAGTGAAAATCCGCTGTCCCCTTGGTATGAGAATTTCATCGATGCGTGGTGGAACGGCGCCTATTATCCGCTGTTGGAGGCGGATCAGGTGAGTGCGAAAGGCACCTGGACCATGGTGCCGGACACGGACAACCAAGGAGGTGGAGCGCGTGCATCCCAATAGTCCGCGCCAATTACATCTCTGGGTGTTCGCAATCATCCTCGCCATCAGCACCGGATTGATTTGGTACGCCAACACGCTCGGGCTGTGGTATGTGACCTGGTTGGCGGGTCTTGTGTTGGCTGGTCTGCCCGTTCGGACGCAAACTGTCATCCTGTGCAGTCTCGGCACGGCGTTGGTTGGTTGGGCCATGCCCCTCGTATGGCTGGATATTTCCCTGCCCATCCGCCGCACCGCAGCCGTGGTCTCGGCCGTCATGGGCTTCGGGACCAGCGCCTGGTGGCTCGTGGATGTGATCACCTGTCTCACGGGCATCCTGTTGGCCGTGGCTGGAACGTACCTTGGCCGCTCCCTACTGTCCCTCGTCTGGCAGCACGCCCCTTGGATGAAAGAGGCGCATGTACCGCCGACGGATAGCTCAGAGTGCCTCCCTGCGTCCTATGACCACAACCCGCCCACGTCTTCGTAAGTGCCCACGAGGCGGCCGCATGCGTCAAACTGACAACAGGGATTCTTTGTGAAGATAATGAAAGAGCCCAACAGGTGAAGACCTGTTGGGCTCATGTTCCTTCGCCTGGCAGCGTCCTACGTTCCCAGGGGCTCCCGCCCCAAGTATCCTCGGCGCTGGAGGTCTTAACGGTCGTGTTCGGGATGGGTACGCGTGTTTCCCCTCCGCTATCGCCACCAGACCCGGTTCGTGGGTGTCTGCTCACTCCTGC
>NZ_AUCA01000080.1 GCF_000429525.1 Alicyclobacillus contaminans DSM 17975 | reverse complement strand
TCCCATCTTCGACTGGCGAAAGAGTTGCAGGGACGGACATACGACCAAATGTTTGCCCACACCACCATCGTCTTCGCACGATACATCATGTTGTCGGCGGCTGCTCGGGACGAGAAGGATCCAAGAACGATAGGAGCTCTCTTCTTCGACTGCTGTGACGAGCTCGAAGACATCCGGTTCGCCGACGCCATGCGTCTGTTGATCGAACTGCTACGGTCCATCATGGAGGCAGCAGATGTTCATAACGGCACCGTGATCGACATGATTGTTGAACAGTTTATCACCCATTTACCCAGCGCTATCAAGGAAAAGCTGGCTGTCTAAGGGTGCGAAACTTGAGTAAAGTTAACTATAAGACCAGAAGCAAACCGTAGTCCCCTCGTTAAATTCCTTCTGTCGTGCAAGTTAGAGGGGGTCGGTGAAGGGCGACTTGGTTGGATAGAGGAGGCTGAGGATTTCTCCCCCGTAAAGCTTGCTGAGCTAATACAGCAGGGGTCTGCTGCCCTCCAAGGTTCTGGTTGGAATATAACACCTTTCGTAGCAGATGCCCTTTGTCGATTGACTCCAGAACAAATTCTACAATTGGAAGAACTAGAGTTACCGGACTCCATTAATATCGAACTCAATGTGGCACATGGGGGTATAGAAAATTTCAAGCCATTGGAGAAACTTTCCACAGGGCAGCAGTGCACGGCAATTTTACATTTACTATTGCTGGCAAACGTTGACCCATTAATCATGGATCAACCTGAAGACAATCTAGACAATGCCTTTATAGCAGACCGCATTGTTTCGGAATTGCGGTCAGCCAAGATTGCACGTCAGTTCATCTTCGCAACTCACAATGCCAATATCCCTGTGTTTGGCGATGCAGAGTGGATCGGCGTCCTCGAGTCAGACGACGGTCAGGCCTACATACCGGTTGAGTCACAGGGTGCGATTGATGTTCCAAACGTCCGGGACAAAGCCGCCAACATACTTGAAGGTGGGAAGATGGCCTTCAATCAACGCAAGCTTAAGTACGGCTTTTAATATTGTATCCTTCGCCCATGAATTGAAGGAGTTGGAGATCGGTAGCCGTGTGGTTAGCAATGTGAAATTGCCCCCACGATCCGAAAACAAACGTCACCGGCGTCACCGCCTGTGTTCGGACGCCCTGCCGGAAACGGTCGGCGGGTGGTGACGGATGGTTCCGCTTTATGTGTCACCTGGCGTCTTGGCTGTCACCCTGCAACAGAGCCATGGGCAATAACTGGTTGGGACAGGGCAACTCTGCGGCCAACAGTACCAAGGCGGTAACCAGTTGGTTTGGGCAAGTGTGCTGTTAGCACGTTGGTGCTCGCGTTCGTCCCTGTGTGGGTACCCACGTGCGCCCGCGTGTGTACGTGTGTTCGCGCTCCTGCGCGTTCGTGCGCCGACTCCCGCTTGCGTGTTGGGGCCACTGACACGGAAACACGTTTCTTTTGCCCACGTAGAGGGGTCTTGGCACCCGCCCGCTATGTTGGGGCGCGGACACCCAGAGACTACCCGAAGAAGTGCCTTTCCGTGCGCAGGAGACATATATCGTGGGCGGTGCTTGGGTGCAGATCGGACCGCAACCGGCAAGAGGTGTCCTTTCTGTGTGTAGCAACGTAGACACGGGTAGGCACATGCTCGCGTGCGCGTAGGTGTGTGTTTGTTCGTGTGCGTGTATACAAGCGAAGAGCAGGTTGGCGGTCTCTACTCTGGAGAGGGCGATGGGTATCGAAACCCCGCGACCACTTGGAAGGCCGGATGCCTCGCGCCTGCCCAGTTCCAAACGTGGTGGAACCGTCCGATCACTCAGCCCGTCTCACCGTCCGTTCGTCGGTGGGCGGCAGCGTTGAATACGATGCCTACGACGTTTTTCTCTCATTCTGCATTAAAAGAAGGGGCTCAACAAAGTCCCTTTTCCCGTGCAATGCGGATGGCGTCTGCCCGATGCCTCACTCCAAGTTTACTGTAGATGCCTGAGACGTAATTTTTGACCGTTCCCTCCGTCAAATACAGGACAGACGCAATCTCCGCATTCGTTCGCCCTTGGCACAAAACACGCAGGACCTCCAACTCCCGTGCCGTCAGCGTATCCATCGCCATTCCCCGAAAGCGACCGCGCACTTCAAACTGTATTTCCGGGGCGTATTTCCGCCACTCAGGAGACCACTCCTCCGGAACCCAGGATGCAGACAGAATCCGCCGGATGGCGTCCATCAGCAAATGCGGTGGAATCTCCTTAAGAAAACAAGCTGCAGCACCTGCATTGAGTGCATCAATCATCCACTCGTCATGGTGAAATGTGGTGAGGACAATCATCTGCACATGCGGATGCCGAGTTCGAATTGCACGCATGGCTGAGACCCCATCCATGCCTGGCATACGCAGGTCCATCAGGACGACGTCGACGGGTTCCCTATTCGCAGCATCGACCGCCTCTGCGCCGTTCACGGCGGTCCACGCCACTTCCACGTCCGGTTGCAGTCCCAGCACAATGGCGAGACTCTCCCGCACGAGGGCTTGGTCCTCGGCAATCCCTATGCGAATCATACCGATCCTCCCATTCCTAAACCATAGTTCACCACGCATATGGGACTCTCAAGATCATCATGGTTCCGTGACCACGAACCGCCTCCATGCGGAGTGTCCCGCCCACTTCTTCCGCGATTGACCGAAGCGTCGCAATCCCCATGCCTTCGTTCTCCCCCTTCTGTCCAGCGCCAAAACCTCTACCATCGTCCCGCACCACCAAACTCACTTCCGTATCATCCGACCGCAGTACGGCAACCAGACGCCTGGCTGCACCATGTCGAATAGCATTGGTCGCACTCTCGATCAGGGCTCGCGCGAGCAATTCCGCCACGCGTAATCGGTCCTCAAATCTCGTCCAATCAATGTCCGATGCGTGAAACTGTGTATCCAGGCCAACGAAGTCACTCAGTCGGCGAAGTGCATCTTCCGCATACTGCAGCCACTCCCGTGGTGTCTGTCTGCCATCGTTCCACGTGTGCGTTGCCTCTCGCATGGCCGACAGCCCTTCCAACGCGGCATTGCGGGCCTTGCCAATGAACGTTCGTTGCTGGTCCCCCGTTACCTGTTCCGCGACATCCAATGCCCGAATGACTGCCGTCCAGTACTGCCCCATTGTGTCATGCAACTGACCGGCCAATCTCACGCGTTCTTCATTCTTCGCCCGTTGTTCACGGTCAAAGGCGGACAGTTGGACCTCCCTACTGAGCCTGTCTCGTTCCCGGATCAACTCTCCCAGCACCAAACTGTACCCTGACGCCCCAAGGACGGCCGCGAATTCGACCCACGGCATCCACGCCGACGGAGGCAGTACAAACCTTGATGTCAACACGAACGCCGAAAAACAGGCCGTAGTCACAGTGCTGTCACGCCAACCTAGGTGAATTCCCGTCCTAGCTGCCGGAGAAATCAGTAGGAAGAGGATCGAGGCGTTGTGAAACGAGATCGCCCAAATGGCAATCATGCCAGCCTCGACCCCCACGCCTCGCCGCATCACGCGCGGTGTCTCGTCTGGTCGTTTCCAGTGCTCTAGAGTCCCCCACATCCATGCAGAGATCCCAATTAGCCATTGCCACCACGGTCGGTCCAGGTGGTTCCAGAGGAGCCCCAGGAACACCACGCCGTAGCCAAAGAATCGCTGCAGAACGAAAAAGGATCGGATGAACATGAGCAACCTCCATATGACCAATCCGTGACTTCGGTCAATCCCGATATGACCTACCTTTCACCTATCATCACAATATCACGGTCACACGAGTGATGGTGAAACAAGATGAGGAGTGAGAACAATGGATCAACTTCAATTGGCACCCGAGATTGCAGAGCGGAAGAGCGTGACAAACTGGACAGACCAGAAAATTTCCCGTGAAGCGTGGGAATTGTTGTTTGAAGCGGCGCGCAGGGCGCCTTCTTCCTGGAACCATCAACCCGCAAGATACATTGCAGTCACAACTCCCGAGAACATCCGGGCGCTCAGCGACTGCCTGCATCGCACCAACAGATGGGCCGAACACGCAGCAGGCCTGGTTGTCCAGGTGGCATGTCCGGACGACGATGACCGGATCGACGGAAAGGACTATTATTTGTACGATTGCGGCTTGGCCATGATGAGCCTCGTGTATCAAGCACAGATTCTCGGCATTACGGCAAGGCAGATGATTGGCTGGGACGAATCGGCTGTGAAAGACTGCTTAGGCATTCCATCTGAGTATCGCGTGGTAGTCATCACGGGACTTGGATACCCCTCAGTGTCTCCTCTATCTACCTCATTAGCCCAAATAAAACGACAAGCGACGTGCCAACACAAACGCTATGCTCTGAAACACCTGCTGTCCTGGCAACGTTGGGAGGATACAGAATGATGAACACCACCGTACCTTCATTCCGATTCGCGCCTCACGTCCGGCGCCAACTTAACCAAATTCGTTTATACATTGATCTCACTGGTGTTACGCTCGTCAGGCTGTTTCTTCCGCTGGTACAGAGTTCACTCGGTCATACCCTTCTCAGCGTATACAACGTCGCTGCCTGGGTAACCATTCTGACGGTTGACAGCACCCGCATCCCAGAGGCTACAACCACCAGACAGAAGCAGCGACAGGCCTGGCGCCATGCGTATTGAACCCCACATTGTCAAGACAGATGGGATGGCTTTTAAGAAAGAGATGATAGATTTACAATTCAGATAAAAACCGTCTCACGCTGCGTTCTGTTGCATTTTCCAGTTTCTGAATTCCGACGGTGACCGATAACCTAGTGCGGAATGAGGTCGGTCCGTGTTGTAAAAGTGAATGTATGACTCGATCGCCGCTTTCGCCTCGGTAAAGCTGCTGTATTCTTGCAGCCAGACCTCCTCCTCCTTCAGCGACCGGAAGAATCGCTCGATGTATCCGTCAGCATCGGGGTTGTTGTAACCCGTCCGCTCGTGGTTGATTTGGCAGGCCTTCATCGCT
>NZ_AUCA01000079.1 GCF_000429525.1 Alicyclobacillus contaminans DSM 17975 | reverse complement strand
TTACAACAACCCCGATGCTGACGGATACATCGAGCGATTCTTCCGGTCGCTGAAGGAGGAGGAGGTCTGGCTGCAAGAATACAGCAGCTTTACCGAGGCGAAAGCGGCGATCGAGTCATACATTCACTTTTACAACACGGACCGACCTCATTCCGCACTAGGTTATCGGTCACCGTCGGAATTCAGAAACTGGAAAATGCAACAGAACGCAGCGTGAGACGGTTTTTATCTGAATTGTAAATCTATCATCTCTTTCTTAAAAGCCATCCCATCTGTCTTGACAATGTGGGGTTCAATACGAACATCATAACGCACAAATAGTGTGTCAACATGAGCAGTTGCCCTGCACACCCCCCTCCATTTGAGAGAGGGACTTTTCATGCACACTGTCTATTGGCAGGACAATATTTTGTTTCGTGACAACGGAACGACGTTTGGTGTGTACTGCCTACCCGCACTTCCATATGAGAATCACCCAGAAGCTGTTAAACGGAGCATCTACCGACAACTAGAGGTGTTCTTCCAGACTTACCGCGGTCAAGGCCAGATTGTAAGCATTGGTGTACCTATCTCGGCGGAAGAAGTGACCTCGCGCATGGCGGCCTTCAGCAAGCATCCGGACTGGCGCGCGCACATGGAACTCGTGGAGGAGCAACTGCGCGAGCATCTTTCGTTTGAGCGTCTGATATTCCTCATCCTGCAACTGGTTTCGCCGCTTGCCACGGACTGGAGCCAAGTTTTGGACCGGCCTGACCGAATTCGGGAACGGCTCTCTGATCAGTTCCTTCGGTTCTGGGGCTACACCAAGCGAAAAGTGGCGCGTGATCAATCTCCCGTGTTGACCAAACACGACATCGAGGGCGGCGGTGCACTCGGAACTGCGTACATTCAACCGCCTGCAGGCGGTCAATCCGGCTCTTTCGAGAGCTACACCGCACGAACTGGAACTACTGCCCCGGGCGCCGTACCACCCGGGGCCTCGCTCTGTGGCCTGTGGTGCTGCCTGACCTGCTGCCGCGAACGGTGACCATCGAGGGCGGCGAAGTGGTGATTCGGCTGCGGCCGCTGCGCGTGGCGCTCGCCTTGGCGGCGGTGCGACAGGACACGTTTCGGATTCGGGTGGAGCACAGTGATAAGTGGGTATCGTACCAGTCGGTGATGGCTGCGGCGAGCCTGCCCGAGCGGCTTGAGGCCATTGGCGACGAGTGGTTGTATCTGACCTTGGAGAAGTTGGACTTCCCAGTCGACGCCTGTGTGCACTTCGAGATCCTTTCCCCGCAGCGAGCCAGGGAGATTGATTGTCTACCGGCGCAAGAAGGTCATCACGGCCCAAGGAGAGGAGTACGCACAGGCCGGGCGATGTCCCGTGGGACATCTATGATTGGATGGAGGATGCGCAAGCACTGGAAGACAAACTGAAAGTTGGCATGGCGTTTACTGTGTTCCATTCGTTCTTCGCGGTAGCGGCGGACAGTGAATTGGAGATGTTGCGACGGGAGGAGCAGTTGAAAGAAAAGTTGCAAGGGTCCATTCAGTTGGTGCATCCACCGGGAAATTGCCCTGAAAATTTGGTAGGCGTTCTTTCCCGGCGAACTGGGTGGCGTAGATAAGGCGTGGGTGATTCCGGCTGATCCAACGATGCTCGCGGCGTCAGGTGCGATGGGGACGGCGCAGGTGGGCGACCCAGCGGGGGGGGGGTGGACTGGTTTCGGGCGATGCGGGAGTTGAACCGTAGTGGCGCCGCGGCGTTTGTCGGTACGCCTGGCAGTGGTAAGTCCGTTGGCATGAAGTATGCGGCAGACACGATGGTGCAATGGAACGCAGTGGGGGCGGTTGTGGCCCCGACGCAGGGCGAGTATGGCGTACTGGTGGGGCTTTGGCCGAAAGAAAGTGTGTGGTGGACGTTTGGTGCGGGAAGTGACCTGCGATTCTCACCGTTTCGACTGGGGCGTCACGCGAGAGAGTCACGCTTGGTAGCGGAAGGGTTTCTGAGTGTGCTGCTCAATATCACGACTCGGCGAGAGGACCAACGCGCGTCGCTGGTGCTGCAGCGGGCGTTGGCTTCGCTGTACGAGGGGGAGAAGTGGGATATGGATCGCTTCCTACTCTGCCTTGACGCCGAACGTAAGGACGAGCAGCGCCGACAGGAGGAACGGGATGTTGCTGATCTATTCCTGGGGTTGTTGGAGCATTACCGCGACGGGGAGACGGGGCGGGCGTTGGTTGTTACGATGGAGAAGACAACGTAATGAACGACCGGACGCGGTTGGTGGTTGGTGGTGTCGATCATGGGGCTGGAGTTTCCATACCCGGGCCGCCTGGCGTGACTCGCAACGGTTCGCGGTGGCGATTTTGTATCTGGTGACGCAGATTGCGTTTCGGCGCTTGGTCATGGCGCCACAATCGGTGAAGAAGTTTTTTGAAGTGGACGAGACGTGGATTTTGCGCAGTATCTCGGAAGGCCGAGCGCTGTTCAACCGAATATTGCTGTTCGGCCGCTTGATGAACCTGGTTTTGATGATGGCTGTGCAGACCCTGGATGTGCTGTTGCCAAAGCAAGGCTCGGAGAACGACGACATATCAGGAAGCCTTGGATGGTGCTTTGCCGGACGAATCACGTCCCGTGCTCAGTTTCAGCATACGGTACGTCTTCTTGGCCTGCCGCTGGAAGACGAAAATGATCTGAACCACTATGTTTTGAGCTGTTTCAGTCATTCGAGAAAGGTCGCGGATTCCTGCGCAATCCGTTGGGGCGAATTGGCGAGGTACAGATCGATGTGGTGAACAAGGACTTGCTGGAAGCGTTCAGTACGACTCCGGAGTAACGTCTGGATTGCTTTGTATTACTAATAGTTACAAACTTACTAATATGATGTATAGTGGTTGCGGGAAGAAAACGGGTGAGGAGGTGGCGTCATGTCCGCTCATCATGTTATGTTCGCATATGGCACTCTTCGTGAAGGTCAATTCAACTGCCCAGTGATGGAGTCGCACCTGGCTCGTGCATTGGGGGAGGGATGCATCCGCGGTGAGCTGTACAATCTGGGGGCGTTTCCGGCTGTGTCATTGGATGGGGATGGTGTGGTCGTCGGTGAGTGGGCCGAGGTGACGGATAACGGACTGGCGGCGCTGGACAGGCTGGAGGGTTACCCCGAGTACTACGACCGTAGCATCGTGCAGGATGTGAACAGCGGATTGGAAGGCTGGGTGTATCACATGACCGGTCGCATTCCGGCTGGTGCACCGCTCATTACAGGGGGAGATTTGGTGCTTTCGTACAGTCACGTAAGCACGGTGGGCCTGCTGATGTCTAGTCACGGGACATGGCCGGGTTTATACTGAGGATACGGAGGAAATCATGAATATACCGAGAAACGCGAATGACATCGTTGCAAAGCACCTGACGGGCGCAGTGCCCCACGGTGCGCTCGAAGTCATTGGGATTCATGACGCAAATGTGGTACGGGCGCTGCCGACGGAGATTCCGAAGGTGGAGGTGCGGCAAGAATACACGGACGTCATGCTGGAGTTGGAGGACGGGCGGTTGCTGCATCTGGAGTTCCAGACGACACGCGAACCGGCTCTGTACCGCTTTCTGGCATATGACGTAGCGATTGCGGAGCGCTACCGGCGCAAGTTGCGAACGGTGGTGCTGTACACCGGCGACGTACAGGAGGCGCCGTCTCAGCTTGATGCAGGGAGCTTCCAGTATAGTGTAGAGAACGTGTATCTAAACCGATTGGACGGAGACGCGGCATTGGAGACGGTGAAGCGGCATCTGGCCACCGATGAATGGACAGAACAGGATAGAGTCCGGTTGTCGTTCGCGTTCCATATGCACTTCACGAAACGGGAGCGGGACGTGGCGTTTGAAGAGATTGTGGACATGGTGCGGCGCGTGCCTGACCGGGACGAACAGAACTATGTAGCGGCATTGATTCTTGGGTTCAGTGCGCGGATTCTTGCACCGGAGCAAAAGGAACGACTCAGGGAGGTGTTGAAAATGACGGAGCTTTTGCGGGAGTTTGAAGAGGAATTCAAGGAAAAATGGATGAAACAAGGACTGCAGCAAGGACTCCAACAAGGTAAGAGAGAAGTTGCCGAACGGATGTTCCGCAAGGGTGCTTCGGTGGCCGATGTCGTTGAGCTGACGGGGCTGTCTGAGGAAGAGGCGAAGGAGATTCGAAAGAAGGTCAATTGAGATCGTAAACATTTGTAAAACTGCACGGCGCGTCGCTTACTTGACTGGGCGGCGCGCTTCATTTTATCCCGCAATCCCCCTCTGTACGAGGAGAGATTATCCTGTGCAGCTCGCATTCATGACCGGAGTTCCTACAATCCTTGAAGGGATTCTGGGCGGTTTCTTTTTCCACATTCGCAATCAGTTTTTTTCGAGTTCGCTATCTGCGTATCTTCTCTACAAGCGTCAGAGGGCGGAGAATATGAGGACGCAAATCAATGAGGAACTGTATAATCGTCTGTTTAATCCTGCCTATAACATCATCCGGGGATTCATTCATCCCAGCAGCAATCCAGCCGTTGTGCTTTTCCGGGAATCGGAATACCAGTTCCATAAACGTGAAGCGTTGGAACGATTAAGAGCGTTGTTTTCAGGAGGAGGTAGACAAGCGTTGGAGTGGTATTCGGCGTTGGCACAAGTTTCGTTCGATAGACCAGACGCTGACCAACAATTTTTCGGCACTCTGTAAGAAGCTGTTCACAATGAAGTGGGTTTATATGGAGAAACCGGGGTATTTACCTCAGGTGATGTCACTGCGGGAGCGCATTCGGTATCGGTTCTGGATGCCTGACGCGGCTGAATTGCCGCGGGGAACGGTGCTACGGTGGAAGTTGTTTAATGCGCTCGACCTGTTCGATGTGGGTGCGGTGTTGTCTTGGGCACTGGTAATTGGGTGTGCGGCGATGGTGATGTAATACATTTGGATTCAAATGCGTTGATTGCACGACTGATTATGGTATGCGCCAGACGAATCCGGTGCGGAACTTGAGTGCTTGACCGAGATTCTGTTTTACTCCCAGTAAATGCTTCCAAGGCGGCTTCTGGTTCCACGTACCACTCAAGCTACACCGCCCCGTCTTCGAGCATTGGTAACGACAGCCGGTAATGTGAATTAACCGTTGTCTTCGATGTGATGACTGACAAGAAGAGGATTCAGGGCGCCGAGAGAACGTAAGCGTAAAATGCTACGCACCTGGTAGTTGACGATAAATCGGGAGGAGCCTAGCGGCAAAGGGCGCAGAGGCATTGATTTGTCCTCCGGCCTGGTATGCATACTACTGGGATCTTAGTCTCTGGGCTCGTGTGATGGCCTCCTGGCGCTGCGGTTTCAAAACGTCGAGTTCCTGGCAATGTTTGCAATCTCTATTTTGTTCGCCAGTGAGGGTTCGCTTTTTTAGCACGTCACGCAGAATCGCAATCTCAAGTGTTTGCTCACCAAGGACTTTTTTGAGCTGCTCATTCTCAGATGCCAATTCGGCCTTCTCAGCAACGTGAGCGTCAAATAGCGCACACCTAGCGCCAGGCCCTCTTCTGCGAGATGATCCCCCCAGAATCCAATCATGGAGGGATCATCGTGACGAAGGCCGAGTTGGCAGAGCTTCGTGAGCTTTGGCGTGCCCGCGTGGCGGATTTCCGTGCCAGTGGACAAACTGGCGCGGCGTGGTGTGCTGCCCACCAGATCAAGGAGCACCAGCTGTGGTATTGGGTGGGCAAGTTTAAGGCAGAAGCGCAGGAGCGGTCGGCGTCGGAGCCACAACCCCGTTTTATCCCGGTGCATGTCCAGGAAGCCGACAAGGATGCGCACACGTCCCTGTCTGTACGT
>NZ_AUCA01000078.1 GCF_000429525.1 Alicyclobacillus contaminans DSM 17975 | reverse complement strand
TGAAGGCTGTGGATATGGCACTGAACTATCGCTTCCCGAACGGCGTTCAAGGTGCCGGTTTGACATTGCGAACCGACAATGGCTGCCAGATGACGAGTCGACGGTTCATTCAAGCGATGAAGGCCTGCCAAATCAACCACGAGCGGACGGGTTACAACAACCCCGATGCTGACGGATACATCGAGCGATTCTTCCGGTCGCTGAAGGAGGAGGAGGTCTGGCTGCAAGAATACAGCAGCTTTACCGAGGCGAAAGCGGCGATCGAGTCATACATTCACTTTTACAACACGGACCGACCTCATTCCGCACTAGGTTATCGGACGTAATGAGCTAGACTGCATTTGCGTAGGATTTCACATGGACTGTCCGACGGTGTATATAATAGTAGTACTATGAATCGATCCAGAAACGGAGTGAACCATATGATACATATCAGCACGATTACGTCTAAGTATCAAGTGACCATACCATTGGAGATTCGCCAGAAAGAAGGCCTAAAAATCGGAGATAAGGTGATGTTTCAGTACACAGACGAAGGAGACATCATAGTACGGCCTTTACGGAAAAAGTGTGCGCGGGAGTTGGCGGGTTATTTGCATAAGGAAGATACGCAATATCTCCCTTTTAGGGAAGCTCGTCAGATAACGCAAGATTCATCCGCTGCGCGTGTATCTAGTAAGGAGAGTGGCGAAGTGTGAGAATGCTATTTCCAGATGCGAACATCATTCTTCGATTTCTCCTGGGAGACCACAGAGACATGCATGAGGCAGCCATGCGTGTGTTTGAGCAAGCAGAGCAAGGAGAATTTGTTCTCTACCTGGACACCTTGGTGCTCGCGGAATGTGTCCACACTCTCACGGGACCGGCGTACCGCCGAGATCGTGCAGATGTCGCTCGAGCGCTGGCGGAGGTCTTGCTGCTCGAAGGGGTGACATGCGAAGACAAAGACAGACTGACAGAGGCACTAACGCTGTTCGCCGAGCGAGGAATCAACTTCGTCGACGCATATTTAGTTTGCCGCAGTCGGGATGCCGGCGCAGGCGTGGTGTCTGTCAACGGCGATTTGGTACGGCTCGGTACCGCCGTGCACGTACCAGCGTACAAGGACGAATGCAAGCAAATTTGACGGCAAAGGGGGCGAACCATGAAACACTCGGATAGCGAATGGCTGTTGCAACCACCACAACCCACATCTTTGTCCAACACACAGATGGAACAGTTGGTAACGCGGGCCAATGCGTATGTTCTGCGATCCAAAGCCAGAAACACCATCCGCGCGTACCAATCCGATTGGCAAGCGTTTTCCGGATGGTGCGAGGCACGAGGACTCTGCCCTTTGCCAGCAGAACCGACCACATTGGCGCTGTATTTGTCATACATGGCGGACCAGGGACGTAGAGCCAGCACCATTGGCAGACACATGATTTCCATTGGATTGGCGCACAAAGCCAAAGGCCATCCGTCACCGCTGACGAATGAAACGGTGAAGTCTGTGTGGCGTGGGATCCGCAATACCATTGGCGTGGCGCCGAATGCCAAATTGCCGGTATTGGTGGAAGACCTGCGCAGGATGCTGAACCAAGCTCCGGACGACCTGCTTGGACTACGTGACCGGGCTCTGCTGCTGATAGGGTTCACGGGGGCATTTCGGCGTTCCGAGTTGGTGTCGTTGGACGTGGAGGACGTCGAATTCACCCGGGCGGGACTGGTCATCACCCTCCGCAAGAGTAAGACCGACCAGGAGGGCACGGGCAGAAAAGTCGGTATTCCTTACGGATCATACTTGGAGACATGTCCCGTGCGGACGTTACAGGCCTGGTTGGAGGAAGCTCATCTAACTTCTGGGCCCCTGTTTCGGAGGGTTACGAAGCATCGGCGGGTGGGAAGCGCGCGACTGTCGGATAAAACTGTGGCGCGCATTGTCAAGAAATATGTCGCCCAAATTGGATTGAATCCGCACCAGTATTCGGGTCATAGTCTTCGCGCCGGATTGGCCACGTCCGCAGCCATGGCGGGTGTATCCGAGCGGGACATCATGGCGCAGACTGGGCACAAAAGCGTGCTGATGGTGCGCAGATACATTCGTGACGGGAATTTGTTTCGTTCGAATGCTGCTGCACGCATTGGGTTATAGGTACATTGTTCGCAGGTACAAGGAGGCCGTTTTTCGTTCTATTTTCGAGCATTCTCCAAGAAACAGAACATGGTGAGACCCAACCCTGATTGAAGAAGTCTCACCATTTACGAATTACGAAAAGAATGATCTTCACGTGTACGACGCTCACACAAAAAAGCGTCAAGTGCACGATAACACGCACGAACGAGCCTACGCAAGGCAAAATCACGTGACATCATTTTCATGCCCCCATGTCGACACTACGACGAAGGGAATGTGATTCATGAACGCCGCTAATCTGCAGTCAACAAGTTGCCAAATTATGCGGGCAGGCAGAAAGCCGGAAAAACATGCGATGGGCATACCGGAAACCACAGAAACTACGTGTATCGGGCAAAAACGCATTGTGGACCAAAATCGAATGTCCGATAATATATATTATGTTAACTTTTTTGTTCGACGTTAGGTTTCGCCATTGATCCGGAAATTTCCTTCTGGAAACTGACTCAAAGATTACTCGGACACGCTCCTAGACGTGTGCGGATATGTCTATGAAAGGCTTTGCCCAATCGGAGAAGGAAAGGTGCGTATCCCAGGTGACCTGATTTATCGCCCAAGCGCATCCCCAGTCCAGAACACGTTGATGCAGCATATGGACGGTAAAACGTTCGATAAAGCCGTCCCGCTCGGTGGAGTGGCTGAGGTATACGGACAGAAAGCGTTTTGCCAAGTCCACTTCTCCACTGTCCAGATACGTTGCGGTCATTCTGGGGAGGTCTGCAATCGGATCTCCGAAATAGGCGGTCGTAAAGTCGAAGACTCCGCTGACGTGCCAGCCATCGGCATCGTGTTCCAGCAGGAAATTATCGGGTTTGAAATCACCCATCACAAAGCTGGAGGAGGTCAAGTTTTCAAATGCCTGTTCCGCCTTTTCCAGTATGCCCTCGACCCATTTCACATCTTTGGGACTGATTTGTGAATACTTCCGCGCGTCTTCAAGCCAATATCGTATTCGGCGGTACAGCCACACTTTATACGAACTTTGAAAGGGGCGCACAACTTCACGACGTGGATCAAATTCGCCAAATTCGCGGGTTTGCCAGGTGTGCATTTCAGCCAAGGTTTCAGCGAGTGATTCTGCAATGCGCATTCTGTCCGCCGTGCTCAGCTTAGCCTGAAGCTCAGGTGCGTGAAGATGCGCGCCAGGAAGTCGCGGCATGAGAGAATAGCTCCATCCGAAAATGTCGGTTGATTCATCAACCAGGTACGGCGTTGGTACGGGGACGTGGGTTCGTTCGTGAAGGTTCTGCACGAAGAATTTCTCTTCTATGAATTGCCCCTCGAAGAGTGGGTTGCCTTTCAGAACGAACTCTCCACCTGTTGACGAGACAAACAGGGTCTGCCCCATTACGCCGTGGTTGGGTTTTTCTGACGATATGAGACGACCCAAATGGAACCGATCCAGCATTCTCTGCAGCTGCTCCGTCGTAGCTCTGGCAATCTGATTCGACGCAAAGAATATTTTGGTGGTCAAGGTGCCCCTCCCCCCCCCTCTGTGAATCGTGGATGAGATCAAATGACCCTGGCATGACTCACACGTCGTACATAAAATCCAGCGCGGTCCTGGCCGCAAGCAGCTGTCGTTCATCGCCGATGTCGTGCGCGTACACAAGCAGATACAGGTTCGTGTACGCGGCCCGAAACTTGGCGAGCCAGATGGTTTCGTCGTCCACAGGTCCGTATCGCGCATAGAACCGTCGACGACCTTCCTCGGGCAGATAGCCGTACACGATGGCCAGGTCCACCGCGGCGTGTCCGAGATGAACATCTCCCCAGTCGATGACACCGGTCAGCCTTCCAGTGTCGTCGACGAGGAAATTGCGAAAGTTCAAATCCCCATGGACCACGACGGTTCGTGGTGAAATCTTGGTTGGGGAGTTTTGAATCATTTCTTCAAATGGTCGCGGTTCCTCAATCAGCTTCGACGAAACTGCATCGTGGAGATAGCGTCGGAGCATGGGAATTCGTTTCTCCAGATTCAACCGACCAATGATATCGTCGGGCAACCCGGTCTGACTCATCTCCTTGATCGCCAAACCATGTAGGGCTGCGAGAAAGTCGGCCAGGTCCTCCGCGGCCGCAGCACGTTTGGATGGGTCAAAGTCGACGAGGTGCGGGGGTTGGCCCGGCAGCATGACATAGCCGGCGAACGGATAAGGATACACTGGACTCGGACGGCCAAGCCATGCGGGCGCGGACGTTGCGACGGGAATGTGTCTCGCAAGCTCGGGAAGAACCTCAATCTCCGTTTCCATGCACGGCACAGCGGCCTTTCGACGCGGAAAACGAAAGATGTATCGCTCGTTGACACAGAACACCGCATTGTCCCACCCTGCGGCTATGAATCGAACGGTGTCCGGGCGCAGCTCCGGAAATTGTTTCTCGAGGAGGGCACGGATAAGGGGTTGAGTGATCTGCACATCGGCTTCCCACGGCTGGTTCACGCGGTCTGGTCCCTCCCGTTCTTCCGCGTTGGACAAATGATTGTGCACTGCTCCACACGGTCATTTGGCGATAATGGATGAGTGGTCCCGTGTTTCGGTCTTTCTCCACCATCTATAAAAATACGCCGACAAAAAGAGCATGACCAGCCCTGCCAGCCAGAATGGCCCGGAGTATCCGATATACTGCCAGGAGAGGGCACCCAGCAAGGGGCCCAGGGCGGTGCCGGAATCTTCGATGGCGGTGAACAGCCCCACGGCGCGCGAATGCAGACGGTGCGGGAGCGCATTCATGAACAAGGCGTTCCACGTCGGGAAGATGGCGCCGAACCCGGTTCCAAACAGGGCCGCAGGAATGATGGCCTGCTTCCAGGACTGACTGAGCGCCAGCGCCATCACGCTCAGGGCACAGGCCAGGAAAGCGAAGGTGAGCATCGGCAACTGCCCCAGCTTGTCCGACACCTTGCCGAATGGAATGAGCAGCACCACGGTAATGGTTCCAATGCCAAGCAGGAGCAGGGCGTATTCCCAGGGGTACAAGTGCAACGATCGAACGCCGAACAGTGCGAGAAACGGCGTGATGGTACCGATGACCAACGTTTGCAGCAGCATGGGAATGAAAAAAGGCTTCAATTTGCGCGACAGGATACTGGCCAGTTGAAGTTCTCGCCGCCAGGACGGTGCATGAACCTCGCGCACGGGCCGAATCAACAGGGCGCAAACCAGCACGAGAATCACAGCCAATGGGAGTACCACGAAGATGCTGTGGCGGAGATGCAGAAGTACATTGGGGAGAAACATCCCCACCCCCGTTCCGGACATCCAGGGGACGAACGCCTTGGCCAGAGACTCTCCCTTCCCCTCTTCAGACGCCCGGGCATAGTGTGAAAGCGCCGCGGGCCAAATGGAGGCTGCGCCGGCGCCATAGAGGACGGAAAACAGCCACAGTGATACGGCATCGTGGGTCCACAACAAAGCGAGCACGCACAGACCGGACAGCGCAGAACCAAGGCTGACCATCCAACGTGCGTATCCCCTCGCGGCGGCAAATCCGTACAGCAATTTGGTGGTCGCGTCTGCGATAAATTGACAACTCGTGCAGAATCCAATCCACCAGATGGGCATGGTATGTATTCGATGCGGCATGACGAGCGGAATCCATACATAATACAGAGCCGCTCGAAGAAATTCGTTGCAGAACAACGCGCAGGTCCACGTCCAAGCTCGTTGCTTCATGGCCTTCCCCCAAACGAACAGTCGAATGTATCACAGTGTGGTACGCACTCCGCTCCCATCGGCTGCGTCCAGCGCGATGCGTACCCGACTATTAAATGACGATTGGATTAGGATTTGATGAAATCCAATCCGCTCGCTCCAACGGACACATCTAGCCTGCGCAATTTCCGAATTCAACATGTCCTGTCAACTATTTTGTATGGCATCTGATCAAGTCCGAGATTGTGTGTAAAATCCCGTCTCTGGTAGACGTCACAAAATGTTCACAGTCAGGCGTTTAGGATATGGAGCTTAGCTTGTTGGCCTGATTCTTGCTGCTGTTTCTTCCACTGCCAGTACTCGTCCATATTCAGGTAACGGTGTCCCGTGGTCCAGGCTTCGTCGATTTCCATCAGCAGCGCCCCCAACAGCCGGATAGCGGATTCTCGGTTCGGAAAGATGCGAATCACCCGTTCTCTGCGCCGGATTTCTTCGTTCAGCCGCTCCACACCATTCGTCGTCCGCAGCCGGCG
>NZ_AUCA01000077.1 GCF_000429525.1 Alicyclobacillus contaminans DSM 17975 | reverse complement strand
ACGCAGCGTGAGACGGTTTTTATCTGAATTGTAAATCTATCATCTCTTTCTTAAAAGCCATCCCATCTGTCTTGACAATGTGGGGTTCAATACGCCATGATACTCGCTAGGTATGTTCATCATTGTAAGAGAATTGTTCGCCGCGTTTCCTATCCCGGCACTAACAGTCCCTATGGCGAGAAAGACAGCTGCCAACCAAATATCCGGAGACCTACTTACAAGTAGATGACATATCCCTTCTATTACTACAGCAAATATCGTCGTCTCCCTAATCCGCTTTGAAAAGTTGAAACCGACCAATCCACTAACAAAGAAACCAAGACCCAGTGCACCGTAGAGTACCCCAATTCCTTCATTGCCCTGATGAAACACACGAAACCCATAAATGCTTAAAAGCACATTAATGGCTCCACCCCCCATTGGCCAAAGCACTGATTGTAAGGCCAAGATTTGGATTAAACGCGAACATCTTAATAGCTCTACAAATGAAGATTGTCTCTCCGATTCTACATCCGCTACCCGGTTGACGTTCGAATCCTGAGTTCGGTAGTCCGGAAATTTTATGGTACAACAGATAAGACCAGACAGCAGAAATGATGCTGCATTAAAGACGAACGCAATATCTTGGCCAAAAATCGCTGTTACAACCCCTCCGATACCAGAGCCAATAGCCGTGACAATTCCAGATAAAGATTGTTCAACGGAATTGGCGAGAACCACGTTTTTAGAACTGACCAATTGCGGAATACACGCCGTCCTCGCCGGAGTAAAAAGTGTTGAAAATATAACGAGGATAAAACTCGCTACATAGACAATCCAGATTTCCGAATTTGAACGAACAAATATAAAACTCACTGCGACAAGGGCTCGTCCAAAATCAGAAATTAATAAGATTGTCTTTCTACTAATCCTGTCGGCTAAGATTCCTGCGATCGGCCCCAACAGAAGCTGTGGAAGTATACGGATCGCTAAAACCAGACCAACGGCCAATCCGGTACCGGTTAAATGCAATAGCAAACTCAATATTGCAACATTATTAAAAGTGTCTCCCGTACCACTTATGAGACTCGCCAAGAGGAGCTTTCGATAAGATATTTCAGTTTGCAAGAGTAAAAGTATTGAACGCACAGAATTCCTCCATACCTCTTCATTGAGGCGTTGAAAGTTTGGTGGCTTTAGAAGCAGCATCCTGGATATCTGTTTTTGCTTGTCCTAGAGCGTTGAAAACAAGATTTCTTGTTACAGCTTCTACTCTAACCTCCAGTTCTCGCAAAAAGGGAATCTGCCCTTAAGCGCAACAAGGGGTGCCCATGTCTTTCTGTCGCATCAGCCCGCGTTAGTTCAAGAAGAACAGCCTATAACATTCCATAGCACAAAAGAAAAAGCCCGCCAAAAAACGATATTCATCCCTTGGCGGGCTGACGATTACAAATTATGTGAGACTTACAACTTCAACCCGAGTGGAAAAGAATGTTGCACCACCTCCCATATCGGCCAATCTCTGTGACGTGAGTACATTTACAGACTGGTAACCAAGTACGTCGTCGTCCCACCACAGCCCCTGTGAAATTACAAGACCAGGCTGGACGTCCGGAGTTATATCAGCTCGGAGAACGATTGATCCCCGGTCGTTAAAAATTTTAACGAGCTGTCCTTGCTCTATTCCGCGTTTCAGAGCATCCACTGGGTGAATCTGGAGGACAGGACGTCGCTCTGCCGCCATTAACGCAGGAACGTTTGCTCCCGTCGAGTTCAAAAAGTGATGATTGGGTGGTGTTGTAAAATACAGCGGGTAGGACGTGTCTTCTGACAGCTCCACATGTGTGGGCAGCGGAGACATCCCTGCACGCTTGATGCTCTCCGAGTACAAGGCGATCTTTTTCCCGGTCGGAGTAGGTGATCCTGCCTCGCGAAGTTCTGTCTCTGAAGGTCCCCCCAGCTTCACCCATCCCTTCTCACGTAAGGACTGGAGCGATATACCGCGCAAATATGGATTGTGCTCATTTTGAAGGGCAGTCTCAATCATGTCTTCTTCCGTATCGTTAAAGCAAGGATCGGTAAAGCCCATCACCTTTGCCAGTTCTTTAAACAGCGTAAAATTCGACTTACACTCTCCAAGAGGTGGAATCACCGGTTCATGCAACTGGAGATACAAGTGCCAGTAGGATTTGTATAAATCAAGATTTTCAAAGTGACTGGTTGCAGGCAATACGAGATCGGCATATTTACAGGTGTCCGTAAGAAAGAGGTCGTGAACAACGGTGAACAGGTCCTCTCTCAATAGCCCCTGCCGTACTTTGTTTTGGTCAGGCGCAACCTGCGCTGGGTTTGAGTTATAGACAAAAAGCACCTTGACTGGACGTGCTGTTTCAAGCAGGGCGTCTCCCAGTCGGTTCATGTTGATGGAACGCGGCAAGGGATTGGGCATCAAATCCGGCCTCTGAAGCCCTCGTGTATTCAAAGTGGCGTAATAGCTGTTCCCTTTTACTGCCCCTCCTCCACGGATTCCCCATTGTCCGGTGAGAGCCGGCAGGCACGCAATCGAGCGTACAATCATGCCACCATTGTCATGATGCTGAAGACCGTTGCCAATTCGAATAAACGAAGGTGTCGTTGTTCCGTACAAATGCGCAAGGGAGCGGAGATCTTCCACAGATACACCGGTAATTGCCGAAACCTTCTCTGGAGTGTATTCGGACACATGACGTTTTAGCTCGGCGTAGCCTTCGGTGTACTGCTTTACAAAGTCTTCTTGAACAAGATGATCACGGATGAGAATGTGCATGATGCCTAGCGCTAATGCTGCATCGGTTCCAGGGCGGACTTGAATAAACCAATCTGCCCACTTGGCAGAGCGGTTGTTGTGGACGTCAATGACAACAATTTTGGCACCGCGCTTGCGAGCTTCGTTCGCTAACAGCATTTGATGCATGTTCGTGCTCACAACGTTACATCCCCAGATGAGAATGAGTTTTGAGTAGATTGTGTCTTCTGGATCGATTCCGGCGTTGGCGCCCATCGTATAGGTAAATCCTGCAGAGCCAGCTGCGTTGCAAATCGTTCGCTCGAGCCGGCTGGCCCCGAGGCGGTGAAAGAATCGCCGGTCCATTCCTTCCGCGTTTAAAACCCCCATATTTCCATAAAAACTATAGGGAAGAATTGATTCCGCACCATGCGTTTCAATCGCAGATTGGAATTGGCGTTTCATTTCGTCGTATGCTTCGCTCCAAGATATGCGTTCAAACTGCAAAGAACCTTTTGGTCCCGTTCGTCGCAAAGGATAGAGAAGGCGGTCTTTATGATATACCCGCTCTGGAAACCTGCGAACTTTATGGCAGATGGCACCTTTTGTAACAGGGTGGTCGGGATGACCTGTGACCCGCTCGATTTTCCCGTCCTCAACATCAACCAAGAGGCTGCAGGTGTCCGGACAATCGAGGGGACAGACAGATCTTACACGTCTCACAGCACATTTCCTCACTTTCAGAACAACTGAATATACAAATTATACTCAATGAGATTGAACTCTTCTGCCCTTTTCGTTCAACAAGAGGATATTTCCTTCCTGTTTATCACGGATTTAGACCAATAAAAGTTGCCGTCCTTTTCACGCGTTAACACTTGATCGCTATGTCGCGACGTATCAACGATCCATACCTCGTGCTTCCCATAGGAACGAGTTGTGATATAGGTACCCTCTCAGCTGCCGCACGCGCTCTTTCACCGGGCCTCGGCTGCGACGCTCCACATTCATCAGTACTCGGTCAATCCGTTCCCATTCCCCAGCTTCCAGGCCCTCGCATACCTCGCGGTAAGCCGCATCCTCCGGTCTTAAGGCCTGCAGCAGCGCTTTACGTAAGTGATACGGGTCCAACCGGTGCTTAGCGCCGGGTAACATGTCCAATCCCTGCTTTGCCCACGCAGCCCCGTCCGTACCCAGCCAGCAGCCGTTCACTCCGCTCCAGTCTCAGGTGTGGCCAAACTGCACCACGGTCTGTTCCCAGAACTCTTGGCCCTCGGACACACCAGCCGCAATCCGGCGTCCCATCAGTTCACGCCGCCCTTTTGCCACCTCGCGCTTCCCCTCATACGCCACCACCCCCCGGTGATAGGGCATCTCCACCGCCAACGCAACCGCCTTCTCCCGCAACCGAGGGGATACTCGCTGCCGCGGCGTGAGACCTAAGTGCTCGTCCAGCAAACAACATCCCTGGCCGGTTTGTCGATCCCTGTAGTACCGCCTCCAAAACGTCACCTCTCCCACAGTGGTCACAATCGTACGCTGTTTCCGGTGGACCAAAAGTTAGATATTGCCGATTGAAGGTCAGCCATCAGCTGCAGGAAAACATTCAAGGCGTGTCGAATCGGGAACATAGAGACCTCACTCCTTTTACCGCGCTGCAACGCGGTTGTTTTGGGTGTTGTAGTGAGGTCTCTTCTATTTTTTGCCTTCCCCCTTCCTTTCGGGGAAAAGTCCCTACTGAAACTTTACACGCTCCAATTGACCCTTTTACTTGCGTTGAGCCGACCATATCACCGGAGGACTCTGGGCCACGAACGTCGAAGGAGAAGGTGCAGTGACCTCTCGGGTTAAGCCGCCCACATGGCTTGGGGTCCGATTTTTCGTGAACCGATATTATAGTATTGAGGTGAGCTTAATAATAGGCAGTGCACCATAAACTGTTGTTGATCTTTTCTGCTTGTTTGTCGGCCTATGGACTACTCGCCAGAATGCGGAGTAGCAACATCGAATCCTCGTCATTGACGTGGATTTCTGGACACAGGAAGAATTTCCCTCATTCGTACTGAAAGCATTTTAATAGTATATTTAACTAACAGGTGGAATATATAGGTATGCATAAAGAAACCCCATCACCACTCCTCATTTTTGATTTTGTAGATAAGCATGGACGTGCTCAACGGCGGATATTTAGTAATCCCATGGAAGTGATTTCGGCGAATTCCGTTGTCGAAGTTCACCCTGCACTAAGAAAAATTCAGAGGATGGTCAGCCAAGGATATTTTGCTGCAGGGTATATATCTTATGAGGCGGCACCTGCCTTCGATCCGGCGTTCAGGGTATGCTCGCATCAAAAAATGCCATTGCTATGGTTTGGGATATTTGCAAAGCCGGATACTGGTTCTGATTTGTGCTGGGAAGAGAACTATACGATTTCGTCTTGGGAATCAGATACCACTCGAAAACAGTACGTCGAAAATATTCAAAAAATAAAGCGTGCTATATCTCAGGGAGAAACTTATCAAGTCAATTATACGATGAGACTCCGCTCCCGATTTGAGGGCGATGACTTAGGATATTACCACCGCTTAAGACGTGCCCAACGGACCGATTATTCCGCCTATTTGAACATTGGTCGCTTCCGGATTCTATCGGTTTCGCCAGAATTGTTCTTCAAGTTGGACGGAAACACAGTCATAACTCGTCCCATGAAGGGAACCATGCCACGTGGAAGATGGCTAGAAGAGGATCAAGAGCTTGCTTCTAGACTCTCTGCTTCCCAAAAGAACCAAGCAGAGAATGTGATGATCGTGGATTTACTGCGCAATGACTTATCCAAGATTCCCGGTGTGACTTCCGTGCAGGTTCCTCGGCTATTTGAAATTGAAACCTATCCCACTGTACATCAAATGACCTCTACCGTTACGGCGACAGTCAGAGAAACTCCGACCTTTATTGATGTGCTTCAGGCTTTGTTTCCATGCGGCTCAATTACAGGTGCACCCAAAATTAGCACCATGGGTCTCATATCCGATCTTGAACAAAATCCAAGAGAAATTTACTGTGGAACGATCGGAATCATTGAGCCAAATGGAGATGCCATGTTTAATGTTGCCATACGTTCCGTCCTTATCGACGGAGAAACAGGACTCGCAGAGTATGGTGTAGGTGGAGGTATTACGTGGGATTCAACTACAGATGGTGAATATACAGAGGCATTCACAAAAGCTGCGTTTTTGGAGGTATCAGACGTATCATTCGAGTTGCTGGAAACATTGAAATTGGAACACGGAGAGTACGCATTGTTGCATCGCCACTTGAGCAGATTAGCCTCGTCAGCAAGGTTTTTCGATATCCCGATTGACCTTGACATGATCATCGATAGACTACAGGAACATGCCAGTCAGTTCGAGGGTATGAGACGCCGAGTTCGCCTTCTCGTGTCGCGGACTGGTGAAGTTCGGATCGAGAGTACAGCCCTAAACGATCTTTCGTGCGGTGTGCAGACAGTTGCACTGGCCGACACGCCTGTTTCCAAAGAGGATCGGTTTTTCTACCACAAAACTACGCGTCGGGATGTTTATAAACACCACCAAAATGAGCATCCGAACGTTTTTGACGTATTGCTTTGGAATGAGGATGGTCAAATTACTGACTCAAGTTTCGCACCCGGTCTGAGTCAATAAATCCTTGGTGCGACTGGGATTTCAGGCGCTGAAAAGGCAAAAACACCCTCATTTTCTGGTAGACTGAAGTTGACGAGACAACAATCTACAGAGAAGAGGATGTTTTCCCTTATGGTACGTGAACCTCAACACCAAGATCAACTCCAATCCATGGTTTTTGCCTTTTTCAAGGAGTACAGGATAGCAAGACTCCTGAAGCAGTCGAATGTCACCAAGCAAGCTGGTATTGCTGTTCTGGATGTGTTCCGAGCTATATTCAGTCTCGTATTCACTCAGCGAAGCCTGAACCGTTGGCTAAAGCAGTCAGGCGGAG
>NZ_AUCA01000076.1 GCF_000429525.1 Alicyclobacillus contaminans DSM 17975 | reverse complement strand
CCTGTAATACAGACTCTGGGCCACGCCATGCCGCCGACATACCTCGCTGATATTCGCACCGGGCATCATGCCCTCGAGCACGATGTTCATCTTCTCGTCCACTGTCCACTTACGTCCCGGCATCATAAACACCTCTACTTCATCTTAACCCATCCCTTCTGTCTGGGTTGACTCTGGGGCCAGTATACGGCCCAACCTGGTTGATCCGCAAAGTGCTTGGCATGGTAGGCGTAGACCCGTGCACTCAGTGCGTCATATTCCTCGCGGACGCGACGGTTCCACGACTCCCACGACAGCAGACCTTCGATGGCCTGCTGGAACATGTCCCTATCCCACGTTCTTACCCCTTGGTCCTTCGCCAGCGGCAACCACGCGATGCCCTCTGTCGACTCCGTGAAGACCTTCAGAAAGGGCTTTAGGCCCATGGATGCCAGCTGAGCGGGAATATGTTTCGCTGGATCGGACTCCTTCTCACGGAGCCATCGGTTGTACTCCTCCTCGTACGGCAATCCCTGCTCCTGAAGCCGCTTCCATCGCGGCTTGTTGCCGGCTTTCGACTCTCCGGTCAATCCTTTGCTATCTTTCCATGCCAGTGGGCTCAAGAACTTGCGGGAAAGAGAAGCCGCGTCCCCCTTTTTCCCAACCGCCGAAGGGACAATCAACTCATACAAGGCCCTCATCACCTGAAGCAGCTCTTCATCCGTGTGCGAGGTCCGCCCCACATTCTCCTTCTGAACCTGACGCAGCCTGCGAAGCAACTCTCTTTTGCAGTGCTCGGCCGACAGGACAATTTCAGGCTTGTCATCCTGATAGCGATAAACGTCCCCTTGGCGCATCAAAAGCAGCCATTCCTGGTAATAGCGAACCCCTTCGTTGAATACTTCATGCGTCTTGTATATGCCACGCCGAATCCTTGTGTACTGAGGGCCGCCAATCATAAGTTTGAACTTGATGGATTTCACGGACATGTCGTATCACCCTGCCCCTTCCATGACGCATTCCCTTTTCTGGATAGAATACGACACAGCGAGAGGAATTTCCTGTATCTTCAACATGACTACTTATACAACGCAGTGCCGACCGGAACGACGTATGAACACCGTCCGCTCCCCAGCCATTTCGTCTCTTTTCAGACGGAGCGCACAAAGACCAGGTTATCCTGCGGTCCTATAGACCGTTGTACTTAGCATTGCCAATACGGAGTATCCTTACCCGCCAATCTCTGGGTCGCGTATGCGTTCAGAAACCCGCTTTCATGGCTCTGGCGGTCCAATGACCACAGTGCGAGTCAATGCAGATAATGCTTTTCTTGTCGCTGATTCATTCAGACCGTAGGTATACGCGAGCACTTCAGGCGGAGTGAGCCTCAATACATCAGATCCCGGTATAAACTCTGGGATTGGAGCATCAAAGATGGCAAGTAAATGCGTGGCATCGACCGTGGCAATCTCATAGTGCCACCAGCCCTGAGGCACATTCGCCACCTGTCCAGGTGTGATGGGAATGTTGATCAACTGCTTTGTAAACGGATTGACCAACGATACAACCGCCGCTCCGGAAATACAGTACACCAGCTCCGATGCGTTTTGATGGGTGTGCGGTTCAATCACATTGGATCGACTCAAAAAAATATCCAGCAGAGAGACCCTACCCAAAGTATTCAATTCCCGAACAGACAGCACATTGATAAAATTATGATTATTCTTAACAAAGAAAGGGTTATTGTTCACATCAAAGTGGAATTGCACATCTGGCGACGTAAAGTCCATGTATGAGATCATGTCGGGCTTCCTCCCCTTCTCGTCAACTGGGCATTTGACAGTCCCGACACATCATATGCTGTTTCATTTCAAACGTCATTCGTTCTTTGGTTTGGTCGGCCGACACGATGTTGACCACTCGGTTCCATGATGAAACAGGCACCCCATCGATGGACAAAACTCAGCGGCCCGTTTTGCTGCAATTGCCCCGCCAGTTAAGCCAGAATCTCCTATTGGGAACAAATGAACAAAACACTCTGTTCCAACCCAACATCAATGATCCAGGCGTTGTCCGCATTGTCCGTGGCAACTTTCGCACAAAAACAAAGGGCCCGGCACACCGGCACGGGCCACGCAACCATCTTTCCGTTCAAACTCACGCGGTGGACGAGGATGACGATCCGCTCCCAGACGCGCCCGTCGCCGACAGCGCATGCTCCACGTTTTGCAATTGCTGTTGCTTGAGGTCAATCAAGTTTTGCAAATCGGTGATTTGAGTCTGGAGATCCGTGACCAACTTGGCCCAGTCCTTGTCCTGCCTGTCCGTCAGAATGGCGGCCTGATTCGTGTCGAGCTTGGTCCGAACACCGAGGACTTGCTCGTGCGTGGTCACCATTGCCTGGTAATCGGTTGGATCCGTCTGCTTCACATGACGGCCCTTCAGATTCTTGACATCTGCTGTCAACTGCTGGTTCAACTGCCGACGCTGCTGCTCCAACGACTTGATTTGCTGCAGTGCCGCTTTGATTTGACTCGCGTACTGCCCCGAGTTGGCCGTCACAGTAACGACTGCGGCTGAGTCGCCCGTGCTGGCGTCGCCGCCCCTGCCACCACTGGTCGCCGCATACGCCACCGCCCCCGTCACCGACATGGTCAACAGAACGGCCCCCACACTGCCGAACACTTTCGTTTTCAGATTCATGATACATTCCTCCTTGCAAAATGGATTGGCTTGCTGTTGCAGTTTGCAGTGTACAGAGGAATTGTGTCACGAATATGTCAGCCATCACCCTTGCGAACGCATGCCATCGTCCAACACCGGCAGGCGCAATGTGAAAGTGGTGCCCTTGCCGACCGTGGAGACCACGTCAATCCGCCCCCCCATGCGCTCCACCAACAGTTTCGTGATGGTCAGACCGAGTCCGGTTCGATGTTGGCCGGCGGTCTTACCGCCACCGCCGGTGTAGAAGCGTTCCCAGATGTGCGGCAGTACATCGGGCGGGATGCCCTCGCCGGTGTCCGAGACCTGCACCTGCAACTGGTGGTTGACCACGGTGCTCACCACGGCAATCTCTCCAGCAGCCGTGTGCCGAATGGCATTGTCCACAAGATTGAAGAGAACCTGTGTGAGCCTGTCCGCATCCGCCCAGACCGTGATGTCATTGTGCGAATGGGATTCCCGCCAGACCAGGCCCTTTTCGTCCATCCGCACCTGCACCCTATCTCGCACGTCCGATACCACGGATGGCCACGACACCGAGGCCATCTGCAGTTGAATGTGCCCCGTCTCGATGGCGGACAGATCGAGCATTGTGTTGAGCACGGCATTGAGGCGCTGCAACTCCTTGTAGGCGGTTTCGAGGTACGTCCGGTGCATCTCCGGTGGAATGACTCCGTCCAAAATGCCTTGGATGAAGCCGCGCACAGAGGTGAGCGGCGTCCGCAGTTCGTGGGACACGTCGGCGATGAGGTCTTTCCGCATCGCTTCGAGGCGTTCCAGTCTGTCCGCCATGTCGTTGAACGTCTCCGCCAGCCTTGCCACTTCATCGTCTCCATCCACCGGGATGCGTTCGTGCAGTCGCCCCTGGCCAAATGCCTGCACCGCGCGGGTGACACGCCCAAGCGGCCCCGCGAAGCGTCGCGTAATGGCGTAGATCACGCCGATGGAGAAGACCATCACAAACAGCGCAATCAAGAAGGTGATCCGGGCGATTTGCCGGAGCTGCAGCCCCTTCACGGCGGATCGCAGAAATAGCGCCCCAACCACGCGGCCATTCTGCGTAATTGGCACCCCCACCGTCACAGTGGTCGCTCGGTCGACCGTCCCAAATACCCCTACGAACTGCACACGTTGTCCGCTCAACACACGCCGCAACGCACGGACATTGCGAATCGCGCTGCGGTCAATCAGGAACCGGGCCAGTTCTTTCGCCTCGACGGCCGCATTGCTTCCTTCCAGCAGCAGGATGTTGACCTTGGTGTTGTCCACCATTTCATCATAGGCGACCAACTGCTTGAAACTCGCGTCATTCGTCTGGGGTTGATTGGATTGGAGGTACGGCAGCAGTTCCACCGCCTGCCGGTTCAGCGCGGTCCAGCGCTGCTGAACCAGCACGTGCCGAATCTCCACCGTCAGTGCAACCGAAAGCGCCGCAAAGGCGAGGATGATGACACCGATATAGCCAAACAACGTCTTTCGAAATAGGGAGGTCAATCCCGTCATCCCTTCGTTTCAAACTTGTATCCCAGACCGCGGACGGTGACAATCGCCCAGTCCTCGTCCCCCGGCCCCAACTTCTGGCGCACGCGTTTAACAAACACGTCCACCACCCTGTCCTCGCCCATGTAGTCAATCCCCCACACCAGGTCCAACAGCTGCTGCCGAGACAAGATGCGGTTGGGATTTTGGACAAAGATGCGGAGCAGCTGGTATTCACGCGCCGTCAGATCGACCGGGCGTCCATCGGCCGTGACCGTGTGGCCCGCCGTGTCAATCCGGAGGCGGCCAAAGCGGAGTTCGGTCTTGGGCGGCACGTCAATCCGCGCGTGATACGTCCGCCGCAGCAGCGACGTGGCGCGGGCCACCAGCTCGTTCGGATCGAACGGCTTCACCAGATAGTCGTCCGCGCCAAGCCCGAATCCCTTGAGCTTGTCCGAACCTTCTCCCTTAGCGGTGACCATGAGGATGGGGATGTCGCCCTGCTCACGAACACGTTGACAGAGCGTCCAGCCGTCCATGTCCGGCATCAGGATGTCGAGAATGATCAGGTGTACATCCCCCTGCTCCAGCCGAGCCAATCCGTCCGTACCGCTGTAAGCGCACACCACGCGGTAACCCTTGTTTTCCAGATAGAGGCGGATGAGATCGACAATGTTCGGATCGTCATCCACAACCAGAATGCGGTGATCACTGGGTTGAAACCATTCGCTCATCCTGCTCCCCCGTCTGACGAAAGATGAACCCCGAACAGAGACTGTCCGTCCCAATGAGGGTATGGACGGTCTCGCGTCCCAATTATATTTCGATGATAGTGGAACGCTTTGTGAGGCACAATCTTGCATGGGCGAATGGAGAAGCCAAGGGGACGAAAGTTGGTGGCCGCACAATAATAAAGGAACTGCCCCACGTGAGCATCAGCCACGGATGGGACAGTCCCACCAAAATTCGATTCTCAGTACACCACTGGACCTGCACCGACACCTGCGCCACAACCGCAGCCACCAACATAGCCCCCGCCAAATGGCACCAGCAAGAAGAACAGCACAAAGATAATCAGGAACACAACCGCCCAGCGCGTATATCCGCCGAACACGCCACCATCGTACACGGACAGCACCCCCTCCCCGCAGGTATGCCTCATCTTACGATGGCGGGTCCCACCGGGAAGCGGCAGCAGTCCAGGAGATCGAAAGCGACGTAAAAGTCACCTTTCACGCCACATGACCACTTACCTTACGAAACCGTGTTCTGTTTGCGGTACCCACATAGGTCTTGGATACAGCAAAGGCGATGACGCCCTGAATCAGACCCGCTACTCCCCAGTGAAACGTGACAACAACCAGTTCAAGCTTCGTAGCCAGTGAGGCAACGCCTAGGATGGCTTGGACGACAATCAAAGCGATGACCAAAATCGCTGTTTTCGTCAAACGCTTCTTTTGGAAAGCAACCCGTGCAAACCATACTCCCGCGATAATCAGCAACAAAGCGGTTGCCATGTGGATGTTCAACAAGGCCTGCGAAATCACTTGAGATGGGGGAACGGTTTGTCCGTGACTTAAAATGTAACTATCTTCGCCAAATAGCGCTTGACTTGCGCCTGTATGCCGAAAAACCGCACCGGCTGCCACAGTCAACATTCCCACAGCGTAGAGAGTCCATGCACGCGGTCGCAGGGCCCGGCTCTCCACATTCGGTTCTGCCGTTACATCTCCCTGTTTAATTTGATATTCACGTTGGGCGAGGTTAGCCAAATGAACGAAAAGGGATAGCATAACCATGCTGTTGAGCACGTCCACCGTCGTGGCGACACCAGGGAACACAAATAAGACAATCATGCCTGCATAGACGATTTGTATCAACAGTGAAAGCAGTCCAAGACAACCTGTCCACACCATTGCACGATTGTGACGATACGATGTAAACAACCAAATGAGCAACCAAATCACGAGAGCCCCAAGGAATAACGCGACAAATCTGTGTACCAGCTCAAAAATGAGCGATCCAGTAATCTGAAATGCACCTGATTTTCCACAATACGGCCAACTGGGACAGACGAATCCCGCGTCCTCGCCGACAATGATTCCTGCCAAAACCATCTGTACGCCAATGATGATCGTCGTAAACCACGCAAGACGATGAAATTTCATCAACAACCATCCTTTTATTAAACTGCCATCCAGCATACCACTCGCCCCCTTGAGCCAAGGGGGAAATACGGCGGCAGTAACGAAACTTGTATGACGGAAATGCGAGTATAATGTGAACTGATACAGGGACCTGTTATTTTGGGATAAACCTCGTGCAAAAACTACTTGAGAAATGGGGGCGAATGCGCGTTAAAGTCTCCGGTAGTGGTGTAAATTCTGAGGCTTGATGTTGACGAAAAAAGCCATCGAGTGCACTCTACTAAAAGTGGCCAAACAATCAGTAGAGGAGGCACTCGATGGCTTCTATGGACAAGATCGCACTTTTGGAGCTGATTCGCAAGATCGGTTTGGAAGATGGAGGTGTCGACTTTCTGCGGGAGGGTTTGAAGGTCCTTGCCGAAGCCGTGATGGATGCCGAGGTCAGTCAGCTCCGCGGTGCTGAGCGCTTCGAACGCAGCACGGAGCGCAAGAATTACCGCAATGGTGGTGTTAGGATGAAATAGTGGACGCAACGAATCAAGAATGTAAGAATAAGGCGATTCGAGGTGAGCCACATGACACAGAAGTACGACAAGGAATTCAAACTTCACGCAGTTCAATTGGCTTTGGAGAGTGGGAA
>NZ_AUCA01000075.1 GCF_000429525.1 Alicyclobacillus contaminans DSM 17975 | reverse complement strand
AGTCCCGTTCCGGTACCCTTGCCGCTCATCGGTCCGCTCATACGGTGCCGCCCTCAGTTGTTCCGTCACTTGGGCCTGTAATACCTGATTGAGCACCTGCTCGACGAGTTTCGCTACACCCCCATCCTGCTGAAAGAGGTCTTTCAAAGTTTCGTCGTTCAGGGTAATCTGGTATTGAGCCATCTTCTATCCCTCCTGGTGATGTGATTCTGACCAATCTCACATTCTACCAAAGAGGGTGGGATGGCTCATATTTATGCCCCGGGGCGCCATCCCTTTTTACACAGCATACCGGACTCTACTCAATCGGCTGGCCGCCTCCGCCACGTCCGGAAATGGGGTGACGTTGAGCAGCAACGTACCCTGCGGATGCCCGAGTGTAAGCGGGGTGGTCAGCGTGATGGTGACGCCATCGGCCGAAACGTTCTGCACGGTCGCCGTCTCACCGGATTGGCCTTTGTACCCCACCAGAAGCAACGCACCAGGCGCAACATCAACCGGCCTGTCGCACGACAGCTGCTGTGCGCCCGCCTGCACATCGGCGTTCAAGCGGGCCAATTCCGGCAGATCCAGCGCCCCCACTACGTCCCCGACACTCGCGTATAAGGCTCCCATCAGTTACGCCTTCTTCCTCGCGTTGTCTTTCGCGTGGTTTCTTCCCCGGATTCCGCACCTGTTGCCGGCTCCGACGCGGAAGGCGGATCAGCTGATGTCCCGACAGCTTCGGAAACGTATTCAGACAATGGACGATCTGCAACGTTGAAATGCGGGAAAGAAGAAAGCATACGGCCAATGGCTTCGGGCACCTCAAAGATGCCCGGAGCCACGGCCGTAAACGTCTCCTCACCCACCACAAGCGTCGTCGTGGTGTCATGTGTCTGGATGAGCACCTACGCTCACCCCTTACGCGATGTTCGGTTCGCCGCTGCCGACGTTGTGCAGGACCGCCATGCTGGCCGGGAAATAGTTCTTGAACGTCTCGATGGCACGAACTTCAAAGTCGTACCGCGGGCCACCATTATCGCCGCTCTGACGGCTCATGGCGTACTCAATCTGCTGGTACTCTTGCTGCGTCTCGACCTCAAGCACGTTCGCAACCTGGTTGTTCGGATACGGCAGAACCTCCGTGATGACGATGATCGTCCCAGGCGGCAGGTGCGGCATGGTCTCAATCGCGATGGGCTGAGACGGGAAGATCGGGTTCGTATATTCGATCACCGCATAGCCCGCACGGAGATTCCGCCGTGCCGTCGGGTCGCTGGCATCGACCAGGGCGTAGGTACCACCGCCGCCGTTACCCGATTTCACGATGCCAGCCGTGATGTCGGACATCTGCTGACCAGCGACCAGGATGCGGGTCGGCGACAGTTGCACGTTATCCCAGATGTCCACCAGCAGCTCGTCGATCTCTTGGATGCGGCCCGCGCTTGCGGTCAGGCGGTTGCCGTCCAGCGACTTAAACAACGCACCCGTGCTCTGCGCCCCGGAGGTGTTCGGGGAGACAAACGTACCGTTCAGGTACCACCCAGCCAAGGTCGCCAAGAGCCCGTTGAAGGTGTTGGGGTCTGCCGATGTATCCTGCTGCGCGTTGACCCAGCTGTCTGCGGACGCCAGGTCCGGCAGACGCGGCGGAGCCTGGTCCGCAGTCGGGATCGACGTGATGGTTACGGTGTTTGTGACCGTGGTCGTGTAGTAGAAGTAGTTCGTGCCATCGCCGGACACATACCAGTCATAGGCCACCACACCGGCAAGCACCGGATTGAACACGCCGTTCAGCAGGGACGGAACGATCGCCGTGACGCTGTTGGTCGTCGCGGTCCCGTCGGTTGTTACAGTAGCATCGGCGCTCGGCAGCGACCCACCTCCAAAGTAGTAGCATTCGTGGTTACGCGCACGCACGCGCACATGGACGGTCTTGCTCGTTCCGATGGACCCACCGGTCGTGCTGGCCGTCAATGCCGGTGCGGGCGGCTGTGGTGTGCTGAAGTTCTGCGCCCCAAGCAAGAACCGGTCTTCCTCAATCATGGTCGCATAGAGCAGGTTGATACCCGCAGTCGCACGCAGATCTTCAAATCCCTGCGCCAGCATCTGGGCGTCCATTTGCACGCTGTCTCCCAACGCAATCGGGTAGTAGTTGCTCTGGTAGTCAAATTCCTCGGTAGAGATCAGCGGACCAGCCGCACCGAACTTCACGCTCGGTCGCTGCCGAGTCGCGTTAATCTTTGTGATGGCTTTCCAGTGTGCCGCCATGCTGCCCACCGCCGCCTTGGTGCGAGGCACACGGTTCCGGAACGGAGACCATACCGGGAACAGCTTTTTGCTGGGTTCCTCCAATTCGTACCCGGTGAGGCCAAGGCCCACTGTGTAGCCCTGTGACAGGGCCTTCGAAACGCTCGGCTTGAGCATCGCTAGCGTTTCTGCGGTGATTTCGGTGATTGCAGACATTCACTTTCACTCCTTCGGGCATAAAAATCCCGAACCAAAGAACGAACGTTCCAACGTTCGAACCAACGTTCGGGTTTGTGTGTGGTTTTTGCAGGGCCTGATTACGCCTGCTGCTGTTGACGGAACGCTGGATGCATGCGCCGCGCCACCTCACGGTTCAGCACGTCACGCACATACGGATCGCTCACCTGCTGCGCTGCCTGTTCCAACACGCCTGGCTGGTTCAGGTCAGGGCCTTCACCCTTGCGGACGAGATAGTAGTCATGCGCTGTCGCCGCACCCCTCAACATCGGGCCTCCTGGCATCGGCTGTTCCTCGATGGCCTTAACCCGCTCCTCCAACGACTTGATCACTTCCGTTGCTTTGAGCAGGTCCCCGGCGCTCTTCGCCAATGTCGTAAGGCCAGTGGCTTCGAGTGCCTTTACAACAGCTTCGGCCGCCAGACTCTCACCGGAGGCCTCGGATTTCTTGGTTTCAGTTCTGCCATCTTCGCCGTCCGGTTCTTCCTTGTCGTCCGGCTTTTTGTCGTCACCCTCGGACTTTTCCTTGCCCTTCTCCTTGGCCTTTTCGGTGTTCTCGGGATCTCCTTTGTCCTCCGGCTTCTCCTTGCTCTTGTCGGCATCGTCCGGCTGGTCGTCGTCCTCTTCCTTGCAGATGCCCATGGACTTACAGGCCTCGTGGAAATCGCCAACACCCTTGAATCCGGCCGCCTTGGCAAGGTTCGTCATGGCATCGTGTACCTTGGTCATGCTGTCCTTGCTCATCTTGCGGCCAGCCTTGGTCACAGCACCGGCTTCTTCAGCCTCGGCCTGTTCCACAGCTGCGGCACCAGCCACCTGCTGCAGCGCGAAAGAAACCGCGTCCAGCGCGTTCAACAAGTCGTTCACCTGTTCCACGTCGTCACCATCCCCGTGCATGACTTCTGCCTGTTCGCGCAAGGCAATCTGATTGATTAGCCCCTTCAGCGCCACAAGCCCCTGTACAGCCTGCTGCATTAGTTCGACATCCTTCTGCTCCCAAGCAGCCGAACCAGGCGCATGTTCGTCGCCGTCGCCGCTGCCACCGGTCTGCAGGACATCATCCACATCCGGCATGTCTCCGCCCCCCTTCTTGGTC
Source organism: Alicyclobacillus contaminans DSM 17975 (assembly GCF_000429525.1). Lineage (GTDB taxonomy): Bacteria > Bacillota > Bacilli > Alicyclobacillales > Alicyclobacillaceae > Alicyclobacillus_A > Alicyclobacillus_A contaminans. Next base: position 3,571 of record NZ_AUCA01000075.1, on the reverse strand, counting down.
TCGCTCTTTTGGTTGTTTGGTGTGACAATCTTCCCGTCCTCGAACTTGTAGCCATCGCCGATGAGCTTGTTGGCAGCAGTTGCAATACGCTTGCCGATAATCGCCCATTCCTCCGATGTGTACCCGCCATCCTCGCGCTGGCCGTCCTGGTTGAAGTAAGCCACGGCGGCCCGAATGTGTTCCTCGTCAATCGGATAGGCGTAGTTCACCGGGTCGGCGTACTGCTCGGGATCGGTCGGCTTGCCCTTGGGCGGTGTCAGGTGTCCCTTGCCTTTTTTGAACGAGATGCCGTACTTTTTAGCCCGTTCCTCGGCCTCCTGGTGCAGCTTCTCGTTCTGGGACTGTTCATCGCCGCCGTCGCTGGGTTTGGTCACACCTTTACGTGCATGATCCAGCAATTCGTCCAACGTTTGTCCTCCTTCCCCGGACTCCGACTTGATGACCAAAAATCGCATGCCGGATGCCGGTTCCGTCACACCGTCCACGCGGTCGATGTGCAAGTCGTACATCTCCTTCAGTTCCTGGTCATCATCTTCGCGATTGGTCGCCATCCTAGCTCACCTCCTTTCCGTCAGGTGGAGCAGCAACCTTCTTCCGGAATGCATCGCCCTGGATGCTGTAGCCGGTAAGAATGCCGCGCTTGATGAGCAGCCACGCCGCATCGTCCCAAACCACACCGAGCAACCAGTCCCCGGCCTTCACGACCTGGTCACCTACCTTCCAGTCCGGACCGCGGTAGATGTACGATTCCACCGGTATTCCGTGTCCTTCCGTACCGTCCTGGTGCTGGATACCGATGCGACGGTGTTGCGCCATCCAGTGCCAAGCGGTGCGCTCCAGTTCCTCAGCCGTGGTGAACTCCCCATGCGCGTCCACCTTGTCGGCCGGGTACGCAACCCCGAGTGTGTAGTGCTGTTCCTCGGCAGCCTTCATCACGCCGTACCGTGCCATGTCCAATGCGGCTCACCTCACTTTCCAGGCATAAGAAAAGCGCCAACCGAATGGCTGACGCTGTGTTCTTCTTTTTTCACAAGCTAAAAAACAGTCGCTCCGATAAGTAGTTTTCAACTGTAAGTTTATGATTCTAATTTGCAAATTAAATTTAATCCACAAAACAACAAAAAGGAAAACATAGATCCAATAAGGACTCTCATCCTCTTTAAAATACCTTCTGTGCCATCCAGGTTTGTGTACATTCTGACTACAGTACAGCAATGTGTAGTCAGAGTGTACCTACCTGCTTACAGCATTTTCTGGAATACTTACTTTAAGGCATCGGCCCAATCACAATCACTGTAGCTTGGAAGCTCTCCACCAAAATGTTTCTTGTACAGCTTTATGGCAAATGCGTCAGTCATACCAGCAATGTAGTCGCAAGCAGCTCGATATATAGCCCCCTTGCGCTGCTCTTTATCTTTAACTTTATTAATCAACAACTGATACTCGAGCGGAAACAACCGGAGCTTGTAATTGTATCTTTCATCAACAAGCATCTCAAAAAGGCGCTTTAACATTATGCCCCCTTTGATTTCTTCCTCGGCAACGTCGGGCCTACTAACTAATAACTCGTATACTGCCTTCTTAAGTTGCTTCACCAATTCACGATACTCACACAGACCTAGTCCTTGCTTAAACTCTGTTCCCTTTTTAGCAAGCTCTTCCTTCGAATAAGGAACGACTTGAACATCGTTTACAAATTTATTGATTAACACTGAAGTTATTGATTTGTGGAATGTATCTCCATGTGAATCACCAGAAAAATCTGAAGCTATTTTTAGAATCTCATCGAACTGGTGTAGAGTATTTTTCGGATTGTCGGAGTGATGTGCTATGTACCACTTGACGTCTTCAAGACTTAAAATTCCTGACTTAAGAGAATCCTCGAGATCATGGCAGGCATAAGCTATATCGTCAGATAACTCCATTATCTGACATTCCAAAGATTGCGGCTTCATTCCTCCTGTTCCACGAACTATCTCTTCGTGTTCTGTGTATATGAATTTTCCTTCTGCGAGACTTCTCTTATCTTTCTTAGCCTGAGCCGTCACGTTGTATTTTACTAGGGCAACTCTTGAGGCGAGAGTTAAGTTTAAACCGTTGTATTTCTCGCTCTTTCTTTCAAGATCGCATACAATCGGCAATGTTTGAGCATTACCTTCAAACCCACCGTAGTTCTGCATTAAGTAATTCAAAACCTTTTCTCCGTAATGTCCAAAAGGCGGGTTCCCTAAATCATGAGCTAAACACGCCATTGCAACAAGCGCCTTGCTAACTGGGCGCTTCATGTGCTTACTATTAATTTTTGTAGCGATTTCAGTACCAATTTGACTCACTTCTAATGAGTGTGTTAGTCGTGTTCGATAATAATCGCTTGTCTGGGTCCCAAGGAGTTGCATTTTTCCCTGTAAGCGCCGAAAAGACGCCGAATGAATCACTCTTGCATAGTCCCGCTCAAACGCATCTCGGCTATCATTGTCAGCCTTGCCGGTAATAAAGGGGTCGGTCTCATGAACACGTTTGGTATGGACTTCATTGTATGGATCAGCAATTTCCAGCCCCGCTTCGAGTAGTGCATCTATGTTTATCTCTCGGCCCATTAAATTCCCTCCCTAGTCGTAGTAATTTATATACTGCATTGTTCCACTTGTTTTTTCAAATATTTCCTTAAGAGTTCTATAAACAAGCCCGAAGTGCTCCAATTTTGATTAGAGTTGTTTATAACTAGATCGCAGTCCGTTAACTCGGACACTTCTTGCTCATAATCTGCCATACGCTGCTGAAGAACCTCAGCACTTGGTTGTCGGTTTTTTAACCTCATTTCACAATCGGCTTTCGGGGCATAAACCCCCACCCTAAGACACCGATCTTTTAATAATTCTTTTATTTTGCTTGCCCCATTCCGATCTAAGACTATTGATTGGACCGGGTATTTGGGCTCGAGGATTGCTTCTAAAGGAGTACCATAAAAATTGGATTTGTACTCCGTAGTCTCCAGCATCTTTCCGCTTTCACATGTGCTTTTAAATTTTTCAACACTTACGAAGAAATAATCCTCCCCGTCTTTTTCTCCATCACGTGGAGGTCTTGTGGTCCAGGTAATCACTCGAGGAACATCAAGTTTTTGCTGAAGAGTGGTTTTTCCAGACCCACTTGGCCCTTGAAATACAATAATTTGATACATACAAATACCTCCAACCAAGTCTCTTACAACTCGGTACTAAACACTATCTTTATCACTCAAGTTTCGCACCCGAATTGAGCCTGTAATTTCTTGAGTTCGTTGGAGCTGTGGGTCATGTAAAAGCAAAAACATCCTCATATTTCTGGTAGACTGAGGTTGCCGACCCAAACAGTCTACAAAAAAGTGAGGATGTTTCTTACATGGTACGTGATTCTCTGCACTCAGATCAACTCCAATCCATGATAACCGCATTCTTCAAGGAATTCCGCATCGGGAAGCTGCTCCGGCAATCCAACATCACCAAGCAAACCGGCGTTCCTGTATTGAATGTATTTCGGTTGCTCTTTACTCTGGTCTTTCACCAACGCAGTCTAAAACATGTGTTGGAAC
>NZ_AUCA01000074.1 GCF_000429525.1 Alicyclobacillus contaminans DSM 17975 | reverse complement strand
TGCCAAATCAACCACGAGCGGACGGGTTACAACAACCCCGATGCTGACGGATACATCGAGCGATTCTTCCGGTCGCTGAAGGAGGAGGAGGTCTGGCTGCAAGAATACAGCAGCTTTACCGAGGCGAAAGCGGCGATCGAGTCATACATTCACTTTTACAACACGGACCGACCTCATTCCGCACTAGGTTATCGGTCACCGTCGGAATTCAGAAACTGGAAAATGCAACAGAACGCAGCGTGAGACGGTTTTTATCTGAATTGTAAATCTATCATCTCTTTCTTAAAAGCCATCCCATCTGTCTTGACAATGTGGGGTTCAATACGCATCATCCTCCATTCCAGGGGGAACAGACATTTCTTATTCTCTGGAATCACAAAATTGTTCAACTCTTTTTCAGACTGTCGACCCAATCTGACATGTTTTGCGCCACTTCTACATTACCATAGATGTAGCTTGGCGTAAGGGAAGGTAGAACTTTGGGATGGGGATTCCGCTCGAGCGGTCTTGCCCACCGTCTGTAGACCGCCACGGCAACTGAGACCGGCACCGAAGCTGGCATGGGGTGAGGGGGATAACACCAGATCCAGTGGAGGAGGTCTTTTCTGTGGTCAAAATTCCCGTTTGGATTCGTATGTGCGCTTCCTTGGTGGGCGCTGTAAGCGCCTCCACCACGCTCGCTATGGCAGACACCAGTGAATCTCCCCTGTCATCCGTCACAGGTCCATTGCAGAACACGCTTCAACAGGTGACGCAGAGCGTCGCTGCGAATGGGCCGCTCTCGTCTCTCCAATCGTCTCTGCAGTCCATCCTCGGTGGCGCTACCGGCGGAACCATCGGTGCGGCGTCCGAGTCGTCAAACAGCTCGGGGCACAGCGACGTACCTGACTTGTCGACAGCGTTGTCTCCCGTCACAAAAGCCCTGTCCAATGGGGCGTCAGACTCCACAGGGAGCCCTCAGCTGTCCCTGCAGGGAAGCGCGTCTGGCAACGCCAGTCGGACCGGCGTGGGCCTGGGGACAAGTCTCCACTGTTCGCTCGGCACCGGAGGATCCGGTGGATCTACCGGAAGCGATACAGGATCCACTACTGGACCAGGAACATCCGGCAAATCGCCTTCGCTGCAGCCCATGCCCCAACCGGTTTCCGCGTCGCCGCCCATACCAGCGCAACCCACCGCCAACGAAACATTGCCCACCGTGCTCCCGCACACTGCAACCAACGATCTCCTGTACATGGGTCTCGGACTGGGACTGACGGGGCTCGGCAGTGTTTGGTGGTTGCGCAGAAAATTCAGCGTTCCTCGCGCCGAATGACAATGCATACGCAAACGTCCAAAACGCCCACCGGGCGGTGAGCGCTTCAGACGGGTTCGGCTTGTGAGGTTGTGGGGTGTGCGGCATCGGTTGAACGGATTCGACCGACCGCATGCCCACGCGGGATGGGCCAATGATCTGCCCACGCGTCGAGTCTACCGCAAAAATGTGGAGAGAATGTGGAATTTTCGTGGTTTCCTTGTCAAACCGAGTGAGATTGCGGACATGTTCCAAGCGGTGTGCTGATATGACGAAAACGTACGATGCAAGCCGTGAATCCGATGGGTCAGTGACATCCCTGCTGAGGCAATGCCCGCCCAAACTGGGGTCCACCGTGACAGTCGCCCTGCCAGACCGGACGCCGTCGGCATTTGATAGCGACGTATGAACCATTTCGTCACAAGGAGGGTCACACATGTACGATGGCGTTTTTGGCGGTTACACCCGTTGGGCGGTTGTGTTTCTGATTATCTTCGTGCTGTTCATCCTGTTGGTTCCGTACGCAGGGACGGCTGCAGCTGCAGGCCCTGTCTGTTGATGTATTGGGCCTGCCCTCAGCTCCAGCTTGCTGTACAGGGGGGTGACCATATGTACGGAGTATTTGGCGGATATACACGCTGGGCCGTCGTGTTCCTGATTATCTTCGTGTTGTTCTTCCTGCTGGTTCCAGGATACGGCGCTGCAGCTTACTGATCCCGCGGTTTAAACGGGAGCACAGCAGTGCTCCCGTCCCGTGTGTCCCAAAACCGCCCCCTGTCGGCTCGCGACACGGCTGCGGGTATGTCCTGCCGTCAGGATTGACGTTGATACAGAAACGGGCCGACATTCACCAGTCGTTCGGTGTACCCTTTCAAAAACTGTTCGGTGCTGCCCACAAACAGCAGTCCACCGGGCCGCAGCGCGTGGGCGAAGCGTTCCACGACCCGTTGTTTCGCCTCATCCGTGAAATAGATGAGCACATTCCGGCAAATGATGAGACTCATGCCGGTGGGATAGGCATCAGCCAACAGATTGTGCTTGCGAAACGTGACCTGCGCGCGAAGCCGCGGTCGAACGCGCCACGTGTCATCCACTTCGTCGAAGTAGCGCCGGCGCAGCGACTCAGATACGGATCGCATCTGGTACGGCCTGTACACACCGGCCTGCGCCTGAGCCAATACGTTCTCATCGATGTCGGTGGCCAGTATGGAGTACGGCTGACGCACGTATTCCTCCATCACGAGAGCGAGCGAATAGGGTTCTTCGCCGGTTGAACAAGCCGCGCTCCATGCATGCAGCGGACCATGGGCCGAAAGCGTTTTGAGGTGCGGAATGAGCGCCTCCCATCGCTCCGGATTGCGCAGAAACTCTGATACGTTGATGGTCATCTTATCCAACGTTTGGTGCAACAATTGAGGGTCTTTCCGAACACGCGCCATATATTCTTTGAACGTGGAGAACCCGAGCTGATTCCGCAACGCGGTCAGACGGCGCTCCATCTGCGGTCGCTTGTAACTCTGCAGGTCTATCCCCGTAAAGTCGAAGAACTCACGCGTAAACTCCAGATATTCGTCCATGAACCCGCACCACCTCTGTACATAAACGCAGTCAGCCGGGAGGGAATGAAATGCTCAAATCACCACACAACCGTATCGGCATTGCGCTCAGCGGAGGCTCACTCAAGGCAACCGCACATATCGGTGTGCTTCGTGCGCTGAACACCCTGGGCATTCAACCGGACTGCGTGGCCGGAACGAGCGCCGGCGCATTCATCGCAGCGCTCTACGCGCACGACTATACCCCGGATGAACTCCTACACCTGATTCGACGCTTTCCCGGTCCATCCCTGTTAGATTACGGATTTCCAGTGTCCTCCTCCGTGTTCACGTCCCTCTGGTACCGCTTTCGAAGATCCGTGAATTCACGCACCATGCGCATCCCTTCCGGGCTGTTGCGCGGCGATAAGCTGTACCGATACTTCCGTCAGCATTTCAAAGGACGCACGCCCAGCATGCCGTATTACGTCATCGCGGCAGACCTCATGACCGGACAGCCCGTGACCTATTCCAACAATCAAGACATGATTGATCAGGGATTGACCGATCCGATTGTCGACCCCGCCCTCTGCGTCCGCGGCAGCTGCGCCCTGCCGGGCATCTTCACCCCGGTACGAATTGGTTCGCGCATCCTCGTGGACGGCGCCTTTCGCCATTACGTCCCGGTGAAAATTCTGCGGCAAGCCGGGTGTAACAAGATTATTGCGGTGAACCTGTACAGTTTGCAGCACCATTGGCAGCCGGAGACGATTGTCCACGTGCTGGTGCGCTCCTACGACATCCTCCTTCAGGAATCGGTGGAAGGAGACCTGGCCGGCGACGATGTGATGATCATCGAGCCCAAAGTCGGGCACTTCTCGTGGCTGTCCACCAGAGAAATGGAACACGGGGTGACCGTGGGACAACAGGCCGTGTGGGACCAGCAACACCGCATCGAACAATGGCTTCGCTCCCCAGCGACCGCCGACCACCGGCACACCGCATCCACGGTTCAGGGTGTGTGCATTCGAATCTCCGCACACAAATAATGCCCTCGATTCCATCGAGGGCATGATGTGGTGACGACGACTCACTTCAGCCAGGCGTCCACGGCCTTTTCGTACGATACGACGCCTTCACTGAACCACAGGCTGATTTCGCGCTCCGCACTCTCTGGAGAATCCGAACCATGGATGATGTTCATCCCGATGGTCAGGCCGAAATCCCCACGAATGGTCCCAGGAGCGGATTCCGCAGGATTGGTCTTGCCCATCATCGTCCGGGCGACAGAAATGGCGTTCTCTCCTTCAAGCACCATGGCGAACACCGGCGAAGACGTGATGAACGACACGAGTTCCTGAAAGAACGGACGTTCCTTGTGTTCCGCATAATGCTGTTCAGCCAGAGACTGCGAGACACTGAGCAGCTTCGCTCCAACAATCTTCAGTCCCTTTTTTTCAAAGCGGGATACAATCTCCCCCACCAGGCCGCGTTGTACGCCGTCCGGTTTCACCATGACAAAAGTGCGTTCCACTGCCACGTTATGTACACTCTCCTCGTTGTGCCCGCCAGAATGCGGCGGGCGAGTCCTGACTTCCGAAAGCTATTGTAATGAAACTTGTTCTCGGCATCAACCAGGAATCAGAACGATCGCTGGTTCATAAACGCGCCAATCACCATCAACTCTTCATGAACGCGCGACACCCCCAAGGGTGAAAGCGCCGCCACCGCCTTCTCCATGTACCGGTTGGCAATCCCCCGCGCAAACGGAATGGCGTCGGTGGAACGAATCAAGGAAAGCACCTGCTCCACAGCCGCTTCGGACATGTGTTCGTGGATGAGTGACCGCATGCGGGCCCCCATTCCGGGTTGACGCAGCGTGTACAGGATGGGCAGCGTGAGGTTCCCCTGGCGCAGGTCTCCCCCCACACGCTTGCCGACGACGCGCTCATCCCCCACAAAGTCCAGAATGTCGTCAATGACTTGAAACGCCATACCTGTAAACCGTCCGAAGCGCGCCATCATCCGAACCGCCACCGGCGACGCCCCGCCAATCAGTGCGCCGAGACCGCAGCTGAGCTCATGCAACAATGCGGTTTTTCGCTGAATCCGGCGGAAGTACCGGCGCAGCGCCTGATTGACGTTGAAGAAATCTTCAATTTGATCGATTTCTCCCTCCACCATTTTGACAATGGCGGTGGACATTTTGGTGTGAACCTGGTCAAAAGGTACTCTGCCAAGCATTTCAATCGCTTTCGCGAACAGGTAATCTCCCACGTACATCGCGGCCGCGTCGCCGTACGCAGAGCGCACCGTCGGATTTCCGCGGCGGATTTCCGCGTCATCAATCACATCGTCATGAACCAATGATGCCATATGTACCATTTCCATGGCCGCGGCGAATATGTAAACTTGCTCCCGATTCAACCCCCCGTATTGACCGCACACCAACGCAAACAGAGGCCGGATACGTTTACCGCCGGCCTCCAGCAGATGCAGCGAGGATTCGGTGAGCGCACGATTCCGGCTGTGCACGGCGTCGGTCAATATTGCCTCCACCTGTGCCAACTCTGGTTTGTACCGCCGGTATACATCGTGAAACTCCATGCTGATCTAGTCCTCCACCTTCGTCCCCACATGAAGTGCGGCAATGCCTCCCGTCAACGGATAGCTCCGCACATGCTTCAGCCCCGCTTCTCGGAACAACGCCTCCAGACCCTTTCTATCTGGAAAGTTCCGCAATGACTCCGGCAGCCATGCATAGGGCTCCTTCTTTTTCACAGCCGCTGCCCCAATCCACGGCAGCAAGTGGTTGAAGTATAGATAATACAACGCTCGGAACGGAGGAAACTCTGGTTTGGACAACTCCAATGACACAACTTTTCCACCCTGCCGAACCACCCGGGTCATTTCCCGCAAAACAGTCAGAATATCCGGCACATTCCGCAACGCGAATCCGATGGTTGCCACATCAAATGAGTTGGCTTCAAACGGCAACGCCATGGCATCCCCGTTCATCAACTCAATCGGCCGGCCATTCCAACCTCGCTTGTCGACCTTGTTCTTTGCGACGTCGAGCATCTCCTGACAAAAATCGATGCCGACGACCCGGCCCGTCGGTCCGGTTCGCTTGGCCAATGCGAGCGTCCAGTCTCCCGTGCCGCAGGCGACGTCCAACGCGGTACCTCCAACCTCAAGTCCCACGTGTCTCATGGCAAACCGACGCCACAGTTTATGCTGATAAAAGCTCAACACGGAGTTCATCACATCGTAGTGCTTCGCAATCTGCGAAAACACCCGTTGCACGTGCGCGGCTTTCGTATCTTGCGTCATCATCATCCGCGATTCCCCTCCGCATAGGCTTGAGCCTCAAGATATTTCTGGGTCGGCCGCAGATACTCGGTGAGAAACGAAGAGATGGGAGCCCACAGGGTGTTTGCCGGCAGAGGAAGCAGTTCATCCAGCGCATCCCCCAGCCAATCGTACGCTTGCCGCCAGGTGAAGTACGTAGGCAACCGCCGCTTCACCATCTCCGTGGCGACAATATGCGCCCGCACCATCGACTGAATCTGGTGATGCGTCGCGCCATCCCGCCCCAAATAGTGGCGCGCCAACGTATACAGCAATTCGCCTTCTATGGTCTCGCGCAACGACATGGTTGACTCCGCGCCCACCACGTTCTGGAGTTCCATCTTCGCCTCATTGACCGCCATGACCGCGCGCGACAGCTCCGTCAACAGAGCGTGTTGTCCCGCGCGGGCCAACAATCGGTAATACTGGCCGCTGCAGTAGTCTCCAGCCAACACGGTCAACTGTCGGCGCACCCCTGATTCCGAGGCCACTTCATCGTGCAACGCCAGCGCCTGCTGCAGCAGAAGCACGGCCTCCAGCACATCGACCGCCGTTTGCGCTTCCACCTCTGCACGCTGGAGAATGGTGCGACCCACTTCGAAATGAAATCGACTCGTCCGAGGACCGACGCTTGTCCGGTGAAGCTGACGATGGTACGTATGCTGTTGTACTTTGCTGTCCAGTGCTTCAAACGTCACAAGCTCCAACGGAACCACGCTGGCGTCAACTCCTACCTCAGTCACTGCTGACTTCATTATAGCACATCGTCCGTCCAGCCACGGCGGCCGTGCCCATCATCCGCGCTTTCCGTTGTCGGGAATCACCGGCTCCGCAGTGTTGACGATGCCATGCTTGGTGAGCAGTTGTACTTTTCCACGAATCTTCATGGCGGATGTATACTCGGTGAACTGGAAAATCATCAATTCATCTTTATCCAGCTTCTCAGCATGGTGAAAACGGGTTTCTGCTCCGCGCGTCAGACCAATCACCTGCACGCCGTTCTCAAGAGCGCGGATGACCAAATACTCACCAAGTACGGGTGAATCGGACATGAATATCCCCTTCCATCCTCAACATCCTGTTTGCGCACAAAAAAAACGAAAAACCAGCGCTCCATCACGCTGGTTCATTGGTCGGAATGCCGGGATTTGAACCCGGGACCTCTACCTCCCCAAGGTAGCGCGCTACCAGGCTGCGCCACATCCCGCCGGCGCTCATGCGCAAGAGCCATTATAGCGAATCTCTTCAAAATACGCAAGCTCAATTTTTTACCCGTCCGTGTCAAGTTCCGGTAGGTAAGACCTCACCGTCAAGCATTTATGCAACTGTGAACGGAGACCGTACCAGCTCCCGCAGGACGTACTTGACCCACGGTCGGCCCGCGTGCGGTCCATCCAGCGCCGGCAGATGTACCTGCAGCCAGCTCTCTGCCGCCTGGCGCTTGCGATCAGCCATATTCCCACTGGCGAAAGCTTGTTTTGGCACCCGGGCCTGATCCTCTTTCTTGGTGCCGTTATCAGCCAAGTGATACGCCTCTCGGTTCGCTCGCACCGCCATGACCCGAACCAGATGGTCAGCCCCTGACGCGCTCCAGCGCGCTCCGTGCCGTTTCATCCG
>NZ_AUCA01000073.1 GCF_000429525.1 Alicyclobacillus contaminans DSM 17975 | reverse complement strand
GCCGCAAAAGAAGTGGTCACTGAGGGCGGTCGTATCATCAAGGATGCAGAGCAAGTGGCCGAGGGGCTTGCGGAGGTAATTCCCGGAGCGCAGACGACCGAGGAACGCCTGAAGCAGCAGGTTGAGGAACTGACCGCCAAAGCCCGGCAGACGGAGTTGTATCACTACGCAGCCATCGGTCTTCGGGCCTTTGGTGTGGCGCTCAGCGCGCTCTCGGCTGACCAGCGAAAGGCATTGGAGCTGTGGATCGGCTCCAAGGTCCCCGGTGTGACGCCCGCAGAGATTGACGCTGCGCTGCAGTATGTCGAGAACGTGACTTCTCAGGCTGCAGGTGACCCGCTGATTACCACTGCGAACGCCTTCACGCAGGCGCAACAGGCCCAGCAGGCGCCGGCACAACCTCAGGCCACGGCGTAACCAGATTCAGCAGACCTTCAGGTGCTGCTCAGTACAGGCTAAGCATGGGACTGTACATTGAGCCTAGCCCTTACCCCACTCCTAATTGGGCCCCTGCAGCTTCGCAGGGGACGCTTTTTTCATGTAGACGGATCATCATGGGTACAGTCATGCGAACGGATTGAAGCATAAAAATGTGGAAAGCCTGAACATAAACGACGGATGTTGAATGTATACATCCGAAGACCGGCAGTTCTAGTGACGGATTGACCAATTCGGAAAAGAGGTGGATAATACGAATCTGAGGAGGGTGCAACGTATGGCCATGGTGCTGAAGGACGATCCACGGCTGATGGTTCGATTGACTGCGACTTCAGTCATTCTTTACGTTGCAGTTGCAAAACTGAACGCTTATAGAATGGATCTAATCAGTGAGCTCCGACGAGACGCAGAATACGTGGAGATGCTGACGCGTGCCTATCAGGAGTCAGCGGAAACCGATGAATTGTTCGCTGAACGATTGTCGCATGTTTCTGCAGAAGTCGATCAGATGATGATGGAGCTGGCAACCAAAAATGACCGAACCGAAGAGAAATGATATATATTGGGCAAACTTAGAACCGGTTCAGGGCTCAGAGCAAGGTGGCTCAAGACCGGTTTTAATTGTGTCTAATAATCTCATGAATAAATTTAATAGCGTTGTGCTTGCCGTACCCATGACACGTAAAGGGGAAAAGGTAAAAGCAGGGCCATTCAACGTTCCATATCCTATATCTGATGTCGAAGTAGACAAAGAGGTCGTTGCACAGTTAGCTACGTCAGGCCATTACTTCGAGGAAATTGACGGCGTGGTTCTGTGCAATCAAGCTCGAGCTATCAGTAAGAAGAGGTTAGTGGGACGCATTGGGAACTTCAAAACGCGAGATACGTTAAAGCGTGTTGAGTTGGCTATTATTGACGCTTTTGGATTGCACGCTTGTATACATTGTGATATCCCGTTGAGGCCTAATGCGCTTTCGTGCCCTCAATGTGGGTCTTTATATAGAAAGAAATGTGCCTCCTGCGGAAAAATATCGAGCATCGAGTCGCGCTTCTGCTCAAACTGTGGAGGGAGGATCTGAGCATGAACGATAATTCCAGGCAAGAAATAATCAACTCCCTTCTCGAGTATTTACCGGAGATAGCTGCTTCGCTAGGGAAAACTGTGTCATACTTACATGATGCGCTTCGCAGCGAAGACCCAAGGAGATCGATATTGCTCGGAGATGTAATGACAGAACTTGAACATATCTTTCCGGTCTTTGAAAAAGCCCTTCAGGTTGACGTCAGGGAGCACGATGAACTAAGGGAATATCACGGAAGCTTGGCTATTATCCTGAGCGGATTTAAATCGATGCTGACGTGGCTTACCAACGAAGAAGAGCCGGATGAATCGCTTACGAAGGCAATCAATATGATGTTCGAAGGCAGTCAACAGTTAATGAATCTCATCAGTAAAATCACCTCTTAATGAAATTTCGTTACAGAAGTGGCCCCTTATATTCTGGGGCCTTTCATTTGACCTCCTCAATACACTCCGGCTCATCATACATCACGTTCCCCACAGCTTCGGTGACGCGGTACGCATACAGCTCGCCGTCGTATGGCTGTAACACCGACATGGCGACCTCTTTATCCGTGATTCCCCGGTCCAACCAGATATCCATGGCATCCCTCGGCAGGATGACGGGCATGCGGTCGTGCAGATGCCTCATGAACATGTTGGCCTCCGTCGTGATGATGGTGCAGGAATGGATGGTCTTCTTTCCGTCCGGGGCCCGCCATGTATCCCAAAGCCCAGCCATACCGAACACCTCATGTTTGCTCACGCGGATCCTGTAGGGCTTGCGCGTGTTTCGGTGCCATTCATAGATGCCGTCCGCTACCACTACGCATCTACGCCGGGCGATCAGATGCCGAAACGAAGGGGCGGTCGCCAACCGCTCTGCGCGCGCGTTGAACGTGCTGAAGCTGGTCTTTTCCGTCTCGGACCAACGTGGGATGAGACCCCACCGGAGCATCCCTGCCCGACGTTCATTCCCGTCGGATATGATTGCCATGACGTTTTGCGTAGGTGCTATGTTGTACCGCGGCGGATAGCGGAATCCGTTGTCGGTGAGCCGAAAGTACTCAATGATGGCAGACCAATCTCCCTCATAGGCCATGGAAAAACGTCCGCACATGATGCGTCCCCTCACACGAACATTGAGCATGGTGATATCATACCCAATGATAAGGGAACGCATGTTCGTGTGTCGAGGTGAGAAATATGTCACGGCTGGTGCAGCGTCCCATCCGCGTGCGCACAAACCGAAACGGCGAACCTGTCACCATCATCGACGGCGACCGAACCTACACGGTTTCCGCCATCCTCAACGCCTGGTCGGAGTCGGGCGCCTGGTGGGACAGTGAGCCATCGCGCCGAATGTTCACCGTGGAGACCGCGGATGGCTCGGTGTTTGACCTGGAGCACAGCGGCGGAAAGTGGTCTATCTATCGAGTGTGGGATTGACGTTTCCTTTTCATCTTTCGCAATGCCCGCTTTCGCGCTCGTTCACGTTCGTTGAAGATGGATAGGCACGTGGGGCACACGACTCGGTATCCTACTTTGTGCTCGGAACAGATATATCCGCCGTTCATGAACTTATCCATTCGGTTCACTCATCCTCCTCCAGCGGCCACAGCTCATCAACTGTGGTGTTCAATGCACGGGCGATCCGCTGTGCAATCCTCAGTGTCGGCAAGTGCCTCCCCGTCACAATCCGACTCAATGTATTTGAGTTCACACCCGCACGTTGTGCCAGCCACTCTTGCTTGATGCCGTTTTCCTCGATGAGTTGTTTCAGCCTCGTTTTGTTCTTCATACGCCTTCATTCAACATTCGCGTATATAAGTCCTTCAACTTTGCAATCGGTTATCGTCATCGACGTATATAGACAAACAACGACAGCATACGCATGAACCATTACCAACAAGGAGGATGGTCAGCATGATGGAGCAGCAGTTTGCGCGGTTTCTCTTGGACCGGATCGACGAGAGAGTGGAAGCCCTGCCGAAGGACGTGGCAGACGACATCCGCCTGCATCTCCACGAACTCCGTGGCATCGTCGATACCGCGCTCGCGCAACCGGTGCGCGCGCGGTCGAAAGGCGGTGCGGCCAATGCATGAGACTTGGATGGAGTTGCTGGATCACTTCGGCGTGTTCGGCGCACCGAATGATGTTTGCCCGTGGTGCAAGCGGCGTGAAGGCACCGTGCAGATGTGGGGGATCAACCAATATGGTGAGCGATACCCGACCGACCGAGTCTGCGCGACGTGCTACAGCCACTGGAAGACACCGCGACGTCGGAGGTGAGGCGTATGACGCGCACAGAATCGTTACACGCAGCACAGCAACATATGCAGGCGGCATATCAAGCACTGCGTGATGGTGGATTCGACGGCGCCGCAGCGCTCGAACATCTCCAGGCGTTCGTGATGGATGTATGGAGTCACGCGAATGGTTTGGTGGCGTATCTGTTAGGGGGCATGGTATGAGACCGGAGGATACTGAGCGCAGAAGCGCTTTTATCCGGTTGGCTGTGACCGGTCTGACACTGCTGGCTTTGAGCGACGTAGCCCCGATGATGATGGACCCCGAGGTGGCACCGGTCGGTATTTCCGGCGCTCTCCTGCGTGACGGCGCCGCAGCGACCGTGCGCCACATCCCATGGCTTCGTATCGCGGTGACAGCCAGTGTGATTCCGCTGGCCGTTGACTTGGTTCACGGATTCTTCCGTCAGATCCCACGGAAGGTGGTGCAACATGCTACGCGCGCTGATGCAGTCTCTGATGTACCCGATCCGGCCGGTGCGCGGGTCGCAGAAGATACCGATTGGCCGGGGACCGTTCGGGCGGCCGGTGTTCCTCGACCTCGCCGCGGCGCCGCATACCAAGATCGCGGGTTTGACTGGGATGGGGAAATCATCGATGATGCTGACCGTGCTGTACTACTTTTGCCGGCAGCAACCGACGTGTGAGATCCACATTATCGACCTCAAGGGCGGCGCCACCTACGCGCCGTGGATAAACGTGCCGCAGGTGCGCGGTATCTATGCGGATACTGCGTCCGCCCTCGAGTGCCTGCGCTACTGCGAAGATACCATGCGCGCTCGGCTGGAGGAGATCCGACAGGCGCGTGCGGCCTTCATGGCGCCGAAAACGTATCCGCTGCTGGTGGTGCTTATCGACGAGGGAGGCGAGATGGCGCCAGCCGGGGCAATCGGGTCAGAAAAGCAACTCCGCGAGTCGTGCATGCAGGTACTCTCTACGCTGGTGCGTGTCGGCCGGGAACCTGGCATCCGCGTAATCTATGGTACGCAGCGGCCCGACGCCAACCACACTCTGCCGCCAACCATCCGGAGCCAACTGGACCATACCATATGCTTTCGAGTGAGAGAGCGGAACGACAGCAACATCGTCCTTGGTCACGAGGGCGCCGAACAACTCATGGTCAACCCCGGCCGCGGCATCTACCAGTGTGGTGTGTACGAGACTGAGTTTCAGGCGGTGTACATCCCGGAGGACTCGCTGTTGGCTTGGTTGCGGACATACCGGGACAACACGGCGGCGCCGTACGGCGCAGGTGCCGTTACCGGACATCGAAACGTGGTGCGGGATTAGGCGGTGCAGACAAGTGCCAACTTTCTTTTCATCCTCTGTGCAGCAGCGCTTATTTGACTTCGCTCTAAGTCTGGCGGCGGCCGCCCGCCTGTTTACCGCCGAGCAGCTTGCCCGGCACGCTGACCTGTCTGGATACCGAGATCCCACGAAGCGTGCCCGGGAGTTCCTTGCGCGGTTTCCTGATACGTTCGAGACATTGCGCAGTCCGGCGGCTGTTCCGGCTCGGAGACGGCTGACGGCCGCCGCCCGGCGTCGGTATGGCATTACAACTCGGCCTGTCAGCGGTGTATCCAAGCGCGCAGACCACTGGCTCGGTATCGGAGATATCTGGCTTGAGCTTACTTTTTACGGTGGTCGTCCGACGGAGTGGCGAACGGAGCCCGATGGGCAGTTCGACATCTACTGCGAGTGGCAGGGGCGCCCGCTCCTCATCGAGTACCAGCGCACACCGATCGCCGCGCGGCAGTGGCGTAAAAAGTGGGAGCGACGGCTAAACTGGTATCGGCAGCAGACGTGGAGCAGGCGACCTACAGTGATACTCATCGACACCACCGGTCAGTGCGATGAGACGTTGTCGCTGCCAAGAGGTACGGTGCACGTGCGAAGGATCGAAGACCTGCATCATGCATTGATGCCTCCACGTTTGTGAGGGCCTTTGTGTTGTACCATGAAGATACAAGGAGGCGAGAGCATGGAACGTAAACCGGATGCCATATACAGATTCGGGAACTCAACGGTACGGGTTTTTGGTCCAGGTCCACTGAGTGACGAGGAGCGCGAACGCAGACGAAAAGAGGTTGCGAAAGCGGTTGTGAGATGCTTGCTATCTCAGCGCCGACAAAACAAAGAGTAAGAAACGTGGATATCATGTCGGTGTGTATCAGTACAATCGATCCTCGACCCTGATGAGTGCGTACTCGAAGTTTCACCATCCGGACTTCCGCAGTTTCATCATTCGCGAAAAGTCCTCGGTCTACAACGCCTTGCGGCACTTTTTCTCCCAGCGACCGAGCGAGGTGAAGCCGGCATGAATCAGCAGGAGATGGCCGAGCTCGAAGCGAGCATCGAGCAAATGATGGACATTGCTCGAGCCTTCGGGCTCGATTTTTACCCCATGCGGTTTGAGGTGTGTCCGGCGGACGTCCTGTACACGTTTGGGGCGTACGGAATGCCCACGCGCTACACGCACTGGAGTTTTGGGAAGATGTACCACAAGATGAAACTGGAGTACGATCTTGGGCTCAGTCGGATATATGAACTGGTCATCAATTCGGATCCGTGCTACGCGTTCCTGTTGGACAGCAATTCGCTCCTGCAGAACAAGACCGTGTGCGCCCACGTGTTAGCGCACTGCGATTTCTTCAAGAACAACTTGTCGTTCTCGCGAACATCCCGCGACATGGTGGAGCGCATGGCCGGGAACGCCGAGCGGATACACCATTACGAACTGGAATATGGAAAGGCGCGCGTGGAGTCCCTGTTGGATGCGGGCATGGCCCTTCAGGAGCACGTGGACGGGTCCCTGTCCGCCGAACTGGCTCGGAAACGGAACAAGCGGGAGGCAGCCAACCTGAAGCCCAACGTTTCACGTGCCACCCGGAGCCCGTACGATGATCTCTGGGACCTCGATGGTAAACCGGGCGGTTCTTCTCCAAAGCCGGAGACGGGCACTTCCTTCACCAGCCGCTTTGGCACGCTGCCAACCAAAGATTTGATGCTGTTTCTGATTGAACACAGTTCGGTGTTGGAAGAATGGGAACGCGATGTGCTGACAGTGTTGCGGGATGAGATGTTGTATTTTTGGCCCCAGTTGGAAACGAAGATTATGAACGAAGGCTGGGCGACCTACTGGCACCTGCGCATCATGCGCGAGTTGGAACTGGATGAAGCGGACGCCATCGAGTTCGCCAAGATGCATTCGGGCGTGGTGTTGCCGTCGCGGACGTCCATCAATCCGTACCACCTGGGCATCGCGATTTGGGAAGACATTGAAAGACGCTGGAACGAACCGACGGCCGAAGAGCGCGAACGGTTTGGGCGAGAACCGGGGCAGGGGCGCGCAAAGATGTTTGAGGTGCGCGAGCTTGAGAACGACATTTCGTTTCTGCGCAACTACCTGACCAAGGACCTGGTGCAAAAACTGGATCTCTTCCTCTACCAAAAAGTCGGCAACGACTGGCGCGTGGTGGATACCAATTGGGAGCATGTGCGCGACCAGCTGTGCGCCTCCCGGGTGAACGGAGGCATTCCCGTGCTGCACGTGGTGGACGGGGATTACAACCGGAACGGGGAACTGTACGTGCGTCACTCGTACGAAGGGATGGAGTTGGATGTGAAGCACCTGGAGAAGACGTTGCCCTACATGTACCAGTTGTGGGGGCGCAACTGCCATCTCCAAACGGTCGTGGAGGGGCGCGATGTGGTGTTCACGTACGACGGAAAGAAAACGCAGCGGAGGTTTCTCTAGGAGCGTGTCCGAGTAATCGACCAAAGGACATGCTCTACACCGTTGGTATCTTTGAATCTAAGTGGTGAATTCTAGGCATCCCGCGTGCGGTTGTACTTACTCCGTGCTGTCTCGCCCCCGATGCAAAGACTCACATGGTCGCCAACCTCAACCATCCATTCCGGAATATCTTCAATAGGTTGTGACACATGGCCACCAATGACCACTCTCCTTGTACTTTGGCAAGCCCACGCAGGGACAAGCGAATGAATCCCATGCATGCCTTGATGTGGCCGTACACAGGCTCGATAATCACCTTGCGCTTGGCGTATATCGCTCGTCCACGCTTGGTCATCAGCTTGCGTGCCATCCGTTGCTTCGGTGTATACG
>NZ_AUCA01000072.1 GCF_000429525.1 Alicyclobacillus contaminans DSM 17975 | reverse complement strand
CTCGTCCACTGTCCACTTACGTCCCGGCATCATAAACACCTCTACTTCATCTTAACCCATCCCTTCTGTCTGGGTTGACTCTGGGGCCAGTATATGTTTCAGTCATGGGTAAGATAGTCAAGAAGTATGGAATTGGCGTAACCAATCCTGTACATATTGCTACAGGTATGCACCTGTTGGAGACTCAAGGAGGAGTACAATATGGCACAAGAAGCAGCCAAAACCGGAGCCGGTCCAACAGCTCTCGTTGCTATCGAGCAATTCTTTCCTGAGAAAGAACGCATCATTGAGGATGACCTGGCCTATCGCATGCTGTCGTTCGGCGCGAGAGTGTTTTTATGGCTGGTACGACCTCATTCGGTAAGAGATTGGATGGTCCGAGCAACCGAGAACGACGCTCCCGGCATCTGGAGCGGCATGATGTGCAGGAAGCGGTACATAGATGAGAAACTAACCGATGCTATCAATCAACATCAGATTGCTGCGGTCGTGAATCTAGGCGCAGGGTTCGATACTCGGGCATATCGGTTGCCTGCTCTTTCTGACATACCTGTGTGGGAACTCGATCAACTTGGAAACATCAAATCCAAGCAGATTCGACTTCGTAAGGTGTTCGGAACAATTCCTTCACATATTCAACTTGTTGGAATCGACTTTGATCACGAAGATCTAAGGGCAGTACTGGAATCGCATAGTTACACTATGGACAAACGAACATTTTTCATCTGGGAAGGTGTTACTCAGTATCTTACAGAAAAAGGGGTTCGAACTACCTTTGATTTTCTGTCTAAAGTCGCGCGTGGTAGCCGTCTTGCTTTCACATATGTACGCAAGGACTTTCTTGAGGGCAGAGCGATGTACAATTCGGAGAAGCTCTACAAAAGATACGTGACAAATAAGAATTGGATTTTTGGAATGGAGCCAGAAAGGTGGACGAACTTTCTCAAGGAGTATGGTTGGCAGGTTATCGAGGACGTGGGTTACGATGAAATGGCCGAGAAATATGTTAAACCGACCGGTCGGAGGCTTGCCTCAACACCGATTGAGAGAATGATCTACGCGGAAAAATTGTAAATGACATAGTCACCGAACGTTGTACAGTAAGCCTCCACACAACCTAGAAGCATGTCGCGGGAGGGACGGCATTCAGCAGTTTGCTATTGAGCAATATGAATCACCCTTTAGTGGAGGAACACTTCCATTGAAGGGTGACATATTCACAGTTTATTCACGCGTCAGCAATCTTTTTAATATCCTTGCTTTCCAGAATTGATACTGGATAACCTTGATTGACGATATGAATCATCGCGATCCCCAGTTCCCTTAGGGAAATGACAAACGACGTGAAAAGATGACGTGCAACCGGAACGCCGAGACAGAGATAGCAGACATTATAACCGGACAATTTCGATTGGATTGAGGAGAGGTCGAAAAAATTCGGATGAACGATCAGATCCTACCCCCGAAGCCAGTCCTCGAAGAGTTGGAGCCAATCACGATACACACGCTCGTTCCCTTCGCTCTCCCCCGCCATCTGTTCATCCGCCATTACGTCAGCATCCATCTATTTCAACCCCTTGGAGAAGAAATCCACAGAGTCTTAACGCCCCTCGTTTGAGGCGTTACGATGCCAGTGATCAGGATGTTGAGTGCAGCGTGAGAGGAAATCACAAATCGCCACTAGCGACAGCAGTGATGTGAATCCCTATTTTGTGACGGAATGTTACGCCACCTGACACTATCGCCAATCCATCGCGCTGTGATGTCATGTTGCAGCCCGTGAACAGCCGCATCTTCTCTTTTGCTGCGGGCGGATTGCAGTGGCGAGAAACCTCGTTAGCCTCCACAATCAGTGCGAACATCCTTGTTACCGTCTCTTCGCTTGTCCCACTTCTTGCCGGGGCCTTAGCCCCCAACCACCCTCGAAGGAGGAGTGATTGTCATGGGGAAATCACTCGTGTTGTCCGCACTCCGTCGAATACCGGCCGTACCACAGAGTTAACCCCATCCTCGAGCACCTGCAGGAGATACACGCGGATTTGGTTCACGATGCTTTCGGTATATCTCCGTCAAGCAGTCGATTTCGGCCCGGTAGTCTGCCCCTCGTCCGAGTCTCGCGCCTTCTGTCGGGCTTTGCGAAGCTGCACCTGTGCGATGATACGGGCGATAATTCGTTGCGCTTCAGGCTTCAGAACGACGGGATCCACATCACCACCCCCTCATATGACCGTATGTGTCATCTGCTTGGTCACTTGCGACGTGCGCCGAGTCTCCTCTCAGGGATTCAATGGCCAGTCCGTCATATTTGCTACGCGTTGGGCCCTCGTGAACGAAGCGGCTTGTGCCGTTTCAGGTGGAGAGCGTTTCATGCGAGACCGGTCCTTTTCGGGATTTCCCTGCCACAATTTTTTCAATACGCAATGTTTCTTTTCGGAACGTACACGATTACAATTGAGTTAGCTTATTCCTGTGATGATACATCAGCTGGACTAGTGCCAAAGAAGGCCCCATCATCCGGAATTGTCACATGGACTTGGAAGGTGGGCACGCGCACCACACCGGGTAACTGGCCCGTGTACGTCACCGTGAACCGTAAGACTATCAAGTTAACGTTGCACGTTTCATAACGAAGTTATTTCTCTGGCGGTGATGAAACGGTACATGATGGAGACGCTGCGGCTTGCGTGGGAGCGAGAGACAAATCGGGGGCAAGGACAAAAGCAGGGAGAGTGAAGGAACGCACCGTCAAGAAGCCAAACAGTGCATAGATAAAAACAACTGACATGTGGTAAGGTGATCCTCATGCGTCGTCCACTACAACAAGCGCAACAGCCATCTGGCTGCGGCGCAACTTTGCTTGCTCTCCCAAATTTATCATCAGCGTCATCTACGCAATTGTCCACGCACTCTATGAGTTTACCATCTATCACTGGCTCTATATCGTCATTCCTCTCTCCAAAGCGTTCACCTCGCAGCTATCGTCTTGCTCCGTGAACAGTATATATCACGGGACAAGCCGGTGAACCCTCCGGCTTCAGACGGTATACGTAGTGATACACAACATCAGTAGAGGAGGATTTCTTTTTGTCTGTCGTTTTCTTTCTAATCTTCATAGCCTCTATTGTAGGCCTCATCGTCGGCTTGTTTAGGCCACGGGCCGTTGTCCGCTGGGGTCAGAAACGCACTCGCTCTCGTGCTGTGCTGACCTACGCGGGTGCGGCACTCGTATCCTTCATTCTGTTCGGTGCCACAGTCCCAAAAAACGAGTCAACGATGCCACCGCCATCTGCATCCGAGAGATCCACGACGATGAACCATACGGCGGATACCACCAACTCCGTATCGACATCCGCACCTAGGAACAACTCAATCGACACGTCGTCGAGTAAGACATCAGCGTCATCGGTCCCGAAAGGCCTGATACCTGTCGTCGTGACCCGCGACGTCGATGGTGACACAATTCACGTCAGCCTCCACGGCAAAGACGAAACGATCCGCATGCTACTTATTGACACACCGGAAGACGTGGACCCGGTCAAACCCGTGGAACCATACGGACCAACGGCTGCCGCGTATGCCCGAAGTGTCCTGCCGGTCGGTAAGCACATCTACATACAGGAGGGCCACCCCGGGTATACACGCGATAAATACGGTCGTCTGCTGGCCTACGTCTATATCACGCCACATGATATGTACAACATGGATGTGGTGAAGAAAGGCTATGCTCGCGTCGCGTATATCTATCCCCCGAACACGGACTACCTATCGCAACTGGAAGCGGCGCAGAGCTACGCGAAGTCGCATCATCTCGGAATCTGGAGCCTCTCTGGGTATGTCACATCTGACGGATATAACCTATCCGTAGCCTGCACCTGGGACGCAGATCACGGATACTCAACCAGTGAATGCACCGGTCAGGCCCCGAGTCTTTCGTCCGAATCAACCAACCATTCGTCGGGCTCATCGTCGTCGACGACTCATAGCAGCACGAAGACCACTTCGAGCCTTCCGTCCATCGTATCGTCGAACCTCGACGTCTACCCTGGTGATTACGCTTCGGTCACGGTGAAAGCTGCACCTGGGGCGTACGGTACTATCGAGGTCGACTATGAGTCGGGCCCGAGCCATGCACAGGGGCTCGTTCCTATGTACGCCGACGCAAGCGGCGAGATCACCTGGACATGGAAAGTCGGAACCCGAACCCACGCTGGGGATTGGCCGATTATCATCACCATCGGAGGTCAAACAATCAAACTGACACTGCATGTCCACTGAGAGTCACCCCAATCTACACGAGGGCGACATTATGATTCCGCCGCCCTCCACTCCCCATCGCAACCACATTGTTCCGAACACCAAAACATCTTCCATCTTTGTAGTATGCGACCTGGAGCACGAACAAACGCTCGATTGTAAATCCTAACATCAGGGAATAAGGGGGATTTATCGTGTTGGACTTCGAACATGATAGACCCACACGCCTCGAAGAGCGTGTCGTCAACGTCTATCGCAAGCACCGTCCCTATTCTCCACAAGATATCGACCTCGATCTGTTCATATACGACGCCGGCATCTGGGTGCACTATTTGCCCGAACCCAGTACAAACTACCAGTTCCGAGACGAAATGTACTCCATCATCGTCGACAATCGACTTCCACGTCGGCAACAGGGTATCGAACTGACCCATGAATTAGGGCACATACTACTCCATGTCGGCCATCAGACGTTCATGCCTGATGACGAGGGCGATCGACAGAAGTGGCAGGCCGACCGGTTCGCCACGTATGCTCTCGCACCTACTTTCATGATTGCAGACTGCATCAAACCGACAAACAGCCGGCAGCGTGCCGAACGACGAGTGTCAAGTGTGCGTTATCGCGTTCGACGATGACGTTACTCTCCGTATCATCGAGGATACTTGGAACACGGAGCCGCCCCATCGTCTTCGCGGTGATCGTATACCTGCCGAGCGCCGCCACCGGAACGACTTCATCGTCCTTGGTATCCTGGACGGCATTGTGAAAAAAGGCTCGAACAGATTGAACAACCCTCCGTCGACGAGTTTGATTGGGGATGCTAACCTGACGGTGAGAGGTGACTGCCTGTGACCATCGCCCTCTACTGCCGCGTTTCCACTGATGAACAGGCGCAACACGGGTTCTCCATCGAACACCAAAAGGAGCGCTTGGCAGCTTACTGCGTATCACAAGGCTGGACCGAGTATGAGTTTTATGTCGACGATGGGTACTCCGGAACCACCATAGACCGCCCCCAGTTGAACCGACTCATTCGTCACGTACGGGCAGGACTCATCAACATGGTCGTAGTGTATAAGCTCGACCGACTCAGCCGTCGACAGAAGGATGCGTTGTATCTCCTCGAGGACGTCTTTGATGCGCACGGAGTGGCCTTTAAATCGGCCACAGAACCGTTTGATACATCTACCCCTTTGGGCAAGGCTATGCTCGGTATTTTGGCCGTCTTTGCGCAGCTGGAACGGGATACAATCATTGAACGAACTCGATCCGGAAAGCGACAGCGCGTACGTCAGGGACTATGGTATGGGGGGCCGGTCCCATACGGATACCATTGGTCCACCGCAGATCAACGATTGAAAATCGTCCCGGAACAAGCTTCCTTGGTCAAAGAAATTTACCGTCGTGTCCTCAAAGGGCAGTCGTACTTGTCGATTGGCAAGTGGGCAGAAAAGCGCACCAAAGAGCGGGCCTTTTATGCGCACAAAACGCTGATTTACATACTCACCAATCCGATTTACGCCGGCAAGTTGAATCAAAACGGCGTGCTGGTGGATGGTTTACACGATCCCATTATCGACTTCGAGACGTGGAAAGCCGTACAGAGCGAAGTTGCAAAGCGTCATTCCGGCCGTCGTCCGTATGGTCGGTACCTGTTAAGCAATCTGTTGACTTGCGGCGTGTGCGGCAGCAGCATGAAGCACATCACATACCAGGATAAGCGCTACAAATCGACGAAAATTCGTGGTTACTATCTGTGTTCGGCGAAGCACAGGGCGGCAAAGCTGTGTGACAGCCGATTTTATCCTGATGACGCGCTGAATAAGGAGGTCGTCGAGCGGCTCCAGGAGATATCCCTTGACCCGCAGATCATCCAGGAAGAACTGGCTTCACACGTTACGTCCGAGTCTGAAAAACAGCACGACGTTGACCGCCTTCAACGTCAACTGAATGCCATCGAAGATGAACTGAACAGATGGTACGACGCATATGGCAGTGGCAAGCTGGACATCAACCGGGTGCAGCAAAAAATCAATGCGCTCGAAGATGAGCGTCGGGCCATTCTCTTGCGCTTGGATGAGATGGATATCCCTGCTCAAGCCGAACGGCAAGAGTATGTCATGGAGTCGCTCAAGCTCATTGGGACCTCGTGGGATGACATGACGGACGAAGAACGATTTCAGGTGCTGCGCGCTGCGGTCAAAAACATCACCGTTTACCCGGATGGACAGCCGGTTTTTGACTGGGAGACTTAAGTTTAACCTTTGACGGTCAACGCTTCTTCATACGTGCAATGGGAACCGGTCACGGCAAATCCAATCGTCTTTCCTTTCAGTTCCATTTGGGTTCCTCCTCCGTCGTGTCTCAGGTTTGAGCCAGAATGCGCGTGATACTGTCGGCGATAATTCGGCCCGCCGTCTTCGGCGCCACCAGTCCCGGTAGACTGGGCGCGAGCAGCGCGGTCATGCCCCGACGCTCGGCGTAACGAAAATCCGTCCCGCCTGGCTTCGAGGCGATGTCGATGATGACGCAGTCCTTGGACATGCGCGACAGAACAGACGCGGTCAGGATGAGCGCCGGCACGGTGTTGAACACCATGTCCACGTCGCCAACTTCTGACGCCAACCGCTGCAGTGGCACCGGTGTCATCCCCATTTCTCGAATGCGGGCCAGATCCGCGGGTTGCCTGGCGGCCACCCTCACCTGTGCCCCAAGAGCGCCAAGAGTGCGCGCCAAGGTAATGCCGCAGCGCCCAAAACCGAGAACGAGCGTGCGCGCACCGTGAATGGTGATGTCCGTATGCTCCATGGCGAGTGCAATGGCGCCTTCGGCAGTAGGGATGGAGTTGAGAATGGCCACCTCATCCAATTCCATCAACTTCACCAAGTTGAGCTTGTATTTTTCCGTGAACGTCTCCAAGCGCGACCGCGCGATGCCGGTGAACACAAACGCCCCCTCACGCATGGCGGCAAAGTGTTCCTCCGCAAGAAACACGTGGCCGTCACTACTGAATTGGGTATCCACCCGGCCGTCATCGTCCATTCCAGCCACCGGCAGAACCAGGGCGTCCGCCTCCGCGAACACCTCCGGCGACAGCGGCACCAACGCGGTGTCCGTAAACCGGCGATTCAATTCTTCAAACCCAATGAGCATGGCGCTGGCGTCCAGCTCGGTGGTTTGCGCAATGACCTCCAACTGTCGTGCATCGCCGCCGATGAACACGAGTCTACGGCCTGTCAACATCCCGTCATACCTCCCGACGCCGGATGGGGTTCGCTGTAATCTATGTGCCGGGCGAATGTGAGGTGCCGTTCCGCGACAGCGGAGCATGACGCGGACGCGATTGGGTGAAACTAGTGCCCCTTCAGGCAACCTTGATCTTCTTTTGTTCCCGTAGAAGGCTAGCGTTTCGCCTGTGCTTATTGCGCCAGCGAATATATGCCCGAATTGCGTCAGCAAGTGCCTTGTGGTCCTCATGGTTGCTGCCACTCAGCACAAACTTGCGCAACGGCCCGAAATGACACTCAATCCGATTGAGCCACGATGCGTGTGTCGGAGTGTAGACCAATTCCACATTGTTCTCGACCGCCCAGTTTCGGACACGCTCATGCTTGTGCGGCGAAAAGTTGTCCAGGATGATGTACAGCCGCTCGGAACGGTGATAACGACGGCGTAGCACCTTGAGAAAACGCA
>NZ_AUCA01000071.1 GCF_000429525.1 Alicyclobacillus contaminans DSM 17975 | reverse complement strand
GATTTTTTTCGCAACACATCCACCTGCATCGTGAGTTCACCGATCTTAGCCCGAGCCTCCTGCAACTCTTTCTCCAGCTCCTGCTCCCTCGTAGAGGGTCCGGACTGAAGCCCAGCCCGTCCACCAGTCAGGAACGCTTCACGCCACCTGTAATACAGACTCTGGGCCACGCCATGCCGCCGACATACCTCGCTGATATTCGCACCGGGCATCATGCCCTCGAGCACGATGTTCATCTTCTCGTCCACTGTCCACTTACGTCCCGGCATCATAAACACCTCTACTTCATCTTAACCCATCCCTTCTGTCTGGGTTGACTCTGGGGCCAGTATAATTCCGCCTACCTGCGATGCTGGGGCGACTACGAGCGATACTCCCTCAAGTTGACGGCGTCGGACCAGGCGGGCGTGGCGCACACCGCGCTGCGCGCCATGAGTCCGGAATCCCTGGAGCGGCGCGTTCGCATCATCGAAGCGACAGGCGCAGGAGTGGGCTGGGTGGACGGAGACGGGGGGCACGGCCGGGCGTATCAATTTCGCGGACCGGATGGGCATCTCCTGGAACTTTATTATGAGACGGAGTATTATCAGCCGCCAGAACACCTCCGCCCGACGTTGAAGAACCAGCCGCAAAAATTTACGGGGCGGGGCGCTGCGGTGAAGCATTTGGACCACATCAACTTTCTGACCTCCAACACGGAGGCCGATGGGGCGTTCGTGGAAGACAAGTTGGGCCTGCGCCTCACCGAACAGATTTTGTTGGACAGCGGACGGCGCCCGGGTTTGTGGTACCGCGCGACCAACAAGTCGTACGACCTGGTCTATACCCAGGACGATACGGGAAGCCGCGGACGTTTGCACCACATCGCCTTCAGCGTCGATACCAACGAAGGCATCTGGCGCGCGGCAAACCTGTTTGTGGACCATAGCGTGTTCATTGAGTTCGCGCCGAGCAAGCATGCCATCAATCAAACCTACTTTGTCTACGTGTATGAACCGGGAGGAAATCGGATTGAAATCTGTTCCGGTGGATACCTGGTGTTCGCGCCAGATTGGGAGCCCATCACCTGGACAGAGGCGGAGCGCAAACGAGGCCAGGCGTGGGGCAATCCCACCGTTGCCAGTTTTCACACTTATGGCACCCCGGTCGTGTGAGATAATGGGGTCAGGGGCAACAGGGGGGCTAGCCCCGCCATTGCGCCAATCCGATGGAGTAGGAAGATGGAGATGGAAAAGGAATCGCTGCTGCTGACCGAGGATGAATGCTACGCAAAGCTGAAGGACGCCATTCGCACAGGAGCCCTGATGCCCAATCAGCGGCTGGTGGAGATGGACATGGCGAAAGCGTTTCATGCCGCCAGGGCCACGGTGCGGACCGCGCTGGCCCGGCTCGAACAAGAGGGGCTCGTCGAGCGGGAACGCTATCGCGGTGCGCGGGTGCGAATGGTGACGGAACGCGAAGCAGTGGAAATCATGGAGGTCCGCACCGCCTTGGAATGCGTGACCGTACGACACGCGGCGCAGAACGCGACGGAAGAGGATTGCAAGGCACTCGAAGAAATCATTGCGGAGATGGAACGGCACTATCGTGTCAATGATCTCCTGGAGTACTCCGAAGGCAACGCCCGACTGCACGGCACGCTGATTCGGATGGCCCGACACACGACCGCTGCGAAGGTGCTCGACACGCTGAATACCCAGAGTGTCCGCTTTCAATATCGAACCATTCTCTCGCAGGGGCGCCCGGAGCTCTCTCTGGCGGAGCACAAGGAGATTGTCGATGCCGTGGTACGGCGGGATCCGGACGCTGCCGAACAGGCCATGCGCAAACATTTGCAGAACGTGCTCGACACGTTGCGGGCGCTGCACACGCAGGAATAACGCCGAGGGGCGACCGCCCTGGCGGGCGTTTCCTGCTTCGAATTGTTAACAAAATCGTTGACAACACGTTGGGACTGGAGATGGAAGTGGATGAGTTACGTACCGATGACCGACAAAGATCGTGAACAGGTTCGCGACTTGCTTCGCGGCGCCTACGATACGCACGTGCATGTCGATCCGGATTTGATTGAGCGTCGCACGGACGACCTCAACCTGGCCAAAGCGTTTCTCGACAACGGGCTGAAGGGGTTTGTGCTGAAATCGCACTACTTCGCCACCGTGGAGCGGGCCAAGGTGGTTGCCAACGCGGTGCCGGGCATTCATGCGTTTGGGGCGGTCACCCTGAACCACGCCGTCGGCGGGTTCAACCCCGTCCTCGTGGATGTGGCGGGCCGCGCGGGGGCTCGCATCATCTGGTTCCCGACGGTCGATGCCGCCAATGAGACCGCCGGCCGGGAAGATGGACCCGTTACGAATAAGCTGCCGTTCTGGGCGAAGATTCAGCGCGAGATTCACGCGCGAGGCATCGCGCCGGCACCGTTGTCCGTGGTGGACGACGAGGGGAAGGTGCGGCCGGACGTGCAAACCTGCCTCGAACTGATCAAGGAGTACGACATGACCCTGGCCACGGGGCATCTCGGCAAGGCTGAGATCTTCGCGCTGGTCGAGGCGGCCAACCAGATTGGCGTCAAGCGGGTGGTGGTCACGCACGCGCTGTTCCCGGCCGAGCAGTTCACCGTCGACGAACAGGTGCGGCTCAGCCAGATGGGAGCGCTGATTGAGCATTGCTACACAACCTTCTATACCAACAAATGTTCGTGGGAGACGTTGTTTGCGTCGGTGAAAGCCGTTGGTCCCGACAAATGCGTCCTTTCCTCGGACCTCGGGCAGAAGGTCAATCCGTCCATCACCGAAGGGTTCTTCGACTTCGCGCATCAGTTTCTGGCGGCTGGATTCTCGCCCGCCGACGTCCGCAGGATGGCGGTGGACAATACCACCCTGTTGGTGGAACCGGACTACGTGTTCAATTAACAACACCCACTCAGCGGAAGACGGGAGCGATGGAAGATGGCAGATGCATCCAAAGGAACCATTGTGGTGGTCAGTGCACACGCGGCCGACTTTGTGTGGAGAGCGGGTGGGGCCATCGCGCTCTATCACGACATGGGCTACAAAGTCCGCGTCCTGTGTCTGACCTTTGGCGAACGAGGCGAATCCGCACGGTTGTGGAAGCAGGGAAAGACGCTGGAAGAAATTAAGGCCATTCGCCGCGAAGAAGCCGAAAAGGCGGCCGACATCCTCGGTGCGGAGGTCCGGTTCTTCGACGCGGGGGATTATCCGCTGGAGGTCACCGCCGAATTGCGGGACGGCCTCGTGCAGGAGTTCCGTCAGCACCGGCCCGAGTTCATTCTGACGCACTCTCTGGTCGATCCGTACAACGCCGATCACCCCCGCACCACCCAGCTCGTCCTGGAATCGCGCATTCTCGCGCAGGCGCATGGGTATCCGTCCGCATACGACGTCATTGGGGCGCCGGCGGTGTTCTTGTTTGAACCTCATCAGTCCGAGCAGTGCAACTTCCAGGTGCAGGTGCTGCTCGACATCACGCCCGTCTTTGAACGCAAGCGGAGGGCAATGGAGTGCATGGCGGCGCAGGAACACCTCTGGGCGTACTATACCGATCTCGCCAAGCGGCGCGGCGTACAGGCGGGGCGCAATGCGGGCGGAACCGTGGTGTACGCGGAGGCGTACCAACGGGTGTACCCCTATGTGGGAGGCGTGTTCGTATGACTGCGGTCGTCGTTCGCAACATTGAACGGGCCAGTGCTGCAGATGTGCAGGCCATTCTCCCATACGGAACAGCCACGGTGCACGAAGCGATGGGGCGCACGGGGCTGCTCGCTCCGTATGTACGCCCGATTTTTGACAGCGCCCGGGTGTGTGGAACGGCTGTGACGGTTTCCTGTCATCCGGGAGACAACCTGATGATTCACGCGGCCATAGAGGTGTGCAGACCCGGCGATGTACTGGTGGTGACCTGCACGTCACCGTCCACGGACGGGATGTTCGGTGAACTGCTGGCTGTGTCCGCACGGGCGCACGGGGTCGTGGGTCTTGTCATCGACGCCGGCGTGCGGGACACACAGGAACTGACGGACATGGGCTTTCCGGTGTGGGCCAAGGCCATTTCCGCCAAGGGAACCGTGAAGGCGACCGCAGGGTCTGTCAATGTTCCGGTGGTATGCGCCGGCGCATTGGTTCATCCGGGAGACATCATTTTGGGGGACAGGGACGGCGTGGTCTGCGTGCCTCGAGCGCTGGTGGGCGACATCGCGGAACGCGCGGCTGCGCGGGTCGCCAGAGAAACGCAGACGCGGGCGCGGCTGGCAGCGGGCGAACTGGGCCTGGACATTTACGGGCTCCGAGCGAAATTGGAAACTCTTGGCGTGGCTTACGTGGACCGGTGATGCGAGATGCGCGGGGGATGGCGCCGCCCTGCTCCCATATCAGCGCGTGGACGGGAGGTTGATTTCCAATGGTGGTTGGATTCATTGGATTCGGGGAAGCCGCTTTCGCCATTGCTTCCGGACTTCGTGAAGCGGGTGTGGAGCACATGGTCGCCTACGACGCGTTTCAAAATGACGCAATGAAAGCGCGGGCAGAACAGATTGGGATGCAACTGTTGGACAGCGTTCAGGCGGTCGGCGAGCGGGCCACGTTGGTGTTCTCGTTGGTGACCCCGACGGCGGCGCTTCCCGCTGCGGCTGACATCGCGCCCGCACTTCAGTCCGATGCCGTGTATGCGGATCTGAACTCCTGTTCTCCGAAACGCAAACAGGAGATTGCGGCGTTGTTGTCCAACACCGGTGCACGGTTTGCGGGGGTGGCGGTGATGTCCGCCGTCCCACCGCTGCGGCACCGGGTGCCGATGTTGGCGGACGGGCCGGGCGCCCATTTGTTGAAACGTTGGATGGAGCCGTATGGGATGCGCATCGACGTCGTGGAAGGGGGTGTGGGAGCGGCGGCTGCGGTCAAAATGTGTCGCAGCGTGATTGTGAAGGGCATCGAGGCGCTGTTCATGGAAGCGCTGTTGGCCGCGTCGGCGGCCGGCGTGGTGGATGATGTGCTCGCTTCGGTGGACGCCTCGTTTGGCAACATGACGCTGTCCGAATTGGCCAACTACCTGCTGGTGCGCAATGGGCAGCACGGCCAACGCCGCGCCCACGAATTATTGGATGCGGCTGAAACCGTATCCTCGCTGGGCCACACGCCCTGGGTGACCCGTGGCGCGGCGGAGCGGCTCGCTTGGTCCGCGGCGCAACAGGCCCGAGGATTCCGCGCGGAGAATCCCCAGTCGTTTCGCGAGGTGTTGGAAGCACTGTCCAGGACCGACGGGGAATCGATGGGATAACCATCGTCAAGGCAATAGGGAAGTCGATGAGAGATGAAATCGTCCTGAGGTGTTCCGAATACAGGAACGACTCCGTTTTTCAATCTGTAAAGTTCGATTATTTTGTGATCAAGCATGTCAGATTGCGGAGGTGAATCGGGAACCATCCTCAGGATGCTGAAAAAATGAAGTGGGTACGACGGATGATATCGGTTACATGATGGGCCTGGGCGTGATCCATGGCGTCAAATTGATTGAGGAAAGGGTGTCTGTCAATGAGCGATGAACCGAAAAAATCGTTCTTCCGCTACGAGAACGCGGTCGTGACGATGATGTTCTTCACCTTTGGTTTCGTGTTCATGGAGCGATTGAGCATTGTGTATCTGTTTCCGTTTATTGCCCCGGATTTGAAATTGGACAATACCCAGATTGGGCTGTTGGTGTCCGTTCTGGCCATCTGCTGGTCGCTGTCCGGGTTTTTCTTCGGAACCATTTCGGACTTCCTCGGTTCTCGGAAAAAGGTGTTGTTGCCTATCACCTTAGCCTTCTCGCTGTTCTCTTTCCTGACCGGACTTGCAAGGAACTTTGCGACCATGTTTGTGGCGCGCGGGTTGATGGGAATTTCCGAAGGGCCAGTGCTCCCCATCGCGCAAGCGGCGGTCATCGCGGAGTCATCCGAGAAGCGCAGGGGATTCAACCTCGGATTCGTGCAGAGCGCGCTTGGGCTCATCGGATCGACCGTAACACCGTTGATTGTGACGGCGGTGGCAGAGCACTATTCTTGGCACGCGGCGTTCTATCTCGTGGGTGTACCGGGCATCATCATGTTCTTCGTCTTGCTGAAGTGGATGATAGACCCCTCCAAACGCATGACCAAGGAGCAGATGGAAGCCGGTGAGCACAAGGTCCGCCGCGAGGACTATCCGGTTGTGTTCCGGAGCCGCAACGTCTGGGTGTGCATGATCATTGCGGTGTTTATGATGACGTGGTTGTTCGCCTTCACCACCTTTGCACCCACCTTCCTGACGGAGCATGACAAGTATTCGGCGGGCGACATGGGGTTGATCATGGCGGCCATGGGGCTGGGCACGTTCTTCTGGGGATTCGTGGGACCTGCCATTTCAGACAGAATCGGCCGGAAACCGACACTGGTGCTGTTCGGGTTCATTGCCGCCCTGTCGCCCATCTGCTTGGCGCTGGTGCACGGATCCGTGGCGCTGATGATGGTGATTGGGTTCTTGACCAACGCGGGGCAGGCTGCGTTCCCATTGTTTATGGCGGTCATTCCGGGTGAGTCTCTGAAGCCGAAGTACGTGGGTACAGCGGTGGGGTTGACGCAGCTTGTCGGTGAGTTTATCGGCGGTACCGCCGCGCCGTCCATTGGAGGCATGGCGGCGGATCACTTCGGCCTCTCCGCACCGCTTTGGATTGCTGCGGCAGGCGCGTTTGTAAGCGCTTTAATCGCATTTACCATTCGCGAAACCGCGCCCGTACGCGTGAGGGGGACAACGGCGCTCCACGGGGAAGTGTCAACGACGGCGTGAAGTCGTCACAACGCGGTCTCTGGGCGGCGGGACTCAACATGATGGCGGCGGAAGTCTCGGACTTCGGTCCGGCTTCTGCCGTCGTCTTGATCTGCCATCATTGGAAAAATGTCGGCCAATGTCAATCGTCGGTCTGGAACAACGTCTCCAACATGGCCTCACGGTTCAATAGGAAATGGCGCGTGATAACGTAGTGGTCCGTCTCCTCGTATCGAACAGGTGCCAGGGGGCTGGCATCAAAGTTGAGGATTCGGGCGGTTGGGTAGCCGAGCAGAATAGGAGAATGCGTGGCGATGATGAACTGGGTCTGTCCCGCCTGTTCATGCTCCCACAGGACGCGCAGCAGCGCCAACTGTCGGGCTGGCGAGAGTGCCGCCTCCGGTTCGTCCAGCAGGTACAACGCCTTGCTGCGGCCGCGAAAGCGCTGGGTGAAGAGCGAGAGGAACGATTCGCCATGGGATTGTTCGTGCAGCGACTTTCCACCGTACGCCGCGTAGCCCGTGGGACACTCGCGTTCCAGTTCGTCAATGTAGCTTGCAAAATTGAAGAAGCTCTCCGCGCGCAGGAAAAAGCCTCGGTTCACTTTGGGGAACCAGGAGAGTCGCAGATGGTTGTGGAGTGCGGACTCGGTCTGTGCGGTGGAAAACCGGTTGGCCGCACTGCCTCCCTCCGCATTGAATCCGGCGCAGATTGCGATGGCCTCCAGCAGCGTGGATTTGCCCGATCCGTTCTCCCCGACGAAAAACGTGACGGCCGTTGGAAAGGTGATCTCGGAGATCCCCCGAAATGCGGGAAGATTGAATGGATACTGTCCGGTATCGTCCGGCCAATCGACAAATCGAACTTCTTTCAGGAACAAGCGCCTCGCTCCTTTCTCGCCCCTCCTGCTACAGTGGAGTATATCAAACGGTTGCATTACACCGTTGACCGTCTGAGCAACAGATAAGAAATCAGGGCATAGCAGGCGATGAGCAGAACGATGAAACCAGCGACCTTCATACGTAAAAATGTAAAGTCGAACCCTGAACAGTAGAGAGAGTCGAACGCTAATTCGCAAAGGATTTGTAATGCAACTTGTGTATTATTGACATGGGAAAACGCAACACAAAAGGGCTGTCACGTTCTTTATCGGCGTGGATTGCTTTGCGCGACTGCTTTGATGTATGGACCATCCCTAGGAGCGTGTCCGAGTAATCTTTGAGTCAGTTTCCAGAAGGAAATTTCCGGATCAATGGCGAAACCTAACGGCAACAGCGTTGAGGAGGCTTCGCCATGCCACGAAAGAGGTTCCGTGGTCACAACCACGATCAACTGTTCCTTCTTCCGCCGGATTTGAACGAGTGGTTGCCGGAAAACCATTTGGCACGGTTTATCAGCGATGTTGTAGACCGGCTGGATACCTCTGCCATTACGGAACCGTACGAACGGGAATTGCGGGGTT
>NZ_AUCA01000070.1 GCF_000429525.1 Alicyclobacillus contaminans DSM 17975 | reverse complement strand
TGATCTGTTTCGGACGGCCGGGTTTTGGAACATCCTTCAGTCCGTCCAAGCGCAGTTCGGCAAACCGAGTGCGCCACAAAGCGATGGTTACACCGGTTCCAAGACCGGCTTTAACCATTTGCTGATTGGTCCATCCATCCGCCGCTCGGAGCACAATTTGCGCTCTGCGGACCAGTTTTTGTGGAGTGGAAGGGGAACGGACCCACTGTTCCAATTGGTCACGTTCATCATCAGTGAGTGTAATTTCAATCGCTCGTTTACCCATGCCATGATATTACCACAATGGTAAACACAAAGGCATATTTATTTTAGACTCGTGACACTAGTGCGCCACGAGGTTCATCGGAAGTTGAATGGCGTAATGGCGCCAATCACGCCGAGTGGCTCTCTTACCGTATATGCGACGCGCCCTTCGCCACCAGGGGCTGCATCCAGCGGAAGGGTTTCGCCATGGATGCGTTTCGCCTCTTCGGCGGCGAACTTGTACGTCTGTATGGTTCGATCGACTTCGGTATACGCGGTCGTGATGGGTTTGGCTGCCTCGGCGGCGAGGATCTTCGCCGCTTCGTCTCGCCTGTCTTCCATCAATGTGACGAGGTTCTCGAGGATCTTCGCCCGCTGATGTGCCGGCATGGAAGCCATCACGGATGTGGCCTGTGCGGCAGATTCAATGGCATCATTGACATCGGCGGGGGAGGCGGACGGGAGCTCCGCGATTAGGCTGCCGTTGTAGGGGGCGGTCAGCGTTGTGTACTGTTCAGTTGTCACCCACTTGCCATCGATGAAAAGGTGTTTTTCAACGAAATCACTCCTGTACAAATCTGGTCCGATCACGACCGTTCTTGCCGTCTGGTGACGCCGCCTTATTTGGTCTGTTTCATGTGCGCAATGACCCTGTTCGTTACCTCGGTCATGGTTGCGGTGCCGCCAAGGTCGGCTGTTTTGACGTTCTCCACGAGTGTTTCCTCGATGGCGCAAAGCACGATGGATCCGATGTCTTCATAACCGAGAAAGTCCAGCATCATTTTTGCCGTCCAAATTTGCCCGATTGGATTGGCAATTCCCTTTCCGGCAATATCGGGCGCAGACCCGTGTACCGGTTCAAACATGGAGGGGTACTTTCGCTCGACGTTGAGGTTGGCAGCCGGGGCGATCCCGATGCTGCCCATGATGGCGCCGCCAATGTCGCTGAGAATGTCTCCGAACAGGTTGGATGCGACGACCACGTCGAGGACGTGTGGTTTCATGACAAACAGTGCCGTCAGGGCGTCAATATGCATGTTGGCCGTTTGGATTTCAGGGTAGGACTGGCTGACGTCGTGGAACACGTCGTCCCAGAACGGCATGCTGTGCGCGAGTCCGTTGGACTTGGTCGCGCTGGTGACGTGACGTTTCCGGCTCTGTGCTACCGACAGTGCGTATTCCATCACGCGAACACATCCCTTTCGCGTAAATACGGAAGTCTGCAACGCCATTTCATCCAGGCCGTTGTGAACGCGTCCGCCGACATCTGAGTATTCTCCTTCGGAATTTTCGCGGACGACCAGGATGTCAAAGGCCTGGGGGTTGGCGAGCGGAGATTTCATGCCTCGCAGCAGCTTCGCTGGCCGAACGTTAATGGACTGTTCCAACTCCTGCCTGATTTTCAGCAACAGGCCCCCAAGCGAGATGTGGTCCGGTACGAGGCCGGGCATGCCGACAGCGCCGAGAAAAATCTGTTCAAAGGATTTCAACGTTTCAATTCCGTCGGATGGCATCATGGTTTCATGTTGCAGGTAATATTCACAGCCCCAGGGGAACGTGGTCCATTCGAAGGCAATGCCTCCGTGAATCTGAGCAGCAACTTCAAGTACTTTTAACGCCTCGGGGACGACTTCCTGCCCGATGCCGTCTCCAGGGATGACCGCAATGGCGTGTTTGTTCATGTTCTTCTCTCCCTCTCTTTTGCCGCCGACAGGGTCACTGTGCAGCAGTCTTCGGAATCACAGAACCCTTCTCGAGTTCTCCTGTGGAAGCCAATCTCGGCTTCATGGCAAAGTAGTAGATCGTTGACGGCAGCAGTAATGCAATGATCCAGGCGAAATCAGCATGGCCCCAAGCCTTGGAGATGGGACCCTCGTAAATGCCAGCGACATTCATGAACGGAATCTGCGCGACGATGGTCAGCAGGTATGCCCCAATCGAGATCCAGTTGAAGCGGCCGTACTTGCCGTTCAAGTCGAAAATGTCCTTGATGCTGTAGTTTCCCTTTCTCAGCAGATAGAAATCCACCAGATTGATGGCGCTCCAGGGTACCATCATGTACTGGAGCATCAACATGAAATCGCCGATGATGGTGATGAGGCTGCCTTGCCCCTGGATGCCGATCCAGGTTGCGACGGCGTCGATGATGCCCAAAATGACGAAGCGGGCAGTTGGCGTCACTTTGAGTTTGGTGAACGGTTCAATGGTTGTTACCGTCGCCATGAAGGCGCAGTACAGATTCAGCACGTTGACGCCCAAAATTCCAAGCACGATGACGAGGTACAGAATGGGTGCCATGACCGGGCCGACCATTTGCGCCAGGACGCCTGTCGGGTCATCGCCGAAGCGCGAGGTGGACGCAATCAGAAGGACGCCAATCAGCATCGGCCACGCGGTACCGAGTACACCGCCAGCGTATGTCCAGCCAAACGTCGCCTTGGTGGAGGTGTTCTTCGGCAAATACCGCGAGTAGTCCGCAACATAGGGTGCATAAGTGAGCAGCCAGCTCACACAGATGCTCATCGCCATCATGAAGGGTCCAAATTTGAAGCCGCTTACAGACCAACTGTGCGCCGGGAAGGGTAAGCGAAACACCTCAATTGTAATGAACAGGAAGAAGAGCGCGAAAATAATGGCGAAGTATTTCTCCACCGTATGGATGACGTCGTAACCGTATGTGGTGACCAGCAATGTGACGGCGTTCAGGACAACCATCGCCAACCAGATGGGGACTCCGTGAAGCGCGCTGTGAATCGCTTGCGCGCCAAGCAGTCCGCTGTAGTACACGGATCCGACGTACATCACCATGACCAGAATGAGCGGCAAAATCGCGCCGATGACGCCAAACTGGGCGCGGCTTTGAATCATTTGCGGAATTCCCAGCTTCGGCCCTTGAGCGGAGTGTGTCGCCATAAACAGCCCGCCAATCATGTTGCCGATGATGACCGCCAGCACTGCCCAAAAGACGTTCAGCCCGAGGGCAAGCAGCGCGGCGCCAGTCATGACTGGCGTGAGCTGCATGTTTCCGCTGAACCAGATGTTGAACAAGCTTCGGGGCTTTCCGTGCCGCTCTTCCTCGGGAATAAAGTCAATACTGCGTTTTTCGACTAACATTGAACCCCCCCCCATTTTTCACATCTACTTGAGTGCTTCACGAACCAGTCCGTGAAACAGACGTAAGCCATGTTCTGTTGGAGAGTACACGCCTTGCTGAAATGCCGACGAACGCAGGCCGACTTGCTGGAGTTCTACCAGGTCGACATCTTCGTCTGCGACCGTCTTCGCAAACGCAATCAGCTCCTGTTGCTCCTCCGTGGGTTCCACGCCCTTCACGTACACCGAGTAAATGCCAAGCGTGGTTTCTGCGTCGATTGGGATCATCTGGATGGACCGAAAGTTTCCTGGCCCCGGGTAAATCGTGAACATGACGTTTGGCCACAGCCAATAGAATCGCCCTTCGCGGACTTCGGCGTCATCCAGGTCTGTGCGGGTCTCCTTCACGTTTGACCCCTGAATGTTGCACTTGTCGCGGTTCAAAATCTGATACTTGGTCATATCCAGCGTCGACACGAACCTCGGATGGGCGATAGGGCAGTGATCGCACTCGAGATAGTTGTCAATGAAAGTTTTCCAGTTGCAGTGAATGACGCGCTGTTCCGTATGATACAGGTTCAACTCAGAAAGGAAATTGAATTGCTTCAGGTCATTGAAAAAGTCCGCGAACTCTTTCGCAAGTGGCACAGGGTCCTCGCTCAAATTCACAAACATCAACGAGTTCTCAATCGCGATGTGTACCGACTTCAAGCAGTGATCCTGTGCACAAAATCCCGATGCGCCCTTGAAATTAGGTGCCTGATGCAGATTCCCATTGAGGTGAAATGTCCAGCCGTGGTACATGCATTGGAAAATTTTCTTCGATCCCGCCGCGTCCTGCACCAGCTTTGTGCCTCGATGTGGGCAGACATTGTAGAATGCCCGGACCTCGTTGTCGTTCCCGCGGACGACGACAATGGGTTCGTTTGCAATCGTGCAGGTGATAAAGTCGCCAGGTTTCTCCACCAGGGCCTCGTGTCCCACATACTGCCAGGACTTTTTGAAAATGTGCTCGTACTCGGTTTGAAGAACATGCTCCTCCACGTATAGGGAATACGGAAGCGTCATGTCTGTGTTGTCTTGCCGGCGTTTACTTTCGTCGAGTATCATTGCCATCTTGAAGTTCTCCTCTCCATCATGTCTCTGCAAATGGGTGTGAGCTCCACCCTGCACCTTGCTTTATTGTTCAGCAAGTTGCGTGCCAAGTCTGCACAGTCGCCGTTTATCACGTGCCGGTGATGGGCGTGTTTTGTTGTCAGGCTGCGGTTTTACACGGACATCATCGTTGGTGAAAATCCGATTGTGAGTGCGTGTTCAAGCGTGATTCACATGGGTTGAATGTGGGGTGAGTCAGTTTTGGTTCGATTGTTCCACTGAGTTGAGTCAATATTAAGATTTATGGTGCAATTAAGACTCAGAGTGGGGTAACATGGGTTTATGTGCGAGGGGGCTTGCAACATGGAACTCTTGGATGTCCTCAATGTGCTCGACACGCCCATCCTGCTTGTGAATCGTTCGGGGCAGTTGGAATGGGCCAATCAGGCCGCGAAAGTCACGGTCTGTTCGGGGGTCGATCTCGATACCTGGAACAATGAACACAATCTCCCGGAAGGCTATTCCTATATCATGCACAAGGGTCCATTTGGTCCGGACCGGACCCTCATTGAGTGCATTCGCCTGCCTGAGGGACCGGACGAGAACACGATTTGGGCGTTGAAACAGGAGAACACGGAGCTCGCGGAACTGATTAACTCCTCCCTGGACGAGTGGTACATCACGGATGGTGAAGGCATTACCCTTCAAGTGAACGACAAGGTAGAGCAACTCTATGGCCCCCTGGTGGGCGGCCTTGTCGGCAAGTCTGTTTTCGAATTAGAGAATCAACGGATCTTTTACCCGTCGGTCACAGCATTGGTCCTGCGCCACCGTACGCAGCAGACCGTGTTGCAAAACACGGTGGATGGCAGGCGTCTCATCTCTACCGGGCACGCCATCTTCAATCCTGATGGCTCGGTCAAGCGCGTGATTTCTTACGCGAAGGATGTCACAGAGCTGGAACTGCTGACGCTGCCCGGACGAGCAAGCAGCGATGCGACGAGTCAGGAAATCAGCCAGCCTGCTCCGTTTATTTCCGGCAGCCCTGCGATGCGCCGGTGCATGGACTTAGCGCTTCGTGTCGCTCGCACGGAGGCGGCAGTGATGATTTTAGGCGAAACGGGCGTTGGGAAGAATCGGGTCGCAAAATCCATTCATGACGCAAGTCAACGTTCAGGTGGGCCGTTTGTCGAGATCAACTGCGCATCCATTCCGGAAGCCTTGCTGGAAAGCGAATTATTTGGGTACGAACGAGGCTCTTTCACCGGCGCCAGGCGCGAGGGAAAACCGGGCAAAGTGGAACTGGCGGAGGGCGGGACGCTCTTTCTCAACGAAATTGGCGAATTGCCGCTGCATCTGCAGGGAAAATTGCTCGATCTCATTCAGGAGCATCGCATTGAACGAATCGGCTCGACGCGTCCTTCCTATTTGGACGTGCGCATCATCACTGCGACGAACCGAAACCTGCGGGAGATGGTTGCAAATGGAACATTTCGCGCGGATTTGTACTATCGGTTGAATGTCGTGACCATTCATATTCCTCCGCTGCGGGAACGCAAGGAGGACATTGCGCCCCTCTGCCA
This sequence comes from Alicyclobacillus contaminans DSM 17975, assembly GCF_000429525.1. Classification (GTDB taxonomy): domain Bacteria; phylum Bacillota; class Bacilli; order Alicyclobacillales; family Alicyclobacillaceae; genus Alicyclobacillus_A; species Alicyclobacillus_A contaminans. The sequence goes on along the minus strand of NZ_AUCA01000070.1, from coordinate 2,712 downwards.
GGTGTATCTGGAACACTTCGTCCATCAGCACGGAAAGGGTACGCGTGAATGGAGCCGTGAAACGATCGATCACCTGACTGCGTATCCGTGGCCAGGGAATATTCGCGAATTGGAAAATATGATAGAGTATTTGGTAATTACCACGGACGAACCCATCATTGGTCCGCATCATCTGCCGAAGGACCTGATTTGTGCGGCCCGCGAAGCCGGACGTGACCGCGCGCAAAGCGGACTATCGGTGAGGCCCGGTTATGATGGCATCGACCGTCCGCAGGATGCGCAGGATGCGCAAGACGATCATGCCCGGGCGCCGGGACGAGAGATTCCGGGTCAGACGTTGAAAGCGTACATCCATGAAACCGAACGCGAGATGTATCGCAAGGCGCTTGCGGATGGTGCGAGTACCCGGGAGATTGCAGCCCGCTTGGGCGTGAGTCAGTCCACGGTGGTGCGAAAATTGAGACAGTTTGGTTTGCGACAGCGCCGGTAATGGCGTCGAAAATGTGGAGGGGTGAGCGTGTGACGCAGAAAGCGGTTGAACTGATACACCAAGGGCGGACCTTGCGTGGGACCGAACATGTTCCGGAGGGACCAGGTCCATTTCCAGCGGTGGTTCTCTATCACGGGTTTACTGCAACCCGGATTGAGCCGCACCGCTTGTTTGTGAAGATTTGCCGCCGACTTGAACAAATGGGCATTGCCAGCTTTCGCTTCGATTTTTCGGGGAACGGCGAGAGTGATGGGGATTTTGAAGAGGTTACGATTTCGTGCGAGATCTCCGAAGCGCATGCCATTTTGGACCGTGTATTGGCCGATGCGAGAGTCGACCGTTCACGGGTGGCTTTGGCGGGGTTGAGTATGAGCGGGCTGATTGCCAGTCAGGTGGCGGGGGACCGCCCGTCGGATGTACACAAGCTTGCGCTGATGGCACCCGCTGGAGGGAACGTACAGGAAATTGTCTCGAACCTCTTGAAGGAGAGTGGAGCGGACGTCCATGCGCCTTCTGCTGCCTACGATTATCAAGGCAACTGGGTGTCTCGTGCCCTGCTCGAGGACTTGCGCACGTTCGATGTTTACAAGCGAGCCCAGGCGTACAGAGGGCCTGTCCTCATTGTTCACGGGTGTCAGGATGAGGTGGTGCCCAGTCAAACGGCGGAGGGATATCAAGCACAGTCTTATTTCGGATGCGCCAAGGTCAGGTACATCGATGGGGCGAATCACACTTTTGATCGAAGTGGCTGGGAATCTGCGCTGATTGAAGAACTCGTCGATTTTCTCAAGCCAGAGGGTTGAATCGTGTAAACACCGATTAAGGTGGGGATTCGTCTAAGTCATGTAGGTCTTTAAAATCGAGGAGACGAACTCATGTGCGGTCGCAAGAATTTTGCCGTAGTTGTTGCAGTATGTATATCGTTTTCGACTTTGGTTGGATGCGGTAACTTTACTACACGTCAGTCAACAATACCCACAAACGCAGTAAACACTGTGGCAAATCAAACTGATGTCATTGCCGAAGTCACTGCCACAGCTTCTACCGCCTCAACGACTCATACCTATACCGTACCAGACTCATTACAAGTTCCGAATGCGGTACAAAAGGAAATCAAGGATCATTGCAAAGTACCTTTGTCACTACCTACAGTGTTCGATCTTGATTCTCCATTACCGAATAATCAACAGTTAGCCATTGATCTGGACGTTTCGATGAATCAGTATGGGATGGATTTTATTGACCGTCCGAAGGGTAGCAATACAAGCCAATATGCGATGGCAAATCTTGTCGGGGATATGGAGACTGTATCCGATCTTAGTTCACTTTACATTCCTAATTGTTTCAACATGAGTGGGTTCTCTGCACATAAATCGGTCACTTTATCAGATAAAACCATAGCCACCTATTATGAAGACTCGAAGACACACGAAGATGCGATTATCTGGAAAAATCATCGTTGGCGATACATTGTGGATGTAATGGGAGGCGACTATGAAAAAGAAACGGTCGGAATGGCAAACACCGTTGCGAGTTTTGTTTCAAAGCACGGAACGATAGTTCCGAATGCGACACAAGGTTATGTGCAAGCACTTTGGGCAGGGAACAGCCCCGTTTTTCGGGTAACGTGGACGTATAACGATAAGCAGTGGTACTCGCTCTCCATGAACACGCTTATTGCAACCTTAAATACTGCTCACACCGTAACCCGCGTATCTTAAGAAGCTTAATGGCAATTTGAATAACAATCCTTGTTCAACTATCGGGGGCATAATTCAAGAACGATATCCGTCCAATCCTGCATTAGTATGCAAAATGTTGTATATCTGAGCCGCGTTTTTCTGCATTTTAAGTTGCGGAAAACAATTGTATTCCGCAGTTTCAATTTGCAGAGCAACGCGGCGATTTCGTATGCATAATTGTCGCATGTTCATACACTATTTGTGTGTTGCATTTATTGCAGCTAAGGACAGGTTAGCGACAGAAGCCCCCAGATCGTCTAGTAGGTCGGACGAGTTTGACACAACACCGATTGGTGTCCTATAATGAATCGGAAACTAATTGGTGTCATATTAAAGGGGGAGGGTGGTTTTGCCTGATACAAGTGAAACACGAGACGTTTATTCTGCGGTAGCCGATCCGTAAGCGTCAAACCCCTCACACCTTGCGCTTCTCCAGACTTCGTGCGAGAGTCATGCACAGCAACAATCAGCCCCGCCAGG
>NZ_AUCA01000069.1 GCF_000429525.1 Alicyclobacillus contaminans DSM 17975 | reverse complement strand
ACTCTCCAAAGCCAATTGAACTGCGTGAAGTTTGAATTCCTTGTCGTACTTCTGTGTCATGTGGCTCACCTCGAATCGCCTTATTCTTACATTCTCGATTCGTTGTGTCCACTATTTCATCCTAACACCACATGACTATCACGTGCGAAAAACCCGATGTGCAAAGAGTGTGCGACGAATGTTGCAGGACATGAGTTCTGTCCGGTCTGAAAACCGCTGTACGACTATATTCAGAGCCATCATCGAAAACGGGGATGAAGGGAGCGTGTGAGGGATCTAGTTACTTGATATCGATGAACAGTATCAGCAGAAAAAGAGCTCGTCCTACTACGAATCTGGACACTGATACGTCCGGGTACAGCAGGCTGATGATTAGCAGGATGGTAAACGGGTGAACGCGGCTCGGTGGGCCGATGAGAAACCGAGCCAGTATGGTCAAGAAAGTCACGGCGTATCTGGTGCTGAGACTCGCCTGAAATCCCATGGTTTTCCCTCCTGAACTATTGTATGCGAGGACGGTGACTCCTGATGGACGATGTACGTGGGCGCGCCGCGGCCATCATCACCGGACGCCGAGCGACATGACTCCGAACGAATGAACGAATCAACGAACAAAGGTTCGTGATGGTTGGGGGTGGTCATATGGGTAAACAACTATCGTTGTTCGGGGACGAATTCGAACAGCCACAGCTGAATCCGGACCGACGCAAAGACCACCGTGAAGACAACGGCATCCGGCCCGGAGCCCGGTGTGTGTCCGCAATGTGGAGGAGGATCGTTTCTGCTGCGAATTGAGAATCGTCAATGGATTCGGACCTGCAATCAATGCGCTGCCGTTCAGATCATGAATTAGGGGAAGGAGTGATGAATATGAAGCGGATAGAACGCAGGGGCATAGACAAGTCCGAACGCAAGTGTCGGCTCTGTGGCGCTACTCTCAAGGACGACAATGGCTGGTCTTGGAGTCAGTTGTGCAGAGAATGCGTTGCGGAGTATGCGGAACCCACAAGTGTGTTGGGGCCTCAAGGGACTGGCAAACTGGAGGTGACTCATCGGTGACCACGAAAGTGCGGATAGACGGAGTGACAATTGAGACGACTGGCGAATACGAACACGCCCTGATCTTGTTGGATTACCTGATTTCGCGTCACTCTGGGACTGCAGTGATGCCTCCTACGAAGGACGAGCTTGCGATGGTGAAAGAAGCCCTCAAAGAAGTGGCCTCCACGGCTCCGGCAACGGAAGTACGAGACATTGACAAGCTAATCGAGGACTTTGCTCATCAACATACAGAAACCGACAGGCAAATAGAGAGGACTAATGGGCGTCCACGGCGGTATCCGAAGGTGGGTGTGATGGGCGAAATCATAGAGGGGCCCAGCATGAGCGCAATCATCGGCGAGATGCTGGCTACCAGCGGCGACATCCCGGAGCACTGGATGACGGGGATCAAGACGGATGAGAGCGGGCGCAAGCGATATAAGACGTACTACCACTGTCCAGTGTGTGGGGATAAGGGGCGCCACTACTTGTATGAGAGAACAGAGACGTGCAAGTGCCGCGCGTGCGGTGCGGAGTTGAGCGTAACCCAGGCAGTCCAGGACGTCTATCTGGAGCGCGACCAGTACGGGAATTTCTTTGCGGCAAAAGCGTTGGCGGATTTGCCGGACGTTGGTGTCGAGCGGTGTGGACTTGGCGGCCGTGGCGGAATTGGCCGGGCACTCGGACGTGAACATGACCCGGAGATACGCAAAACCGACGCAGGAGGAGCTGGAGAGGGCAGTGGAGGAGGCGTCTTTGTAGTGATTTCATAAAGGTTTTCATTTGCCACTAAATGTGGTACTATATCTGAGGTGGAACAAATGAGCCAGCTCGAAAAGCTTTTTGAGCAGATTCGGAACAATCCGAAGACAGTTCACTTTGAGGAACTGGACAAGATTCTGCGTCGGATTGGCTTTGAACGTCGACAACCACGCGGCGGATCAAGTCATTATGTCTACACGAAGAATGGGAAACAAATCACGGTTCCGTATCGTAGGCCCTATGTACTCGAAGTGTATGTAAAACAGGTTATTGACCTTGTGGAAGGGGACAACGTCTGATGGAGAAGGATCTCGAATACTACATGGATTTACCATATAGCGTCGTGCTTCATCCTGATCCGACCGGTGAATATGTGGTGGAGATCCCGGATTTGCCCGGTTGTTTGAGTCAGGGTGAGACGATTGAAGAAGCTCTTCGCATGATAGAGGATGCTAAACGTGCATGGATTGAAATTGCCTTGGAAGAAGGCCGTTCTATTCCTGAACCGTCAAACACGGGAGAGTTCTCAGGTAAGTTCAATGTTCGGGTGCCGAAATCGTTGCATAAGGTTTTGGTTGAAAACGCTCGGCGTGAAGGGGTAAGCTTGAACCAGTATATTATTTATCAACTGTCTAAGAATGTCGGTTTGGAACAGTATGAGCACAGAAGTTAGTGCATCTTATGGATACTCAGCAATTGCCCTTCATTCCCCCTCCATACGGAAGGGGGTTCTTTTATGCATACTGTCTATTGGCAAGACAATATCCTGTTTCTTGACAACGGGACCGCATACGGCGTGTACCGGCTGCCTGCGCTGCCCTACGAGAATCAGCCGAAAGCCGTAAAACGCAGCATTTATCGCCAGTTTGAGGTGTTCTTTCAAATGTACCGCGGCCAAGGCCAAATCGTAAGCATTGCTGTACCGATCCCTGCGGAAGAGGTTTCGGCGCGCATGACCGCCTTCGGCAACCATCCGCATTGGCGTGGGCATATGGATTTGGTCGCACAGAAACTTCACGAACAGTCTTCGTGCGAGCGTCTGAGTTTCCTCGTGTTGCCGCTTGCTTCCCCACTTGTCGCAGCCTGGAGCCAGGTCCTTGACCGTCCTGACCGGGTTCGGGAACGGCTCGCTGACCAGTTCCTTCGGTTCTGGGGCTGGACGAAGAGAAAGGTTGCGCGTGTACAGACCCCGGTGCTGACGAAGCAGGACATCCAGGCGTCTACGCATGCGGAGTTAAGACTGTTTAACCGCTTGCAGGCCGCCATTCCAATGCTGACGAGGGCCACACCGCGAGACTTGGAGTTGTTGCACCGTGCGCCGTATTTTCGCGGCTTGGCACCGTGGCCCGTCGTGCTACCGGACCCGTTGCCGCGGACGGTGACTATCGAAGGCGGTGAAGTCGTGATTCGACCACGGCCTCTTCGCCTCGCAATTGCGTCGGCTGCGGTGCGGGAAGATACGTTTCGTATTCGGGTGGAGCATAGCGATAAACGGGTTTCGTACCAGTCGGTGATGGCCTCGGCGAGCCTGCCGGAGCGTATGGAGAACGTTGGCGACGAGTGGCTGTATCTGCCCTTGGAGAAACTGGCGTTCCCGGTCGATGCCTGCGTGCACTTCGATATCCTTTCCCCACAGCGCGCCCGGGAGATCGTGTATCGGAGAAAAAAGATCATCACGGCCCAAGGCGAGGAATACGCACAGGCGGGCGATGTCCCGTGGGACATCTATGACGGGCTGGAGGACGCGCAGGCACTGGAAGCCAAATTGAAAGCTGGAATGGCGTTCTCTGTCTTTCACGCACTTTTCGCGGTTGCAGCGGGAAGCGAGCTTGAAATGCTGCGCCGAGAAGAGCAGTTGAAAGAAAAGTTGCAAGGGTCCATTCAGTTGGTTCATCCGCCGGGGGACGCCCTGAAAATCTGGCAGGCGTTCTTCCCCGGTGAACTGGGCGGCGTAGACAAGGCGTGGGCGACCCGGCGGGGATGTGGTTTGCCAAGATGGCTCATAGCGGCCGTCCGGTGTGGACAGATTGGTTTCGGGCGATGCGGGAACTTAACCGCAGTGGCGCCGCGGCGTTTGTCGGTACGCTCGGCAGTGGTAAGTCCGTCGGCATGAAGTATGCGGCAGATACGATGATGCAATGGAACGCGATGGGTGCGGTTGTGGACCCGAAGCAGGGCGAGTATGGTGCGCTAGTCAGACTTTGGCCACAGGAGAGCGTGTGGTGGACGTTTGGTGCGGGAAGTGACCTGCGATTCTCACCGTTTCGACTGGGGCGTGACGCGAGAGAGTCACGCTTGATCGCGGAAGGGTTTCTGAGTGTGCTGCTCAATGTCACGACGCGGCGTGAGGACAGCGGGCGTCGCTCGTCCTGCAGCGGGCCTTGGCCGCGCTGTACGAGGGCGAGAAGTGGGACATGGACCGCTTTCTACTCTGCCTTGACGCCGAACGTAAGGACGAGCAGCGCCGAGAGGAGAAACGGGATGTTGCTGATCTGTTCCTGGGGCTGTTGGAGCATTACCGAGACGGGGAGACGGGCCGGGCGCTGTTCGGCACGGACGGCGAGGACAACGTGATGGACGACCGGGCGCGGTTGGTGGTGGCGTCGATCATGGGCTTGGACATCCCGGACCCGAACACGTTGCCGGATGCATGGCGTGATTCGCAACGGTTCGCAGTGGCGATTCTGTATCTGGTGACGCAGATTGCGTTCCGGCGGTTGGTGATGGCGCCGCAATCCGTGAAGAAGTTTTTTGAGGTGGACGAGGCGTGGATTCTGCGTAGTATCCCGGAAGGCCGAGCGCTGCTCAACCGGATGTTGCTGCTCGGGCGCAGTATGAACCTGGTGCTAATAATGGCGGTGCAGAACCCCGACGTTCTGCTGCCGAAAGAGGGCTCGGAGAACGACGACATATCCGCAAGCCTGGGCTGGTGCTTCGTCGGACGAATCACGTCCCGTGCTCAGGTTCAGCATGCGGTACGTCTTCTCGGTCTGCCGCTGGAGGACGAACATGATCTGAACCACTATGTGGAGCTGTTCCAGTCGTTCGAGAAAGGCAGCGGGTTCCTGCGCGATCCGCTGGGGCGGATAGGTGAGGTGCAGATCGATGTAGTGGACGAGGCTTTGCTCAAGGCGTTCAGTACGACTCCGGAGTAACGTCTGGTTCGGTTTTTGTTACTAACATTTATAAAATTACCAATATGGTATATGGTGATTGCAGAAAGAAAACGGGCGAGGAGGTGACGCCATGTCCGCTCATCATGTTGTGTTCGTATACGGCACTCTTCGTGAAGGCCAATACAATCGCCCAGTGATGGAACCGCACCTGGCTCGTGCATTGGGGGAGGGATGCATCCGCGGTCGGCTGTACAATCTGGGGGCGTTTCCGGCCGTGTCATTGGAGAGGCATGGTGTGGTCGTCGGTGAATGGGCCGAGGTGACGGATAACGGACTGGCGGCGCTGGACAGGCTGGAGGGTTACCCCGAGTACTACGACCGTAGCATCGTGCAGGATGTGAACAGCGGATTGGAAGGCTGGGTGTATCACATGACCGGTCGCATTCCGGCTGGTGCGCCGCTGATTGAAAACGGAGATTGGGTAGCTTTGGTACGGTCGCGTGGACAGTGCGTATCTAGTCACGGCGAGTAGGCCGGGTTTATACTGAGGATACGGAGGAAATCATGAATATACCGAGAAACGCGAATGACATCGTTGCAAAGCACCTGACGGGCGCAGTGCCCCACGGTGCGCTCGAAGTCATTGGGATTCATGACGCGAATGTGGTACGGGCGCTGCCGACGGAGATTCCGAAGGTGGAAGTGCGGCAGGAATACACGGACGTCATGCTGGAGTTGGAGGACGGGCGGTTGCTGCATCTGGAGTTCCAGACGACACGCGAACCGGCTCTGTACCGCTTTCTGGCATATGACGTAGCGATTGCAGAGCGCTACCGGCGCAAGTTGCGAACGGTGGTGCTGTACACCGGGGACGTGCAGGAGGCGCCGTCTCAGCTTGATGCAGGGAGCTTTCAGTACAGTGTGGAGAACGTGTATCTGAACCGGTTGGACGGAGACGCGGCATTGGAGACGGTGAAGCGGCATCTGGCCACCGATGAATGGACAGAACAGGATAGAGTCCGGTTGTCGTTCGCGTTCCACATGCACTTCACGAAACGGGCGCGGGCTGCGGCGTTTGAAGAGATTGTGGACATGGTGCGGCGTGTGCCTGACCGGGACGAACAGAACTATGTGGCGGCATTGATTCTCGGGTTCAGTGCGCGGATTCTTGCGCCGGAGCAAAAGGAACGGCTCAGGGAGGTGTTGAAGATGACGGAGCTTTTGCGGGAGTTTGAAGAGGAATTCAAGGAGAAGTGGATGAAGCAAGGGCTACAGCAAGGACGGAAAGAAGGAGAATTGATGAAAGCACGGTCAATTGCCGAACGGATGTTCCGTAAGGGTGCTTCGGTGGCTGATGTGGTGGAGTTGACGGGGCTGTCTGAGGAAGAGGCGAAGGAAATTCGGAGGAAGACTGTGGATGCGTGAAATTTCTCCGAATGAGGTGGTTCCTGTGGATGATCATGTACTCGGAGCGTGCGGAAGTGCACGCTCTTTTGGACCAGTTGCCAGTTGGAGATGTACTCAAAGTAAAGAGGTTTTGTGAAGCACTGATGTCTGGACGGATACAAGAAGACTGTGGCGTCAGTCATCGAGAATTAAACCAGGTGAGTATTCGAGCTTTGAAACCGCAAATTTTAGACATAGCCCGTCGGTATCATGCGACAGACATTCGCATATTTGGATCGGTTGCTCGTGATGAGGCCGATTCATTCAGTGACGTGGATCTGTTGGTGCGATTTGACAAGGACGTGTCGCTATTTGAGTTGGTCGGTTTGCAGGAGGATCTTGGCGATTTGCTTGGATGTCCGGTGCATGTGACGACAGAGGGTTCCTTACGTCCAGAGATTCGGGCCTCCGTGTTAAGTGAGGCGATACCACTTTGAAAGACGGACAAGACGTATTTGGAAGACATATTGGAGGCGATTCGTCGGATTCAAGAGTGTACTTCGGATGGAGAAGAGGCGTTTTTTCGGTTGACAATGATCCAAGACGCAGTGATTCGGAATTTTGAAGTAATAGGCGAAGCTGCTGGGAAATTATCTCTTCGTTCTCGTCTTAGTCGAAACATCCCTTGGCGACAAATCATTGCATTTCGTAATGTACTAATCCATGATTACGGAAATGTCAACCTTGAGATCGTGTGGCGAACAGTAAGGGATGAACTTCCTGCATTGAAGCGCGAACTTGAGCAATACATTACAAGGAAGACTTGAAAATGATGGACCTGTTGCGGGAACTTGAAAAGAAATTTCGCAATAAGGGTCGCCAAGAGGGCAAATAGGAAGTTGTCGAGCGGATATTCCGTGCAAAAAGGTCAACTGAGGGAAGGAACATGGAGTATCGACGTTTGAGTGCGGCAAAGTATTTTTCGCAAATCAAAAACGATGACGATTTCTTCATCGCAAAAGGCAACTTCTTGGACGATTTTTATTCTGCCAGTGACGCAAAATCCACACTTGATTCACTCGCAGACAACACAACACATAAGACGTTGTTCAGCGCGTCGCTCGTTTTCGATTGGGCGGCGCGCTTCATTTTGCCGTGCAATCCCCCTCATTGCGAGGAGGACTCATCATATGTAACTCGAACTTATTGCGTGGTATGGAATCTTGGGCGGAGTGATTGTCAGTGCTCTTCACGTGCAAGTGGCGGCTGTCTGGCGGGGCGTGGCTGGTATTAGGTATTTGGTGCTGTCATACCTGTGGTATCTCTCGCTGCGTCGCAACGATCCCACCGTGAGCGACCCATTCGGGGCAGCGGGGTATACGGCGTCGATCTGTCTGGGTTTGGTGTTTGCGGCGTTCGTACCGATTCCCATGGCTGGTGCCCTTTATTTGGACAGCAGCCGCTTCAACGGGAAAGGCGTCATCGTAAGATGAGTCATCCAGCTTGAAGGGGGTGTAGTCCGTGTACGATGGGGGATGTTTTGGAGGTTTCACCCGTTGGGCCATAGTGTTTCTGATTATCTTTGTGCTGTTCTTCCTGCTTGTTCCGTTTACCGGAGGTTACGTAGGTGGCGGTTATGGAGCTGGCGCAGGCGCTGGAGTAGGAGCATACTGAGTAACGCAACAAGGGTATATACAAGGTACTCGCTACGGCGCGTATCTCATTGTGAGGGCATCGGCTTCGGCTGGTGCCCTGAAGTTTATGGGACAACTGCCGCTTCGAAAGAGGATGTAGCATCGTAAGATGTGTCATCCAGTCCGAAGGGGGGGTAGTCCGTGTACGATGGAGGATGTTTCGGTGGTTTCACCCGCTGGGCCATAGTGTTTCTGATTATCTTCGTGCTGTTCGTCCTGCTGGTTCCGTTTACCGGCGGATATGCAAGGGCAGGTTACTAAACAGTAAAATCTGCATGCACAATCCCCCGAACATTAAATGGACATTGGCAAGTAAATACCGGGGAGGGGGGATAAAACAATGATTACACGTCCTCATTGCAGGCGGTTTATTGGACGTCCCGTCGTCATTCGCACGAGGGATGGTATGATGCACCGCGGAATTCTTCATACCGTAACAAGTGATGGAATTTACGTACGGCCGGTAGGTGGCGCAACCGCTCGTCTTGCGAGTGAGACAGACGTCAATCCTGCAAACATTGATGTGCTGCAGAACATGGCTAAGACGAAAGATGACGTTGAAAAAACCTTTTTTCCATTTCTCTTCTTCCCATTTCTTGCGCTAGCAGCACTCGGTTCGTGGGGCTGGTGGTAAACCTTGCGCAAATTCATAGCGGAGGTTAGATGAAAATCCCAAGGACGAAATTAAGTGTGCGATAGCGAATGTTTGGGTGCATATACCCGTTGTGAGAAACAGCGCACATCAATGTTTACACTTGGACAGCAGCCGCTACTCATCGGTTCATGGTTACGTAGAATGAGTATACTGGCCCCAGAGTCAACCCAGACAGAAGGGATGGGTTAAGATGAAGTAGAGGTGTTTATGATGCCGGGACGTAAGTGGACAGTGGACGAGAAGATGAACATCGTGCTCGAGGGCATGATGCCCGGTGCGAATATCAGCGAGGTATGTCGGCGGCATGGCGTGGCCCAGAGTCTGTATTACAGGTGGCGTGAAGCGTTCCTGACTGGTGGACGGGCTGGGCTTCAGTCCGGACCCTCTACGAGGGAGCAGGAGCTGGAGAAAGAGTTGCAGGAGGCTCGGGCTAAGATCGGTGAACTCAC
>NZ_AUCA01000068.1 GCF_000429525.1 Alicyclobacillus contaminans DSM 17975 | reverse complement strand
GATGAAGGCCTGCCAAATCAACCACGAGCGGACGGGTTACAACAACCCCGATGCTGACGGATACATCGAGCGATTCTTCCGGTCGCTGAAGGAGGAGGAGGTCTGGCTGCAAGAATACAGCAGCTTTACCGAGGCGAAAGCGGCGATCGAGTCATACATTCACTTTTACAACACGGACCGACCTCATTCCGCACTAGGTTATCGGTCACCGTCGGAATTCAGAAACTGGAAAATGCAACAGAACGCAGCGTGAGACGGTTTTTATCTGAATTGTAAATCTATCATCTCTTTCTTAAAAGCCATCCCATCTGTCTTGACAATGTGGGGTTCAATACGATTGGAGCACTGATTATCCTGATGATGTCTATCACCGGACTCTTGCTCAACCACCAGTCATGGATTGGTTATTCTTCTGCAGAGAGACTCAAATTACAAAAGCTCATCTTCGGACTTCACTCTGGTTCCATCGGCAATACATCGTTTGTATGGCTCACAGATTTGGGAGCCATATGCATGATGGTCCTCAGTATCACCGGATTGTGGGCATGGGTGAGCATCAGTATCCGAAAGAAATATGTCTTGAAAAGGAGATGAATATCATGAGGAAATCGGTGGGAGTCATCTCTTCCATCGTTCTCCTGTTTGCGCTGGCTGGGTGCGGCACGACAGCCAACAACACGAGCACGTCTTCGAACACAACAAGCATGGGCAATATGGTGATGGGGAATCAAACAAGCACCACGCAGTCAACTTCCGGATTGGCGCAAGCGTTCCAGGATGAGTTGAACGGATTCAACACGATAGAAAACGACTTGAAGAAGAACGACTATCAAGCGGCCACCGCGTTGGCTGACAATCTGCACAACGAGTTTCATGCCATGATTCTCGGGCCTCTCAAAGAAAAGAAGGGCACTGCGTATGCGGAAGATATCCACTCGAAGTATGATGAGTTGCAAGATGCCATCCAGAACAAAGACACAGCCAAAATCGGCCAACTCATCAAAGTGAACCGGGACAACTTGTACACCGTTGCTCAAATCCTGGGCGTCCCATTACAAAAATGAAGAGCCTGTTGGCTCCTGTGGACGCACCTTTGACACCTGTGAGGGACAGAGCGCCCGCCTCTGTCCCTCTTTGCTGCCTGTTGACATTCCTCACAGAAATGCCCCCTGTTCTCCCTGTGTACCGTCCTCATTTCGCAATACTAACCTATGAAAAATCGCGATGGCGATATTGAGATCCTGATATATCCTTTTGCAAACCCCTTGATAAGATAGGAGTACACGTTTTCCAACAGGAAAGAAGGCGAACATCCATGTCCATCCCTGCAAAATTGTCGCTGTTGCCACCGATGGTGCGTGTACTGCTGGTCGGTGCGGTGCTGTCCCGACTCGCGTTTTCCATGACGACGCCGTTTCTCACCATTTATCTCCTCCGCCACACCCATCTCAGCGTTGCGGCGGTCGGCTTCGTCGTGGGAGGTGCCGCGGTGGCGGGCATGGCTGGCGGATTCATCGCCGGCGCGTTGACGGACCTGCTGGGCCGCAAACCCATTCTGCTCTCCACGCTGTATATCTGGGTGATGGTTTTCATCCTCTTTGCCATCGCGCACGCGCCCGCGGTGCTGATTGTGTTGACCCTGTTGAACGGAGCGTGCAGATCCATTTTCGATCCGGTCTCCCAAGTTCTGATGAGCGACCTCACGCCGGTCGAAGAGCGCTATCACGTCTTCTCCCTGCGTTACACCGCAGCCAACATCGGCTACTCCGTCGGCCCGCTGCTTGGCGCGTGGCTCGGACTCACCGGCGGCGATGGTGCCTTTCTCTTTTCCGGCGCGGTGTTTCTGGTGTACACCGTGCTCCTGCAGGTGATGATGGCAAAGGTTCATTCTTCCGGCGAAAGCCATTCCAACTCCAGGTCACAGACGTCTTTCCACCATGTTGTGAAGGTCATCCTCGCGGACCGCGTCCTGTGGTTCTACCTGTTGGGTGGCATGCTGGTCCGATCCGCGTACGAACAAATCAACACCAACGTCTCGGTGCACCTTCAACAGCACGTCATGCACGGGTTGGTTCTGTATTCGGTGCTGATCAGCTTGAACGCAATCGTCGTTGTGGTCGGTCAGATGCCCATCTCCAGGTGGGCGGAAAAGAAATCCTTGTTGCTGAACGTCTTTCTCGGAAACCTGTGCTATGCGCTCGGATTGATGGGTCTCGCGTTCACCCGGAACTGGGCGGTCGGCATGGTTGCCATGGTGGTGTTCACGGTGGGAGAAATCCTTTCCTTTCCCGCAGGGACGCTGTTCATCGACAAGATTGCACCAGAAGAGATGCGTGGCGCCTACTACGGAACCAAGAATGTTCTGGACCTCGGCAAGTTCTTCGGCCCGTGGCTGGGCGGTCTTGCGATGGCCGCGTGGGGTGGAACGGTCATGCTGAATCTCTGCGCCGTGGTCGTGCTGTTGAGCACGCTGCTATACCGAGTGGGACTGACCCAGCTTCGCCCATCGCAGCGCATGGCGCCGCAGCCCAGTACAGCCAAGGAATCTGGTTGAATCGCCTTGTACAACAATCCGTAAGTGCGCATTGATAACATTGGCGAAATTGCCAAGCCAGTGATCTACCCTCGTTCATCAGGAGATGACCATACCCTTGAAAAAACTCGTGTTCAGTCTGGCCATAGGAGCGGCGGTGGCCGCGGGTTCGTACAACTACTCGGACGCCGCCAGCACCACCAATGATGAAAACCTGGTGATTCTGCAGGACAGTGCCACGGCGGCTGACTACGAAGCGCAGTTCAACCGGATGTGGAACGATACGAAAAACTTTGCTGCCTGGTCGTAAATCCGCCCGGCATCCATGCTGGGACGTTCACTTCAAGGGCCACCGCTTGTTGCGGTGACCCTTGACGTGGGGCGACGGCACACGGAAAGACTCGGCTCACCCGCTCGATGACGGCCCTGTCGACGAAGCGTCGGCGAGCAGGGACTCATTGACCTCCTCCAGCGCACGGCCGGACGTGCGCGGTCCCAGTGCACCCACATCCACCATGATGAGAACCATGGCGCAGGCCACCACCGAGAACATGGCCGTCGCACCGTGAACTTTTAAGATGGGAAGCAGAATGAACGGCATCAGGCCGCTCATCAACCGGCTCAGGCTGTACGCGGACCCCGCGGCCGTGGCGCGAATGGCCGTTGGGTATATCTCCGCTTGGAAAATATGAAACGCATTCGAAAAAATATTGCTCGACAATGTGTACAGAAAACCGAACACGATGATCCAAAGCGGCAGTCTCGACATGCCAAACAGGATGCCGAAGACGGCCATGCACAGGGCGGATCCAACAATGATCCATTTGCGTTGAACCCGTTCAATGATGGGCAGCGACAGCAGAGATCCAATGGGGTAGCCGAGGAAGGAAAGCGTGACATACGTGAGCGAGCTGGTCACCGTGATGCCCTTGCTCGCCAGCACAATGGGGGCCAATGTTCCAAAACCGTAGTACCCGAGCGTCTGGAGAATCTGAAATCCCCACAACATCACGGTGCGTTTGGCAAACCCGGCGTGAAACAATGTGGAGAGCGGAACTTTTCGGGGTTCCACCGATACGGATGCGTGCTCTTCACTCTTCCCGACGGAACCCACCGACGCCTCCATGTCCTCGACAATCGCTCGGGCTTCATCCACTCGGCCCACCGACTCCAGCCAGCGCGGCGATTCCGGCAGATGGTGCTGAAGCAGCCACACGATGATGGCCCCAAGGGATCCAATGACAAACAGCCACCGCCAACCCGCCATTCCCACGTTCGTTGGCACCAACCACCGCGCCAAGAACCCTTCCACGGGCATGGCGCAGAATCCCAATGTGTACGCCCACGCGATCATTCGGCCTCGGCTTTTCGCCGGGATCATCTCACTGAGATACGTATCCGCCAACGGCGGTAGGCCGCCAATGCCGAGGCCCGCCAAAAATCGCGCGGCAATCAGGAACGCAACCGACGTGCTGAACGCGGAAATGAACGTGAAGACCGAATAAATCAGAAGGACGAAGAGAATGGCGCGGCGTCGGCCGATTTTATCCGCCAAGCCGTTCAGCAGAATGGCTCCAAGGAACATGCCGAGGAATGCCGAACCAATGAGCAGGGACAGCGTGGGGCCCTCGATGTGAAACTCTTTGGTCAACACGGTGCCCAACACACCCGCCAAGAATATGTCGAACAGGTCGAAGAACTGACTGATACCGATGATGGCAGTCACTTGCCGGTGCACCCGGCCGACGGGCATTCGGTTCAAGCGAGCGGCGATGGCGACATTCGTCACAGTCACGCACCTCTTTTGGAAAAATTCAGAATGAAATGCCCGCAGAAAGGACGCGTTCAACACCTTTAGCGTATGGAATGAGGCCAATGGTTCCGGATTGCGTACAAACCGCTTGGGCGACGTTGCTCGCGTTCGCCAGACATCCATCACAGGCACTCGCCGAGGCTACTGGCGCACAGAAAGCGACCATCCTCCAGCAGGTCTGGCAGCTGCATCGCTGCGGCCAATCGAAGAAAAATGTGGTCCGTGTTGGCCCCAATGGCAATCCATCGGCCGTCTGCGGAGCGGATCGCCCGATTTGAGCTCAATTTTGATGACCTCCGCCCCAAAGTCAGCCAAGACCCGCGCTGCAAACGGCCCAGCCACGACGGACCCAAGTTCCACCACCCGAATCCCCGCCAACGGCCTTTTGTCGCGGCCACTCAACATGTCAACCGCCTCCTTGTCAACGGAGCGTCAACGCGTCACCGGTGTTGCAGAACCGAATCCTTCGGCGACTCACGTGAATAGACAGCATGATACCGCTTTCAAGAACCGGTTGGTGAAGATGTGGCCGTGCAATCCGGACCACATCAGGTCGATGAAGGGCATCCAATGCCGACGAGAACCATCGATGTCCCGGATAATCCCCCCTTCCCACCGCACGCATTGCATGCAGGCGTCTCGTTGGATGGACGCTGTGCCTGTTCAATGGTCATATTGAGGTATACGTCTGTCATTCCGTGTTATGAGTGATGTCAGGACAACGAACAGGTCAATGGTCCGAGAGCCGATATCCGGTCAGTTAGAGATTTGTCAGTGGCAAATGACGCGGAATGCACCGCGCCAGGCGGTGCACTTACTGGAGCGTTGTGGACATGGCGTACTTGTCCTGAATATCTCTGCCGGTGATGGAGAGATATCCGACAACGAGAAGGATCATCAACGTCAAGATGAAACTGACCATCCCCTTGCCCATTCCCAGCCCACCAAGACGATGCGGCACCGATATCCAATCCGAGAATGAGGCCCCCACGGGTCGTGTCATGATGTACGCAAACCAGAAGGCGAAAATCCCATGGAGACGAAACAGCCAGTAGCCCACAGCCGGGATGAGCAGCAAGACCGTAAACAGCACACCGGATGAGAAATAGCCGAGATGCATGGTGGTTGCCGTCAGGTCCCCCGCCGCAGTACCGAGAGCGAACGTAGCCAACACAGTCGCCCAGTAGAACACTTCGCGTCTCCGAGTGGTGATGCTGTGAATGGACAACGTTCTCTCCATCGCATACCAGGCAGCGAATACAACCACCAAAACCACTGCAAAGAAAGCGGTGGACGCCACATAGGGGACGCCGAGCACAACGTGGGCAGCATCTGCCGCCATGGTTCCAAATATGCTGACCATGACGACAACAAACCAGTAGATCCACGTCACGTATCGACGAACGGCGAACTGCAGCACGAACGCAACGATGAGGCCGACTCCGCCAAGCGCCACGGCCACGAACGGATTCATGTGCGTCGCCAGAAAGTCAGAAAACACTTCCCCCATGCCAGTGGTCAATATTTTCGCAATCCAAAAGTACACCGTGACTTTCGGCACCTTCGCAAGCAGTTTGTCTGGTTGATTCACCGTTCAGATTGTCCTCCATCCCTGAAATGTACGCTAGCTGGAAACAGATTGAGACGTCCACGCCGAGGTGGACGTCTTCGTGCAAGGTCGCTATATATGGTAGATGATCTGTGTTAAGGAATTGTGGAGTTGGGATTAGAGTTGGCTGAGAAGCCAGATGCTTCGCGATGCCTTCGACCCATGATCATCCGAGCTTAGAATGTTGCATCCCGACCTCATATCGCGGCTGTTCGCGGAAGAACGGGTTGCGACCTACAACGAGTGTCGGGTGGGAGCGCTTTGTGCTCCCGCGTATCACCATGTCTCCATGTGATCTTGGAGATTTCTCAATTCGCGGATCCGCCCGCGAATTTCGAGGTAGGATTTCAAGACGTCGTAGTTGAACGAAGCCCCCTCAACCGCTTGCTCGAGTTTCCGTTTGTAAGACTCCAGCTGATTCGTGAGATATTCAATTCGGTGATCGATGTACCATCTCATACGTTCCTTATCCGTTCGGCGCATCGTGTACTCCTTCGTTTCACCGGACTCATCCAATGCCGAGACCATATCCCGTACCCTCGTTCTGGATCGGATTGCCGCCCCAGAACGAGAAGATTGTGTAAAGTGAATGACGAAATATCGGTTGGATTAACGAAAATATGCTGAATATCTTCCCTGCCATTCATAGGTTACAACAATTCTCGTCTGTATGTTATCCGTCACGGAGCATTTCGAGGAACCATAGAGTCCTCTGAAACAAGTAAGAGTGCCGTCAGCCGGCGGTTCATTGCAGCCACAAGGAAACGGCCGGCTGAGTAAATGCAGCGGTGCTTGGACAGCCGCAGATATGCGGCCCTCATCATCGATGTCGTCGCGATGGTAGAACGCCCCGTGGCGCTCCACTCCGTCAGTAGTCCCTATCAGGGTAATGAGTCTCTCGGTAAATTCCTCTCACAAACGTATAAAGACGGCGGTAACTTTCAAAGTCCTTTCTGTACATGGTGCGAATGGAATAGTTGGTAAATCGGTATACCACCACAGAATCTATCATGTAGCCGCTGTACTTGGGTAAACCAAGGTTAAAATAGTCAATCAAATGTGTGTCGTCGTAGAACAAGCCACGCCCGCATGGAATCTGTATTCCCATGTTGTAGGTGCGGGCAGCCATTCCCGTCCACTCTATCCACTCGCGTCCATACGGCCCAGAGCCATAATAATCGGGATTTAAGGCTGCCACGTCAAAGCCAAAGTTGCGCCATTCCCAGACGGAATAGGATCCATAGTTTGGGAGCCAGAAAGCAAGCTGGTTCCGCGCATGAATCCCCTGATTCACACGGGCGACAAGCTGCCCGTCTTCCTCCGGCAGAATCATTTCTCTAAGCCACACAAAGCCCCGGAATACCAGTTTATCGTGCAGGTGCTTCGACTCTTCCCAGCGCTGAAGAAACGCATCCATCCACCAATACAGGGCCTCCAGGCGATCTTCATCATCGGCAAAATTCAGCGTTCTGCCGTGGATTTCTCCGAAGTTCAACTGGCCGCGTCGAGGGTACGGCAGAGAGATCCATACGTCCACAGGTTGACTCGCGGCGTGATGGAGAGCATCCAGATTTCTATCGGAAGTGTATAATTCATCCATCCATGATTGCCAGGTGCTCTGATTGGCGATTTCGCCAAACGGATTCGCCAAGGGGTGCATAGACCGCTTGCCAATGGCAACACACATGAAGATAAACGATCGAAACATACGGTCAAAGCTGCTACCGTCTGGCAGAGTGAATTCGAGCGCTGGTTTCAACCGCCGCGCATTCCATACCCGTTTGCCACCACAAGGCAAAACGACAATATGCTCTTCAATCCCAAGTTCGTGCCCAGAAAGATATGCATAGTTCACTGGAGAACCCCCTCCGTGCCCTTTTGAGAGCATGGTATGTGTGCAACCATCCGTCCGAACTGGATACTTATCCACATGATGCCTGTCAGCGTCCTTGGTCATCGGCCCGAACACCATGAGACAATCGTTGCTATGATATGGCGAATCGATGTAGAGGAGGGCGTTGAGGTGTTCGTTTTGCATGCTCCGACGGAGATTGCTGGCCAAATCGGATTACTATGCGGGGGACTTCGTTCTTTGGGGATTGGAGCGTCGGGCTACAACTGGTATCAATCTTATCTTCAGTACAATGAAAACATCATCAATACGGATTCGTTTGAATTGGCCCACTTCGGACACGATCTCACGAAAAGGGCGGATGTATTGCATTTCCACAACGGAGACACGCTCACCGTTGGACATATGGAACTGCCAGCCCTGCAATCCATGGGCAAAAAGATGGTGATGCATCATTGGGGAAGCGATGTCCGAACGAAGTGGCGCACGCGCCAACTGAATCGTTACGAGCTTCCAGATAGTTACTTTCCTGATGAGGAAATCGACCGGCACCTGCGCTTCCTGTCTAAATATATCTCGACCGCCATCGTACAGGATTATGAGCTGTATCCACATGTGAAGGACTACTACCCGAATGTGCATGTATTGCCTCTGGTTTGTAACACCGAGCAGATTATGCCATCTTATCCTGACCCAGAGCGCACGGTTCCAGTGGTTCTTCATGCTCCGACCAATCGTGAATTTAAAGGCAGCAAATATGTGGAGCAGGCCATGGAACGGCTCAAGCCGTTGGCAAACTTCAAATATCAAGTCATTGAGCATGTCTCCCACGCGAGGGCAATGGAGTTGTACGCAGGCGGCGACATCATCGTTGACCAACTGCTTTGTGGGACCTACGGAATGCTCAGTGTAGAAGCTATGGCACTTGGAAAAGTGGTCGTGGCATACGTGCGTGATGATGTGAGAGCGCATCTGCCCGCAGATTTTCCGATTGTCGTGGCAACACCGGAGACCTTGGACGATGTACTGCTTCCCCTCTTGCAGGATGGGGAGTTGCGCCGCAACATCGGCGTGCGAAGTCGCGCCTTTGCGGAACAGTTTCACTCTGTTGACCGCGTTGCCAAACAATTGGCGGAAATCTATAGATCACTGTAAATCCTCACCCCTCCGACACACCGCCTTCCCGCCGGATGTTACGGTGACCATGGTGAAACGGGCACACGTAAGACATGCCAAGCCACCCAGACGAACACCGGCGGAGACCCTCTGGACTGGGCCAAGCCATGCAACTGCCCCGTCACAGCCCCAATTAGGCATCTATCCTAGTGTCACGAGTCTAAAATAAATATACAGTGGTGTTTACCATTGTGGTAATATCATGGCATGGGCAAACGAGCCATTGAAATTACACTCACTGATGATGAACGTGACCAATTGGAACAATGGGTCCGTTCCCCTTCCACTCCACAGAAACTGGTCCGCAGGGCGCAAATTGTGCTCCGAGCGGCGGATGGATGGACCAATCAACAAATGGTTAAAGCCGGTCTTGGAACCGGTGTAACCATCGCTTTGTGGCGCACTCGGTTTGCCGAACTGCGCTTGGACGGACTGAAGGATGTTCCAAAACCCGGCCGTCCGAAACAGATCAGCAAGGAAAAAGAGGCAGAAATTAT
>NZ_AUCA01000067.1 GCF_000429525.1 Alicyclobacillus contaminans DSM 17975 | reverse complement strand
TGAGCAAGTCTTATCTCAGGCTCACCAAGGAATTACAGGGACGTACATACGACCAGATGCTCGCACACACGACCATTGTGTTCGCCCGCTACATCATGTTGGCAATAGCCTCCAGAGATGCCCAAGATCCCCGAACTATCGGTGCCTTGTTTTTCGATTGCTGCGACGAACTCGACGACATCCGATTTGTAGATGCTCTTCGGTTGCTTCTGGAACTGCTCAGAACCGCCATAGAGGTGACATTGGCTCAAAGAAACGACGTCATCGAACAAGTGCTGCAGCAGTTCATCGATCGTTTACCCAGTGCGGTCAAGGAGAAATTAGCTGCCTGAGGGTGCGAAACTTGAGTCCTGCTACTTGAACATGCCTGTTCAGCGATGGGGGGTGGAACTCCTTGATTACTCGTGGTGGTGAATTGGAATCCGGTTCGAGGGCCGCGGGGCTATCCTTCGTCAGCGAATGACTTTGGGACAGCCCCTCATGTTTACGATTCTTCGGTATTCGTACTTTGTTCGGAAGTACTCGTTGGGTTTTCGGAAGAGTGGATGAAGGTTTCAACTTCGAGGTGGGTATCCGTCCGGTCTTGGCGTTTGGCTGTGCCGGAAGCCTTGGCCATCATTCCCGCTGTAAGTCCCCCAACTTGTTCCATCGCATCCATGGCAGCGGCCGTTCCATTTACCATCAAGCGGCGCAAAGTGCTTCTGGCTCCAGGAGAAAATACCAACAACAGTCCTGCAACCGTGATCGCAATGCCAAGCGGAGACGAGAAATCAATTTTTTTACCCAATACGTCCTCTCCTTTCGATCTGTATCACGTATGTTTTCACCATGTGTCCGCAATTTATGCAATGCGAACCTTCGTTCACTTGACGCCCTCTTCTGTGCGTATACCACAGGTGATTTCTACGCATGGTAGTCCATTAGGAATGACTGAGGAGGATTCGCAGCATGCACCTTGCCGTTGTTCATCGTTTGCCTGGGCGCCTTCGCGTATCCGTTCCATGGATTTACAATCAGCCCGTGAACGCGTACCGGCTGCAGACAAAGATGCAACAAACACAAGGTATTCAGAGCGTTCGGTGCAATGCAGTAACCGGGCGGGCGTTGATTTATTTTGATGAAACCCGTATTTCCCACACACAAATCATGCACTGTATCGAAGCATGGCTCGCCAGAAGGGAACAGCCAAACACGCAGGTGTCCCAGGCGGAAGTTGCTGCAACGGTGGAGGCCGGAATTGAACCTTCTGCGATGTCTCCTTTGCTGAATGCCGCGGAAAATCCGTATCGGACTCCGGCGATTGCCTCCACCGTCCTCCTGGGAGGACTTGCGCTGAAACGGTTGGTCGCAGGCAGGTCCGTACTCGCTGCATCACCGCTCACCTTTTGGGTAAGTGCCGGCCTATCCATTGTCGCGGGTTATCCAGTCTTGCGCAGAGGTGTGGAGAAACTTGTTCAAGGGCGGTCTGTGTCCCCGGATTTATTGCTCGGGCTTGCGACCCTGTCCATGGCGGCTGTTCGTGAAAACCTGGTCGCACTGTCCGTCATCGCGGCGGTCAACCTGGCCATGTATCGGCGTCACACGGTTTTTTCGGGCCCGGAGGATACGTGGCTGGACCCCAAACTTGACGCACACAGTCGGAAGATGGGGCGACTTGGTTTATGGCTATCCTCGCTTGTCCTCCTGGTTACTCGCAATCCCCTGCGCGCGATTGGGGTTGCTTTGGCAGCCAATCCGCGGCCGGCCATGCTGTCCCACAAGTTTCGCTGGGCCGAGGCTGAGCGGGAAGCGGCTGAACAAAAGCTCCTGATGCCTCAGTACGGAAGCTTGTCCATGGTGGGTAACACGACCAGCATTGTCGTGGACGAACGCTGCCTGTCGCACAGTCAACCCTCCTGGAACGTCCAGTCCATTCGTGCGGACTATGGATCCGGTAAGGCGCTGGCACTCACGGCCTCCTTGTTGCAAAAATGCCATCAGCATCCGTGGCAATCCGCTGTCATACAGGAGGTATCGAAACTGGGCAGAAGCATGCACACGCCCTTCCAAGTGGAAGAAGCCACTGCGGAGGGGGTGCGTGGTGTTATCAAGGGCCGTGAAACGTTGCTCGGTACTCGGTTATTCTTGGAACAGCACGGTATTCCGAGTTCTTCCGTGGAATTCGCGGAGAGGCGAATGCGGCAAGAGGGATTCCAAACGCGAATACTGGTTGTGGCCAAACAACCCGTGGCGGTCATCGGATATCGGCCCATGGAGGACGACAATTGGTCGAATGTCATCCATCAATTGCAAGAACGCGGATTCCGTGTTCGCACCTTGGGATCAGGAAGTCCTCTGCATCCGGGTGTAGAACAGGTTTCCAAGGAACAGTTGATTCGGGAAGTCGAAGCCGGCACCGTTACAATCCTCGTCCACAGCGAAGGCATGGAGCTCGAGCATCCTCGTTTAATTCGTTTTGCGTCGGATGACGGACATCGTTTCATGGAGACACTGCGTTTTTGTCAGGAGAAAGCTCGCAGGGCCACACGGGATGTAAGTATTCTAAAATCGTGGAACTACTTGGGCGTGGCGATGGCGATGATGTCCACGGTCGCGGCCCCAATCATCGCGCTGGCTGGCGACGTGTTGTCCGTGTATCTGATGGCGGCTCAACGTCGAGGTCTGCGTCTTCGTGCACGTGAGGAAGCAATGCCACGAGAAGAAGGGACACACAAGAGAACATTCCATGAGAGTGGACAAACAGCCCATCGAGAACCCTTTCATGCGCTGGACATCCGGACATTGCTGGAGCGGCTGGAGTCCAGCTTGGAGGGACTGAAGGACCGTCAGGTCAAAGATCGACAGGAACTTTGGGGTATGAACGAACTGCCTGAACCCGACCGGCCCACGACACTGCATGTTTTCATGAAACAGTTCAAGGAACTTTCGACGCTCATACTGCTTGGTACGACAGGGCTGGCATTCATCATGGGAGAACGATTCAGCGCGGCGTGCATGCTCGGCATTCTGGTGGTGAATGCGCTGATTGCGACCTGGCAAGAAAAACGTTCTGCGGATATCATCGGGGCTTTGAAAATTGAAGAAGACTGGCGATCCCGCGTGTTTCGCAACGGAGAAGAAATGCTGGTTCCGACGCAAGACCTGGTACCTGGTGACATCGTTCATTTGGAATCGGGTGACAAGGTGCCAGCCGACATTCGGATTCTTGAGTCATGGCAGATGGAAGTCAATGAGTCCATCTTAACCGGAGAATCCACGTCCGTTGCCAAGCAGGCAGGAGAGGTACCACTAGATACCCCGTTGTCCGAACGAGCGAATCTTCTCCACATGGGAACCATGGTAACGCGCGGACACGGCAAGGGGGTGGTGGTGGCCACCGGACCCCAGACGGAACTCGGTGTCTTGGAGTCTCTCATGCGGGAGACGAAGGAAGAGCCAACCTTCCTGCAGCGACGTGTCACCGAAGTCAGCAAGTGGTTTATCCTCGGAGCCTGCGCCGCGTCTGCCCTGGTGGCCGTGACCGGATTCATGCGAGGGCTTCCACCCCTGGAGTTGTTGATCTCTTCCATTACCCTGGCAGCTTCGGCGATCCCCGAGGGTCTGCCGCTGACCATCACGATTGCGCTGACGGCCGGTGTGCTCCAATTGTCGAAGCGCCG
Organism: Alicyclobacillus contaminans DSM 17975; assembly: GCF_000429525.1. GTDB lineage: Bacteria > Bacillota > Bacilli > Alicyclobacillales > Alicyclobacillaceae > Alicyclobacillus_A > Alicyclobacillus_A contaminans. The sequence goes on along the minus strand of NZ_AUCA01000067.1, from coordinate 5,941 downwards.
CGCGATGACGAAGCGGCTTGCGAACCTGGAGTCGCTGGGGCGCGTGACCGTCATCTGCTGCGATAAAACCGGAACATTGACGAAGAATGAGATGAGTGTTCGGGAGCTTGTGACTTTGGAAAAGTGCGTGCATGTCAGCGGTGACGACTTCCATCTTTGCAACAAACCGGACGAAGCGTATGCTCTGGCAGATGATCCGGACATGCGGCAATTGTTGATGATTGGCATGCTGTGCAATAACGCACGCCTCGGGAAGGAAGATGAGGAACCTGTGGGCGATCCCACCGAATTGGCATTTCTCACGGTCGCCGCCAACGCCAAGTTGAGTCAGGCGGATTGGAAGCGCCATCGGGAAATTCCGTTCGATTCGGTAACTCGGTGCATGAGCGTGGTCTGCGAGGAGAACGAGCAGACACGCGTCATCTGCGAACAGGATAGCTCCCTGCGCAATTGCGTGGTGTTTAGCAAAGGAGCTCCCGAAGTGGTGATTCCAAAATGTTCGAGCTTCCTGCGCGATGGTGAAGTGTACCCGTTGGATAAAGCCGTGGAGGAACGCATTCAGGCCGAGAATGTACGCATGGCGAATCAGGGATTGCGTGTATTGGCTTTTGCCTATCGGCATGTTGGGGAGCACGAAGATCCGCTGGAGGCAACGGATGAAGAACTGGTCTATGTTGGACTCATGGGCGTTTTGGATCCGCCGAAAGCCGACGTGGCCAAGAGTATCGCAGAAGCGCGCCAACTCGGGATCAAACCGGTGATGGTGACGGGTGATCATCCACTCACCGCGCGTGCGATTGCGACAGAGATTGGGATCTTTCAGTCGGGTGATCGCATTGTGACCGGGCGGGACATTGAGCAACTGACCCCCGATGAACTGGTACGGTTGGTGATGGAGGCTTCGGTGTTCGCGCGCGTATTGCCCGAACACAAATTGCGCATTGTCAAAGCGCTGCAGAAGAATGGACAAGTCGTGGCGATGACGGGCGACGGTGTAAATGACGCCCCGGCCATCCGTCAAGCGGACGTTGGCATTGCGATGGGCTGCAACGGCACAGACATTGCCAAGAGTGCGGCTGGAATCGTGCTTTGCGAAGATCAGTTTGATTCCATTGTAGATGGGGTTCAGGTTGGGCGTACCATCATCGGGAACATTCGCCGTGCCATGGGCTGTCTGCTGTCTGGGAACCTGGCCGAGGTACTCGTGACGGCCGTGTCCATCATCATCGGACTTCCCATGCCCCTGATTCCGCTGCAAATTCTCCTGATGAACATTCTGACGGACGCAATTCCGGCGATGGTACTCGTGACAGGACCGCAGCGCAGCGTTCGTCCTGAGCCGTATCGGGATGTCATTGATCGCAATCTGTACCGGAACGTCATCGTCCGAGGCTGCGCTCTCGGATTGGGCGCCGTTGCCTTGTTCGCCGGTGCGGTTGCAGCGGGCGTGCCGTTGGCTGCTGCGCAGACGATGGTGTACGCATCGCTGGTCGTCGGTCAACTGATTCAAACGATTGGCTGGCGCAAGTACGAAGCCACTCACAGTGCGGGGTTGAGGAGAGATCGGTCACTGCTCCTGGCGACCATCGGATCTGCGGCTGCCCTTGCGGGAACAATGTACATTCCGGCGTTGCGGACCGTGTTTTCAACGGTACCGCTTGGACTTCGCCATTGGGCTGTGGTCTTCAGCGTCAGCGGGGGCTTGGCGTGGTTGGTACAGCGATATTTGGGCCAACGAAGCCGAATCAAGCCAGTAGTGACGCTTGACTCCTCGGCGGTCACCTGCGCGTAAAAGGAGGTTCACAGTGGTGAAGCTGAATGCGGAAAACCTGCTGGCCGCTGCCGGGCTCTCTCTGGCTGCGTCGGTGTTGGTTCCATTGTTGAGAGATTTGTCCAAGACGAGAAGTGGTGATACCGTGGCCGCAGGTTTGGGAGTGAGCGACCGCGCCCGTAAAGGGTGGTCCTGTGTACAAGAGGAAATGGAAGATTTCCTGGCTGAAGTACAGTTTAAGCGATTAAGCAACAAGATCCATCGGGAAGGTGGACCTTCGTCATAAGGAAAGGCACTTTCGGATTACGTGATGAGCCAATCTTGGCGGTCCATTGCATGGTACGCAGGCGATGATGTGCTTGCCAAAGACGGTAGCGGAACTGAATTCGAGACTTGGATATCGGGCAGACTACAAAAAACGAGAAGGGGTGAACAAATTGGGGGTTGAACAAATCTGGGAAAATATGTTTAAGGGTGGTTCGCTCTGGGCCGGACTGATCTCAGGCGCAATTGCTCAAATACAGGACACGGTTTCCTTGACGAGTGGAAAGATGGAAACTGGCGATTTTGCCGTGAACTCCACGAAAAATGTGACCATGGCTCTGGGAACGATGGCTGGAGTGGAATGTGGTGCCATGCTCGGTACCGTCGTGATGCCTGGAATTGGAACCATGATTGGTTCCATTCTCGGTGGCGTCGTAGGGGACCGCTTGGGAGCCACTGTCGGTGTACAGGCAGGGAAGCTGCTCTTCAACGCAGCTGGCCGACAGGCCGAACAGTCTCCTTCCATGGTTCAACTTCCACAGTAAATCACAGGGGCTGTTCTGGGGACCAATGGTTGTGCCCGGAGCAGCCACCCTTTTTTCGTCTGACACTGCCGATGACGAATCATACAAACCAACTATGTGATGTCTGCCTTCGGCGTGATGTGGAATGTGATCCTACCGGCCCCTGTCTTCGCGGCATGCTCCGCTTCATCTTCTGTATTCCCTACACCAATGACATAGGCATAACGGTGACCCATGGAAACCGCCGGTTGCAATATGGCACCGACTCGTGGCTTAACATATACTTCTACGACGCCCGGAACACGACGTGCCGCATTCCTCCCGGTGACCTTTTGCAGAATTCCCTTCTCTTGAACGGTAAGATATTGCGTATAAACATGTCGCTCAGTTTTTCGTTCAGTGTCTGGCTCTATCCCCAATTGAGACTTGAGCGTCTCCTCGACCAAATTGATGCCGAAAGCGAAGTGAATCATGCGATTCATGGATGATCCAGAGATTCTGGGGTTTACTTCGATAATTTTGAACTTGCCCTTTGAAACTTTGAATTCAATATGTAAAGCCCCTGTCACCATGCCCGTTCTATCTACAACCGTATGGACCATTTCGGAGACCATCGCTTTGAACGCGGGTGCAATGGAGGGACGAATTCTATATGCAGTGACAATAAATCGGTGCTCAAATGTGATCGTCTGTTCGACAATTGCGATGGTCCTCGGTTCTCCTCCGTGGACCAAGACTTCCACCAGGTACTGCTGCCCTCCGATGTAGTCTTCAAACAATATGGTTTCTCCAGGATATTTTCTTGAAAAATACTGTATATGATCATCAATTTCTTTGGGCGACCTGGCCAGCAGTACATCCTTCGAGCCGTTGGAATGCGGGCACTTAACGACAATCGGCAGGTGTGAGTATAAATCGGGGATGATCTCAGTGGTGTAGTAAGGCGTGTAACTCGTATCCTTGAGCAAATTCCTCATTTCAATGTGAGCGTCAAATCCACCACACCTAGCGCTAAAGCGCTGTCTCTGAGAGGATGTTCGCAGAGAATTGCTCAGGGAGGCGCATGTTATGACGAAAGCAGAACAGGCGGAGTTAAGAGAGAGTTGGCGGGAGCGTGTGGCCGCGTTTCGCGCCAGCGGGCTGTCAGGCGCAGCGTGGTGCGCTGCGAACCAGGTGAAAGAGCACCAATTGTGGTACTGGGTTCGCCAGTTCCGAGTTGAATCGACTTCTCCGTCTTCATCGCCTCGCTTTCTACCAGTTCAATTTCGCGAGGCAACGGCCACGGAGGCCCCTTTGCTGGTTCGGGTAGGAAAGGTTGCCATTGAGGTGCACGCAGGATACGACGCGGAATTATTGCTCCAACTCGTGCGTACACTGTCCGCGCTATGCTGATCGACATCGCAACGGAGCAACGCGTGTATCTGGCATGCGGTAGCACGGACCTACGCAAGTCCATCGACGGGCTGGCTGCGTTGGTTCAGGAGTCCTTCCAGCTGGATCCGTTCTCACCCTGTATGTTTGTATTCTGCAATCGGCAGCGGGACAAGCTAAAAATCCTGTATTGGCAGCACAACGGCTTCTGGCTGTTCTACCGCCGCCTCGAACGGGGGCGGTTTGAGTGGCCAGAGTCTACCACAGACAAGACCGTCGTAGTCAGCCGTCGTGAGCTGAACTGGTTGCTGGACGGGCTTTCCTTGACCCAACAGAAGGCGCATCCAAAGGTGAACGCACAAGCGGTGATTTGAACGAAAAATTTCGGAGATCCTCAGTTTTGACAAGGGATTTCGGAAACTTTTGTCGAAACACTTCCTCATGGATAACCAATCGACCACGACCATCGAACAAGTTGAATCCTTGCAACGAGAATGCATGGCCTTGAAGCAGGAAAACGCAGACCTGAAGCGACAGGTAGAGTTGCTCATTGAGCAACTCCGACTGGCTCGGCATAAACGATTTGGGGCGTCCAGCGAGCGTTCCGACGAGAACCAGCTTCGGCTGTTCAACGAAGCCGAGTTAGAGGCTGAGCCCGCTGCACAGGAGCCTACGGTGGAGACCATCACGTACGAACGGCGGAAGAAACAGCCTGGTCAACGAGAAGCCATGCTGAAGGACTTGCCGGTGGAGCGTGTCGAGTATCGCCTCTCTGAAGCCGAGCAGGTATGCACCTGTTGCGGCGGTCTCCTACATGAGATGAGTTCAGAAGTCCGCAAGGAACTCAAAATCATCCCGGCTGTAATGAAGGTCGTCGAACACGTTCAGTTCATCTACGCCTGCCGCCATTGTGAGAAGAACAACACCGAGACTCCTGTGGTCAAGGCAACCATGCCGTGGCCAGCGTTTCCTGGCAGTCTGGCATCACCCTCGGCGGTGGCGTATATCATGACCAAAAAGTATGTTGACGGGATGCCGCTGTACCGACAAGAGCAGCAATTTGCCCGTCACGGCATCCCGTTGTCGCGACAGACACTGGCCAACTGGGTGGTGCGCGCATCCACTTCGTGGCTGAGTAAGATATACGACTACCTGCATGGTGAACTGGTCAAACGGCAATACCTGCATGCGGACGAAACCACGCTGCAGGTATTGCACGAAGCCGGACGGGCGGCGGAGACGAAGTCATATATGTGGCTGTACCGCAGCGGACGGGATGGACCGCCCATTGCGTTGTACGATTACCAGGAGACAAGGTCTGCAGAACATCCGAGACGATTTCTGGCTGGCTTCAAAGGCTTCCTGCACGTGGATGGCTACGCGGGATACAACGGCATTCCGGATGTGCGGCTAGTCGGGTGCTGGTCGCACGCGAGGCGAAAATTTGACGAAGCTCTCAAGGCGTTGCCGACCAGCGAACGATCCAAGCCAGTTGCTGCAAGGGAAGGGCTGGAATACTGCAACCGGCTGTTCGCCCTGGAACGGAAATTTAAGGATGCCACTCCGGAGGAGAGGTACCAGAACCGATTGGTACACAGCAGACCGGTGCTGAAGGCATTTTTGGCATGGCTTGAAGAGCAAAGCGCGCGTGTACTGCCCAAAAGCATGCTTGGGCAGGCGGTGGTGTATTGCCTGAAACAGTGGGACAAACTGACGGTGTTTTTGGAAGATGGCCACCTGGAGATAGACAACAACCGGAGCGAACGTTCCATCAAGCCGTTTGTGATTGGGCGCAAGAACTGGCTGTTCGCCAACACACCGCGTGGGGCGCGGGCTAGCGCGATTGCCTACAGCATTGTGGAGACGGCAAAAGAAAATGGCCTCAACCCGTTCGCCTACCTGCAATATCTGTTCGAGCAGCTGCCGAACGTTGATACGAACGACAAGACAGCGATGGCGGCACTCATGCCATGGTCGGAGATACTGCCCGGCGACATACGCAAAAGCAAAT
>NZ_AUCA01000066.1 GCF_000429525.1 Alicyclobacillus contaminans DSM 17975 | reverse complement strand
CAAAGCTCGGTGTTCAGGTCAGCGATCTTGTCCTTGACCTGTTGCACCAAGTCAGCCTGAGTCTTCGGGTTCAGTTTCTTCAGTTCGGTCTGCAGACTGTTTATGGACGACTGGATGGACTTGAGCTCCTGGCTGTACGTGTCCCCAATCTGCTTCGCCACAGAGGATGTGTCCTGGCCAGCATCTTTGAGATACTGCATCTGCGCCTGCAATGTCTGGATCTGCTTGTCCGTCGCGGACGTAGCATTGTCGGCTGCATTGAGCAGGTTGGTGACGGTCGTAGTGGCTTGGTCCGCCTGCGCAGTCAGCTGTGTCAGGGCGTCCCGGTCGTTCCACCACTGCACGGCCAGTTGCGAATACTGGTCTTTGAGCTGCGCAATGTCATCCGCATTTTTCTTCGGATTCAGCTTTTTGATCTCGGCACTGATAGAGTTCATGGCGGACTGCAGTTGATTCATCTGCGCCTTATAGGCATTGACCAGTTCCTGCGTAGTCTCCGTAACGGCTGCCGTGTTCCCCTGATCCTTTCGGAATTGGAGGCGTGCCTGGAGCTGGTCGATGGTCTGTTGCGCGCCAGCAAGTTTTTTCTGCAGCCCGTCGATGAATGACTGCGCGATGCTCTGCCCTGCTGACTGAGCCGCCGACTTGCTACCGCTCGCGACATTAGCGAAGCTCGTCTTTATGGCGCTCGTTGTCGCTGCGGTCGTCGCCTTCGTAGGCGCGATAATCGGCAGAGGCATGGCCGCGCTGCCAATAGGCACCTTTTGCCCAGCCTTTCTCTGCAGGTCTTGCAGTGTGTCGTTGCCCCAATTCGTTTCTTCCATGCCGTTATTGATGACAGAACGCATGTTATTGAACGCCGCTTGCATCTCTGCGGCCGATTGATTGGCCTGATTGGTGATGTCGTCAGCACTGGCTTTTATGGCATCACGCACCCCGTTGAATGCCTTTGCCACACCAGGTGCTACATCGCCGATAAGACCGACCACCGGAGACACCGCGTTCATAACTGCGAGAATGGCTTTCAACACACCTGCGCGCACGTCATCGAACACCATCACGACAAAGTTTGCAAGGCCAGAAAACATGGACTTCAGTACCTGTATCACGCCTGCAGTCTTCTCCTGGATGCCGCCCCAGTCATTCTTCCATGCTGCATACAGTGCAGCACCTGCTGCGATCAAAGCGCCAATCGCTGCCGCGATGGCCCCAATCGGATTCGCGTCCATAACAGCATTCAGGGCAGCCTGGGCGACAGTAAGATCCTTATCCGCTTCCCGGAGTTTTTGGATCTGACCAATGAAGGCGGCAATACCGTTGGTCTTCATCAGAGCTTGCCATGCCGTTTGGGCAGCAGTCAGTTCGACCGTCGATTTCTTGAGCTCATTGAAGGCTGTGATGAATTTTGTGATCCCGGATATGTCGGCGAATGCACTGGTAATCTTCATCGCCGCAAAGCCTGCCCCGAGGGACACAATTAACCCCCTCAGGTTGTACAGTGTCGTGAACAAAGACTTCGCGGCATTGACAGCGGCCGTTATGTCATTGACAGCATTCGGCGGGATGATCGTCTTAAATGCCTGCGACAGAGAGCCAGTTTGCTCTAACGTTTGCCGAAATGTGTTGACTTTATCATTCAGCATCGGCAAAGCCGTATTGGTAAGCCAGTCGAAGGTCGGTTTCATGGCATCACCAAGAGCCCGATTCAACCCGTCCTTGAGGTTCCCCATCTGCGACGTGAAACTGCTGTTCATCTTTTGCAGCATGTTCGGGAACCGCTGTTCCATGCCTTGGATAAGGATCTCCGTCGCCTGGTCAGCTGGAACAAGTCCTTTGGATACCATCGCTTGCAGTTGAGGCACGGTCTTACCAATCGCCTGAGCAAGGATATTCCACGCCGGGATGCCCGCCTCTGTCAGCTGGAGCATGTCCTGCGCGTCAACCACGCCATGCGTTTTCAACTGACCAAGGGCCAAAGTAATGCGCTGGATACCGTCCGTCTGCAAGCCGAGTGCCGCCGCAGCATCGCCGATAGCTTTCATATCGGGCAGAATCTCTTTTGCTGAAAAGCCCATGGCCAGCATCTGCTTGGCAGCATTCTCCACACCGGTTAGGTCAAACGGAGTGGACTGCGCGAAGTCCGCGAGCTGTTGCAGCATATCCTGCGCCGCCTTCGCCGAACCAAGCAGCGTGGTGAACCCAATTTGGGCCTGCTGCATCTCCGAGTCGAACTGTATGCCAGCAGTTGCGGCATTCTTTAGCGCGGAAGTGATACCATTGATGCCCTGATAAACACCCGTGAACACCAGGGCAGACTTAACCGCATTGCCCAGGTACGAAAACATGCCACCCGTTCGTTCAGCGGAGTCAGATAGACTCTTCAGGCTAGACGCCTGCCGATCTGTGCCTGTACTGGCTTGGCGCAACTCATTTTCCAGTTCAGCCAGTGCGGTACGAGCGTTGTTGAGCTTGATCCGATTATTGTCGAGAGCCTTATCATCGGACTGCAAGGTCTGGATTTTGGCCTTGTAGTCTTTCTCCAGTTTTTCGATTTGGTCACTGAGAGCTTTTGCTTCGGCCGAATCCTTACCCATCGATGCCGACACGGCATCATACTCTGCACGCGCTTGCTCAAGTTGCTGAGCCACGGCCGCCAGTGATTGTCTGTGCTTCTCGATTCGGTCCTGGACAGATTGGATGGCCTTTTCATATGCAGCGACCTTCTGCTGTTGCAGGTCTATCTTTTGGGTCAAGGCATCGACCTGCAGCCGCAGAGAGTCGCTGGACTTACCAAAGTCACCCAACTTTGCAGCCGCAGCCTGGAATTCGGACTCAACGAGTTTCATCTGCCGGTTGATCTTCGTGATCCCGTCATTGAAATTGTCCATGTTGATTCCGAACGACACGAAGATGTCCATTACTTCTTGACTCACAAAATCACCCCTATAACGGCCAAACCTCGTCGATGAACGACAGCTGCGGCTGCTGTTTTTTCAATCCCAGAAATTCCTGATGTTCCTGCCAAAGCGAATCCAGTTCCCTTGGCGTCGAGCGCCAAAAGACACGCTCACTCTTCCGCAGAATGACCGTGCCCAGATACTTGAGCCAAGGCCAGTTCCACCCTTCGTCTTGCGGAGTGGCCTGGCTTACGAGTTTTTTTCCGTGGCATCCTCGGAGGCTTTCGGAAGCGCTGCTGTGATCGCTTCCGTAACTGCCGGCAGGATGCCCGTGAGATCTGCAAAGGACAACATAGAACCGACTTGTCGTTCTGTAAGTTTGGGATCCTCGTGGATAAGGCCCGCCCATACGATAGCGCGAACTGCCTTGAGTTTTTGTTTTTGAAGCTCATCAAAAGCCTGCTGCACAGTCCCGAATCGCTCTTCTAGTTCAGCAAAAGCGTTCAGGTCATATTTGAGTGTCCTCTCTTTTTCGAGGGTAATAGGGATAGGTTTCACCCGCACGTCGCTAACTGGCATCTTCTCGTCCTCCTCCAATCAAAAAGAGAGGGCCGAAGCCCTCTCTGTATTCACTGCTTACGATCCCGAAGTACCAGGAACGCTATTAAACCAAGTAGATCCCGTCGTGAATGTCGCGTTGTCCTCGTCGCCCACAGCCTGATATGCATCGTCATAGTTGCGGCGAACAAACGTGAAACTAAGCGTCGTCGTTCCGAAGTCCGGCTTGTCCTCCTTGGTCTTGAAATCCGCTTCCGGAACCTGTGCCTTTCCTTTAAGCATCCAGACATACAGGTCTTTTCCTGTGCTCTTCTGACTAACAAACCCGATTGCGACATACGGCGCAACATCGGTGGACTTCTTCAGCAACACGCCATCAGAACCAACGGTATGCCCGAGCAAGTCCGCTTGGATATCCACCGGAAGGTCGGAAAACTCGAAGTCCGCATCGATCTCACCGAGTGTCGTGGCAGTTTCCGCCGGTCCGTCATCCGCATACAGTGTTGCCGAGTTGCTTTTCGGCTGGATCTTGGCCGTGACAACGCCGGGAATCGGTTTAATGGTGCTGTAGGTGACACCTGTTTCGTCATCTTTTGTCAGGATGGCGTAGTGTACATTCCTCAAGCCTACCTGGGCCATTTTTCATCCCTCTGCTTTCGTTCGGTATCGGAGTGCTTTGTGGTACACCTGGACGTCATCCTCGTACAGCTCCGCCGTGCCGATCAGTCGGAATCCAATGGACTGCATCACACGGTCGACTGCAGCAGCAATGGCAGAGAAACTGCCTTTGGTCCAGATGTCTATCTGAAACTCAAATTGGGAGGCTATGGGCACGTCATCGGCATAATCCGAGTTGAAACTCGTCAACTCAAAGAACGTGATGCGCGGAAACTCGGTAGCATTGGGCGCTCGAATCTGATATACGCGCTCACCACCAAGCAGATTGACCAGTTCTGAATCTCCGATCAACGCACTCTTGATACTCTCTTTGAGGTTGATCATGACTGCAATCCCCTGGCCAATACTTCAGCAACCTTGTCGCGCGCCTCTTTGCTCTTTTCGGACGCTGCAGGGCCAAGAAACGGCCTAGCGGGCATCTTGGAAGTGCCCCACTCAAGGAACTTGGCGTAGAAAAACCGACTGTTATCGCCGCGCGTGGGGCCTATCTGGACATAACGATGCCCATCCTTATTGAGGACTCGGCTTATCTGGATATTGTCAGCCATGTGCTGTTTATCCGTCGGGCTTCTAGGCGCCCGATCTGCTGCCGCAGCGCGGATGACCTCGGCGCCCGCCTTCAGCGCATCACTCTCGACCCTTGCCGCACGATTTCCTAACTCTTGCACTCGTTCGAGTAGCTTGTCGAGACCTTGCAGGCTCAAAATCACGCCGTCAGCCACCGGCTTCCACCTCCCTGCAATAGAGCTGCAGTTCCCGATGTCGTTCTTCTTGGTCCACAACCGCCTCAATGCGGAACACGCGCCCGTGGTAGACGACTCGCATGCTCTCGGTCACGCCAGGCCGATACCGAATACGCACTTGGACAATCTTCTCGACCACATTGGCTGCGGCGCCGACAAACTCGTGCGCGCGCAAAGTCTGCGGCTCGACTGCCGCCCAAACGGTCACCACATCCTCCCACGCATCGTTGTCGGGAAGCCCCTCGTCGTCCACCACCTGAAGCTTTTGCTGCAGTGTCACTCTGTGGCGATAGTCTGCGGAGCTCATGGCGTATCACCACTCGTGTCCGTCGTAGCATCCGGCAACGTGTAACGCAGCTGCATCAAGATGCTGTCGAGGCTAAATGCCAACGCGGACGCACTGCCGACCGGCTCCCGATTCTCATACCAGTGGGAAATGAGCAACTTTGCGGCCAACTCATACAGCGCGGATGTTTTGTCGACGTCCGCGCCAACGGCATTGGCGATATACGAGTCAGCGGCGCCCATCATGCCCTGCAGCATGGCGTCGTCGTCTGTACCGTCAATGCGCAGGTAAAGCTTCACATCGTCTAAGGTCATGGGATCACCCCGCAACAAAGGGAGCCGAGTGGCTCCCCATTATCATGCAAGCTCCAGGCTGCCATAGATGGCCGCACCGGTATCCCACGCCTTTACGTCCTCGCGAACAATGACGCGCATCTTGGTGACGTTGTTCTCGAACGCGCCGCCGCCAATGTTCGTGGTGAGGATGCTGATTTCCTGACGGTCGAACACGACCACCGCGCTCTTTAGGTCACCAATGATGAACGGTGCCACGTTGTTCGTCGTGTCAGTCGGCAACAGGCGGTTCGCCATCACCACAATCGGCTTCCCGAACAGCAGATGGCTGCTCGGTTGGGTTGGGTTCGGCTGAATCAACGGACGGCCCATGCTGTCCTTCTGCTGGTCGAGATGGTTGAATCCATCCTGGTTGGTAACGATGATGGCGTTCTGGCTCAACATTGGATCCAGGTCGACATTCAGAGACGTCTTCACGTCGTCGATGCTGGCAAACGACTTACTCGTGAACGTCTTGAGCACGGCCAAAATCAGGCTATTGTCTGTGATGATGTCCTTCCGAGCAATCCATTGCGCCACGTAAGACAGGATGTTTTCCGGACTGTCTGCCAGGAGGTTGTTGGTCAGCGTCAAAATCCCGCCGTAATCCTTGATGGAGAATGAAACCTGAGTGACCTTCGGATTATCGAGGTCTTGAAGCGTCGTGTTCTCCGCAGCAATCTGCGCAAACGGAGTAATGTCAACGTACTTTTCAAGCACACGCGACCCGCCATTGGTGGAAACCGGTTCAGAGGTCACGTAGTCCTCAAGCGCGAGGTACTGACGTTTGATCTGGTTGATGGTCGTCTGAATGTCAGGCGGAATCAAGTAGCCGCCATCCTCACCTGACGACGAAGTCATGGCGCGTTGCTCCAACAGGCCTCGCTCTTCAACAGTTAGGCCTTTCCCTCGGAGCATCTTGACGAATGCTTCCTTGTACGCCTTCTCCCGCTCTTCCGCAGGCTTTTCGATATGCACCGCCGGGGCCTCGACAGGCTTGCGTTGCTCCACCTGTGCGCTCTCTTCAAGCGCACGCAGTTCTTCGAGCGCTTCAATTTGCTGCTTCAACGCAGTGGCCGCATCCTTGGCCGCGCGCGCCTCTTCCAGCTTTCCTTCCTCGGCCAAATTACGGGCTTCCTCAATCTTCGCGGCCATCTGCTGCCGCAATTCACGCACCTTCGGGTCCATTTGACTACCTCACTTTCTATTTTTGGCTATGAAAAAAGACCTGTCAGATAGCTAACAGGTCCAATTCTTTCTTTTTCGCGGTCGATGAGCGGCCTCTTCCGCTGTTCGACCAGTTTTTTCAATCGTTCCTTGCTACGCTGACCAACAACCGCCTCCGTATCCGGATATGCTGGTGTTGTCACCAGAGAGACATCGTAGATGGCCGCGAACTGGTTTATACGGCGCTGATAGAGGCCGGAATCCTCATCATATGACCACTCATCCCCATCCTCCGCGACTGTGAACGCAAAGGAACATTGGTTCACAACCCCTGCCCTCACGTTTTCCATCAGATCCTGCGCGTAACTAGTGTTCGTCGGGATGAACTGAAACCGAAGCCCTATGGCATCTACCTCCAGTGTGAGGCTGCCAACGTCCCCGGCCACAGTATTCCGCGCAAGCGGCATGCTAGGGTCATGATTGAATAGCGCAACCACATTGCTCATGTCCGCCCCATCCAGCGCACTCCGGCTGATAATTTCTTGGAACGGAAACCAAAAACCAATCGGGTCGCTCCACCGCTCAAACTTGAGCGCATAGCCGTCGATATACTCTTGGCCGCCATCACTCGCCGCTCGCAACTCCACCGGCGTCGTCAGGATGCGGATCTCCTTGTCCACCACCCTCACCTCCTTTCGGCGAGGTAATCTTCGCCGCGGCGTCCACAGGGATGTAGTTCAACGGGACGAAGTGCTTGTCTCCGTCTGGTCCGATGCCTTCCTGGTCCTCCAACGCAAGAATCTGGTTGATAGAGAAGGCGCCAATCTCCCACATTGCCTTATAGTACGCCGACCTGCTAGCGGCATCACCACGAAGTTCAGAGGTGAGATCAAACCGCGCGTAAAACCGTTTTTGCTCCGACTCAGTGAACAGCTTATACAGGATTTCCTGTTCCCACTGCGCAACGATGGGCTGCAAGGTGTTCTTGACGTAATCCAAACTCTGCTGCTCAATGTTTGAGAACGTCGCGCGGTCCAGCTGGTTGAGCTTGTGCGCCGGAATCTTGTACACCTTGGCAATCTCTAAGATGCCCATCTTGGTAGTCTCGATGAACTGCGCGTCAGCGAGGGGCATCCCGATGTTTTGGTAGTCCAACCCGGCATCCAAGATAGCGATTTTGTGCGCGTTGGTTAGGCCGCTGTTGAGTTTTTGCCATTCGTTGCGTGCCTTTTCTTTGGCATCCTTGTTAAGCGCAGTCGGCACCTTCAACACGCCGCGCGTCGCCGTTCCGTTCGCATAGAACGCACCAACAAATTTCTTGATACTTTGCTGAGTGCCAATCTCTTCGCGCAACACCTCAATCGGTGTGAGCCCTTTTAATCCGTTGCGGCTGATCATCTTCAGGTGAAAGACATCGTGCCAGGGCATGACCAGCATCTCGCCGGTCATTAGCGTGGTGTAGTACCAAATCTGTCCCGTCTCCAGGTCAATTCGCACGTCTGTCAGCGCTGGGTTGAGTGGCCACAGAGCTTTTGGACGGCCATCCCAGTTCCACTCGATGTAGGCGTATGCGTTGCCCCAAGTCACGAGGTGAACCTGCATCAGTTCCTTGAACGAGTAAGCGGACATATAAGGGTTTGGCCGGATGCCGAGCAGCTGTGACACCGGATGCGACGTGTCACGCTCCAACCCTCCGCCGCGGCTGCGTCGAAACACGTTGATCGGCAGTTTGCCGATATCTCCGCCCAAAATGCTCGCGCAAGCGTAGACATTCGGGTTGAGAATCGCCGTGTCCCCGTTCACGCGCTCGCCGCTGGATGTCTGTTCGCCGCCAAATAGGTCCACAAGCCAGCCCTGCGGGTTAAAAAAGTCCGAATCAGGCAGTGAACTGAGCAACAGGTCCCGGAAAAACATCCGTTATCACCCCCTTTTTGGCGGCTTGCGCGTGTACTTGGCGAGTAACACCGCCAAACCGCACAGAATCACCCCAATCACGTATAACCCGGCGATAAAACTGAGCAAAAAAGTAGCCCAGCAGATAACTGCTAGGCCAGAAAGCACCAGAATATCGTCTCCGAACGTCAGGAACAGCCTTAATAAGGCCCGGAGTATCGTCATAACACACCTCAGAACGAAAAGTCGTCACTCAGGATATGGGCGTTCAGGTCAATCGCACCGGCGCTCGTCACCGCCCGGGAGAAGGCGTTGATGACCGCGGCAATGGGGTCAATCCGGTTCTTGGAGCGGTCTTTGGCGAGCATGATATTTTCCTGACTGTCCATCTTAACGACTGCATTGCCTACCGCCCAGGTCAGCAGCGGGTCATTTTCATGCAGGACGTTGTTTTGAAGGACTTCCGCTCGGAACCGCTTCGTCGGCTCCGACAATTGACGGATGGACTGCGGTATTTCGACCACATGGAAGCCCTCCGCTTCCATGTTCTGCGCGAAATGCGTGGCGTTCCACTTGTCGAAGTCTACTTCCCGCACTTGATGGCCATCATCTCTCAGTTTGCAGATAAAGGACTCCACAAAACTGTAGTCCACCACGGCGCCAGGCGTCACGTAGAGCCACCCCTGTTGCACCCATAGGTCATAAGGCACCTTGTCCGTCTGCCGACGCTCCATCAGTTTATCTGTGAGCGTCAAATAGCGCACACCTAGCGCCAGGCCCTCTTCTGCGAGATGATCCCCCCAGAATCCAATCATGGAGGGATCATCGTGACGAAGGCCGAGTTGGCAGAGCTTCGTGAGCTTTGGCGTGCCCGCGTGGCGGATTTCCGTGCCAGTGGACAAACTGGCGCGGCGTGGTGTGCTGCCCACCAGATCAAGGAGCACCAGCTGTGGTATTGGGTGGGCAAGTTTAAGGCAGAAGCGCAGGAGCGGTCGGCGTCGGAGCCACAACCCCGTTTTATCCCGGTGCATGTCCAGGAAGCCGACAAGGATGCGCACACGTCCCTGTCTGTACGTGTCGGAC
>NZ_AUCA01000065.1 GCF_000429525.1 Alicyclobacillus contaminans DSM 17975 | reverse complement strand
AGTACCGCCTCCAAAACGTCACTTCTCCCACAGTGGTCACAATCGTACGCTGTTTCCGGTGGACCAACTCCAGGCGTTTTTTGTCCCGAGAGTGCATGAGCTGTTCATCCACGGCCTCCAAGGCCTGTGACAGCAGACTGCGCGCGCTCACTTTGACGGCCTTTTCCACGCCCTCCTCCAACTCTGCAAAGCTCCTGGAGTTAGATATTGCCGATTGAAGGTCAGCCATCAGCTGCAGGAAAACATTCAAGGCGTGTCGAATTGGGAACACAGAGACCTCACTCCTTTTACCGCGCTGCAACGCGGGTGTTTTGGGTTGTTGTAGTGAGGTCTCTTCTATTTTTGCCTTCCTCTTTCCTCTCGGGGAAAAGCCCCTACTGAAACTTTACACGCTCCGGCATGGATATATATTACATTACAAGTCAGAATTGAAAGGATTGTGCCGCTTCATCGCCGCGTCCTCATGCCCACCGCGTCAACGCCTCACCAGGAACATTCGCTCCCGTCATGTCCCAGTGAAAATTCGACCACCTTCCTCTACAACACCGTCACGTAGCGATGCCAGTTTGTGAAGTACAATCCCGCCTCCTTCACTGGGTACCCGAACGTCCCCTGCCAAACCGCAACGTACTGCTCCAATTGTGCGCGGTAGAATTCGACAAACTGGGACTCGTGCTCGGGCTGGAACGCATCCGTTTTAAAGTCCACAATCACCCATCCGTCCTCTTCCTCAAACGCCATGTCTATGACGCCGTGAAGAATGACGCGATGTAGTGTTCCCACGCCGTGCCCGAAAGACTGGATGTCCTCCTCTTGGCCGGTGGTATCCAGACCAGCCGCCGTCTCCTGTCCACTCACACTCGCGCTTGAGCTTGACTCCGTCAGCACAAACGGAATCTCGTGCAAGCGCTGTTTGGAAGCTGCCGCTCGTGCCCACAAATCGCTCGCCAGCACGCCTTCCACCGTCCGTACGACGTCTTCCACGTGTTCCTCGGACAGCCCGGCTTCCCGGCTCGCCACACGGGCAAACGTGGGCAACCGCCCTGGAGCAAGACCTTTCCCACACGCCTCCATGCAGCGGTGCACCGCGGACCCAAACGCCATGCCCAGCCCTCCGCTGCGCCGCTCCCACTGCGCGACGGACGCCTTGGCCTCCGTCGTCACACTCGTGCGGCGCCATGTCGGCTGCTGTATTTGTTCCATCCGAGCTTCCTGCGCTTCCAGGAACGCCGCAATGTCAATCGGTTCATCCAACAGCGGCCGCTCCGGCTGTTCAACCACCACGTCTTCCAGCTCCGGTACGTCGGCCAGCGCATCGGCGAGCGGGCTCCACGGATCCTTGGATGCGTTGTCTTCCCAGTGGCTCACCACGAGCATCTGCCGGGCGCGCGTTGTGGCGACGTACAACAGCCTGTTCCGTTCCGCTTTCAGAAACCGGGTTTCTTTCGCGGCCCACTCGTCCCAGTGGACAGGCTGGGCCACAGGAATCTTCGTGGTGTGTCCAGCTTTCGACTCGAAGACTTTTTCTACCTTGAAGTACCCTGCCGCGATTTCACCGGACCGATCCACATGGGTATCCGGTTCTCTTTCCTGATACCCGCACGGGCCGGCCAAGAATACAATCGGCGCTTCGAGGCCCTTGGCCTTGTGCAAATTCATGATCCGTACCGAATCGGATTTCCCAGGAAACAGGCTGGACGCGGCGAACGACGGTTGCTCTGCGATCCGGGCGATGGAGTCCGCTAGCCTCCGCCAACTCATTGCTTCCATGCCCTGCGAACTCATTTGTTGCAGCAGTGTGGCTATCGCCCCGGCGCGCGTCATGCCGCTCGGCTGCAGCGCCGTAAACGACAGGTAACCCGTCTTGGCAAGCATGCGAGACAAAGCAGTGAGTGCAGGCAAGGATTGGGTCCAGCCCAAGTACTGTCGCAATTCCTCCAGCGCTCGCTGCACTGGGCGCGCCACATCTGACACGTCGTCCGCGGCCGGGATGCGGTGAAGCGACAGCGAGTGTCCTTCCCGTTTGTAGTGGTACAGGCTGTTGTCACTCACACCAAAGAAGATGCCGCGGAGCGTCGCCACGAGCGCAACCTTGTCCGTCGGACCGGCCAGACAACGGACAAGTTCGGACAGGTCCTGTAACTCTCGATAGGTCTGTTGGCTGTCCACAATCTCGAACGGAATCCCGAACGTCTCCAGCTGTTCGCCGTAGATGTGCATGAGCTCTTTTTTGTAGGTGAGGATCATGAAGTCGCCGGGTGTGGCTGGGCGGCCTCCGGACACCTGGCCGTTCGCGTCGTACTCGGAGATTTGGACGTTTCCGTCACAGGCCCAGCGAATCCAGCGGGCAATGCGCGCTGCATCTGCGTTAGTCACAGCCTCCTTGTTTCGAAGCGACTTGGGGTGGCAGAGCTTGTACACGCCGCCGAAATCGCTGGGGTTGGAGCGCTGTGTGTCGAGTTGGACAAACCGGGCCTGCTCCAGAGTTTCCTCCGCTGGGAACACCGCTTGAAAGTGGGCGTTGACGAAGTCGCCAATCGCGTCGATCGAGCGGAAATTGGCGGAGAGTTGCAGCACCTCGCCGCACGACTCAATCCGCGTCTTGACGAAGTTGTACGTCGCAATGTCCGCGCGGCGGAAGCGGTAGATGGACTGCTTCGGATCGCCCACGATAAACAGACTTCCGGGCCTTGGCACCGCCTTCCTCCAGTCTGATTCATGGACATCTTCGCCAGTCAGGAGAAACATGACCCCCGCCTGAATCGGATCTGTGTCCTGGAATTCGTCCACGAACAACCGCGGAAACCGGTGCTGGAAATACCGGCGAACTTCTGCGCTGCTCCGCAACAACGCCGCGGCTTTCATCAGCAGGTCCTGGAAGTTGAGCAAGCCGGCCTCCTCGCGTCGGCGCGTGCAGTACTCCACAGCGGGGCGGACGAACCGGATGACGAGCGGATGCTTGTACTCGCGCCACTCCCTGAGAAACGGTGCCATGACGGCCTTTTGCCAATTAGAGAACTGCTCGCCGAGCTGTTTGGCCCGAGCTTTGTCCGTCCAACGGTTTTGAATCACGGACAACGACTTCTCAAACGCGGATTCCAGCAAATTCGCCAGGTCCACGACGTTGCTGAAATCCCGGAACCGACGTTGGCTCTGCACCAGTCGAACCGCTTCCTGGAGCGGGTCCCAGCCCCGCTCCGGCTCGTTGGTCGGCAAAAATTTTGCAGCTTCCTCGACCAGTTCAAACAGAGAATCGCGCACAATGGTCGCGTTCGGGCAAGGCGTGTCGGTCACGGCAATCTCCACGTCCACGTACTCCGAGACCTTGTGATACACCGCGCGCAGGTGCTCCACGTCAATGCCAAGCGCGGTCAACTGCGCCAATTGTGCCGTGTTCCCCTGCTCCTGCAGCTCGGCCAGGTAGTCGTCCCAGCACGCATCGCGAAACTCCCTGGCCTCGTCCTCCTCCATTTCCCGGAAATCAGGGTCCACCTTGGCTTCGAGCGGCCGCTCGCGGAGCAATCGCCCGCAAAACGAGTGAATGGTTCCCATGAAACAGAGGTTCAAGTCTCGCAGCCCCTTTTCGAGGCGATGTTTTTCCTCGGGCGACACTGCGTCTTTCAGCGCCTGTTCAAGGGCGAGTTGAAAGCGAGACTTCAGTTCAGAAGCCGCCTTGCGCGTAAACGTGATGGCTGCAATCTCCTGCACTTGCGCCTTTCCGGTCTGAATCAGCGCCACCATGCGATACACCAGGCTGGTGGTCTTCCCGGAGCCCGCGCCCGCCTCGACCAGAAATGTGGTGTCCAGATCTGTGACAATTCGGTCCCGCGCCAACTTGTCGTTAAGCAAAGTTCTCCACCTCCAAGAGGTCTGCCAAATGGCCGGCGTTGTCGGGGTTGTTTCGCTTCTCCTTGCTTTGCCCTGCGGCACGCTTCGTGCAAATGCGAAGGAACTCACAGCGCTTGCATTCTTCAGCGTCCTTCGTCGCCAGGAAGACGCCGTTCTCCCGCACGGACAGCATGTGACTCACCAGTCGGCGCACCTCGTCGCGCTTGTCCTGCCGATGCACGACCTCCTCCCGACGTGCGAAGAGCGTCGGAAACACGTACCCGCTCTCCAGAACTTGCGCTTCCGGGTCCCTCCCGCTGGCTTGAAGCCACTGTTCCACGGCAATGGCGTACAGCGCGTGCTGCAATTGCTGACCGGATTTGAAGTAGGCGTTCTGGCTGTACTTCCAGTCCGATCCGGTCTTATAGTCCATCACCCGGTACACATGCGGGCCCATCTTGTCTACCCGGTCGACTTTGCCGTATATCGGCAAGATCACTCCGTTGCCGAGGTCCACCGCAACCGGGGCGTCCTCCTGGCCAATCTCTTGCTCCACCAGCAACGGCGTACTGTGCCGCGCCTGTTCCATCCGGAAGAACTTCCGCATGGACTGCCGGATGTGGTTGCATTCCAGCTCCACCACGTGCCGGCTCGGTCCCGGCACTTCGTCGCGGTAACGCGCCAGAACCTCTTCGCAAATGGTCATGAGCCGCGCTTCATCGGGAGCTGCTCCGTTCGCAATCTCGTGGATGTACATACGAAAGATTTGATGGTATAGCGATCCCCGTTCGCCAGCACTCAACCACTCAGATCGACGAAACTGGACGGCTTCCGAGGGCCTCACGTTGAGTACATGCCGAAAGAGATACTTCCTCGGACATCGAGCCAGCGTCTCCAGCGCCGTCGGTGCGTGGTACGCCTTTTGGATGACACCGGGCCGCACGTCCACCAGTCCGTCAAACTCCGTCAGTTCATTCGATGCGCGGCGCGCTTCCGCGTGGCTGCCGCGCAGCAACCACGGGTAGTTGTGCAGCAATGCAGAAAGTCCATCCCGGAAGAGGCCTGTTGGCGCCATCGCACGGCTTATCCAGAGATCTGCCTCGTCCAGCGGCACCACGAAGGTACCGGCACTGCTCACCCGGCCCGCGTACCCGATGGGCTCGCCCAAGGCGCGGGCGAGGTCCGTGTAATCGGCGTCCGCGCGAGCGCCATGTTCGCGGTAGACAGTGAGCAGTTCTGGGGCTGGCGGTTCGGATGTGCTTTCTTTCAGGTCAAACGCGGAGTAACTGAACGTCACGTATCCACACAGGCGATGGAGCCATCGGCGCCGATCCGCGAGATACTCCTTCAGCCTCTGCTCCGACGTCCGGAGCAACGGATGAATGGCCGCCCGTTCTTCGTCGAGGAGAATCGGATCTTGCATCGCCTTCAAGCCCCAGTTCTTCTCACTGCACCCCATTACGAAGGTGTGTGTACGTCCCGTTTGCCCGCCCGAATCCAGGTCAGACACGTACACCGCTCCCGGCTCCGGCCGTGAATACGCGTCAACGCGGATGGAATCCACCAACTGCCGCGCGTACTGTAATACCTGTCTTTGGTTCAACTGGAAGGACGGAATGCCCCGGAATGATTCTTTGACTTCGCGAATTCGCGCCAGGACCTGCCCATCCCGCTCATCCTTTACGCGACCAAAGCACGTCAAGAAGAAGTCGAGTGCGGAAAGGAATTGTGAGACAGACAGCACCGCTCGGTCACACAGTTGCGAAAACAGGTCCGAAAAGTGTTGGTACAATTCACGGTATATCTCAAGCCCATCCGCATCCTCCGACGAACCTTCCGCCCATCTTCGCTGTAAGACAGAAAGGTATCTCTCGCGCCCCCAACCAATCTTGGCTTCCTCCAACGCCCGCACAAACTGGGAAGTTGACCAAGCCTTGGACGGAATCCGCAAGACGCCCTGGTGCATCGCACCGGTGAGATGGGAGACGTGGTAGCCGGACTCCACCCAATCGAGGAACACGTACGCCAACTGCCCCAATCCCGCCACGTGCCCAGGCAAACCGTTTTGAAAGCAAACGGGAACGCCCAACTGATGTGAAGCGGTGTAGACGGCCATGGCTTCTTCTTCGGCGGCGGCGACGATTTCGATGTCGTCCAGCGCGGCACCAAGCGCCAGGATTCGTCGAAAGACCTCTCGCGCTTCCGCCATACTTCCCGCAGTGTGAAAGAGTTGCACTGTGGTGACGTTTGGGAGAAGTGGAGCATCTTCGGGCACCGTGTCGTCGAACCACTCCACCCGATACACCTGAGCGAGGCGTTGGATGAAACGCTCGGAGACCCGGTCCAGTTTCAGGGACTTCAGTAGAATGTAGATGGGCGTCGGTGTGGAGGCGCTTGTTGAGGCTTGCTCCGGCTCTTTCACCGCGTACTCGACGGCCCTCGAGTAATCCGCGAGGTGTTTCTGTTCCATGTAGCTTTCGTAAGCAAGAAGTAACTGTTTCACCAGCCGCCCCTTGTTCGTGTTCTCGAACATGGACTCTTTCAGGTCGAACGATTCGACGCCAGCGACCCTCAACTCCGAAATGGCATCTCGGAACGCGCGTACGAATCCGGGAGACAACGTGGATTCCTCCAGCAGTGCATTGCCCGGGGCCACGATGTCGAGCAAGAGCGCATGTGTGAGCCATGTGAGTGACTCTCCAGAAACGTAGGTGAGGCCTGCCTCTTCTAGTGCAAGTGTCGCCAGATCAAGCACGGCAGACTCCATCGTGGCGACGGACACGTTTAACACCGGACCATACTCTGCTCCCATGCGTTCCAGCCACTGGTGCCCTTGGGCATGGGAGTTACACAGCAGGATCTTTGGGCGGAGAGGATCCGAGGTTAATAAGTGGTAAAGCGATTTCAACATAGGTGTCAGACACATCCTTCGGGTGAAGAATCGTGAAACGGGTCAGCGGTTACTGTTTCACTAGCGTGCGCGAATCGATGACCTTTCATAGAGTGAATCACTGTGGTTAGATGCTTCTGAGTCCATTATGACAAAAGCCCGTGACAAAGGATGTCACGAGGCTTATTTGGAAATGTTGTACCGGCGCTTTGGACTAGGCACTCATCCTCTGCGACTAGCACGAAGTCTATTCCGCAGAAACATCTAACAGCCTGTCCAGCAATTCGCCTACCAATCGTGTGGCCCCCGGCAGAAATGGTAATCCACCGACGTTCACACTGTCGATGCTCCGATGGAAATGGTGCCCGCGATATCGCTCTTGATCTGCGTACGGAAACAGAACATACGCACCGTACATGGAGCGTTGGTACCGTCCGTCTTCGTCCAAGTGAACAATCGCGTCCCTGTAACGGTGCATCGTGTTTATGTCCGCTTCCTCCGGGCCGGGTACGGTACCATAGGTGCGTACGTAGTCAGAACCAGGGATCGCGGGATTCAGCCGATACTCCGCGTCAAAGTTGTAGGTCGCTTTTAGCAGAGCAGCCTCTATATATGAGCGTCGGATCATGAAAAGCCTGATACGTCTCGAGCGAAATCTCATGGCCGCCTACCGTGTGCACCCGAACCTTTTCAGCTATACCCTTTTAAACTACAAAGCATGGCAGAGCCCTTTTCCATTCCTTGTCTAACTGCCTTACGATGGATCGTGCTTTCCTTTCAGACGAGGAAGAGCATCCACTTCCTACCGCATCATGCTCTGGATGACGCGCGGCCCCGCTTTAGCGCTGGAACCATCAGACTCTGCTACATCGCTTCCATACATCTAACGGAGAAAGTTGGGCACGTGAGCGTCAAATCCACCACACCTAGCGCTAAAGCGCTGTCTCTGAGAGGATGTTCGCAGAGAATTGCTCAGGGAGGCGCATGTTATGACGAAAGCAGAACAGGCGGAGTTAAGAGAGAGTTGGCGGGAGCGTGTGGCCGCGTTTCGCGCCAGCGGGCTGTCAGGCGCAGCGTGGTGCGCTGCGAACCAGGTGAAAGAGCACCAATTGTGGTACTGGGTTCGCCAGTTCCGAGTTGAATCGACTTCTCCGTCTTCATCGCCTCGCTTTCTACCAGTTCAATTTCGCGAGGCAACGGCCACGGAGGCCCCTTTGCTGGTTCGGGTAGGAAAGGTTGCCATTGAGGTGCACGCAGGATACGACGCGGAATTATTGCTCCAACTCGTGCGTACACTGTCCGCGCTATGCTGATCGACATCGCAACGGAGCAACGCGTGTATCTGGCATGCGGTAGCACGGACCTACGCAAGTCCATCGACGGGCTGGCTGCGTTGGTTCAGGAGTCCTTCCAGCTGGATCCGTTCTCACCCTGTATGTTTGTATTCTGCAATCGGCAGCGGGACAAGCTAAAAATCCTGTATTGGCAGCACAACGGCTTCTGGCTGTTCTACCGCCGCCTCGAACGGGGGCGGTTTGAGTGGCCAGAGTCTACCACAGACAAGACCGTCGTAGTCAGCCGTCGTGAGCTGAACTGGTTGCTGGACGGGCTTTCCTTGACCCAACAGAAGGCGCATCCAAAGGTGAACGCACAAGCGGTGATTTGAACGAAAAATTTCGGAGATCCTCAGTTTTGACAAGGGATTTCGGAAACTTTTGTCGAAACACTTCCTCATGGATAACCAATCGACCACGACCATCGAACAAGTTGAATCCTTGCAACGAGAATGCATGGCCTTGAAGCAGGAAAACGCAGACCTGAAGCGACAGGTAGAGTTGCTCATTGAGCAACTCCGACTGGCTCGGCATAAACGATTTGGGGCGTCCAGCGAGCGTTCCGACGAGAACCAGCTTCGGCTGTTCAACGAAGCCGAGTTAGAGGCTGAGCCCGCTGCACAGGAGCCTACGGTGGAGACCATCACGTACGAACGGCGGAAGAAACAGCCTGGTCAACGAGAAGCCATGCTGAAGGACTTGCCGGTGGAGCGTGTCGAGTATCGCCTCTCTGAAGCCGAGCAGGTATGCACCTGTTGCGGCGGTCTCCTACATGAGATGAGTTCAGAAGTCCGCAAGGAACTCAAAATCATCCCGGCTGTAATGAAGGTCGTCGAACACGTTCAGTTCATCTACGCCTGCCGCCATTGTGAGAAGAACAACACCGAGACTCCTGTGGTCAAGGCAACCATGCCGTGGCCAGCGTTTCCTGGCAGTCTGGCATCACCCTCGGCGGTGGCGTATATCATGACCAAAAAGTATGTTGACGGGATGCCGCTGTACCGACAAGAGCAGCAATTTGCCCGTCACGGCATCCCGTTGTCGCGACAGACACTGGCCAACTGGGTGGTGCGCGCATCCACTTCGTGGCTGAGTAAGATATACGACTACCTGCATGGTGAACTGGTCAAACGGCAATACCTGCATGCGGACGAAACCACGCTGCAGGTATTGCACGAAGCCGGACGGGCGGCGGAGACGAAGTCATATATGTGGCTGTACCGCAGCGGACGGGATGGACCGCCCATTGCGTTGTACGATTACCAGGAGACAAGGTCTGCAGAACATCCGAGACGATTTCTGGCTGGCTTCAAAGGCTTCCTGCACGTGGATGGCTACGCGGGATACAACGGCATTCCGGATGTGCGGCTAGTCGGGTGCTGGTCGCACGCGAGGCGAAAATTTGACGAAGCTCTCAAGGCGTTGCCGACCAGCGAACGATCCAAGCCAGTTGCTGCAAGGGAAGGGCTGGAATACTGCAACCGGCTGTTCGCCCTGGAACGGAAATTTAAGGATGCCACTCCGGAGGAGAGGTACCAGAACCGATTGGTACACAGCAGACCGGTGCTGAAGGCATTTTTGGCATGGCTTGAAGAGCAAAGCGCGCGTGTACTGCCCAAAAGCATGCTTGGGCAGGCGGTGGTGTATTGCCTGAAACAGTGGGACAAACTGACGGTGTTTTTGGAAGATGGCCACCTGGAGATAGACAACAACCGGAGCGAACGTTCCATCAAGCCGTTTGTGATTGGGCGCAAGAACTGGCTGTTCGCCAACACACCGCGTGGGGCGCGGGCTAGCGCGATTGCCTACAGCATTGTGGAGACGGCAAAAGAAAATGGCCTCAACCCGTTCGCCTACCTGCAATATCTGTTCGAGCAGCTGCCGAACGTTGATACGAACGACAAGACAGCGATGGCGGCACTCATGCCATGGTCGGAGATACTGCCCGGCGACATACGCAAAAGCAAAT
>NZ_AUCA01000064.1 GCF_000429525.1 Alicyclobacillus contaminans DSM 17975 | reverse complement strand
CAACACATCCACCTGCATCGTGAGTTCACCGATCTTAGCCCGAGCCTCCTGCAACTCTTTCTCCAGCTCCTGCTCCCTCGTAGAGGGTCCGGACTGAAGCCCAGCCCGTCCACCAGTCAGGAACGCTTCACGCCACCTGTAATACAGACTCTGGGCCACGCCATGCCGCCGACATACCTCGCTGATATTCGCACCGGGCATCATGCCCTCGAGCACGATGTTCATCTTCTCGTCCACTGTCCACTTACGTCCCGGCATCATAAACACCTCTACTTCATCTTAACCCATCCCTTCTGTCTGGGTTGACTCTGGGGCCAGTATAAAGAAGAGAAAACATAAAATGATTGACGGAGGAGATAGTACTTGTGTTTTTTTCGATGAGGGTTTTAGCTTGGTACATTTAGAAGGCGTTACTTGTACGAGACAACCAACGCAGTTGCCAGATTACGTCCGGGTTTCGTGATGTATTGCCCGTTAAAATACAATCCAGTAGAACTTCCGCCATCCATATTCATAGCTTCTTTCAGGCCTAAATGCTGTACAATTTTTGCTTCGGTGGACAATGTTGCCGAGTGAATTGTCCCTAAAATCAAGTCACCGCTTGAATCAATTCCGACAAAAGTTCTAAGCGTGTTGCTGTTTAACAGGGTCGGATCAGTAAAACCCTCCACTTTCGGATTTAATACGATTTGATTATTGTTGACTAGCATGGGGCCAGCTCCGATGGCGTTTGGAAATTGAGAAAAATTGATTGGGCTACCGCTCAGACTCTCAACATTCACCGCAAAATTTGCTGGATCTCCGACATGAATTCGATTTAAAAGGGTTTTACTTTCCCCGCTTCCGAGCTCAAAAACAAAACCACTGCCAGGAATCGCAGTAACTCCTCGTGATACGCTGTCGACTCGATTGTGCTTAATTACAACTACAGTGGCGCTTTTATCTTTGGTTGTCTTACCAAAGTACGGAGTTAGAATATCTACACGATTGGTATTAGTACTCGGCACATTCAGGCACCACGGCCAGAGCTGAGAAATCGGATTTGTTCCATCCTGTACGGTTGCCGATAGAGACTCTTTCGCCTGTGTCATCGTCAGTTGACCATTGTTACCGATACCAAGAATGGTACCCTCCCCAATACTTTCAAATTGACCATTGATCTTGAGCGCTCCATCGGGAAACTCGTTGGACCATGAATTAAAGAATGTCCCATTCACAGCAACAATTGCCCCTGCATTCTTTGCCATGTTCGCAAGAGATGTCGTCGTCCCAAAAGTATGATTGGCAACCACTGGTCGGACAGAAACATGTGGATCATGCACATTGATACGCACATAATGAACCGGTTCCCCATCAATCACCACGTGGTGTGAGGTGATGGCTTGTTGCCAAGATGGTTTGGATGACGCGAACACGATGGATGAAAGGGATAAAAGTATCCCACAAGTGGCAGAAATGCCAAGGGCTATATGTTGTTTCCTCAACAGTTCGGTTCACCTCGCTGGAGTGTGATGGAGCAAACATCTATCACACATTGGGGCCGGAACCAGCCTTGTCCCATTCCTTGTAGATTTTTGTCGCCCTTTTCTCTGATCCGCAGTGTTCCGGCCCTAAGCCAGATGAGACTGTCAAGGTCTTTCATGGTTGTGCTGTTAATGTCGCATTCTTGGCAGACACATAACCGGTTATGGGCGTACCAGGGGTTGCACCCGAGTCGGCCGTTTGAGCACAGAATAGAATTTGATACATCCCGTTCGATGGACTTGCAGACTGTGCGACCACAAAATCTCCGCTATGGAGGGTAGCAATCTGATGCGTTGCATCAGACGAGCTGTAAACAGGGATGGACGTTTGTGTGCTTGTTGGGTTAGGGACTGTCAATCGATACACGTTTGTAAACTTCACATATTGCGAATCGACCCAACCTACATTGGCGATGTGATACCATGGCACAACGTACCCACCGGCCATGCCCTGCTCAATTTCATCAATCTCAACAGCTTGTCCTGCAGGTAGAGTCGGAGGTGCGGTGGTATCGATGTAGGTCGTCCACATGGAAAAACTCCACACACCATCCTGCTTCAATCCATGAGCCGCTTCAAACTTCTTGACTGCTGCCTCAGTGCTGGGGCCGAACTGTCCATCTACTGTCAAACCGGCTCCCATTTTCTTGTTTAAATATTTTTGGATTTCGACGACCGACTGTCCATAACTCCCATATTGAATGGGACCAAAATACATGTCATCTATACCATCGCTCATACTTGGAAAATATGGAACCCCCTTATAATAGGTGTTCGATTTCGTTTGGCCAGTGGCACCGTTTAGGTAGAAAACGGGCTCTGCAGTACTTTGGGGCTGAGGAACCGCTTGAGTCGAGGGGTATTGTTGGTACGCATTGACGCTCGATCCGACATACGAAGCGAGTTCATTCATGAGGCTGGCAATACTTGAAGCCCACTGTGGATCCGTCGCATAATTCACATTCATTCCGTTCAACGTAGGGGATACATATTCGCTTCCACCCGGCGTGAGATAGTTGTTACGAACTTCCCAGGCTTGAAAGCGAATCGCATAGTCATCGCTAGGAAACATCCCAGCGTCATCCCCTGGATTTGCGTCATACGCGCCGTAACCGAACAAGTTGTTTTTAGCCAATGCAATTTGGCTGCGTCCCCAATAGCTTTCTAATATGGCGTGAGAAACGAGATAGTTCGCGTCAACACCGTATGTATTTTGAGCATCGATAAACGATTGCCCCAACCCTGCCATTGGTGAGTTATTCTTTGTAAGAAACGAATTGATGCTCTGCGCATTGATATTACTAGGGGCCGAGAAGCGCAAGTCCACGTTGGTAAAGGACGGCGCCTTTACAGCTGCATCAAGTGCATTCCACGTTGCAGGCCCAACGATACCATCTACTTGCAAATGGTGTGCGCTTTGGAACGCCTTTACTTCCGCTTCAGTTCTCGGGCCAAAATCTCCATCCACGGATCCGACGGAATAACCCAATTTATTCAAATCTTGTTGGAGTAATACAACGGCTGAGCCGGTAGAACCATAGCTCAAAACTGGGTGTGCAACGGTCTGGGCATATGCTATGCACGGGGCTGTCAGGAAAGAAAGGGCCGGCAACGTCATACCTACGATGCGACGAGAGTTCTTCATTGTATACCTCCTAATAATATTTGGAGTGATAATAGGTGGGCGTTAGGAGAGGTAAACAACGCATACTTCCTAGAAAGAACATTCGTTAGTTCAGCGCGATGCGCGTAATGTACCGACTGTGAATGAATACGCAGTACCCATATATTAATCTAATGGTGCATTCTTCTTCAAATCTACGCAGGACAAAGCCGTGTCAGTTTTGATGGTGCACCAATCCATCGACACTTAAGAGACTCCTGTTCGGGGACTGGACAACCGTCGTGACGATGTACACGCACTGCTTGTGATGAAATGTGGTCAAGATGTGGAGATTTGCTGTTGTTTTTATGGATCTCAGGCTTTCCTAATCTGTGGCGACCTACAATACTCTCGTAGAGATCACATACGTAAGGGGAAGTCGATATGAAGCGAACGAAGTGGATTCCAGTGCTCATGGGTGGCATTGTATTGATGAGCGTGACCGGGTGTGGTGCGGGATCGGCTGGAAATACGACATCCACAGGAGCGGCCAACTCCAGCGGGGCCGCGTCGATGAATCATCGCGTGGGGCAACGCGGCGCTTTTCAGCCCAACTTCACCATGACCACGAATCCGTCCTCTGTTTCGGCGGGTAAGGCGTTCACCATGACCTTTGCCATGCAGCGGCCGAACTCGGGTGCGAATCATCCGAACGGCGGCGCAAATAGGGGAGGATCCAGCGAACATCATGTTGGGAATTGGGCCGGATCGCAAGGAGGAAATGGACAAGCGCCCGCCCAGCCGGAGGGGATCGTCCAGATTACGGGGAACGGGGTGAATGAAACCATCCACTTGACGGATGAACGCGGCAGCTTTACCGGTCAGGCGACCCTCGCGAAAGCGGGAACCTACCAAGCCGCGTTTTCCATGACCATGGGATCTCGTCAGTTTCACAAAGATTTTACCATCCAGGTGCATTGAGCATCGACGTCCCCGATGTGGGACGGCCAGAGGGAGGACGCACACTGTAGTGGGCGTCCTCTTTGCGCAGCGGCCATGGCCCTTTGGAACAGTCGGGGCCGATATGGCCATCCAGCCACAGCTTGCTCCATCCGCGAGGGAACTGAAATCAGCTCCCGTTGGTTGGATATCCGTTTGCCGACAGGGACACGATGTGCAGTCCCATCTTTTTCAGACCCTGGATGATGGCCGGTAACGCTTCCAGGGTCAGCTTTGTGTCGTGCAGGTCATACACCCCTCCGGACGGATGGCTCTCCAGGACCGAATGGACAATCTCCTCCGGGCTTTTTGCGGCCCAATCCCTGGGATCTCGATTCCACAATACCAATTCCATGCCGTTCTGCTTCAGAATACTGCTCGTGGTTCCGTTGAACGATCCGTACGGAGGACGAAACAGGGTCACCCGGTAGGGGACGTATTTCTCCAGTGCCGCTCGGGAGGCGAGGATTTGAAACCTCTGCTCTGCTGCACTGAGTTTGGTCAGTATGGGGTGCGATACGGAGTGAGATCCAATCACGTCACCGGCGGCCACCGCGGCTCGAATTCCCTCCGAGAACTGCGAGATGCGGCTGCTGACGAAAAAGAAGGTGACTGGAACACCGTATTTTTGAAAAACCCTGACAATATCCGCGGTATACGCCGTGGGGCCGTCATCAATGGTCAGCGCCACGTCCCCGCTGGGAACCTGGTACATCACACCGCCCGGCGATGTTTGGAGCACCCGTTTACCACTCGGCTTTGCGACCGCCCCGGCCTTCGTGTCAGATGACCTGCCGGCGTTGCCAACGGCCTTTTCCGCCCTCGCTGGCTTTTGCGGCGGCACTGGCCGAATCGTCTTCGCTGGGATGCTCGCGGCACGCTCCGTGGAACTGTACACCGGGTTCCCAACATTCGTCGTCGCGACGGTCGGGGGTGCCAACGTGTGGAATTCCTTCGTTGTAAATAGGCCGACGGGCAATGCCACGCAGAGCACAGTCACAGCGCCGACCCAGGGAAGCCACATCCGCCATTTCCGATGCGGTGCATCTGTCTCAGCCGTGGACAGATCTGTGTCCACTTCCTTCACGTCGTGGAAATCCGCATCGTTTGTACCGGCTCCCAACCCATTGGATGCGTCGGCCAGCGGATGCAGCTCCATCCGATGCAGGCGGGTCAACTGATGAAAGAAAACGTCCGATCCGCAAACCACCACCCTGCGGATGGCGTGCCCGTCGATGATGGAGATGGACCCATACCGTTTTCGCTTTCTCCGATGCCGGGAGGAGGCAAAGGATAGTCTGTACCTTTTCCCCGATGCAGGGAGATCCGGAATGGACGCTCGAATCCCCTGGTATGTAACGGAATCTATGCTCAGACGAAGCTGGGAAACCTCATCACCCTCGCGAAGTTGGCACAGGAGAAATGGACCGGATGTGTCCTTTCCAACATCGATGATCTCCAATATACGCAACATGGATCACCCTTTATCCCAATTTCCCGCCATTTCTCTACTGTTGCTGATTTTTGTTCCACTGGGAACCAGAGGCCGATCTAATGGCGAAGGAGGCCGCCCTTTGCGCCAATTCCTTCTCTCGCAGTTTTTCTCGCAGCCCATTGAACTTGTTCTCATTTTCTTCGCGATACACCGCGAACTCCTGTTTCAACTGTTCATACTTCATTTTTTGATCCGCGAGCACTTCCTGCATCTTGGCGTTCTCGCGGGAATGGTGTTCAATTTTTTGCTCCAGGTATTGATTTTCATTGGACAGGGTCTGTATCTTCGTCTTCATCTGATGCAGTTCTTCGTCGCGCTCCGCAATCTGGTTCAAGAGCACTTCCCGTGCTTCCAGCAATTCAAAAACCACGCCCAGAAACTTGTTTCCGAGCGGGTCATCCGGAGCAATCTTCGGTGTGGACAGGTTGGATTCCGAACGGTGTTCCGCAGCGGCCACCTCGCCGATGTCTACTTGTGTTACCCAATCCCCCTTGTTTCGCGCATTGTTTTCCGAATCCTCTACCAAATAAGCGCATACCCCACCGCACCTCGATTTTCATATATCTATGTAAAAGTGCATTAAACCCCTTTGAGATCCCACCATTATTGATTATACTAAAATATTGTCGCATTTTGTAGGGCTATTCCGATGATTTATTGATTTTGTCGAATGCAACCATCTGCGCTTGTATGACGTCTGTTCATTGGCGACATCCCCTCACCGTTTTCCTTTTCATTCTCCCCACATATTCGCCGACGTTCTGCAAAGCGTAAAATATCACTGGCAACGTTCATTGCTTATCGTCATGGCATCTCCATTCATTCAGGAAGGGATACATCTGTGGGTATATCATCGTGTTGGGTGAGGGGATTTTTGTGCTCCGATTCATGATCCGGATGGTGAAACTCTGTGTCTGTCTGTGCATGTTGGGCTGTGTCGCCTGGTTTGGGTTGAAGTTCTACTTTGCACACATCAACCCCATTGTGCCGCGAATCCGCAGCGACGTCACGGCCCAGGTGCGAGCACATCAAAGCCGGTTTCTCACATATCAGCAGATACCTGAGGTGTATCGGAATGCGGTGATTGCGACAGAGGACAGGCGCTTTTTCAAGAACGTCGGCGTGGATTTCCAGGGGATGGCACGTGCCATCACGGTGGACATCCGAGAACAGCGGCCTCTGCAGGGTGGCTCCACCATCACGCAGCAGTTGGTGCACAACACCCTCCTGAGCACCACGCCCAAATCCCTGATGTGGAAGGTGAAGGAAACCCTGTACGCCATCGGTGTGTACGATACGATGACCAAGCAGGAGATCTTTGCGCTGTACGCCAACGACATCTATTTCGGGCATGGTGCCTATGGTTTGTACGCTGCAGCGCAAACGTACTTCGGCAAGGCGCCGTCTGAACTCAACGCCGGGGAACTGACGCTGCTTGCCGGACTGCCGAACGCCCCAAGCGACTACGATCCGTTTGTGAACATGCAGTTGGCTCGCGAGCGGCAGCGGATGGTGGTTCAGAGCATGGAGGCTGATGGGATGATCACACAGGCTCAGGGGGCGCAGATCTTCAGCCAACCGATACGGTTGGCATCAGTTTACTCATCCAACCCTAATGTTGAGTAGTTATATTGTCATGGGTGCGCTTCTCCATTCTGCTTGCAGCACAACAAGCAGGAGCTTCGAGATCCGTAGACCCGTCATACCGCATGACGTACAATGGAATCGACAAGTGAACACAAACGTGTCCTCGTTAGGCGAGGCGTCTATGTGAACACAGGCCACTGCTCAGAAACGTCGAAAGACGCCAATGGGTAGAACAGGTACTGCCGGATTAAGGCTTTACTCAACGTGGCTGAGTGAAACTCTCTACGTCACATAGTGCTGAAGCTCAACTAGAGGGGACCATGCCGCGCTGTGTGATGTGCACTGTATCTGTCCCCTAACGCCAGTTGGGGGATTTTATTTTGCCCGAAACGGTGTCCGCCGCGCCGTGGTAACGAGCGAACGAGGACCGCAGGTTACGCTGCGCGGGGGTGGGCATACCAGGGACGTGGGCAAAGGGGGGAAGGCGATGAAAATCGGATCGACGTTTTATCTGAGTCGCGTGCTTGGGAATCGTGTGTATACGCCGAACGGTGAGGTGGTTGGGCGGCTCAAGGACTTTGTGGTAGATGCAGATGCCATTCGGCCCAAGGTTATCGCGGCGCGCATTCGCGGTCGGCGCGAATCGCGGTTTGTCGCGTTCGAGGCCCTGGACATCGAAAAAGTGAACGCGCAATACCGGGTCACGTGCAGCGATGTCACCCCGGTATCGAACCGCGCGCAGAGCACATTCATGCTGGCCAAGCATGTGTTGGATAAGCAACTGATTGATGTGGACGGGCGCAAGCTCGTTCGCGTGAATGATTTACGGCTCGCCACGTTGTCTGGCGGCACGTACGTGATTGCGGTGGACGTTGGCTTTGAGGGCTTTCTGCGGAGATTGGGGGTGGCGAAGCCGATCAAAAGATTGTTGAAGCCGCTCCGACTGTCTATTCCATCGAACCTGTTGCTGTGGGACGAGGTGGAGACCGTTGACTTCGGGCAGAAGGGGATTCGATTGTCGAAGGGATCCTCCAAATTGGCGACGATGCATCCCTCCGACCTGGCGGACATCCTGGAAGAGTTGGATGTGAAATCGCAGCTTGACGTGTTTACCTCGCTGGACGAGGAAACGAAGTTGGATGTGTTGGAGGAAATGGAGACCGAAGCGCAGGTGTCCGTGGTGGAACAGCTGACCGTTCCACAGGCGGCCGCCATTCTCGAGAAATTGCCGTCCGATGAAGCTGCGGACATTCTTGAGGAGTTGGAGGAGGACCGTGCGAATCAAATCATGGAGGTGATGCATCCAGCATCCACGGCTGCCATCCGGACGCTGCTCCAATACCCAGAGGATTCGGTGGGCAGTGTGATGACCACGGATTACGTGGCATTCGCGGCATCCGTCACAGCGGGGGAGGCACTGGCGGCGTTGCGAACCATGAGGCCAGAGGCGGACCGGATGTACTACCTGTACGTGGTGAACCAGGACGGGCGGTTGGCAGGCGCTGTGTCCCTGGGCGACGTGATTCTGGCGGAGCCGTCGGAAAGGCTGGGGAGCTTGGCGGACGAGAACATCGTCTCGGTTCAGGATACCGACGATGAAGATGTGCTCTTTGATGTGTTTGAAAAATACAACCTGCTGGCGGTCCCTGTGGTGGATGATACCAAGACCTTGGTCGGGATGGTCACGGTGAATGACGTCCTGAGCCTCGTCAAGAGATCGCGTAGGGGACGGTTCTGAAGGGGGGGTATTGCGTGGCATTGCGTACATGGTTTCAGCGGTTGCTGTTTTTTCTGGCCCTCATTGGGCCCGGCATCATCACGGGCAGTGTGGACAATGACGCCGGCGGTATCACCACGTATTCGGTGGCGGGCGCGACGTATGGCTATCACATGATCTGGACTTTGATTCCGGCCTTTGTGGCCTTGCTCATTGTGCAGGAGATGAATGCCCGCATGGGCATCGTGACCGGGAAGGGGCTCGCAGATCTCATTCGGGAAAACGCGGGTGTCAAGGTTACGTTTTTCATTTTTATTGGGCTGCTGCTGGCTGACATTGGAAACACCATGACGGAGTTTGCGGGTGTGGCCGGCAGCATGCAAATCTTCGGTGTGAGCAAATACATCGCCATTCCCATCACCGCTTTCGCGGTCTGGCTGCTGGTGGTCAAAGGATCTTATCGTTTTGCGGAAAAAGTGTTTCTCATCTTCAGCGCTGCCCTATTGTCTTACGTGGTGTCCGCATTGGCCGGGAAACCGAACTGGGGGGCCATCGCGGCGGCGACGATGCATCCGCACATCCCTTTCAACCACGACTCGGTGTCCATGGTGATTGGGCTGGTGGGGACCACCATTGCCCCGTGGATGCAGTTCTACATGCAATCGGCGGTCATAGAGAAAAACCTCCGCATCGAAGACTACAAGTACACGCTCGTGGATGTGGTGGTTGGATGTGTAGCGACCGTCGCCGTGGCGTTTTTCATCATGGTGGCGTGCGGATCGACCCTGTTTGTGAATGGACATGGAACGCAGATTGCAGACGCGAAGGACGCGGCCATCGCCCTGAAACCGTTGGCCGGCGCCATGGCATCCCAGATTTTTGCATTCGGCTTGTTTGTCGCGTCCGTGTTTTCGGCCACCATTCTGCCGGTGGCCACGGCGTTCTACGTGTGTGAGGCGTTTGGGTTTGAGGCGGGCATCGAGCGCAGGTGGAAAGAAGCGCCGCAGTTTTACGTGCTGTATACCATTATTCTCGCGCTCGGCGCCGGAATTATCTTAATTCCGAACGCGCCGCTCATTACCATCACCCTGTGGTCTCAGCAGGTGAATGGCATTTTGCTGCCTGTGGTCCTCATCTGCATGATGCTGCTGGTCAACAACCGGGACATCATGGGCAGCATTCCTGTAATGAAATAATTTCGGGTTTGAGGCAATAAAAAACTCCTGATAGTGTTGGGTTGTCGACACTCACCACTAATCAGGAGGTAGATCTACAGCATGAGTATAACCCAGAACAGCAAGATTCGC
>NZ_AUCA01000063.1 GCF_000429525.1 Alicyclobacillus contaminans DSM 17975 | reverse complement strand
ACACCACGCCGCGCCAGTTTGTCCACTGGCACGGAAATCCGCCACGCGGGCACGCCAAAGCTCACGAAGCTCTGCCAACTCGGCCTTCGTCACGATGATCCCTCCATGATTGGATTCTGGGGGGATCATCTCGCAGAAGAGGGCCTGGCGCTAGGTGTGCGCTATTTGACGCTCACTGAGCAACAGCATGAGCAACAGCATGAGCAACAGCATGAGCAACAGCATGAGCAACGAAACCGGTCATTGACCCAATTCCGGGAACTACGTATATCCGACGGTTGGGAGGTGGTGTGGTGAAGCGATGGTTTAAACACGGGAAATGGCCGCGCTGGATGATCCGCCTGCATTACTACACCATCATTTCCTTCATTCTATTGATGTTGACGGGGGTTGCTTTGTTCGCGCCCAGCGTTCACGCCGCGCTGATTTCGTACTTACCGGTGATCTATTACATTCACATCGTGCTCGGTATCATCTTCGGCGTGACCTTGCTCACACCGTTGCTGGCACCACTGCCTGCAGGGAAATTGATTCGCCGGTTAGACTGGTTGTTTCCGCTGGTGCTTGGGGCAATCATTGTGATCACGGGTCTTCTCATCTGGCAGGTAGCCCTGTTTCCGACGACGTGGCGCAGCCGGGCTTTTCACTGGCACGGGTGGATGTCGTACGCGCTGTCAGTGTGGCTGCTCTTGCATGCCGCGTATAAGGCGGTGGGTTATCGGCCGGCCAACGATGGTGTGAATGCCCGGATGGATCCAGCGCGAAGGATGTTTTTGAAGTGGCTGGGCACCGGTATTGCAGGTGCTGCGGTGTTGACCGTGGTCGATCCGGTGGGGCTCCTGAAGCGCTGGATGACCACCGGAAACAGCGGTGCAGGAACCGGCAGCCCAACGGACGATTTCGCTGCCTACTACACGGTGACAAACGGCTATCCCTCGATGGACCTGGAGACTTACAGATTGACCGTCGACGGTTTGGTAGCCCGTCCGACCACGTTGACATGGAGCGAGCTCATGGGCCTCAGTCCATTCCAGGAGCAGGCCGACTTTCACTGTGTGACGGGGTGGAGTGTTTCGAATGTCCAATGGCGAGGCGTTCACCTGAAATCTCTCGTGGACTTGGTGCAGCCTTCTCCGCACGCGAGCTATGTGCACTTTTACTCGTTTGACGGTGCCTACACGGAATCGCTGTCTTTGTCAGAAGCGCTCGATCCGACCGTGTTGCTGGCTTATCAGCTGAACGGTCAGCCTCTGCGTCCACAACAGGGGTTTCCATTGCGCTTGGTTGTCCCCAAGATGTACGGATACAAGTCCATCAAGTGGGTCAACAGAGTCGAATTCAGCGACAAACCTCTGGTTGGCTACTGGGAGGCACGGGGGTATCCCGATGAGGCCTACGTCGGACGTGGGATGTAGGGGAATCATCCCATCCTCCTTGTCGTTGTGTCCGCCTGGCCGCCCAGGTTTCACTCGGCAGGGATGGGGTGTGCCTGGGCATCACCGGGCCGAGTTGGCCATCTGCCCTCGACTGAGGCTGTCGACCTGACCGCAGATTCGCCGGCATGCTGGACAGAGCGTGCTGCCCCCCTACCCATTCAATTCGTGCCCTTGATGAGTTCGCGCAGTGTCTCCGCATAGACGTCGTAGTCCGCGCGGGTGAAGAGGACCATGCGCACTTCGTTTAGCCGGTCGGTTGCCGACAGCTCCTGCTTACTGCTCTGGTTCAGGAAGTCGACAATGGTACTGAGGGCAATCCCGGAGGCCCAGCGCACGTCACAGCCGAAGGCGCCCGTGCTGATGGACGGGAAGGCAACAGATTGCAGGCCTGCGTTCGCCGCCAACTGCAGCGAGTTCCAGTAGGCCAAGCGGAGAAGGCGGTCGGGATGGGGATCGATTCTGCAGATAGGTCCCACCACGTGGATCACATGCCGAGCTTTCAGTCGATAGCCCCCGGTCATCACCGGTTGCGCCGTCTCCACATAGGCGCCTCCCAGCACCTCTTGGCGGATACGTTTGCACTCCTGAAGAAGCTCCGGACCGGCGGCCCGGTGAATGGCGCCATCCACTCCGCCTCCGCCGAGCAGGGTCTTGTTGGCCGCGTTGACGATGGCGTCCACGTCCTGATGGGTAATGTCTCCCTGAACCAGGGTAATGGTTTTGCCGCTCACGCGCACTTGCATCATCAGCCCCCCCTCACCTTCACACGACAT
Organism: Alicyclobacillus contaminans DSM 17975; assembly: GCF_000429525.1. Classification (GTDB taxonomy): domain Bacteria; phylum Bacillota; class Bacilli; order Alicyclobacillales; family Alicyclobacillaceae; genus Alicyclobacillus_A; species Alicyclobacillus_A contaminans. The sequence goes on along the minus strand of NZ_AUCA01000063.1, from coordinate 8,211 downwards.
TCGCATGAGTACATTATCTTCGAAATCTGGCATATGTGAAGCCGATGAGTCCACGCATCGGGCAAGTTGGCGAGCGGCTCCACAGAGCCGAAACAGGTGATAGGGGCAAGGCTACAATGTATCAAGCCAAGGACCGGACGAGACACCGGTGATGATGTCCCGGTGCGCGGACACCGGAAACAGGACATAGTAATATATAATTGACGGCTTTCGCGGGAAACTTGAAGTGAGGGATTGCGAAGAAGGGAGTTGATGGGCATGGACGGATGGTTCAAAGCGGTGATGGATCTCGGGCTGGGGATGGCGGCTCTGAGTAAAGAAAAAGTCGAGCAGAAACTCAAAGAGTGGACGGATGCAGGGCACCTGTCGCCGTCGGAAGCGCGGCGCATGATGAACACCCTCGTGGAACGCGGTGAGCAGGAACGGGCAGAATTGCGGCGCATGATCCAGGAACAGGTGCAGAGTTCACTGCAGAAGGTGGGGTTGTTGCCTGCGAACGCCATGGCCGCGCAGGAAGGTGCGAGTGTCCCGAAGGCCGCGGCGGACGAATCACAGGGGGGCGACCTGTCGCCGAGTGGTTCCGTGGATCTGGCGGATCGAGTGCAGCGTTTGGAAGCGCGCGTGGCCGAACTGGAGCGGCAATGGGAGGCGCACCTGGCAGCGAAGCAGGGGTAATGGGCGAATGAACGGGAGCATCTGGATTGGCAAACGCACACGTCACATCGCAAGATACCGGGAGATTGCGAACATTCTCATTCGAAATGGCTTCGGGTGGTTCGTGGACGAAATCGGGCTGGGCCACCTGCTCACACTGCCCCGGCGGTGGTTCAACACTCATCCGAGGGATGTTGTGTCCCCGGCGGAGCGGATTCGGCGCGTGGTTGAGCAATTGGGCCCCACGTTCGTGAAGATGGGGCAAATCGCCAGTTTGCGCAGCGACCTGCTGCCGCCGGACTGGATTCGGGAACTGTCCCGGCTGCAGGATGAGGTGCCGCCCATGCCCATGGCCACCGTGCGTCGCATTGTGGAAGCGGAACTGGGCGATCCGTTTGACGCAGTGTTCAAACAGTTTTCCGAGGTACCGGTGGGTTCGGCGTCCATTGGTCAGGTCCACCGGGCCGTGCTGCCCACCGGTGAAACGGTGGCGGTGAAAGTGCAGCGCCCGGAAATGCAGAGCCAGATTGAAACCGATTTTGACATCCTCATGGACCTCATTCACTTGGCGGAGAAACACTTCGACTGGGTGCGGCACTATCAGCTGGACGAGGTGGCCGCAGAGTTCCGTCACAGTCTGCTGAACGAAATGGATTACACGGTCGAGGCGCGCAACGCCACCCGCATACGCGGTATGTTTGAGAATGATGCCACCGTGTACATTCCGAAGGTGTATTGGGATTTCACCACCTCCAAAGTGTTGACGATGGAGTATGTGGAAGGCGTCAAACTGTCTAATCCCGCGGCGTTGGAGGCGGCAGGCTACCAGCCCAAACTGTTGGCGCATCGGGCCACCAAGGCGGTGTTGACGCAGATGCTGATGCACGGTTTTTTCCATGCCGATCCGCACCCCGGAAACTTGGCCGCTCTGCCCGGCAACACCGTGCTGTTTCTCGATTTCGGCATGGTGGGGCGCCTGACACCGGACATGAAAGATCGGTTTGCGGACCTCATCATCGGATTGATGCGGCGAAACACCGACGCCGTGCTGCGGGCCATCCACCGCATGGGCGTGGTGCCGCACGATGTGGATCCGGCGAAACTGCGGCGAGATGTGGACGAACTGCGGGACAAATATTACGACGTGGCACTGAGTGAAGTGAGTCTGAGCAAGATTGTGGGAGACATTTTCGGCGTGGCGTATCGCCACCGGATTCAGATTCCGTCGAACCTGTCGATGGTTGGAAAAACCTTGCTCACCATTGAGGGCGTGGCGGAAAGTCTCGATCCGACGTTTCGCATCATGGACGTGGCCGAGCCCTTTGGCCGAATGCTGCTGAAGGACAAATTCAGCTTTGGATCGCTTTCCCGTCAAGCGTACACCTCCCTCCTGGATCTATCCGAATTCCTCTCCGAATTTCCGAGGCAGGTGAGATCGCTGATGGAAGAACTGCGCCACGGCCAGGTCAAATTGCAGTGGGAACTGTCGGAATCCAAGACGTGGATTCGGAGGCTCGACCGAATCACCAATCGTATCTCGCTCAGCATCGTCCTTCTGGCATGGAGCATCTTCCTCGCCGGTTTAATGATTGCATCGGCCCTGACGAAGAAACAGTCGGTCATTTGGAACGCGCCGTTGGCCGAAGGCGGACTCGTGGTTGGGCTGCTCATCATGGTCTTTCTGCTTTGGTCCATTCTCCGATCCGGACGAAAGTGAGGGCAGGTGTGGCGCACGGTTCGACGCCGCGGCCCCCGGACTTAACGTGCGGGTGAGCCGTCCGCCATTTTGGTATATTCGAAGGGAAAAAGCATCTGATTTTATCGATGAAGGAGAGGGGCGACATGGACATGATGAAGGCCGTGGCGGTGGTCAAGGATGGATTGGCCGACGTGAAGGTGCCGCGTCCACAACCCGGTGAGCGGGATCTGTTGGTTCGGGTGCAGGCGGTGGCCGTCAATCCGGTGGACACGATTCAACAGCCGGCTGAGACGGGCCAGGCACCGCGTGTGATTGGCTGGGATGTGGCCGGTGTGGTGGAGGAAGTGGGGCCGAAATGCACTCTGTTCCGCCCGGGCGACGAGGTGTATTATGCCGGAGACATCACGCGGCCGGGCGGATTCAGTGAATATCACGTGGTGGATGAACGGATTGTGGGACGCAAGCCGAAAACGCTCAGTTTTGCGGAGGCCGCAGCGTTGCCGTTAACCAGTCTCACCGCCTGGGAGGGACTTTTTGAACATCTCGGCATCTCCAAACAGGGGATGGCGGGGGAACGTGTGCTGATTGTCGGCGCTGCGGGCGGCGTGGGATCCATTGCCACGCAGTTGGCGAACCGCGCTGGACTGACCGTGATTGGAACGGCGTCCCGCCCCGAATCCCGAGATTGGGTGTTGGCACATGGTGCGCATCACGTGGTGGTGCACGGTCAGGCGTTTGAGCCGCAGTTGTCCGAGCTGGGACTCTATCCGGTGGACTACGTGTTTTGCCTGAACGAAGTCCATACGCAATGGGACAATATGCTCTCTGCGCTCCGCCCCAAAGGCCGCATCTGCACCATTCTACCGCCGCGGGAACCGTTGAATTTCCGGCCGATGGCCGATAAGAGTGTCACCTGGTCCATCGAAGCGATGTTCACGCGGGCGAAATACCGAACGCCGGACATGGATGCGCAGCATCGAGCGCTGTCTCAGCTGGCGAACTGGATTGACGCTGGTGAGATCCGGACGACGCTGGCGGAACGCCGCTCTCCCATCTGCGCCGCCCAGGTGAACATTGCGTTTGCGAAACTTCGGTCGCGGCGGACCATTGGAAAAATTGTTCTGGAAGGGTTTCAGGATTAACCTGACCGGGCTTGGGCGAGCGCGTGGAACGAGATTCAGTCCGTACGCGATTCACGGCGCTTCGTCGGCGGGCGGTGTCAGGTTCACCGGCACCGGCTCGCCCAAACAGAGCTCGTCCGGTTTCACGGTACAGGTGTACGCGAGCACGCGAACGCCTTGTTTCGCGACGTTTGCCAAGGTGTGGGCAAAGTCGGGATCGCTCTGCCAATGGGGGGCGAATGCGTGCGCGTCCGGCCGCTGAATCAGGAAGAACACAGCGGCGTCGAAACCTTCCGCGCGGGCGTCGGCGAGTTCCAGAAGATGCCTGGTTCCACGCTCGGTGGGCGCGTCTGGGAACTTGGCCGTGCCCTCTTCCACCAGTGTCACGCCCTTCACCTCGATGAATCCACGGAAATCCCCAGTTTCGTATTGAATGTCGAACCGGGACCGCCGGTACCGCACCTCACGCTGGACGACCGCGGGATGGCCGAATGCCGTCAATTGGCCAGCGGCGATGGCGTCACCGACCAGGCGGTGGGGCGCTGCAGCGTCCACATTCACCCATGTGTCCCCCGACTGCACGGCGATGATGGAGAAGTTCGTTTTTCGATCCGCATGGCGCGCGGGTTCCAGAGCGACGCGAGCGCCCGCGACAAATAACTCCCGCAGTCTCCCCGTGTTCTTCACATGCGCCCAAACTTCTTCGTCCTCCATACGCACCCGGGCGAGGAAACGGTTGTGTCGTTTCAGCAAGGTTCCGTAGACAATCCCGTTGTAATGCATGTCCCATCCACCTCTCATCGACCAGGGGAAGAGCCTGCAGGCCGTATGTCCGATTTCCCGGCTGCGCCCGTCATGGCGGACCGGTTGACGTCATTGTATGACAAGCGTTCGTCCGGATCGACCAGTGAACGCGCGTCGTACTGCGGATTTCATGGTGCAGCCTGGGGGACCAATGGTATTGAAATATTACATATTCAACGATGTATGATAAAAATTTGTGTTGAAAGAGATCGGTGGCTTGGCGTTACACGGAAGCTGTCCGGTGGATTGGCGCAAATCGAGACCTTCTTCGAATGGCCCATCAGAGGCCGTGCACTGAGGGTTAAATTCTCCACATGGAAAGCACTTCTCGGCGCTCTGGCTGACTGCCTGAGCGTTGGTCGGTCATGTCCGTTCACAGTCGGATAGGGTGCTTCAATCCTGTTGTCCGAATATTGACTCGATAATGAATGTGATTTATATTACACTTATAAACGATATGTTTAGAATTTGGTGATATAAGGGGTGAGTCGTATGGCCGTGGATGCACGGGAGCGTTTGGTGGAGAAAATCCAAAGGGGATTTGTGGTCGAGACCATCGACGACATGACCGAGGAGTATCTGCACGCACTCATCCAAACGCTGACCATCACCGGAGACACGGAACTGCTCAGTGTGCCCGCGCTGCTGACGGTCTACAAGCAGGCGCCCACGCTCAACCGAAAGATTACCGCATTGGCCATTATGCAAGATGAGCTGGGGCACGCCCACATTGCCTATATTTTGCTACAGCAATTGGGTGTTGATGTTGAAGAACTGTTATACCATCGTGCTGCGCATCGTTGGAAAAATCCATATGCCTTCGACTTCGGCCTCGACAATTTTGTGGAATTGGGCGCGTTCAACGCCCTCTACGACCGCGCGGGTTACACGTTGTTGTCGGACGTGGGCAAGAACACATCCTACGGGCCGTGGCGCCGGGCGCTGGTGAAGGTCGATAAGGAGGAGTTGTTCCACCTGCGCAACGGTGAATCCATCCTGCGGGAAGCTGTCCGAGATCCGGAGCGGCGCAAGGAAGTCGAAAATGCGTTTCGCTGGATGTTCATCATGGGTCTGGAATTCTTCGGAGTATCAGATCAACTGAAGAGTCGGACCACGCAACTCGACCTGAAACTGAAAGGCAAGACGAACGACCAGCTGCGCCAGGAATGGCTGTCCAAAGTGGTCCCGTTCTGCGAGTCCATTGGCATTCAGGTTCCCGCCCACTTCGACGAGGCGAGCCAGCAATATGTGCTCGACTTCCCGTTTCCCTGCAAGTTTGACGTGGAGCGCCGGGAATGGCGGCTGAACGAACCGGACACCTGGGATAACGTCATACGCCGCTTCAAGGCGAGAGGGCCGGAGAACGAAGCGTTCGTGGCGCGCATCCAAAAGGGGTATCACGAATACGAGCGGTTGCGCCGGTCTTCGTGATCATCCCAGTTGACGAATGAAGACCTGTTCAGGCAACCGAGGGAAGGGAGGAGAAGGAAATGACCGTGGAGACGGGACGATGCTGGGTCGCATTGCAGGACGTTATGGATCCTGAGTTTCCGATTTCCGTGGTGGACATGGGACTGATTCGGGGGATTGATGTGGATGCGGACGGCGTGGTCAAGGTCACCATGACTTACACCTCCGTCGCCTGCGCCTGTATGCAGTGGCTGGAAGCCGACATTCGCAAATGTCTGCAGGAACTGGACGGCGTGGGGAGTGTGGCCATTGACGTGGTTTGGGATCCGCCGTGGAGCGTGGACCAGATGACTGACCGCGGAAAAGAAATCTTTCGCAGTTGGGGGGTGGCACCGGCGTGAGTACATCGGTGGAGTACCGCGCCTACGCAGTGTTCGCACGCAGTCAGCGCGGAGGACCGCTGTATCAAATTGGCTTCGTGGAAGCGTTTTCTGATGCGTTGGCGAAAACCTACGCGAACCTGACGTACGACGAGGAGAATTGGTTTGAACTGTGTGTGGTGCCGCTGGATGAACTGCGGTGGGTGATTGAACCACAGGGGGTGTCTGCGAAAGGGGAGAGTGGACGTGGCGGAGCCATCGTGGAGCAACGCGCTGGAAGCGCTGGCTGACAACAAATTTGTGCTTGGCGACCAACTGGTGGATGTGGGTATCAGTGCCCCGGAACTGGCGTCGGCTCTCGCGGCAGTGGCCATGGCCCAGGGGGAACTCGGGCATGCGCGCCATCTCTATCATTGGTCTCACGAATTGCAGGGGATTTCGAAGGAGATCCGAGCGGAGTCCGGGAAGGCCTTATCGGTCCTGCGCCACCACGAAAACTGGATAGAACTGATGGTTTCGCTGTTGGCCGTGAATGTGGCGGCCCGGGTCCTGCTGGAGCGGCTGCGCCAACTGAACGAGGCAATGGTGGTGTCGAAAACGGCGAAGATGTTGGTGGAAATGGCGGAGCACATCACGTTTGCCGGGGAGTGGTGCCGTCGCTTCCGCGCCGAGACGGGGGCCATTCCGGGACTGTTCCAGGCGGCTCTGTCGCGCCAGTCCGACGCGATTTGCGCCTGGCTTAGGGCGGTGGACGCAGAGATTGGTGGCGGGTCTGACATGGATATGGCGAATGCGTTCGTCCGGGAGATGGAAATGGTATGCGGCCCAGTGACCGTTCGCCATCCCGCGTAAAATCCCTGGCGGCGGTGCCGAAGAACCCGGTACAATGTCCGTTTTGTGGATCCGAACGCGTGCATCGCCTGTCCCAATTCGGCAAGGCGCAACTGGTGAGCCAGTATCTGTGTGACGATTGCCGCAGCGTCTTTGAACGCGTGCGCTGGTGAAATGGGGGCGGCGATCCTGTCCCGCAAAGACAGCATATCATTCCCTTCGGCTTTCTCGGCCAGGACTGCTGAGAGGGTCAGAGACGAATGGTAAGATATTCAGCAGACTGATTACGGGAATCGAGGGATCGTCATGCGACCGGTTTCACTATGCTTCACACTGTTCGGCGATTATTTCCGGGATCTGAACGTAGAAGTCTGGGTGGGCAGCCTGATTCAATACCTCGAGCCGTTTGGCATCACGTCGGGTGCGACCCGGGTTACGCTCTCGCGCATGGTGCAGCAGGGGTATGTGAGTGCGCGCCGCATCGGGCAAAAGAGTTTCTACCGCCTGTCGGAAAAGGGAAAGCGCCGCATTCTGGATGGCGTCACCCGCGTCTACGATTGGGAAGATCCGCGTTGGGATAGAAACTGGCAGGTGGTGTCCTGCAATCTGTTGGACATGGATAAAGACTTGCGCGACGCGGTGCAGAAGGAGCTGCAGTGGATGGGGTTCGGATCGCTCGGGCGAGGCATCTGGATTAGCCCGCATCCGCGGTACGCTCAACTGAAGCAGATGATGGATGAGTACCAGGTGCAGGCACGGGTGCACGTGTTCACGGGTGCGTATGAAGGACTGGGGTCAGCGCTGGACCTTGTCGAGCAGGCTTGGAACCTGGCTGAGATTGAAGAAAAGTATGAAGCCTTTCTGCTGGAGTTTGGCCCGCGCTACCAACGGGTGCATCAGTCGAGCATACAGGGTTCGCTTTCCGAGCGGGACGCATTCGTGGAACGGGCGCTCTTGGTTCACGAATTTCGCAAGTTTCTGTTTGTGGATCCGCGCCTGCCTCGAGAGCTGTTGCCGGCCAACTGGGCGGGGGAGAGGGCACGAAAGTTATTCAAAGACTTTCACGAGTTTCTCACGCCGAAGGCGGAACGATTCTTCTATGACCGTCTCGAAACGGCCGAGGCGGCGGGCTGAAAGACCAACGTGGCGGAAAACGGCGGCATCCAGAGGCGCGCACCGTTTTCCACACATCGAATCTTCAAATTTTAGAATTATCCAACTCAAGTTTCGCACCCGGTCTGAGTCAATAAATCCTTGGTGCGACTGGGATTTCAGGCGCTGAAAAGGCAAAAACACCCTCATTTTCTGGTAG
>NZ_AUCA01000062.1 GCF_000429525.1 Alicyclobacillus contaminans DSM 17975 | reverse complement strand
TTCGATTTTTTTCGCAACACATCCACCTGCATCGTGAGTTCACCGATCTTAGCCCGAGCCTCCTGCAACTCTTTCTCCAGCTCCTGCTCCCTCGTAGAGGGTCCGGACTGAAGCCCAGCCCGTCCACCAGTCAGGAACGCTTCACGCCACCTGTAATACAGACTCTGGGCCACGCCATGCCGCCGACATACCTCGCTGATATTCGCACCGGGCATCATGCCCTCGAGCACGATGTTCATCTTCTCGTCCACTGTCCACTTACGTCCCGGCATCATAAACACCTCTACTTCATCTTAACCCATCCCTTCTGTCTGGGTTGACTCTGGGGCCAGTATACTTCTCCATCCACCCTCACATTGATGAAGAACACATCCTCAATATCGCCCAGCACCCGGTTCGCAAACGTCTCTCCCGGGTGATCCAAGACCAAAGCATCCTCCTCTATCCCCCGAATGACGAAGAGAGACGGAGAACTGGCGCGAGGCCACTTCATCCACAGCAAGTGCGCATGTTCATAAAAAAATGCGTAGGCCTCTACGCCAGGAAATACGTATTTGTCTGATTCGCCCGCCATTCCATGCCCTCCTCGCCAGGTCTGGACGCGCAGAGACGGGAACGAAAGTCCGGCTCGCCCACATTCCGACGCGGCCGAGTCCCGTTATTCATCCTCCCTGCGCCCCTCCTTGGCCAACGCCCGGTTGAAATTTTCCTGAGTCTCCGAGGCGCAGGTGAACAGCATCCAGAACAAGCCCAACGCAGCAACGCCCATCCCAATCAGTCCATTGGTGAACATGACGGCTCCCTCCCATCGAACGGATGCTTACCAAAATCGTAAGAACATTTTCACTTCCGGTCAAGAGCCGAATTCGCGTCCGAGATTTCGTTCGACGCAGCCCAAACGATGGCTTATAATGGAGGCAACGCACCGAAATGCGGAACGCGTGAGGAAAGGAGTCTTCCGGCATGCAGGCAACGCGGAAACTTCGATACATTCTGTTCAGTTTGATGTTCGCTTTGGTTTTGGTAGGGCTCGTCGCGCACTCGTATCCATTGCTGATTGTGCTGGCCATCGTAGCCATTGCACTTGGCGTGGTGGGTGATCGAATGGAAAATCACCCGACAGAACCGTTCAAAAGATACAATGAACTGCACCATCACGTGCGCAAGCACCCTGGTCCCCAGAGTGAAACCTGATGGATGTCATTCCACGGAGTGTCAGTGCAATGGTAGACCACAACGAACTTTGGGCTGAGACCGAAGAACTCGCCGATATGATTGTACAGGCGCCGGAAATCGTCCGTTACCAACGCGCCGAAGCACAGATGAAGGCCCATCCGCGTGCCCAGCGAATGTTGGAGAGGCTGCGGGCGCTGCGCGAGGAAATCGGCGAGTTTCAAGCACGGAAAGTCCCGCCGAAACATTACATGCATCTGCTGCGGGATTCCGAATCTCTGCTTGAGGAACTGGAGAAAATACCGGAGGTCGTCGAATTTCAGCATGCGCAGACAGCGGTGAATGACCTGTTGCAGACCATCACCCGTCGACTCGCGAAGGCTGTATTGGAAAAAGTGGAAGACACGGACCATCCGTTCGCTCCCTGAGCTTCGCTGGTCGCGGTTGACAAACCGCAAAAGCGCATGCTATGTTTTTCGAGTTATGTCCCCCATTGGGAGAAAGAAGGGTTGCCAGTGGCAGATCACGAACACAATCATGATCACGAACATGAATTTGACGAAGAAGTCATTTTGCTCGAAGACGAAGAGGGCAAGGAGCATCGCTTTGTACTCGGCGATGTCCTGGAAGTCGAAGGCCGAAGCTACGCGGTCCTGCTGCCCATTGACGACGACCTGGAAGAAGGCGTCATCTTCCGAATTGAGGGCGAAGAAGGGGACGACTATGTCCTCGCGGACATTGAATCGGACGAAGAATGGCAAAAGGTCGTCGATGCGTACAACGAGTACTTGGTGGACGACGAAGACGAGGAAGACGAAGACTGACTACCACGAGAGGATTTTCTCCATCCGAGGGCTGCTGGGCGACCAACAGCCCTTTTTGAATGTCTCGGAGATGGCCTCACGTGGCTGGTGACGGAAAATACGAAGCGAGACTTCGCCTCTGGCGAAGTCTCGCTCTGTTGCGTCTATAGAGTTTGTGGAGCCACCTGTCGGATTCGAACCGACGACCTGCTCATTACGAGAGTCAAAATGCCCAATTTCGTGGAGTACCGCCGAGTTGTACTCAGGTCTGAAAAGCCTTGTCCTGATTGGGATTTCGGCACTTGTGTTTGGCGGAGAGTGGACCTGAGCAAAGTTGATTTTCGATGAGTTGACACCCAAAGTGACACCCAAACGACGATAGAATGTGAAGGAGCGGTATAGGGCGTTTAAGGTTTCGAGTATCTCGGATGTCATGCCAAAGTCATGACATGTTGCACTCACGCAAGATGTTTTCTATGAAAGGGCAATCTGCCGAGCTACCACCGCTTAGTTTCGGTCAGAGAAGCCCATAATTCCCGCCCCTTCTTCACTAATCGACCGTCGAAGCATGATCAAATCTTGGTCTAGGCCGTGGCGAAACATGTTGAGCCGCCCGGATAAGGCTATCAGGTGATCTGCAGGAATCGGGCGAAGGCGAAACGGAAACAGACACGTCGAATCAAAGATTGTGTTTACGGCCATAGCATTGTTGGGATGAGCGAATAAGAGGGCCTCAGCTAACCAGGCGACAAGCTCCGCGTTGTGTATATCCCGTGAAACGCCTAGTGAGTAAATGCCCTGTCCTGATGTTTCTTTCAGTACCCCCCAATCAACGAAGCTACGTAGTACCCGCCGCACCGCCCTAGAAACCGTCTCTCTTTCTCCATAGTGCTCCCGCAAGCGACGCTGTACCTGGCTGGCGACAGCCGTTCCCTGGAGCTTTAGTAGTCGTCCAACATGAGCAGCAACAACTCCCCAGAACGGATAAACCGCCATTGTCATACCCCAATGAACGGCCATATGATACTCACCCGGTAGATTTGAAAGAAGCTGTAAGCCTGCGTGCTGGAGTGGATAGAGGTCTTTTGGAGAACGTACCCATACTTTCATTAAAATACTAATTACCTTTTCCCGATTACCGCGTTTTGCATTTCCTCCGACAGAAAGTTTATCAATCAATAGATCTTGGAGAGCTCGGTAAATGCTTACCTCGTCATTTCCAGAAAGGACTAGATTGGCCGTTCTCTCCAACCACTCAAGGCTAATGCGCTGGCTAATACCAATCTGGAGTAAGCGATTGTTCATGAGCTCCTCCTATCAATCTGAATAAATGGAACAAGAAGTTCTTCGACACTTATGCCCCCATGAGTGACGAGACGCTCTTGAGCCCTTACAAAAGCGGTCCGGCGTGGCGCAATCAAGGGTAGGTAGTCCTCCGGTAAGCCGACCGACGGCCACTCGAGGGCATCAGGAAACAGGCGCTTGATTTGAGCTCTAAGCAGGGGATCGGAGTAAACACGAACCCGCTCTCCGCGGAGTTCTGCAACCGCCCCTTCATCAGGCCGGCCTATGCCTTCCGCCTCGATATTCCCGTGATCTGAGGCAAGGTAGACCAGGAATCCGTGTTGGTAAAGAAGTCCAAGAAGATCGCGCATAAATCCCTGCTTGGCCCATAGCCTGACCTGGTCATGCATGCCTGCGGTACCCAGCTCCATTCCGTGCATGATCTTGTCAATTTTGTCGATGACCAGGCCGATGACACGGAGCCTTGGCCGTGTTAATAGTTCGGTGATCGCGTCCAGGTTCTCATCGCCTAGGCCCTTGACATAAGCTACCTCATACTGCGTCAACCCCTGATCCACCCAGAAATAGCTCCACAGTCCCGGTTCCTTGTCAGTGGTATGGATGGTTGACGGAAAATAGATCGGTGGCCTTCCGGCAAATGCAGCCTGCCGGGAAACAGTTGTGAGGGTTGGAATCCATGCGAACACGGCATTCTCTCGGAATTGCAACTTGGAATCCTGTTGACCGAGCACCTCACGCAGCACAATCCATTGGTCCAGGGAAAGGCCGTCCACCAGGAGGAAAGCTACTTTCTTGTACGGGCCCTCTCCGATATGCCGTGCCAAGAACCGCGGAATATGATGCAACATCACGGGTGGCACCGGCGGGAGATTGATCAGGCCGCTGTAGCGATTCAGAACCCATGCAGTAAACGTAGAATCGACCCGGAATTTCAACTCCTCCAGCCGCTTCCGGTACTCTTCTAGCTGATTGCTATCTGACTCCAACACCAAAACGATAAGCTCGGCCCAACGGTAGGCAAAATGAAACCACTCCCCGTGCCGCGCGTTAGGTGAAGGAATCGTGTTTTCTATGGAATCCAATAGACCCTCTATGCGACGGCGACGATCTTCTCCGGGACGCACTACAACACCGGTACCTACCCAAGTCTTGGAGAGGGTCACGGCATGGTTGTGCAGTACCGGTTTCAGCAGCCCCTCTAGAAAGAGGCTATCGATGTAAACTCGGACGTCGTCGTGATCAAACGGTAACACCGCTGGTCCTGCAAACTCAAGCCCGTAACTTGGTGTTGCCTCAAGGACCGCATCGTTTCGCCCAACCATGCGATCCAGGAATAACGGCCAGCGCTCTTGCAGGAACGCAAAGAACGCCTCTCGATCTGGAATGATGGTCTCCAGCGGCCAGTCCTCAAAAATGACTTTATGGCGAAGCACTTGGATTAAGTGCTCATCGAGTATGGCAGGAATACGTTGCCGGCGATAGTGGCGGCGCAGCAACACCCGGAGCAGGTCCGATGGCTGTTTGATGAGCTCGATCGCAATCCCAAACACATGGCGAAGGGTGAACTCCTTCGTGGCGTTATCTCCAAGCTGACCCGGCGCATACTTTGCCTGCGCTTCGTACAGGGCGTCGAGGTCATCCCGGTCAAACTCCGCGACCACCGAATAGCTGAGATTCGGGAAGAGATCACCCAGGCTGAAAGAAAGCCTGCGGCCGACCTGTAGCAGGTCATAGGGCAACGCATCGAGATCGGCAGACGGTGATCTTAGCACCACCACTAGATCCGTTTCTTCTCCACGATCCCAGCGGGAACGGAATCGTGATTCGTATACATAGCGGAAAGCGACTTGATCGTCGAATGGAATCAGCTCAAAGCCCCGTTCTCGGATCGCTCCAACTATACCCTCTTCAAGAAGCAAACCATCCGGATCCGCGACCAGGGTAAGCCGTGCGGTATTGGGCATGAACTCGCGTAAAATGTGGTCACGCCAGCTCAAGAATAGATGCACCACCTAGTCAGTTTCGTTATTCGCTACTTGCCCGCTTATCTGCTGAAGCGTGCAGCTTCACCGTAGTCTTGAGGACCCCCGTTCGGATACAGAGTATACACAGCCTGATATACTCCATATCCTGCTTCTCTGCTGCTCACTGAGCCTTTTTCTGTATCTGCCATCTCCGCACCCAGACGGAAGCAGGCGAGCTCCTAGTCGAGCAAAAACCCTGTTTGAAGGAGTTGTTCAAGAAATCCAGTAATCCAGTTGGCATATTTCGCATCGCCGTGCGTGCAGACGATAACAACTAGTCTTGACGATCGTGCACAGCTCAGCAGAACATCAGTGAACGTTTACCACGCCCCTGTGCACTTGAATCGGAACCCCGTCACGGTGCAAGCGGAACGCCTCTCCCTGACTGACCGAAATCGTGATATAACGGCTCAAATTTCCCTCCCTCGACGCGGACAACGAGTATAGGCACGATTTCCGGCAAAACCTGCGCCATGCGCTCAAGTTGCTCTCGGAATCGTCGTTCCTCCTGATCTAACAAATTCAGACGATAACTCCTGACCTGGGGCAAACCAATGCGCTCGGAGGCTCTACGCCGTGCGGCGAGAGCGTACTCACCTTTCTCACGCTCTCGCTGAAGACGCTCCCGGTGGGCTTGCAGCAGCTCCTCGTAGATCGTCTTGCCGTGTTGTTCCGCCGCAATCCGTAGCCGTTCTAAGGCTTGATAAGAGGCCTCACAGTCTAAATGTCCCAGGAGCACCGGCGTCATAGTCAACAATTGGTCCCAGATGTGACGAGCCGTCGGCATAAACACCCGGCCATCGTCAGCCAGGAACAAAGGCATGATCCGAAGGCGGTTCCAGTCAGCGGTCGAAATCGAGATTCGCCAGAGCGACCAGAAACCAACAATCTCGGGCGCAAGGCCATGAAGCGTGATGACCGGCACTGGTTGCCCCGGGACGAAGACTGGGAGGCGCATGGCTAAGCCCCGCACCTTGGGGTCTTCCAAGGTCAGGTGGCGGGCCCACGGTTTCTGTTCAGCCTCCTTACCTGCGAAGACACAGGCAGAAAGGTGCTCAGCGTCGGGCCATGTTAGGCTCCAGGCGCCGTCTTTCCGCTCCGCTTTGCCGCCATGAGCCTTAACATAGCTGACAGTCATCCGCTCAACCCAATACGGAAGTGGATGTGTCAGTAGCCGCTGGGTTTCATGAGGGTCCAGATCCTCTGTAGGACCAAGCAGAGATACGTCCTGTTGGGACTCCCGCACTTGTTCTTGAATACTCTTTACGACTTGATTGACCCTTGTATCCACCGCGTCAGGGTTGAGAATTGCTTCCACATATAAATTATCGAAGATCTTGCCTACGTGGGCCGAGTCGAGAACGTCGCCAGTCTTGTCAATACCGAACTCCTTAAGGATCACCCTGAGCTTCTCCTCGAGAACCTCCAGAACGCGATACTCGATGGAGTCTTCAAGAACGAAGTTAAGCGCACGAACCGGATGGGTTTGTCCGATGCGGTCCACTCGACCGATGCGTTGTTCCAGCCGCATCGGATTCCAGGGAATGTCGTAATTGATGACCACATGGCAGAACTGGAGATTGAGGCCCTCCCCGCCGGCGTCCGTTGAGATGAGGATGCGGGCTTCCTTGGCGAAAGCGTTCTGAACCCTCTTGCGCTCCTCCAAATCCATGGACCCGTTGAGGCACACGACCTCGAAGCCGCGCTCGGTCAGGAACTCATACAGCATCTCTTGAGTCGGAACGAACTCGGTAAACACCAGGATCTTGAGATCCAGGTCCCCTTCCTCAGCCTGGAGGCGGTAGATCCAGTCGAGCAGCGCTTCGGCCTTGGCATCTGGACCCTGCTGCTCGCAAAGGATAGCCACTTCCAAGAGCCGCTCCACCTCGGTCCTTTCGTTCTTCAGGGCCTTAATGCGGGATTTGAACAAGATGTCCATCTGCGCTTGACCGTCCAGGTCGGCCCACTCTTCCTCGGAGACTTGGAAGAAGTGGGCCGGCTGTTCCTGCGAAGCCCCAAGTGCCTCGAGACGCCGCTCCAGCGCTGTGCGGATGGCTCGCGTACTGGAAACTATTAAGCGCTGCATCAGGATCATGAGGAATCCGACGGTGTTCCGCTTCGTCCGCATGGCCTGGTTGTAGCCCTCGCGCACGTAGCCGGTAACCGCCTCGTAAAGCAGGCGTTGACCGCGGTGGCGCTCAGCCCAAGCGACCGGCACCAGCTCCGTACGCCGAGGCTTAAACAGCGATTTGCCTTCGGCGTCGATGGCACGGCGTTTCTCCGAGCGGATCACATAGGGCTGCACGCGTTCGCGGCAGATACTCGCTTCATCCGGAAACGCGTTTGGGTCAAGCAGTGACAGCAACCGACGAAACGAATCGGTTTTTCCTTGGTGTGGCGTGGCCGACAGCAAAAGCAGATACGGCGCTGCCTCGGCCAGCCCTTGGCCGAGCTTGTACCGGGCCACCTGGTCCGTACTCCCGGCCAGGCGATGAGCCTCATCCACAATGACTAGATCCCAGCCAGCGGAAATCAATTCCTCGAAACGCTGTCGGTTGTACGCGTCCACCTGCTCCCTTGACCAACCACGTCGGCCATCGAGGGGCTTTACTGAGTCCATCGGACAGACCACCTGTGGGTAGCTCCGCCAGATGTTGTCTCCCGGTGCCACGGGACGATAGACGGTGAAATCGCTCGGAATGAGCAGACGGAATTCCTCACCAAAGTGAGTTTGCATCTCGGCGACCCATTGGGTCACCAGCCCCTTGGGAGCAATGATTAGAGTCCGATTCACTAAGCCCCGAAGTTTAAGTTCCCGCATGATAAGACCTGCCTCGATGGTCTTCCCGAGGCCCACTTCATCTGCCAGGAGATAGCGAACACGGTCGCCAGAAACGGCCCGTGAGAGCGCCCGGATCTGATGCGGCAACGGGATGACGGACGCCTGAAGGGGTGCGAGCAGTACATCCTGGACCAACGCATCTGCCACGCGGCCCGCCGCGGCCAGATAGGCGATCCGGTCACCGGTGACAACACGCTCGGATACGGGCCGTAGACGGGAAGCAGGCACCCGTACAACGGTATCCTTACCCGGGAGCCAGACTCGGCAAACAGTCTCGCCCCACAACGTTTGAGTTTCAATGACCCGACAGAACTGGTCATAGTCGGAACTCCATGCCCATCCATCGAGTGTGAATATCTTGCCAGATCCCATAAGCTTTTTGCCCTCAAAGATGTATGACATGTCCCTTCCGAGTCGCAACATTCCACCACTGTCAAAACACGGCGACCCTCTAGCGCGATGCGACGATACCGGCGTTCAAAAAGGACTCGCGTTCACCTTCCATGACGGCGCAAATAGAGTCCCTTACAACTGTCTCCTGAAGGCTTTCCGCGCACTCAATCTGCGTCTAGTCCCCCCGCGCTGCAAGAAGCACGTCCAGTTCTGCGTCACCGTTGACTTCAGGCTGGTCGAGAATGATCAATGCTGGCAAGTATGTCATCAAGAGGCCACTCCCTTGGACTTCGACTCTTGAGCTGTGGTTGAGCCGAACTCTGGCCGTGGTCCGCGAAGGCCGGTGAGTACGCGTGAACAGCGAAGTACCACCACCGATCTCCATTCCAGTTTTATGTCGCCATACTCATGCCTCCTCCCCCAATCGGGTAAGCGCTTGGTCATACCACATAAGAAGCTTCGGATCCTCCTGAAGCACGTTCTCAGGGATCTTGCGCGCCACTGCAATGATTGTGGCGTAGTCCCGCTCCTGCCACGCCTTCTTAAAGCCGGCGCGGATTGCCTCGAGGCGGAACACCTTCAGACGTCTCGAACCCGATTCGCAGTAGTCCTGGAACTCGCGAAGGAGGGCCCGCTCGCGGAGCTTCTCCAGGTCGCTGGCCTTGTTCGGGTCCGGCACATACCAGCGTGCTTTTGCGCGATCCATGAGTCGCCCATCACGGGTCGTGAGGCCCACTTCGTCCTCCTGTGCCTGTCCGTTTGCCAGAGCTTCCTCAATGATTTTGCGGAGCTCCGCGCTCTGGCGCATCCATGAGACAATTTGCCTTGGAATCGGACCTGTCCCGTCATAGCGAAGGAAATTCTGCTCTAACAACTCCATGAGCTCGAGCGGCTTCTCGTGCTTCTGCCATCCACCGATCTCCCTGAGGAACTGCGGATGGAGTTCCTGGAACGTCTGCGGCTTCCTCGTGAGTTGCTGCTTGAGCCATTGGATGGCAGAAGCTTCGTCGGTAACTAAGATCTGAAGCTGCAGCACCTCCTTCACCTTCATGCGCTTTCTGTCGTACTCGGCCACTTGCTCCGGCAGAAAGTACATTCCGTCGCGCTCCGGGAAACGCTGAGACAGGCCTGCGTAAAACTCTGCAGCAGACATAGGGACTGTGACGCCGCGCTGTACGTGGAAAGCCACCATGCGGTCGTAGAGCAGGTAGTTCTGCCGCTCGTTGATGACCTCCAACTTGCCCCCCTTCTCTACCGCAACTGGAAGCTGCTTCAGGTGAGTACGAACGAAGTCCCAGACGCCCTCCTCGGTACCCGCCTCCCGCTTGAAACGCTCTTCGAGCCCGCCGTTGGGCTTGTAGCATGAGATAACGAGGTCCTGCTTGACGGCGTTAGCGCTCGTGACCTGCTTGAACGATCCCTGCTGCTTATCGAGCGTACGCACATCAGCAATGACGAACCCAGCAGTTTGCAGCGCCTCTTGGATGGCGTTCCAGACGCTGTTCTTGGAATTATGAAACTCCACCGTCATCCAGTGGCCCGGCTTGAGCACCCGGTAGTATTCCCTGAAGCACTCTGTCATTAACTGCTGGTACTCTGTTAATCCTTTTCCTTGCACCGTATTTTCGACGGCTTCAGGTCTGTTGTTTGTAAAGACTCTAAGCCAGGATTCCCGTGAGCGTCAAATAGCGCACACCTAGCGCCAGGCCCTCTTCTGCGAGATGATCCCCCCAGAATCCAATCATGGAGGGATCATCGTGACGAAGGCCGAGTTGGCAGAGCTTCGTGAGCTTTGGCGTGCCCGCGTGGCGGATTTCCGTGCCAGTGGACAAACTGGCGCGGCGTGGTGTGCTGCCCACCAGATCAAGGAGCACCAGCTGTGGTATTGGGTGGGCAAGTTTAAGGCAGAAGCGCAGGAGCGGTCGGCGTCGGAGCCACAACCCCGTTTTATCCCGGTGCATGTCCAGGAAGCCGACAAGGATGCGCACACGTCCCTGTCTGTACG
>NZ_AUCA01000061.1 GCF_000429525.1 Alicyclobacillus contaminans DSM 17975 | reverse complement strand
CCGTCCAAGCGCAGTTCGGCAAACCGAGTGCGCCACAAAGCGATGGTTACACCGGTTCCAAGACCGGCTTTAACCATTTGCTGATTGGTCCATCCATCCGCCGCTCGGAGCACAATTTGCGCTCTGCGGACCAGTTTTTGTGGAGTAGAAGGGGAACGGACCCACTGTTCCAATTGGTCACGTTCATCATCAGTGAGTGTAATTTCAATCGCTCGTTTACCCATGCCATGATATTACCACAATGGTAAACACCACTGTATATTTATTTTAGACTCGTGACACTAGTCACCCAAAGAGGTGTTCTTGCGATTTCTGAATGATAAGGGTCGAGTGATGAAGGCAGGGTTGGCAAACAGGACGTGTACGCGTTGTGTACGCATGATGAACGCCATTCCTCGGGAATGTGGTGCCATTCCGTCGGTAATAAGTACGGTGATGGGGCGGACACGTAAGAGATGGAGACCCCATACGAACGATGGATCGAACGAATGTACGGTATTGAGAGCCGTCCTCGAACATTGACAAGGAAGACAAGTTCCCCACTTTTCATCGCGACGCACGTGACTGTAAAATTAAAAAAAAAAAAGTAAATGTGGACTTTCAACTGAACCGGGATAGGGTAGCTAGGGTTCCGCTTCGTGCCGGGAGCGCGAAGGTCTGCGACCGAGGGCTACATGTCCGGCTTGTGTCGCCGGATGCACCTATTGGCACAAAAGGCCCGAGGGGGAAGGTTCAGCGCACTGTCATGCGCTGATCTCCTCTTCGGGCCATTTTCATGCGGGAGGTTGGGGGAATGAATCGGATCGACGAGATTCGCCCTGGTGTTGCCATGATCATCTTCGACCCGCGCGGGCGTGTTCTTCTGCAGAGGCGAGCCGACGTCGGGCTGTGGGGCATTCCGTCAGGACATGTTGAGCCAGGTGAAACGGTGGTGAATGCGGCAGTCCGGGAGGTCCTGGAAGAGACAGGGTTGCGAACGCGCGTAAAAAGACTGATTGGGGTATACTCCGATCCCCAATCTCAGGTATTTAAGTACACAAACGGTAGAGTTGTCCACTTTGTGACCGTCTGCTTCGAGATGGCGATTGTGGGCGGAACCCTCCACAGTAATTCGGGGGAAAGCCTGGATGTGCGGTTTTACCCCGTCGATGCATTGCCCGATGATATTCTTCCGATGCATCCAAGATGGTTGGAGGACGCTTTGGCCAAATCGGGTGCCCCGTTTGTCCGCTAAGCGCACGGAAGAGAAAGTGAATGGCCCCTGTGCTTCCGACGAGGGCGCGGGGGCTTACAAGTCTTTCTGGTGATTGTGTGGGTCAATGGGTTGGGTTTTTGTCAAGTCTCTGAGAAACGAATTTTGTTGAAGTGCAGAACTGAACGACGTGTGTTCGGGCGAGGTGCGATAATGTACCCAGACATTCATGGAGGTGATAGTGAATGGTACGCCGGTTGCTCACGATGACGGAGGTTGCAGAGATCTGTGGAGTGTCAGTCAGTCGCGTGTATGAACTCGCCCGCGAAGGGTTGATCCCGGTTGTTCGGCTGGGTCGGCAACTGCGCGTGGATCCGGAACAACTGGAGCGTTGGATCCAAACGGGTGGCAAAGCTTATCCGGGTGGTTGGCGTCGGGAGGCGAACTGAGATGGTACAGAAAGAGAGCCCAGCTGGAACTGGGCAAAGCAACTCTAATGTAAACAGTGTATCACACAGGGTGACGGTCTGGCAGTATGCGGTCAGGTACGCCCAGCTGGGGTGGCTGATGTTTCCGTGTCAAGCAGGGGGCAAGCGTCCATTGACCTGTCATGGGTATAAGGATGCAACCACAGACCTGGAGCGAATTAACGAGTGGGCTCGCGCATACCCCAATGCCAACCTTGCCGTTGCCACTGGTCGAGTCAGCAAGGTGTGGGTGCTCGACATCGACCCTCGGCATGGCGGAATGGTGAGTTGGCGGAAGCTCGTCGCAGAGCATGCAGGAATGACACCTACCTGGTGTGTACGTACGGGTGGGGGCGGTTGGCACCTGTATTTCCGCTACCGTCACGATGCTCCAATTGGATGTGGTGTCGGTACTGGGTGTTTGCAGGGGATCGATTGGCGTGGCGACGGGGGATACGTCCTGGTTCCCCCGAGTCGTACGGAGCGGGCTTATACGTGGGTGGTTGGACCTGCGACTGCCTCCGTCGTTCAGGCACCCAACTGGTTGATTGATTTGCTCTCTTCCTCAAAGTCAATCGTTGGCGAGAGTGTCCAATTTGATCCTTCGGGCACCGATTCGCGGTTGAACAACCTTCGGGCCATTGCACAGGGCGTCTCAGAGGGAGGGCGTAACACTGCCGCAAGCCGTCTATGCGGATACCTACTGCGTCATAGGGTCGATCCGTATATCGTACAGTCCTTGATGATTGCGTGGAATTTCCAAAATCGACCTCCCTTGCCGCATAACGAACTGCTACGTGTGGTAGACAGCATCGCGGTTCGGGAGTTGTTTCGGCGCCAGGGTGAGACGTATGTCCGTTAAGGGAGGCATTGCTCGTCTGGCGGAGTACGAACGCCGTCGCGGTTCGGGGCTTTTGCGTGGGGACGACGTCATGCCGTTACCTCGGCATGACGTACCTCCCTTTCCGGTCGACGTTTACCCGGCTCCACTGCAACAACTCGTTTGGGAAACCGCCGAATCGATCGGCTGTCCACCCGATTACATTGCGGTGCCCATGCTTTCCATCGCGGGTACATGCATTGGTGCAAGTCGGGTTGCCCAGCCAAAGAACGATTGGGTGGAAGGGGCACGGATCTGGACGGTCGTCGTTGCTCGTTCGGGTTCGGGCAAGACGCCGGCATACAAAATTGCTCGACAACCGCTTGATGTCATTCAACACGGATTTGACGAGGAATGGAAGCGTGAGAAGAGAGCAAGAGCAGGTGGATCGGAAGCGGAGGTGGAAGCGCCAACTTCAAAGGAGATATTTACAACCAATTCCACGGTCGAAGCGTTGCTGGAACTCCTGGCCGAGAATCGTACCGGTATTCTCTACTATGTAGAGGAATTTTCGGGATTTGCACTGTCCTTGAATCAATATAAGGGCGGACGTGGATCGGACAAGGCGGTTATTTTGAGTCTTTGGAGTGGAGAGCCGGTTAGGTATGCCCGGAAAAGCTACCGCCTCTCAATCTCCAATCCATTTCTGTGCATCACGGGTGACATTCAGCCTTCCAGATTGACAGAACTAGCGAATGAATTCACACTTCACGACGGATTTGCACAGCGGTTCCTGGTGTCATTTCCCGATGAGGTTCAGTCACGGGCGTCGGAAGCTGTGGTGTCAGAGATGTCAAGGCGCGCGTGGATGGATACCTGTCAGTACCTAATTCAAAAGGGCGAAGGTGCGAAAGAGTCGCGACCACAGAAAATGGAGTTTTCGCCATCCGCGCGGGAGAGGTGGATGGAATGGCGTTCACAGCACGTTGCTGAACGGAACGACCCAGATTTGCCGGATGACTTGCATTCGTGGTACGCGAAATTGGATACTTATGCGATTCGCTTGTCTCTTGTACTACAATGTCTGCGCGAAGCGACGGGTGAATGTCGAAATTTGGAGATTGACGAGGTAGCAGTATCACATGCAATACGCTTGGTGGAGTATTTTAAGGCGCACACGGGCAAAGTCTATTCACAGTTGACGTTGCCTTTGCAGAGTGAGCGCGTGAAACGGGCTGTGGACTGGATCCAGCGACACGGAGGTACTGTGGATACGCGCGATCTCCAGCGGGCAAATGTTGTTGGTGTGAGACGGGCTTCGGAGGCCAGGCAGTTGATCTTGGACATCGCGGATCACGGCTACGGAGTGGTTTCAGAGGGACCGCGAGGAGCTCTGCAAATCACGATTGTGACCCCACCCGACATTCCGACATAACCGACATTGTTGGACATGCAGTCCCGCTGGGCAATCTGCGACGCGTATGAGAACAGATGTTCGATCCGACACAACCCGACAATAGCTCCCGGATGTAGAGAATCATGTCGGGTTGTGTCGGAGCCATGGGGATGCTTTCGGCATTGGAGCGAGCCTCTATAGACTTGGATTCTTGAGCATGTGTCGGTATGTCGGGAATGTCGGTGATATGTCATCGGGACGTACGTGATTGACATCGCGGTTTGAAGAAGCATCTCGAACCAATAATCAGGTGAGAACCAATAATCAGGTGATCAGTACGGAGGAATAGCCGGATTGCGTTTATACGAATCCTCTCGTGGTCAAGCCCGGAGGATGGTCAGTACCTTTGAATCCGTGTCCACACATCAATCGCCGATTCGCAAGCGGTACTCATCCTTTACCCGCTCAAATTCTTGACATCGCCTTGGTTGTTTGAGGCCAAACGCTTGACCGCATCCACGATTTTGCGCGTTGTCATTTTGTCTATCCGTTTCAGGTCACGCAGGGAATGAGGTGGCCAATGACCGATTCATAGTCCAATTCCCGTTCCAGTTTTTGTGGTCAACACGTCACATGTCTTCAATTCCCTTCGTGCTTGTTCAGCTCCCGCCCTTTCCTCCTCCGTCTCGGGTTCAACGTCCGACGGTGCTGAAATTCGTTTCTTTCAAAAGTGGATCTTCACCGAGTTCGCGCAGACTCCTTGGTAGCGCAGTGCCGGAGCCACCTCACTCTCTTGCAACTGGTCAATCAATCGATCCGATTCTTCCCGCTCCACACACGGATGTTCCACCTTGTTATACGCTCATGTTTTAACACCATAATATCCGCAAGCACCTGAGCAGCGTAGGGGAACAGTCAAGTGCGTCCAGCAGGTTCGGGCCAAGTTCACTCCATGTCTCATGACAAATAACCCCAAGATGTTTCCTCTCAGAAAGGATTTTCACGATAAGTGATGAATTGATTCACGAGGCTTGTCGAATGTCGCGGTATGCCGTCATGACAAGATTGTTGGTTAGGTCGTTGTGCGACGGGAGGACGAGCAATGGATGGAGTCATAAACGAGGATCTCATGTTGAAGATTGAATATGCGAGGTCCTTATATTACCGCCTCGTCCTAGTTGTGGGCCCTGTGGGCAGCGGCAAGACCTCGACGCTGCGGGCTCTTGAAGATGCGATGTCCGTGCCGTTGATCAACGTCAATCTTGAGTTGTCTCGCCGAATGCTAGATCTGACCGCACGTCAACGTGCCCTGCGTCTACCACGGCTCTTGGATGAAATTGTGGCAGCGGCCGCTGAAGGCAAAGCTGCGGCCGACGTGGTTCTGTTGGACAACATCGAGATTCTTTTCGATACGCGACTCAAACAGGATCCTTTACGTATCCTTCAAAGGTTATCACGGAATCGAACGGTGGTTGCTTCATGGAACGGCGTGGTGAGTGAGGGTTTCCTCACTTATGCCGTCCCGGGTCACCCGGAATTCCGTCGATATCCTATACACGATATATTGATCGTGAGTCTTGTAGCGTCTTGACAAGAACGAGTTGCGTCGTTGTGAGGAGTTGTGTGACATGCGATATTCTGACGTCATTCAGTTCGAGCCCATTGAGACAGTTGTTCAGTTGCGCGATGCTGATGAAGCCGTGGCTGCCCGTCACTTAGTTAGCAGCTATGTCATCTCAAACGAGATGGCTGACAAGCTGATTAACCTCGTGATTCCTCAGCTTCAGTTTTATCAACCCGTAGAGAATAAAGGGCTTCTTATCGTTGGGAACTACGGGACCGGAAAATCCCACCTGATGTCGGTAATTTCCAGCATCGCCGAACACGAAGAGTTGGTGGATGCTTTGTCACATGATGGAGTGGCGCGGGCAGCACGCGTAATTGCCGGCAGGTTTAAGGTGATCCGCATCGAGATTGGTGCGACGACCATGTCGCTCCGGGAGATTCTGGTTGGGGAACTGGAGGAACATCTGGCAACCATGGGAGTGAATTACACCTTCCCGTCTGCCGGTGAGGTCGTGAGCAATAAACCAGCGTTTGAGGAAATGATGGCTGCCTTCCACCAGGAGTATCCTGATCACGGCTTGCTCCTGGTGGTGGACGAGTTGCTGGACTATCTCCGCACCCGCAGAGATCAAGAACTGATTCTTGACCTCAACTTTCTTCGTGAGTTGGGCGAGGTCTGTAAAGACCTGCGCTTTCGCTTCGTGGCTGGTGTACAGGAGGCCATTTTCGACAGCCCGCGTTTCGCTTTCGTAGCCGATAGCATCCGCCGGGTTCAAGCCCGCTTTGAACAGATCCTCATCGCCCGAAATGATGTGAAGTTCGTCGTCGCCGAGCGTCTGCTCAAGAAGACCGGCGAGCAGCAAGCTAAGATCCGCGAATACCTCTCGTCGTTTGCAAAGTTTTACGGTTACATGAACGAGCGGATGGACGAGTTCGTCCGCCTATTCCCCGTCCATCCTGACTACATCGATACATTTGAGCGCGTCACAGCGGTGGAAAAGCGGGAAGTGCTGAAGACCCTTTCCCTCACCATCAAAAAACTTCTCAATGAAGATATTCCTGTAGACCGTCCCGGATTGGTCTCGTACGACAGTTACTGGGAGACATTGAGGAGTAATCCCTCAGCCCGCACGATTCCCGATGTAAGGGCCGTGATCGATTGCAGCCAGGTGTTGGAGTCACGTGTTTCACAGGCATTCACTCGGCCAGTATACAAGCCCATGGCCATTCGCATTATCAATGCACTCTCGGTCCACCGCCTCACTACAGGTGATATCAATGCTCCTCTGGGAGCGACGGCGGAAGAGCTCCGCGACGCCCTTTGCCTGTACCAGCCCGGCATCGAGGAGCTTGGCGGTGAACCTTCGGAAGATCTTTTAACGCTGGTCGAAACCGTTTTGAAGGAAATCCAGAAAACGGTCAGCGGACAATTCATCTCGCAGAAAGCCGATAATCGCCAGTGGTTTTTGGATCTCAAGAAAACGGAGGACTATGACGCGCTCATCCAAAGGCGCGCAGAAAGTCTGGACCACGCTGTTCTCGATAGGGCCTATTACGAAGCACTTCAAATTGTGATGGAAAAAAAGGACCAGCCAACCTATGTGACTGGTTATCGTATCTGGGAACACGAGATAGAGTGGCTTGAACGGAAGGCGGCTCGACAGGGTTATCTGTTTTTTGGTGCCCCCAACGAGCGGTCGACCGCCGTGCCGCCCCGCGATTTTTATGTCTATTTCATTCAGCCATTCGACCCACCATACTTCAAGGACGAGAAGAAGGCAGATGAAGTGTTCTTCCGTCTCAGGGGCATGGATGACGAGTTTCGTCAGAAATTGAGTCTTTACGCTGCGGCACTGGATCTCGCTTCTACATCGAGCGGTCATGCAAAGGCTACCTATGAATCAAAGGCCTCCGGCTTTCTCCGCGACCTGGTGCGATGGCTGCATCAGCACATAACCGATGCCTTGGAGGTGACTTATCAGGGACGCACTAGGCCGCTGGTGGAATGGGCCACGGGCAAGTCAACCCGTGGGTTATACGGCATTACCACTCACGAGCGCATCAACTTTCGCGACCTTGTGAACACCATATCAGGGCTAGTCCTGTCCGGACACTTTCAGAACCAGGCGCCAGAGTATCCTTGTTTCTCGGTGCTTATCACAGGGGATAACCGCGAACAGGCAGCCCAGGATGCGTTGCGAACCATCGCTGGGCAGAGCCGCACCAAGCAGGCTACCGCTGTCCTCGATGCCCTGGAGCTCCTAGATGGGGACAGACTCGACCCGCACCGTTCAAGGTACGCACAGTATGTCCTAAACGTTCTCGGGAAGAAGGGGCAGGACCAAGTGGTCAACCGCTCTGAGTTGATCCAGGACGTCTTCGGGGTCGAGTACCTTGCGCCGCAGACCTTGCGTCTAGAACCCGAATGGGCTGTTGTGGTTTTGGCCGCGCTGGTTTACTCCGGCGATCTGGTGCTCTCGATTCCCGGCAAGAAGTTCGATGCGACGGGGCTGCCGGATTTGGCCGCGACTCCGATGGACGAGCTGGTCAACTTCAAACATATCCAGCGGCCCAAGGACTGGAATTTGCCTGCCCTCAGGGCCTTGTTCGAGATACTCGACCTCGCGCCGGGCATGGCGCAGCTTGTCACGCAGGGCAAGGAAGAACCCGTCCAGGAGCTCCAGAAAACCGTTGCAGCAGTGGTGAACAAGCTAGTCCTGGTTCAGCAGAGCCTACCAACCGGACTGGTATTCTGGGGCAAGAACCTGCTTGGTGAAGAGGAGGCCTCGAGGCTGCGCCAGCGGCTTGACCAGACTAAGAGTTTCCTGGAATCACTCCAAGCATACAATTCGACCGGTAAGCTAAAGAATTTCCGCTACGATGCGCAGGAGGTGAAGAGCCACGAAGATGGCATCAAGGCCCTGAAGCAAATCGAGTCCTTGCAGAATCTGGTGCGTGATTTGGGCGCGGTAGCCTCCTATCTTACCGCTGCCGAGGCGGTGCTCCCTGCGGATTACGAATGGGTGGAACGGATGAGAGCGACTCGAGACGAAGTGCTCGCGGATGTATGCGACCCAGCCAAGCGCACCTCTGTTGCCGTCAGGGTGGAGAGCTTGCGCAAACTCACAGACCTCAAGAAAGCCTATGTACACGCCTATCTTAACATGCACACTCGGGCTCGATTGGGTGTGAACGAAGACAAGCGCAAGGTAGAGTTGTTGAAGGACGAACGACTTGAAACTCTTAAGAAATTGGCCACCATCGATCTCATGCCGCGTCAGCGCTTGGCCGATTTCCAGAACCGCTTGGCCGGATTGAAGAGCTGCTTCGCCCTGACTGAGCAGGACCTCGACGCCTCGCCTGTCTGTCCGCATTGCTCTTTCCGGCCAGCGGCGGAGGCGCCAGTCGCTTCTGCGGCACCATTGCTCGATCAACTGGACACGGAGATGGACAAGCTGCTCGACGACTGGACCCAAACTTTGCTTGCCAACTTGGAGGACCCGACCACTCGCGGGAATCTCGATCTGCTGAAGCCCGAACTCAGAAAGTTGGTCAACGCTTTCCTTGAGGAGCGCAAGCTGCCTGATGAGCCGGGGCACGAGTTCATTCATGCCGTGCAGGAGGTACTGTCCGGTCTGGTTAAGGTCACCGTGAAAGCCGAAGACTTGCGCGCAGCCCTTCTCAAGGGGGGCTCACCCGCCACGCCAACGGAACTGAAGAAACGCTTTGAGGAATACATCGATACTCTCACCAAGGGAAACGAACCAGGCAAGGTTCGAATCGTACTCGAGTGATAGGAGCGGATGATAGTGAGCACCAGCGATAACCAAAAAAGCCTTTTTGATCTGGAACCGAACACCAAGTCGCAAACCCCGGTCGAATGCCTTGGAATGGCTTTTGAGAATGACGAGGCGAGGCGAGAGTACTTCATGCGTCTATTTCGCCAAGGGCTGGAGGAACTACATGCCAAGCTCGGCGGTGTGACGTTCACGACAGTTGAAGACGCCTTGGAGCGACTTCAGTCGATCGAGAAATGGCCGATGGGGGAAGAGGAGCGCCTACGCGACCTGGCCAAGCGTATGGCGACTGCCCATCAAGAGGAGCCCAACAAAGACCTGCTTCAACTCTGGAAGGACGAGGTCGGCTTCCCGCATGGTAATGTGGAGGACATTCTGTACCTCTCCGATCCGCCGTATTATACGGCTTGTCCCAATCCATTCATTAGGGACTTCATCAAGCGCTACGGCGGGCCCTATAACCCGGAGACCGCTCCTTACCATCGCGAACCCTTTGCGGCGGATGTGAGCGAGGGGAAGAATGATCCGATCTACAACGCTCACTCCTACCACACCAAGGTGCCACACAAGGCGATCATGCGCTACATCCTGCATTATACCGAGCCAGGCGATGTGGTCTTCGATGGATTCTGTGGCACTGGTATGGCCGGAGTCGCTGCGCGGTTTTGTGGTGACCGCAAGGCGGTGGAATCGCTAGGATACCATGTGGACGAGAATGGAGTTATCTATCAGCAAGAAACGGACGAAAATGGTGAGACGGCCTGGGTGCCATTCTCAAAGATTGGAGAAAGACGTGCAATTCTGAACGATCTCTCTCCAGCAGCCACGTTCATCGCATACAACTACAATACACAGATCGACGTGCGGATATTCGAATCGGAAGCCAAGCGCATCCTGAAAATATTGGAAGACGAATGCGGTTGGATGTACCAAACGCTCCATGAACCCACCGATGAGCAACTTCAGGAAGCTCTGTCGCAGCTTGAGAAACTACCGATTCAAAATTCTGGTGGACTCAACACGAGCCTGCCCTGGGGTCGAATTAACTACACCGTGTGGTCCGATGTCTTCATTTGCCCAGAGTGTGCCGGCGAGGTGGTCTTTTGGGAAGCAGCGGTGGACAAAGAGGCTGGGAAGGTGCACACCACATTTCCCTGTCCCCACTGCAGTGTCAACCTTAGCAAGCGCAGTATGGAACGCGCGTGGGTGGCCAAGTACGACAGGGCCATTGGCCAGACCATCCGCCAAGCCAAACAGGTGCCGGTGCTAATTAACTACAATGTAGGTAAAAGGAGATTTGAAAAGAGCCCAGACGCGTTCGACCTAGCCCTGATCGAGAAGATCGAACAAATGGACATTCCTTACTGGTTCCCAACCAACAGGATGCCGGATGGCTACAACACTGAACAACCCAAAGTGTCTCATGGTCTTACACACGTGCACCATTTTTACACGAAGCGGAATTTGTGGTCGTTGGCTAGTTTTAATGCCCAAAGGCGTGGAACTACTCTTGATAAGCGGTTTGTCCCAATACTCACTGGCGGTTTGCTAGGGTTAACCAAACTGCAAAGGTTTAAACCCAAGACAACATTTCCAAACATGATCCTTAGTGGGACATTGTATGTTGGGTCACTGGTCAGGGAATGGAATGCTTATCAATGGCTAAATGGGAAGCTGCGTTCTTTTAAAAGCGCTCTTTCCCATAGAAATACTTCGGGGTTAATTGCATCTCAATCAATACACCAAATCTCTTTCCGAGAGGCATCGGTCGATTACATCTTTACCGATCCGCCGTTTGGCGGAAATCTTATGTATTCTGAGCTCAACTTTCTCTGGGAATCCGTAAGCGTCAAACCCCTCACACCTTGCGCTTCTCCAGACTTCGTGCGAGAGTCATGCACAGCAACAATCAGCCCCGCCAGGGAACCCAGCGGGGCGATTTCTCATGCTATGCTTTTTTCCCGCGCCTGCGGATCCGTTCCGGCAGGCGGTCCGACCACGGGAGTAACTCATCCATCGCCGCCCGGTCGTCCGTTCGGATGTTGGGCAACCGCTCGAACAGGTATTCCAGGTACAGATACGGGTCCAGCCCGTTCTCCTTGGCTGTCTCCACCAGGCTGTAGGCAAT
>NZ_AUCA01000060.1 GCF_000429525.1 Alicyclobacillus contaminans DSM 17975 | reverse complement strand
TTCACTTTCCTCTTATGGGTATTCATTCCTTGGAAACCAGGTGGAGTGGTCGGTATCCACAAGCGGTAACGATAGACAGGCTAAAAAGGGCATACGAATCCCTTGCCCTTGATGACACTTCCTTGTTTTGGTTTCTGTCCAATTGAAACCGTCCAAAACGGCAATATCAAGTTGTAGTTGCTCGGTCTGCTCTGTATACATTTGTATAATCCGCTCTACGTGATCTTTTGGCAATGGCGTCTGCCGGATGTGAGCGATCCTTGCCTCCATTAAATGAAACATATCCTGCATGGCGAAGAAAGACTGCACCCGTTTCTTCGTCCGGCCAGGCACCTATACTCGGCATATGGAAGCAGGTCCAACTGCAATTCTATGGAAAACGCACCTCCAGAACCGGTAAATTGTTTGTTTTGGTCAACTACAATTTTACCAATTCTACGGTTAGGTGCGTTTTGCTATTCACCCCAAATCAACGGCTTTTCGGACACGCTCTTTAACCGCAAATTTCAATAACAAAAAGACCACTCCTTCCTGTTGATTTCACAGGGAACAAGTGGTCTGCTCCGGGTGTAAACGTGTCTGACTGTAAACACATGGTTCACGACAGCTTACAAACCGCGTCAAATCTGTATGGTCGGAATGACAGGACTCGAACCTGCGGCCTCACGGTCCCGAACCGTGCGCTCTACCACCTGAGCTACATTCCGGCGGGTCAAATCGACAAGACGTAATATACCACGCGTGCCAACGCGCGTCAACTCGCATTTTCATGGAAATGATTTCTTCGAGAAATTCCACCGCTCATCGTTTCGAGCGCTCTGAAAACCGAACATATGTACTATAATGGAGGGGACATTCAGAAAGGTGGAATGGACGTGTTTTCTGTGGCGCCCGATGCAGAACGGATTGTCGCGGGACTGAATCCGCAGCAGCGCGAGGCCGTGGAGACGGTGGATGGCCCGTTGCTCATCATTGCCGGGGCCGGCAGCGGGAAGACGAGCGTGCTGACGCGGAGAATCGCCTGGTTGATGGCGGCCCGTCGCGTACCTCCCTGGAGCATTCTGGCGATTACCTTTACCAACAAAGCGGCGCGCGAGATGCGCGAACGGATTGAGGGGCTCGTCGGACCCGCGGCTGCGGACATCTGGGCGATGACATTCCACTCCATGTGCGTGCGAATCTTGCGGCGGGACATCGAGAAGCTGGGATACGCTTCCGGGTTCACCATTTTGGACGACGGGGATCAACTCACGACGGTCAAGCGCATCCTGTCCGACTTGAACATCGATTCCAAACGATACGATGCGCGGGCCGTCCAGTCGGCCATCAGCGCGGCGAAGAACGAGCTGCGTTCCGCCGAGCGGGTGCGTGATATGGCCGGGAACCCCTGGCAGAAGGTGGTTGGCGACGTCTACCTGGAGTACGAACGGCGGCTGAAAATCAATCAGGCGCTCGACTTTGACGACCTGCTGATGAAGACGGTGCAGTTGTTTGAACGGCACCCGGACGTGCTGGCGTTTTACCATCGAAAATTCCACTATATCCACGTGGACGAGTACCAGGATACCAATCACGCACAGTACCGTCTGGTGAAACTGCTGGCGGAGGGGCGGCAGAACGTGTGTGTGGTGGGCGATTCGGATCAGTCCATCTACAGTTGGCGTGGTGCGGACATTCAGAACTTCCTTCAATTTGAACGGGACTATCCGCAGGCGAAGGTGATTCGCCTGGAGCAGAATTATCGTTCCACCAAAACCATTCTCCACATTGCCAACCACGTCATCCAGAACAACGTGGAGCGCAAGGAGAAGACGCTGTGGACCGATAATCCCGAGGGTGATAAGGCGACGGTGTACCAGGCATTCGATGAAAAAATGGAAGCCAGGTACATCGTTGAGAAGATTCAGCGCCATGTGCAGGAGGGCGGCCGGTTTGACGACTGCGCGGTTCTGTACCGCACCAACGCCCAATCGCGGGCGATTGAAGAAGCGTTCCTGCAGGCGGCGGTGCCGTATCGGATTTTCGGCGGATTGAAATTCTATGAGCGGAAGGAAATCAAGGACATTCTTTCATACCTGCGGCTCCTGCTCAATCCGGACGATGACATCAGTTTGGAACGGGTCATCAACGTGCCGAAGCGAGGTATCGGCGCAGGTACGCTCGACAAGCTGCGGACGTTTGCGGCCAACTACGGCCTGTCTTTGTACCGGGCGTTGGAACGAGCGGGAGACGCGGGGCTCGGGAGCCGAGCGGTTGCGGCGCTGACCAGTTTTCTCAATACGCTCGATCCGCTCATTCGCATGCGGGAATTCCTCAACGTGACGGAACTGACGGAGGCGGTTTACGAACGGACAGGGTATTTGGAGGCGCTGCAGCGCGAGAAGACACTGGAAGCTGACGCCAGAGTGGAGAACCTGAAGGAATTCCTCTCGGTGACTCGCGAGTTCGACGAACGATTCTCCGACGAGGAGGGAGAGCGACTGGCGTCCTTCCTGGCGGAAGTGGCGCTGGTCGCGGACACGGACCTGAACGGTGGCAGGCCGGAGGCCGATGTTCGCGCGGACAACCAGGTTGTGCTGATGACGTTGCACAGCGCCAAAGGCCTGGAGTTTCCCGTGGTGTTTCTGCCCGGCTTTGAAGAAGGGCTGTTTCCGCACAGCCGGTCGCTCGATTCCCCGGCGGAGATGGAGGAGGAACGGCGGCTGTGCTACGTCGGGATTACCCGTGCGAAGCAAAAGTTGTACGTCACCACCTGCACGGCTCGAACGATTTTTGGCCAGTTCCGCCAGTCCGCACCCTCACGGTTTCTCGCGGAAATGCCGGAAGACGCCATCGAACGGGAACAGCCTCCATCGTTGACCGCGCGTCCCATGTGGTCTCCGCGACCGGATTCATCGGGCAGACATGGAGGCACGGGGCTGTCTCACGTTCCGGCCTCCTTTGGAGCGGATCTCAGTGTGGCGTATGCGCCGGGCGACAAGGTGGAGCATCGGAAGTGGGGCGTCGGAACTGTGGTGGATCGCAAAGGAGAGGGCGAGGACATGGAGTTGACCATCGCGTTCCCCGCGCCGATTGGCGTGAAGAAGCTGTTGGCAAAGTTCGCGCCGATTGTCAAAATGAAAGCGTGATGGAGGGCCAGGCCCCGATGGTGGACCTGTTTCAGAAGGGATGTTTGGAACCGAATGATGTCGTTGTCTGATGCAAAGCGCCGTGTGTCGGAGTTGAAGGCGCAAATTTTCCGGCACAACCACCTGTACTACGTGCTGGACGAGCCGGAGATTACGGATGCCGAGTACGATCTGCTGATGCGCGAGTTGATTGAGCTGGAGCAGGCGTATCCGGAATTGGTGACGGCGGATTCGCCCACCCAGCGCGTGGGCGGAGAAGTGGCGAGCGGATTCGCCAAGGTGGAACACGAAATACCGATGCTGTCGCTCAGCAACGCGTACAATCCGCAGGAACTGCGGGAATTCGACCGACGCGTGCGAGAACTCGCGGGGGAGCCCGTCCAGTACGTGTGCGAGTTGAAAATTGACGGACTGGCGGTAAGTCTTCGCTATGAGAATGGACTTCTCGTGCGCGGCGCGACGCGCGGCGACGGGGAGGTCGGCGAGGATATCACGGCCAACATCCGAACCATTCGGACAGTGCCTCTGCAATTGCCGGAACCGCTGAATTTGGAAGTCCGAGGCGAAGCGTACATGCCGAAGCGCGCGTTTCTGCGACTGAATGCGGAGCGCGAGGCGGTGGGCGAGCCGCTGTTTGCGAATCCGCGCAACGCGGCGGCGGGATCGCTTCGTCAATTGAATCCGAAAATCGCCGCACAGCGCGGATTATCCGTTTTTGTGTACGCGCTGGCGGACACGGATGGCACAAGGTTGACGCGTCATTCCGAATGTCTGGAATGGATGGCGTCCCTCGGTTTTCCGGTCAACGCCAATCGAAAAGTGTGCGATACCATCGACGAGGCCATCGCGTTTGTGGAAGAGTGGGCGGAGAAGCGCCGGGATTTGCCCTACGCGACGGACGGCATGGTGATTAAGGTGGACAGTCTGGCTGCACAGGAGCGGCTCGGGTTCACAGCAAAGAGCCCGCGCTGGGCCATTGCGTACAAGTACGCCGCTGAACAGGCGGAGACGAAGCTTTTGGACATCGTACTGAGCGTGGGCCGCACCGGCGCGGTCACACCGACGGCGGTGTTTGAGCCCGTGCAACTGGCGGGGACCACCGTGAGCCGCGCTTCTCTGCACAACGAGGACTACATTCGTCAGAAAGACATTCGCGTCGGGGACACCATCATTGTGCAGAAGGCCGGCGACATCATCCCTGAGGTGGTGCGGTCGCTGCACGAGCAGCGCACGGGAGAAGAGAAGCCGTTTTCCATGCCTGAGGTGTGCCCGCAGTGTGGCGAGCCACTGGTTCGCCTGCCGGATGAGGCCGCCTGGCGATGCGTGAATTCGTCCTGCCCGGCGCTGATTCGCGAGAGCCTGATTCACTTTGTTTCTCGGGATGCGATGAACATTGAGGGGCTCGGTGAACAGTGGATTGCCCAACTGCTGGACCATGGGCTGGTGCGGAACGCGGCCGACCTATACCGACTCCGCAAGGACGATTTGCTGACGCTGGACAGGATGGGCGAGAAACTGGCGAGCAATCTGCTGTCGTCCATCGCCGCGAGCAAAGAGAATTCGCTGGAGCGACTGTTGTTCGGCCTTGGAATTCGCCACGTGGGCGAAAAGGCTGCGAAAACCCTGGCCCGCGAATTGAAGGACATGGATGCGCTGATGCGAAGCAGCGTGGAGGAACTGATGCAGCTGCGCGACATTGGGCCGAAAATGGCCGAGAGCATCGTCGCGTACTTCGCCACGCCCGCTGCGCAACAGTTGGTTGTGGATCTCCGGGCGCTCGGCGTCAACATGACCTACCTTGGCGGAACCTGGGAGAGCGGCGGGGCGCAGACCTCCGCGTTTGCGGGCCGGACGTTCGTGCTCACCGGTACGCTCAGTACCATGGACAGAAAGCTGGCCTCCGAATGGGTGGAGAAGCTCGGCGGCAAAGTGACAGGCAGTGTGAGTAAGCAGACGGATGTGGTGGTGGCCGGGGAAAAAGCGGGGAGCAAACTCACCAAGGCGGAGCAATTGCGGGATTCGGGGCAAAAGCCAGAGTTGGAAATTTGGGATGAGGCCATGTTTCTGGATGCGTTGAAATCGGCGGGCGTGGCATACTGAGCGTGACGCACGCTCGTCCCATCACACAGCGGCCCAGGAGCCTGGCGATGGCCAAGCTCTGGGAGCGAATGACGAATTATTGCCGTCCGCGAACGAACTCGGGTAGCGTGTACTTCTCTTCCGTCTTGGTGTGGAACCACGTCACCCGCGTGGACAACCGTCCCAGCGCAAAAATGGCTGGAACAGCAACCACACAAGCCAGAATCATTTCGCTTTGTGTCAACGTCATCCCCTCCGAACTGGAAACTGTGACGGATGGGCGTCCGCCCATTCCCATGTGTATGTGACAAGGTTGACAAAGATACATGGGGCTGGCGTGACACAGGAGCCGAGACGACTGTTATAATGATGGAAGCATTCCGCAGTTGACGGATACAGACAGAAGTCGACAGGGATTCATTGAATCTCTGTAGCACGGTTCTGTAAATCCTGTGCAATCAGGAAGGATGTTTCGGGTATGCACGCAGGTTGGTACTACGTGCTCAGCTTCCTTGTGGCCTTTGTTTTTGTCTACGCGACCGTTCCCTACGTTCGCCAGGTTGCGATGAAGCTGGGCTTTGTCGACAAACCGAACCCTCGCAAGATTCACAAGGAACCCATTCCCCTGCTCGGGGGATTGCCGTTGTACGTAGGGTTTCTCATCACCGGCGGCGTGTTCGGTGACGGCGGCAAAACGTTCTGGGGAATTGCCGTCGGCGGTCTGCTCATTTTTGGTATCGGTGTGATTGACGACTACTACAAGACGCGGGGCAAGGATTTCAAGGCATGGCCGAAATTTCTGATGCAGATTGTGGCGGCGGTCATTCTCGTTTTATTCGGCGTGAAGATTGGCGGAATTACGCTGCCGCTGCACCACGTGTACTACGCATTTCCAATCTGGCTGTCTCTGACGACCACCATCCTATGGGTGGTGGCATTGACGAACATGGTGAATTTCCTGGACGGGGTCGATGGTCTGGCGGCGGGACTATCGGCCATTTCCGCCATGACGCTGTTTTTTATCGCGCTGCTCAAGGGCCAGCCCGATATGGCGGTGCTGGCGGTGATTCTGATGGGTTCAGCCCTGGGATTTCTCCGCCATAACTTCCATCCTGCGCGCATTTTCATGGGTGACGCGGGAGCCACCTTCCTCGGCTACGTGTTGGCCGCCATCGCAGTCGGCGGTGCGTTCAAGAGTGCCACGCTGGTCTCACTGGTCGTGCCCGTGCTGGCGCTCGGAGTGCCAATTCTCGACACCATGTGGGTGATTATCCGGCGTTTTCGGGAAAACCGTCCTATCTACGTGGCGGACAAAGGCCATACGTTCCACCTGCTGATGAAATCCGGTCTCAGCCAGGTGCAGACGGTTGCTTTCCTGTACCTGCTCGGCATCTGTTTTTCCCTGGCATCGATTGTCGTGCTCCTCGTCGTGCACTGACCGTCGTGCGCTTATCGGCCTGCGTATGCTATAATCCCCGAAGAGTTTTGCGCCGTGTGTAAATAACCATCACATTGGAATCGGCAAGGAGGGAATGGTGTGAAAATTACTGAGGATACCATTCGGCATGTGGCCAAACTGGCGCGCCTCGCGGTGAGCGACGAGGACGTCGCCAAGCTGGCGCCGCAGTTGAACGATATCATGGGCTACAATGAACAGTTGCAGGCGCTCCCGTTGGACGAAGTTCCCCCAACCAGCCATCCGTTTGCGCTCTACAACGCGCTTCGAGATGATGAGCCTCGCCCGGGACTCACGCGCGAGCAGGCGCTTGCCAACGCCCCGGATTCTGATGGAGAACAAGTCCGCGTACCTGCGGTATTGGAAGGTTGAAGCCAATGACCATACATAGTGTGAAAGCCATTCTCGAGTCGTTGCAGAAGAAGGAAACCTCTCCACTGGATTGGGTGGAGGCCAGCCTGGCGGAAATTGCGAACAAGGACGGCAAGGTGCAGGCGTTCCTGCATGTGGATGCGGAGGGCGCGCGCCAACGTGCCCAGGCACTCGAAGGAAGCGGCGGATTGTTGGGTGTGCCGTACGCTCTGAAGGACAACCTGTGCACGGAGGGGATGCCGACCACAGCGGCAAGTCGGATTTTGGAAAATTATATTCCGCCCTATTCGGCGACCGTCGCCAACAAGCTGGCGGCTGCCGGCGGTGTGCTGGTGGGCAAGACGAACATGGACGAGTTCGCCATGGGCTCTTCCACAGAAAACTCGGCATTTCAAAAGACGCGGAACCCCTATCACCTGGATCATGTGCCCGGCGGTTCCAGCGGCGGCTCGGCTGCTGCCGTGGCAGCCGGCATGGTGCCGTTTGCGCTCGGATCGGACACCGGCGGCTCCATTCGCCAACCGGCGTCGTTCTGCGGCGTGGTTGGCCTCAAGCCAACGTATGGACGCGTTTCCCGCTTTGGGCTGATTGCGTTCGCATCGTCGCTGGATCAAATCGGCCCGTTCACGCGCACGGTGGAAGACGCGGCGTACGTCCTCCAGGCCATTTCCGGGCACGATCCGCTCGATTCCACGTCCGCACCGCAGCCGACGGAAGACTTCACCGCCGCGTTGACGGGCGACGTCAAGGGACTTCGCATCGGGGTTGTCACGGATTTCGATATGTCCGGTGTGGATCCGGAAGTGAAGGCGGCGGTCGATGGCGCCATCGCCAAGTTGCAGGCGGCGGGCGCGGAAGTGGTGGAGATTCAATTGCCGCACAGCCAGTACGCCGTGGCCACCTACTATCTGATTGCGCCGGCGGAAGCGTCGTCAAATCTGGCGCGCTACGACGGAGTGCGCTACGGAAAGCGGGCGGCGGGTGAGACGCTGCTCGAAATGTACGAACGGACGCGCAGCGAAGGATTCGGCATAGAAGTCAAGCGGCGAATCATGATTGGCACCTATGCGCTGTCCTCCGGATACTACGATGCGTACTATCTGCGCGCCCAGAAGATGCGCACGCTTATCCGCCAGGACTACGAGGCAGCATTCGAGAAGTGCGACGTGATTGTCACCCCCACCGCGCCGACTCCGGCGTTCCGATTCGGAGAAAAGGTGGACAACCCGCTTCAGATGTATCTGAATGACGTGTTCACCATTCCCGCCAATTTGGCGGGCCTGCCGGGTATCAGCGTGCCATGCGGATTGACTCAGAGCGGCTTGCCGATTGGCCTGCAGATGGTGGGACGGGCGTTTGATGAACGTACACTCCTGCGCGCTGCGCATGCCTACGAGCAGGTGCGCGGCTTTGAGATGCCAGCTCCGGAGGTGAATGGATAATGGCGTTTGAAACAGTCATCGGGCTGGAAGTGCACGTGGAGCTGAAGACGAAGAGCAAGATTTTCTGCGGTTGCCGAACCGACTTCGGGGCGCCGCCCAACACCAACGTGTGCCCCGTCTGCCTGGGGCATCCGGGGACGCTGCCGGTGCTCAACCAGGAGGCCGTGGAGCTGGCGTTGAAAGCGGCCACCGCGTTGAACTGCAAAATTAACCAGGACTGCAAATTTGACCGGAAGAACTACTTCTACCCCGATCTTCCGAAGGGGTATCAAATTTCTCAGTATGACCAACCCATCGGCGAGCATGGGTACATCGAAATCGACGTCAACGGGGAGCGGAAACGGATTGGCATCGTTCGCGTTCACCTCGAGGAGGACGCCGGTAAGTCGATGCACGCGCCGGATGGGAGTCATACGCTCGTGGATTACAACCGGACCGGTGTGCCGCTGATTGAAATTGTGTCGGAACCGGACATCCGTTCTCCGGAAGAGGCGCGCCTGTACCTGGAGGGCATCCGTTCCATCATGCAGTACTGCGGCATCTCCGACTGCCGCATGGAGGAAGGCTCGCTCCGCTGCGACGCGAACATTTCGCTTCGTCCGGTGGGACAGAAGGAGTTCGGGCAGAAGGCGGAGTTGAAGAACATCAACTCCTTCCGCTTTGTGCAGAAGGGGTTGGAATATGAAGTCGAGCGGCAGACGCAGATTTTGAGCCAAGGCGGAACCGTGGTGCAGGAGACCCGCCGATTCGACGAAGCTACGCAGACCACCGTCTCCATGCGCTCGAAAGAAGAGGCGCACGATTACCGCTACTTCCCGGAACCGGACTTGGTGCGTCTGCGTGTGGACGACGCGTGGTTGCAGCGCGTGCGCGAATCGCTGCCGGAGCTGCCGTTGCAGAAGCGGGATCGATATCAGAATGAACTGCAGTTGCCCGCGTACGACGCCGGGGTGCTGACGAGCGATATCGAGATTGCACAGTATTTCGAAGCGGTGGTTGACGCCGGGATCGATCCGAAATCCGCCAGCAACTGGGTGATGAGCGACGTGCTCGGCTACGCCAACGCGAACGGCTTGACGCTGTCCGCGTTCCCTGTGGCGCCGGCCCAGTTGGCCGGCCTGATTCAGCAGGTGACGGCGGGCAAGATCTCCATCAAACAAGGCCGTGATGTGTTCAAGATCATGTGCGAAACCGGCAAGGACGCGGTCACCGTCATCCGCGAACAGGGATTTGAGCAAATCAGCGACGAGGGAGCGCTGATTGCCATTGTGGAAGAGGCGATTGCGAACAATCCCAAGTCGGTGGAAGACTATCGCGCCGGCAAGGAGAAGGCGATTGGCGCACTCGTCGGCCAGGTCATGAAGGCGACCAAGGGCAAGGCCAACCCCGCGGTCGTGAACAAGTTGATTCTCGAACGGATTCAAGCGTAATCTGTCCGGCAGCACACGGCAGATACGCGATGATGGACACCAACCGGCCCAATCCTGGGCCGGTTTTGCAATGGAGGAGCGACGATGGTGGAGCGACCGGTACAACTGGGGCAGACGCACGAGGTGGAGGCACTTCGCCTCAACGACGATGGGCACGGTGTGGCTTCCATCCACGGATTCACGGTGTTCGTTCCGGATTTGCTGCCGGGGGAGCGCGGACTCGTGGAGATTACCGCCGTCGAACGGCGCTTCGCCCGCGCACAACTGGTGGGGGGGCGAAGCGTCGACGCAGCACAGCGGACGGTGCCGCAGTGCCAGGTGTTCGGCGCCTGCGGCGGATGCCAGCTGCAGCACCTGTCCTATCCGGAGCAGTTGCGTCACAAACGCGAAATGGTCACGCAAGCCTTGCGCCGACTGGCGAAACTGGATGTCCCGGTTCGTCCGACGCTCGGCATGGCGGAGCCGTGGCGGTACCGCAATCAGGTGCAGGTGCCTCTGCGGTTTGATCCGGCCATTCACCGTTTGCGCCAGGGATTCTTCGGCCCGTCCAGCCATCGTTTGGTGGAGACCAACCATTGTCGTCTTGAGCCCGAGGCGATGGAGGATACCATCCAATCTGCGGTGTCGATGCTGAACACAAAGCTCGGCGACGTCGCGCAACCGATTCATCATCTGATTGTCCGCCAATCGTTTGCCACACAGGAACAGATGTTGATTCTGTGTGTGAGACAGCCCGGTGTTCTGGCACTGGATGTGGTGCGGGCATTGATGAACCTTCCGCACGTGGTCACAGTCGCCGAAACCGTGCAGCCGCGTCCGCACGGGCCGGTGTGGGGCAAGGACGTTCGCATTCTCGCAGGAAGCCCGCACCTCGTGGAGCGGATTGGGCCCCTGGAATTTCTGATCTCGCCGCGCTCCTTCTTTCAAGTGAACACTGCGCAGGCGGAGGTGCTCTACCGAGAGGCGCTCGCCGCGGCCGACGTGCAAGCGGAGGACACCGTACTGGACGCTTACTGCGGCACGGGAACCCTATCTCTGATGTTTGCCTCGAAAGCCCAACGCGTGGTCGGCATTGAGACCATTGCCGCAGCAGTCCACGATGCCCGAAAGAATGCGAAGCACAACGGGATGGACAATGTCGAGTTCATCGTAGGCGAAGTGGAACGGGTGTTGCCGGAACAGATTCGTGGGGGTGCGCACTACGATATCGCCTTGCTCGATCCGCCCCGCAAAGGCTGCCATCCCGCCGTGCTGCACAGTCTTGCGTCCGCGCGACCGCGGAAGATTGTGTATGTATCCTGCAACCACGTCACCTTGGCACGCGACCTGCGTATGCTCGCCGACGCGGGATACGAGGTGTCATACGTGCAACCGGTGGACATGTTTCCGCAGACGGGGCATGTGGAGTGTTGTTCTCTCCTTGTCAGAAAAGATGTAGCCCGATAACAATCT
Organism: Alicyclobacillus contaminans DSM 17975; assembly: GCF_000429525.1. GTDB lineage: Bacteria > Bacillota > Bacilli > Alicyclobacillales > Alicyclobacillaceae > Alicyclobacillus_A > Alicyclobacillus_A contaminans. Next base: position 751 of record NZ_AUCA01000060.1, on the reverse strand, counting down.
CCTGCAATCCAAAATAATCTCCTGCTCCAGCGAGAATAAATACCTGATCCAGGCGGGGAGACGGCACGGGACAAAAAGGAGAAATCCCTGTATTCCGCAGCTTCATTTTGCAAAAAGAAGCGGAGTTCGTTTATGCATTGCTGCAGCATATTCATATGCAGCACGTGTGCTACACATATTGCAGTTAAGGGTAGGTTAACCCCTCAAGCGCACGTAAGCCACGTTACTGGTTGCTATCAATTAATCTGTTCATTATATCCACCAAGTGCCCCACAACAGTCTTTGTGGTGAATTCCACGGGCGGTTTAACCGAAAGTGACGGAGTAGTAATGCACTCTTTTATCGCCGTAACAATTCCTTGCGTATCATGCGGGCTGACAACGTAGTGACCGTATTTCCGCAGGATGTTAGCTATACTGGCCCCAGAGTCAACCCAGACAGAAGGGATGGGTTAAGATGAAGTAGAGGTGTTTATGATGCCGGGACGTAAGTGGACAGTGGACGAGAAGATGAACATCGTGCTCGAGGGCATGATGCCCGGTGCGAATATCAGCGAGGTATGTCGGCGGCATGGCGTGGCCCAGAGTCTGTATTACAGGTGGCGTGAAGCGTTCCTGACTGGTGGACGGGCTGGGCTTCAGTCCGGACCCTCTACGAGGGAGCAGGAGCTGGAGAAAGAGTTGCAGGAGGCTCGGGCTAAGATCGGTGAACTCACGATGCAGGTGGATGTGTTGCGAAAAAAATCGAATTG
>NZ_AUCA01000059.1 GCF_000429525.1 Alicyclobacillus contaminans DSM 17975 | reverse complement strand
AGCCCGTCCACCAGTCAGGAACGCTTCACGCCACCTGTAATACAGACTCTGGGCCACGCCATGCCGCCGACATACCTCGCTGATATTCGCACCGGGCATCATGCCCTCGAGCACGATGTTCATCTTCTCGTCCACTGTCCACTTACGTCCCGGCATCATAAACACCTCTACTTCATCTTAACCCATCCCTTCTGTCTGGGTTGACTCTGGGGCCAGTATAGGCGTACTGCACAGCGTCTATGGGCAGGTGTTCCTGCAGAGTGCGCTCGTGGCAGATCTCGTGACCATGCTATTGCTCTCGCTGTTCATCAGCCGACAAACGGCCGGATCCATCACCAGTTTTCTCCTAACGCTCACCATTTTACCACTTGGTGCAAGTGTTTATGGAATATTCCGTTTCATTCGCCGCCGACCCGCCCTTCGTCGTTGGGCGGTCGATGACCAAACGCGAGCACGCGCCGCGCTGGTCTTGCTGGCGCTCTTCTGTGTCACGACGCAGTTCACCGGCGCCGAGCCCATTGTGGGCAGTTTTCTCGCCGGTATGCTGATTTCAGCCACAACCTTCGCGGCGAAACCGCAGGTCCTGACCTATTGTCGCGGCATCGGATACGGATTTTAGATTCCAATCTTCTTTCTGTCCGTGGGAATGAATTTCGATTTGGGTGTTTTCACACATGATGAGGCGATACTGTGGATCCCAGCCTGCCTGTTGTTGTCGTATTTGGTGAAAATGTTGCCAGCGTGGCACCTCAAAAAATACTTTGGCCGGCGCAAGGCCATCGCGGCAGGGTTTGCCATGTCCACGCGCCTGAGTCTGGTGGTAGCAGCGGCCGATATCGGGGTTCCGGTCGGGGCGCTGCCCCCGGAGATGGCCTCCGCCGTGGTCATGGTGGCGGTCATAACATGTCTCATTTCGCCGGTGGCGTTCCTCACGCTCGTTTCCCGGCCGTCCAGCGCACGGTGTTGAACCGGTCCGCGCACACCACATCGGAGGGCCAGAACCCGCGTCAGTCCCTCATTCGATCCAACACCAGCGCGTAGCCATCGGAACCGTAGTGAAGGCAGCGCTTCACCCGGCTGATGGTGGCTGTGCTGGCGCCGGTCTCCGCTTCAATCTGGTGGTACGTGCACCCTTTCCGCAACATGCGCGCCACTTCCAAACGCTGAGCCAGTGACTTCATCTCGCCAATCGTACACAAGTCGTCAAAGAATCGGTAGCATTCATCGATGGTCTGCAACGAGAGCACCGCCTCAAACAACCGATCCAGCGTCTCATCCTTCAGCTTATCCAGCGTCATACTTTCACCCTTTACCGAAATACAGCGTCTCCTCCGTATGGTAACACAGTGAAGCCGGGTTGCCTAGCCGCCCCCGCCCCGTGACGAAAACGAGGCGGCGGTCTATCCGCCACCTCAGCGCAATTCCAACAGCAGAGCATCCGGATGCTCAATCAAATGTTTCAGGTGATTCATGAATTGTATCGATGTGGCTCCGTCAATCACGCGGTGGTCAAAAGACAGAGACAGCGTCAGCACATCGCGGATCACAATCTGTTCCTCCACCACCACCGGCTTCCGCTGGATTTTGTGGACGGCGAGAATGCCGACCTCCGGATAGTTCAAAATCGGAGTCACAAACATGCCGCCGATGGTTCCCAGGTTGGTGATGGTGAACGTGCTGCCGCGCAGTTCGTCCTGACTGAGCGAGCGCAGCCGGACCCCCTCTGTCAATCGCGCGATTTCATCGGCGATTTCGCGGATCGACAGCTGATCCGCATTGCGGATGACCGGGACGAACAGGCCGTCGGCGGAGTCCACAGCGATGCCGATGTGATACTCCGAAATCAGTTCGATTTCCTGCGCCGCTTCGTCCAGGCACGCGTTGAAGAATGGGAAGGCCTTCAACGCCGACACCGTGGCCTTGACGAGGAACGGCAGGTACGTCACATGCTTGCCCTCGGCCTCCAACTCCTTGTTCCAGCGCGCCCGCAGGTTGACCAATTCCGTCGCGTCGCAATCGTCGAAGGCGGTCACATGCGGCGCACTGAAAAAGGAGCGCTTCACATGTTCCGCAGTCGCCCTGCGAACCCCGCGAAACGGAATGCGCACTCCGCTGCGGACGCGCGGCGCGACCTCTTCCGACGCGGCCCGCGCCTCTTGCGTCCGTTCTGTGCGCTGCACTTCCGCTTGCTTCACGGCCGACCACAGCAGTGAATCACCGCCGTCATCTGCCCAGGAACGCGTATCCACCGGCCGCACGGTCGGACGCCACGTGTGCAGGTAATGGTCCACATCCTGCTTCGTGATGCGCCCGCCTGGTCCGGTGCCCTGCAGCGCCGTAAGCGGTACGCCCAACGCCCGAGCGTAATGGCGGACGCCCGGTGTGGCCTTCAGCCGGAGTGCATTGCCTGCCTTGGACACCTGTTTCACAGCCAAATGCAGCGCGGAGGTGACGTCGTCCGCACTCCCATTCCCGGACGCCGCAGCCGATGCGGGTTTTTGTGAGCCAATCCGCACCAGCACATCCCCCACGCGAACAATCGACCCGGTCACCGCGACAATCTCCTCAATGTATCCGGTCGTCGGAGCCGGCAGTTCCACCAGGGCCTTGTCGGTCTGCACCTCAACGAGCGGATCGAATTCCTGAATCCGCTCTCCTTCCTGCACGAGCCATTTGACAATCTCCGCTTCTTGGATGCCTTCTCCCACGTCAGGCAACCGAAACTCCACTGTGGACACGCATGCCCCTCCTCTCCTCTGACTCCGTTTCAAACCCAGCCGTCAGCGCCCGCGAAACAACGGTGACCGCTTTTCCACAAACGCCTGCACGCCTTCTCGAAAATCTTCGGTCATGCCTGCCACATCCTGATATCGAGCTTCCCTCTCCAACGCTTCCGACAGCGAGGATACGGCGTTGTCGTAAATCAGTTCCTTTGTCAGCCGATACGCCACTGTGGGGCCCTCGGCCAACCGTTCCGCGAACGCCAACGATTGCTCCTGCAGCGCCTCCGGGTTGAACACCCGGTTGACAATCCCCAAGCGCTCGGCCTCCTCGGCCCCGAACACGTCGGCGGTCCAGGCCAACTCCAATGCCTTGCCCACACCAACCAGACGGGAAAGAAAGTAACTGGTTCCCGAATCCGGAACCAGGCCAATCTTGTTGAACGCCATGGTGAATTTCGCATCGGCCGCGGCGAAGCGAAGGTCACAGGCCAGTGCCAGGCCGAATCCGGCACCGGCGCATGCCCCGTTGACGGCGGCAATGAGTGGAACCGGTAGGCTCCGCATTTTTGAAATCAGCAGGTTATATCGTTCTCGTACGCTGTCCGCAAGATGTGCTCCCGCACCGACCGTTCCGGCGTCGGTCAGATCCTGACCGGAACAAAATCCTCGCCCGGCGCCGGTGAGAATGACGGCTCTGGCCGTCCCCTCGGTTTCCACGCGCTTGAAGGCGTCGTACAGCTCTTGCCCCAACTGCACGTTGATGGCATTGTACACCTGTGGGCGATTCAGTGAAATCTTCACGACACGGCCAATGGACTCAAACAAAATCGTCTCGTACATTCGCCAATTCCTCCACTTCTCTGTCGGCGCTTTGCGGTGGCAGCGCATCCCCGTATGCAAAGCATACGACGACCGGGCGCAGATTCCCTGCGCTGGTCGTCCGCCACCGGTGCGACTTGCGCGCACGAACGAATGTATCCGCTTTCATAACTTCGTCTGGGAGTGGGACTTCCGCTTCATCCCGTCACCCCCAGCTTACCTGAAATTCCTCTTCAAAACAATGCTTGCAGGAAAAGTCACGCCCGGTCCACGCGAGCGCGATGAACCCTCGCAGTTCCGGTTCTCTGCAATCCCCGCAGAACGGCGTCTCAGCGGTGGAGCGATTCCACCACATGCTGCATGCGTTTCACCTCATCCATGCGCACACGCAGTTCCTTTTGCCGATCCGCATCCGCTCCATCATATTCTTCCTGCAGCATGTGCAAACGGCGCTGCAAACTCCGTTGAACCTGACGCATCGCGTCACGGTAGCCGACTTCCTCACCGGTCATGGCCATGGTCTTCCCTCCTCACCGGCCTGCCACTTTGCCGCAATTATACCATGGCCCGCCGGCCGCGCTCCGTACTGCGGGAACACGCCTTCCGCAGTCTCTCTTCGTACTTGGCCGTCCACACCTCTGCGGCGGTCGTGCGGCCAAGCTGCAGGCAGAGTTGCACGTGCACCGCCGCCTCCACCGCGAGCCAGCGCCACACATCGATGGCCGCCCGGCCACGATCCAGGTGCGCCGCCGCCTGATGAATGGGTGGAATCCCCCGCTCCACCTTCGCCGAGAACCACGCCTTCTTCAGCCACAACTCCGCCTCTCGAAGCTCCCCGTTCTGTACGCAAACCCAGGCGGCGTACAGCCACCGCTCCCCTTCGCCGAGCAGGTGCCCATCCCTGTGAAGCAGATTCGCCACCGATTCCCAATCCGACGCGCAAAATGCCCGCCAGAGCACATGAACCAGCCGGTGTCGCTGGCGATACGGACGCCACAGGGCGCACAGCATCGCCCCATCCACCCCCAGCCGACCGGCCAGCGCATGCAACATCCGTTCGCTCGGCAATACCCGCCCTGTCTCGACATGGGACAACAGCGTCGGTGAGGCCACACCGGCCGCCAGTTCGGTCTGCGTGTATCCGCGTTCTCGTCGCAGACGCTTGAGGACTTCCCACGGCAACTCGTACGTGCTCATGCGTCGTCTTCCCAGAGTGCGCTCAAAGGTACACCCAAGGCCTTGGCAATCCGCTCCAATTTGACAATATTGTGTCCTCGTTGTCCGGATTCGATGGCGTACACGTAACTCACCGACACGTTGGCACGCTGAGCGAGATCCCGCACGCTCAAGTGTTGCTTCAGGCGGTAGTGTTTGACACGTTCGGCCAGTCTTGCCATGGCAGCGCCCCCTGTTGAATTCCTCTATTGAGGAATTATATCGGATGCGCACCGTGGATTTCCAGTAAAATTTATTCAATTGAGTAATCATGCTATACTAAATGTCAAGCCGTGCGGGAAAGGAGGAAGGTCCGTGGATGTGCGTTTGGCGATCCTCAGCGAGCGATGGATGCAGCAACTGATTCGCGAGGACGAAGAAACCCTGCGCCATCTCATCCTTGATGGTGGATGGCAGGAATTCATCGCCCGACAATCGTTTGCCGAATCGATTCAGGAGGGCTTCGCCCGCGCGTTTTTCCGCGAACAGTTTTTGGTTGGTTTTGGCACCGCCCATCTCGTTCCGGAACTGTATCTGCCAGACGGCGTCCGAGCCGCCGAATGTGGGACATACCTCCGCCCTGCGTTTCGGGGCAAACACTGCAACATTCCGTGCAAAGAAGCACTGCTGCGGGAGGTCGAACGCTGTCTGCCGGTGGATTGGTGCTTTTTCCTTGTAGCCCATGACAACTTCCGCGCTCAGCGCGCCATGGTCAAACTGCCGTGGCCAATCCACGTGTATCCACCGGATGCACCGGGGCCATTCGCCCGCTATCAGCGTCGCAAATCGTGGGAGCTGGGCGTTCCGCAGATTCTGTACGCCCTTGAGCCTTCGAGCCTCCACCCCAACTGAACCGCGGTTATCTCTCGGCCGTTGGCACACGGCTTGCCGTCCGTCAACCGAACGTCCAGTGGAGGCCGTTCTGCAGCCAAATCGCCAACCACGACAGCTTGCCGGTGGCCAACAGGAGTCCCACCGCCACCAACAACCATCCCCCCGCTTTCGTCGCCGCAGACGCGTATTTCACCCACGCCCGCGCGGAAGCCAGCGTCAGCGCCAGCAGGAGAAAGGGCAAACTGAACCCCATTGCGTAGGCGGCCATAGCGACCCAGCCCTGAGCCGGGTGAATGACCACGAGCGCCAGCACGGAGGCGAGCATCGGCCCTACACACGGCGTCCATCCCGCAGCAAAGAACAAGCCCACCAAAAACGACCCCAGGTAACTCGCAGGCCGACCGGCCCACGCAATCCGCCACGGCCTCAGCAGCCATGGAATGCGAACGACCTCCGCAGTCATCAATCCAAAGCCAACCAGCAGCACGCCCCCCACAACCCGCAGCGTGTTGAGCATGGGCCTGAGCGCCCCGCCAAGGGCGGTCGCCCCCATGCCCAGCACCAAGAACAGCAGGGACAGTCCAAGGCAGAAACACAGGGTGTGCAGCAGAGCGCGGCGCCGCAGTTGAAACGTAACCTCCGCTCGCGCCACGTCGGCCCAGGACAGACCGGTCATGTATCCGAGATACGACGGTACCAGCGGCAGCGTGCAGGGTGACGCAAACGACAGGATTCCTGCTCCGAATGCGAACCACATCGACCATGGATTCACCGGGTCACGCCTCCCCTCTAGCCACACCATACACCAGGTCGACTCCTTAGGAAACCGCTTCCATCGTCTCCCGCGGTATTCCTCTTTGTTCTACGTTTGTGTACACTTTATGTTCACTTCGGTCTATAATGAGGCTGGAGGTGAGACGCTGTGTCTTCCATCGGGGAAAAGCTTTCCGCATTGCGGAAACAGCGCGGCTGGACGCTGAAGCAACTGTCCAGTATATCCGGCGTCTCCGTCAGTTACATCAGTGCCATCGAGAACGAAACTCGGCCAACCCCCTCCCTCTACCAGATCGGCAAGTTGGCTCGAGCCCTCGGTGTTCCAGTGACCTACTTCGAAGATGAGGCCGCGACAACGACCGGGCCGGAGACGCATCAAACCCAGGCAGATTTCGCGCAATTTCTACGGTTGTATGATGAAGAGACGCGTCGGTTCATCGTCTCGGAACAGTCCCGCCCCTACGTGGCCCTTGCGATGCGTTTGGCGCAGCAGGAGGCCGAACCGGACGTGCCGACACTGCTGCAGATCATCGCGCAGTTCATGCGTGAACAGAAGCAGGAATATCGCGCGCATCCCTGAGCCGTGGAACGCCTGACGAGCGTCAGGTGTCCTCCACCTCAATGCCCGCTTGCCGAAGCGCCGCAACCGCTTCGCGCAGGCGTACGTCGTCCGGTGCCTCAACCGTGTGAAAATGGAAGCCTTCCGTCAGGCTGGAAAGCAGCGGCGCGTTGGCCGTGCGCACGCTCTCAAGAAAATTGTCCACGTCCCGACGCGACGACAGGTGCAGACTTCCTCGCAATTCACCGTAGACCGCGTGCTCCACAAACACGTCCACCACGCGAATCCCATGATCCACGAGAATGTATAATTCTGTCTGCGTCAGCTCTGGTGGATGTTTGACCGCGAGTATGGATGCTCCTTCACCCGTTGCTGCCTCCGCCAGCCAGTAGCCGCGCGGGGTTGAATGAATGGCCACCCCGGATGCCCGGAGCAGTGCGATATCGTGAACCACCACCTGGCGCGTGACGCCGCATCGCTCAGCGAGTTCCGCGCCCGTGATGGGATGACGGCTGGCCGCCAACACGTCCAGCATCCGTTGCTGCCGTTCCCTTCGTTCGTTCCGTTCCGTCATACGGTTCCTCCCCATCCCCATGCTCTATCGTTCAGTATACTGGTTTGTCAACAGGGCATCCGCCTTTCCTTCCCATTGCACCAGCTGGTCCACCCGCCGCAGTCCCGCTACGTAGGCCCGCGTGAACGCTTCGGGCGACAGCGGTGGCCGGATGCGCCCGAATAATGGAAGCACCTGCCACAAGCTTCGAAACCAATCGACCCTGCGGATGGCAGGGTGCGCCACGTCCGGCCATGCGTCCACCAGTCGTGGGCTGTACAGCTTTCGCGGCATCCCGTTCTCACTCCACCACGGTCGATACGGTTGGTCCAAACGGAGCACCGCTTGGTCTGTCGTGAACCAGTGCGTCCCGTAGTCCTGCCGCGATCCGGTATGCACCACCGCGTTCGCCCAACGCACGAACGCCCGGTGGCGATGATGGTCGGAGAACAACAATTGATACAATCGCTGCCCCGTCACGATTCGATCCTCCAGAGACGCAAAACGATGCGCCACCTCTCCAGCCAACTGCACACGCCCGTTCTGTAGAAATGGAAACACGATGTGCGTCAGATCCAATGCGGACTGTATGCGGTACGCAGCCGTACGCAGCACGGTGGCTCGATAATGCGCGTTGCGCATGATGCGAGACTCCAAAAAATTCTGCTCGTTCACAATCAACGCGCGCGTTAACACGGATGCGTTGCGATGCTGCCAGAACCACCGCCACACCACCCGCATGAACCGCGAGACCCCGAATCGGCCGAGGTAACCGCTCAAATCCCGCCCTTCCCGCTTGCTCCACTCATACATCAGCAATTGTGGATACGCGTCGCTGAAAATCAGCCAGTTTGCCTGTTCCAAAAACCTGAAGAAGGCGTCGACTAGACGATCATCGGTGAGCCTCTGGAACCACTCCCCGCGCAAATCGGTCATGTTCCAGCCACCGTTGCGGGATACCATGTGGGCCAGAAATGCCCAGTGCAACTCCGGGTTGCGACGGTAGACATCGAGATAGGCGGCCGTGCGCGTCAGGTTATTGCGATTCTGCTGCCGTGTTTGTCGTTCCATCTCGGTCAGCCAGCCCGTTTCCGCCTCGCCGCGTTCAACCGGGAGCTCATCCTCGGCTGGCGCCACATCTTGCCGAAGGGCTGAGCGAAACATGCGCAGCAGTTGGAGCATTTCCTCACTGTCTCCGGAACGGGCCAACCAATGCGTGCAGAGATTGAGACAGGCACTGAGTCGGAAGAGCACATTGCCACCTCCTGACCGCGGTCAATCCGCATCCGCTGTTCTCAGCGTGTCCGGCACTCGCAGCAAAATATTCCCGCTGCCGCACACAGCCATTCAGATTTTCGCGCGTTCTTTGATATACTTCTGTTATTTGATGAAGCGACGTTGCGGCATGTCTGCGATATGCTACAGGAGGGTGCCGAATGGCAAAACAAAATAAGGAATTTGTATCAGAAATCACTCCCCAGAGCGAAGATTTTTCGCGGTGGTACATCGATGTCATCAAGAAAGCCGACTTGATGGACTACGCCCCCGTGCGCGGTTGCATCGTTTTCAAACCGGAGGGCTATGAACTGTGGGAGGCGTGCCAACGCGAACTGGACAGGCGGTTTAAGGCGACCGGGCATCGCAACGCGTATTTCCCGCTGCTCATCCCGGAAAGCTTCTTTCATAAGGAAAAGGAACACGTGGAAGGCTTCAATCCGGAATTGCCCTGGGTGACCGAAGCCGGCGGGGAAAAGCTGGAGGAACGACTGGCCATTCGCCCCACGTCCGAGACGGTGATTGGCCATATGTACAGCCAATGGATTCAATCGTATCGGGATTTGCCCGTGCTCATCAACCAGTGGGCGAACGTCATTCGCTGGGAAAAGCGCACGCTGCCGTTCCTGCGGACCAGTGAGTTTCTGTGGCAGGAGGGCCATACGGCACACGCCACGGAAGAAGAGGCGCGCGAGGAGACCATGCGGATCCTCGATTTGTACACTGATTTCGTCGAGACGGAGTTGGCGATTCCGGTCTATCGCGGACAGAAGTCGCCTTCGGAGAAATTTGCGGGTGCCGTCGATACATACTCCATTGAGGCAATGATGAAGGACGGCAAGGCAGTTCAGGCGGGCACATCCCACTACATGGGCCAAAACTTCGCGCAGGCGTTTGATATCAAGTTCCTGGACCGCGACAATCAACTGAAGTTTGCCTACACCACATCATGGGGTGTCAGCACGCGTCTGCTCGGCGCGCTGATTATGGTGCATGGCGATGATCGCGGTCTGGCGCTGCCACCACGGGTCGCACCGACGCAGGTGATGATTATTCCCATCGGGCCGCAAAAAGAGCGCGAGCGGGTGGTCAAACATGCGAAGGATCTGCGGCAACGGCTGTTGGCGGCAAATGTGCGCGTGCGCATGGACGCCCGCGAAGATCTGAGCCCAGGCTGGAAATTCAACGAGTACGAGATGCGCGGAATCCCCGTCCGGCTCGAAGTCGGGCCAAGGGATATGGACAACGGCCAGGTCATCCTCGTCCGGCGCGATACCGGAGAAAAAGTGCCGGTTCCTACGGACAACCTGCTGTCCGCTCTGCCGCAGCTGCTCGATGAGATCCAATCCAATATGTATCAGCAGGCAAAAGCGTTCCAGGACGCCAATTCGCATATCGCCGAAACACTGCCCGAACTGGTTCAGGTGATTCGAGACCAACGCGGATTTGTGCTCGCGGGCTGGTGCGGAGATGATGCGTGCGAGCAGACGGTCAAGACCGAATCCGGTGCGACCAGCCGCAACATCCCTTTCAACCCTCCGCAGACCATGGCCACGTGCGTTTGCTGCGGCAAGCCGGCCTCTCATACAGTGTGGTTCGCACGCGCGTATTGAGTGCGACATCAGACAATCCATCGCGACGAATCGAGGCTGTCCCCCCGCGGAATCCGCGGGGGACAGCTTCGTATTGTGTTGGCGCATTGGCGGTGCCATACGAATCGCTTCGCCTGTTCAGGCACTCTGGTTGCGCGAACCTCCAGCTTGCCGTCGTACACCACAGACGATGGCATTCGTCCTTTCACGGCAAAGGAGCGGTACAACCCGCAGTTCACGACGTGCGGGTGCCAAACACGCCTGCGAACGCTGCATTCACATACGCTTCATCCCCCAACCGACGCTGAACCTGGGTCTTCCAGGTCGATCCGCTCGCAAGCGTGGACGGGTTCAGACCGTACCACCGCTGCACCGCATCGCGGGTCGCATGGAAAGCCTGCGCCGGAAAGTCAAACGTGATGGCTTGTAAATTACCGATCAACGCAAAGTTCGCGGTTGCGTCGTAGAGCAGCGCCGCTTTGAAGAATGAGCTGGTCATAGACAGATCCGGACGTCTGTAGTGAATCACAAGTTCCAACTGGTTGGGGTGAAGTTCGTAGGTTTGAATGAACCGGCCGAGAGGCAGATTCGCGTTGAGATGGGCGTCGTTGGACGCGTTGCCCATGTACGCGTTCCGATATTGGAGAACTCCTTGAACGTCGTGGGTCAACGGATTCTCTTGGGCCGCCAGATAAGCCTGTTGACGCGCGCGAATGATTGGTTTCACAGAAAATTCCACGATGACAAATGCAAACACGCCAATGGCCAACAGCAGGATGATGACGAGATTTCGCATCTTCATGGTTCCACCACCTTGTGCAAATGTAGGAAGCGGTAGGCACTTGTCGCAAACAACGGCACAATCACGGTGACAAACGGGAGCAAGAAAGGCACCGCGACGGAGGCGAGTTGATACGGTCCATCCATCTGAACGGGACGATGAAACCAGAGGTTACTCGCAAACCGAGTTCCAAAGGTGAAGGCCGTTGACATTGCGAGATACAGGCTCCAAAGCCACCACACCCCATTGCGAACTCGTTTTGCCTTGTTCACATCGATGCATTTCACCATGGACTGTTTCGGGTGTTTTGAGAGAATCAGGCTCAGGTACAGAATACCTGCGGCAACCAACAATACCATGAGCAGCGAGTTTGCAATGATGCCGAGCGGAAATACCCGCAGCGGAATGGTGCATACCCAAGCAATGGTCAGATAAAGGACGCCAATTTGCGTGACCTCCTGTATGTACGGGTCAACGCGGATGTACACGTGACTACCAATCAGGAAGTGAACGTCGGGGATGCTGTTGACGGCAATTGCCAACGCTTCCGCATCGGTGCAGCCGCTAGTGACCAGATCACTAACGCGGGCTTCCAGATTGGTCAGGATTTCATCTCGGAGTTCCCGAATCTCGGGGGTTAATTGGTGTTTTGCAAAGAGACGGTCAACATAGCGTTCCAATGGATTCATTTCGATGCCTCCTCCACCACAATCAACCTGTCAATCAGGTCCCGCGCCGACTGCCACGCCTCGAGGTTTTTCTTGTACAATGCCACTCCCAGCGGGGTGATTCGATAGTATTTGCGCCGGGCGCCCTGACTTTCGTTGCCCCAGTACGATTCAATCGCCTTTTGCGCTTCCATTCGTCGGAGACTGGAATACAGCGTGGGTTCCTTGAGCTCGTACTTACCGCCGCTCTTTCTCCGGATCGCTTTGATGATTTCGTACCCGTAGTTGTCGTTGGTCAACAATACACTGAGGATGATGGTGTCGATATTTCCCCGAATCAGGTCCCCGTTCACCGCATCAGACATGCATTCCTCACCCCCACCCCAACATAACACATATTATTATGTGTGTCATTATAGAGCGTGTCCGAAAAGCCTTCCGAATGAGTTTATGAGGGCGTAAAACACAGCAATTCACTTTCCTCTTATGGGTATTCATTCCTTGGAAACCAGGTGGAGTGGTCGGTATCCACAAGCGGTAACGATAGACAGCTTATAAAGGGCATACGAATCCCTTGGCCTTGATGACACTTCCTTGTTTTGGTTTCTGTCCAGTTGAAACCGTCTAAACGGCGATATCAAGTTGTAGTTGCTCGGTCTGCTCTGTATACATTTGTATAATCCGCTCTACGTGATCCTTTGGCAATTGCGTCTGCCGGATGTGAGCGATCCTTGCCTCCATTAGATGAAACATATCCTGCATGGCGAAGAAAG
>NZ_AUCA01000058.1 GCF_000429525.1 Alicyclobacillus contaminans DSM 17975 | reverse complement strand
TCGTCCACTGTCCACTTACGTCCCGGCATCATAAACACCTCTACTTCATCTTAACCCATCCCTTCTGTCTGGGTTGACTCTGGGGCCAGTATAGATGTTGTGACACAGCTCTCTTTCTTTATGGTCGATGTGTTCTCACAGGGGAAATATACAGGCAATCCCCTGGCGGTGTTCACCAACGCCGGCCACCTCGCAGATACGGAAATGCAACAAATCGCACGGGAAATCAACTTTTCGGAGACCACGTTCATCCTGTCTCACGAACCGCGACGGGGAGGATACGACGTGCGGATTTTCACGCCGAAAGAGGAAGTTCCCTTTGCTGGGCATCCGACGTTGGGAACCGCCTACATTCTTCGCAATGAGGTGATGGAAACAGCGGCTGATAACCTCCGGTTGAACCTTCGCAATGGACAGATTCCGGTGACGTTTGACGGAGCTCAATCGTTGTATTGGATGCAGCAGGACCAACCCTTCTTCGGCGCCACGTTCGACGTGGCACGAATGGCCGAGGTGCTGAACCTGTCCGTGAACGATTTCGACGGCCGGTTTCCCATTCAAGAAGTGTCCACCGGACTTCCGGTCATCGTCACGCCATTGAAAAATTTGCGTGCGGTGAAAGCGGCCAGGATTGACAGGGAGCGGTATTTTACACTGATTGAGCAAACGGCAGCCAAGGCGATACTGGTGTTCTCTCCTGAGACGTACGAAGCGGAGAACGACCTGAACGTTCGAGACTTTGCCGATTACTTCGGTGTGCCTGAAGATCCAGCCACCGGCAGTTCAAATGGCTGCCTCGCAGGGTATCTGGTGCATCACCGCTACTTTGGAACGCAGTCCATCCAGGTGCGTATTGAGCAAGGCTACGAAATTCCGAGACCATCGCTGCTTCATGCGCGCGCCGAACAAACCGAAAGCGGTATCCGCGTGAAGGTGGGCGGCAGGGTGGTCCCGGTGGCCCGCGGTGTGTGGGAGGCGTGAGACCAGATCCCACGCCGGTCTCAACAACCGTTGGCGCAATGCACGATGCTTACGTGCTGCGCAGAGAACGGAGTCACATGGCAACCGAAATCAGGGAGGAGGAAAGGTGATGGATGACTCGCGCATCACAAGATTGGCCAAGCACAACGCCGATGACCTGGCCATGTTGGTACAGGCCGTCGGATGGAACATCCCAAGAGATCAGATCCATCTCACGCTCTCCACAGGGCAGATGGTCGGTTGCTGGCGTGACGGGCGGCTCGTGGCCAGCGCGGGATTGTATACCTACGGTACGGAACTGGCTTCGTTGGGCATGGTCATGGTCCACCCCGCGTTCCAACGGCAGGGATTGGGGAGAACCATGGTCAACCGATGTCTGCAGGAGACGGAACGGACAAGGACACCGGTGATGTTGGTGGCCACGGAGCAGGGATTTCCTCTCTATCAAGCCGTGGGGTTCAAGGCGGTTGGCCAAATTGGTCGCTTCGAACGAGTCGGCGACGACCCGTCCCAATCCGCGCACGCATCGCCGCCGTCCATTGGTGTGGCGGCGGAGGACGCTAAGGATATGGTGTCCATGGACGCACGAACGTACGGCGCTCCCCGAGACAGGCTGTATCACGCATTGTTCCGTCAGAACGCCACCGGATTCGTCTGTCGGGATGCGTCCGGCGTGCGCGGATTCGCGCTGTGTGTGCACCGCCAGCAGATGCTGGTGGTGGGTCCGTTGGTGGCGGAGAGCTCAGATCTCGCGATAGCGTGGGTGAGAGACCTGACAAGACGGTGGAATGGGCGGATCCGACTGGATGTCCCTTCGGAGCAAACCGCTTTCATCGCAGGTCTATCTCAGCTAAAATTTAGGGAAACCATGATTTCTCCGCTGATGTTGCGCGGTGCCGACCGGTTGCCCGGTCAACGGAATCGCCTCTATGCCATTGCCGATCCGGTCTTTGGTTGATTGACTCATCGCACAGAGAGGAGGCGTTGGATATGCGTCGCGAGCCGCGCGTAGAAAACGATGTCCCGTCGTTCCCTCACCTCTGATGTGAAGGGAATGCCATCATCGTTCCTTCCGTCGGAGGTGCGCATCCGATAAGTTTCCAGCATCGACGGAGGGATGGCATTGAATCAACGGTATCTCGGTGGACTCTATCTGGCGCTGGCGGCGAGCATCTGGGGCGGGATGTACGTCGTCAGCAAAGTGGTGCTGCATTCCGTGTCGCCCATCGCTTTGGTGTGGCTGCGCTATGTGGTGGCATTGGCCGCTCTGTTCATGGCCGCGGTGGCCTCCCGGCAATCCTGGCGAATTCGCTGGCGGGATGTCCCGCTTGTGCTGGCGGTCGGCGTGATTGGATACGCGGTGTCCATCTGGACGCAATTTCTCGGGACGAAATTGTCCACGGCGCAGATGGGCGCCATGATCACCTCCGCCACACCCGCATTTATGGTGGTTTTCGCTCGCTGGTTGCTGGGGGAACGGATCACGCGGCGAAAAGCATTCTCGGTGCTCCTTGCAACCGTCGGTGTGCTGATGATTGTGGGTGTCGGAGGCATTCACGGGAACTACGGCCTCGGCGGGATCATTCTCGGAGTTGCTGCGCTCACATGGGCGCTCATGTCCGTGTTGGTGAAGCGCGTGCCGAGCACATACTCGCAGCTGGTGGTGACCGCCTACGCCATCCTGGCTGCCACCGTCGTGGTGTCTCCGGCGGCCGTTCCACAGCTGCATGGGATCTTGGGAAAGCTGGCCGATCCGGTCGTGTGGGGCGGCATCCTCTACGTCGGGGTGGTCTCCACTGCGTGTGCGTTCTTTTTGTGGAACAAAGGGTTGCAACTGGTGGACGCGGGCAGTGGCGGACTGTATTTCTTTTTCCAGCCCTTGGTCGGCACATGGCTCGGATGGCTCGTACTGGGCGAACAGGTCAGCCTGTGGTTTTGGTTGGGCGCCGTCCTGATTATGGCAGGTGTACTGTTGGCGCTCCGCGAGTGACGAACTGATGCGTGTGCGTCAGGGAACAGCCGTTCATCGGCTGTTCCCTGCTTGAACGAACGCGGCCCACTCCGCGTCATGGCGTTGCGGGGGGAAGAATCACCCGATGTGCCACGGGAGTCGACAAAACAACGGAAGTGTTGATTCTTCCGTATTCAATGAGCGCGTCCACCAACGCTTCCAACCTCTCCATGGAGGCGACGGCCGCCTTCATCACGTAACTTGCAGCCCCCGTCACGCGATGACATTCCACGATGTCCGGCATCTTCTGCACAGTGTCTTCAAACTTATGGCACGTCACCCGAAGATCGGAGACCTGCATCCAAACGAGGACGGGGCGGCCCACCTTCGCTGGTGAAACCCTGGCCGTGAAGCCGGTGAGTATCCCGTGTTCCTGCATGCGATGGATGCGCTCTGTCAGACTGGCCCGGCTTAGCATCAAGCGGGTGGAGAGTTCACTGATGGTGATGCGCCCGTCCATCTGCAGGATCTCCAGAATCTTGGCATCGATGTCGTCCACGCGTCATCTTCCCTTCAGAATGTCGGAATGAAAGTATCACTTTGTTCAAAGTGAAGGGTAAATTGCCAGGAATCACAGCAGAGGTCGCGGGCGCCAATGCACTCCTCAGCTGGATTGTGATGATGTTACTGAGTGTACCCCTGGCGTACACGTTTGCTTCGTTGGCCAGGGATTACCCGAACGCCGCAGGTGTATCGTGGTTTGCTGAGCGAGCGTTCGGTAAGCTCGTCGGCGCGCTCATCGGATGGTTCTACGTTGCGGCCGCCGCAGTGGGTCAATTCATTGTTGCTCTGACGGGCGGCAGCTATGTGGCCTACGCTTTTGGATTGCCGAGGTGGGGGGCGTTTCTCATCGCCTTCCTGTTGTTGGTCGGGGCGGTAACCAGCAATGTGTTCGGCCTGCGGACCAGTGGCAAGGTTCAGTTGGCCGTGAGTGGACTGGTCGTGGCGGTGTTGGTGGTCGTTATTGTGGCCGGCATCTCCAGAACGCACGTGGCCAACCTTGTTCCGTCTGAGCCGCTTCAACATCTGCGGACGGTTGGGACTGGATGCATGATGATCTTTTGGTCCTTCTTTGGCTGGGAAGCCATCACCAGTCTGGCCCCGGAGTTTCGCGATGCAAGGCGCGACATCGTACGAGCCACGTGGGGGGGATTGATCGTGGTGGGCGTCCTGTACATCGGGATTGCCACCGTGGTCATCGGAACACACGCGTACACGGCCGGTGCCACCGCGGCGCAGCAGGCCATGAACAGTGCTGCTCTGGCACATGTGTTGGGATTGGGCATGGGCCGTATCGGAGAAGCGGCGACGGCCATGCTGGCCCTCGTCATCTGCATCGGCACCACCAACGCCTTTGTCGCGAGTGTGAGTCGTTTGGCCTACGCCTTGTCCGAAACGGGGACCGCGCCATCCTGGCTGCGGCATATGAACAAATATGCTGCCCCTGGTCGCGCGGTGATTTTGGTCGGCGGCATTGCCGTCATGGGGTTGATGGTCACTTATCTATGCCACCTTTCTCTGGCGGCGTTGGTGTATGTGCCGAATTCACTCGGAATTGCCACGTATGTCATCGGGACGGCAGTCGGCGTGCGCCTGCTAACGACCGTGAGGAGCAAGTTTGGCGCGGTCACGGCTTGTCTGCTTTGCCTCTGCGCCTATCCGTTTGTGGGGACCGCACTTTCCATCCCTCTGTTGGTCGCTGCCTGCTGCCTGACCTATCTGGGTTTGCGAAAGTGGCGAAGAGTGAATCGGTGAACATCGCATGCATGGGTCTCGGAATGCGGCGCGAGGGGGCAACCGCGGAACAGGTCATCAGAGAGACTTGTCTCGTGGCAACGTCTCTCGAAGCAGAGACAGAATTTGGTGCAGCTTTTCGTCGGACGCTGCCGTCGAACGTCGGATCTCCTGCAGTGTGATGACGAACCAGACAACCAGGATGATGCTGATGATGACCGGTAAAATCCCGACCAAGAACATGCCTATCACGTGTTGTCCCCCTCCCTTCGCGCGCCACGCGAAACGCCGATGATTCTGCAAGCTGACGTCATCATATCTGACGTACCAGAGCAGTGAATTGCGTCAGTGCCGGGGAGACAAACGCGTCTCTGCGATGCACCAGGACGGTTGGTGCGGAGCGAAACGCCTCAGGCACGGCATGCGCCGTGAGCGGATGCCTGCTCTGATCCACCACCGCCTTTGGCACCATCGCTATCCCGAGCCCGGCGGCGACACAGCCGAGGATGCCGTCCAATGTCCCCAGTTCAATCACGGTGCGTGAAACGATGCCCATCGCGTCCAGGTACTGTTCCATTCGCTGGCGGTACGAGCATCCTTCGCGAAACGCCAGCACCGTCATCGGTTGGGACGATTGAATCCCGTGCACTTCTCCCGCCTTCGACACCAGCACCAACTCTTCCTCTATGACGGCGGCTGTCACCAGCAGCTCATGCTCAATCGGGCCCGCCACAAACGCAGCTTCCAATTCGTAATTGAGGACCGCATCCAGCAATGCACGGGTCGATCCGGTCGTCAACGCCAGTTGAACGTCCGGAAACCGCTGGTGGTATTTCGCCAGAATGGCGGGCAAGCGAATGGCGGTGGTCGTCTCCATGGCTCCAATCCGCAGCGGGCCGCGCGGCGTGTCGGTGTCCTGAACCGCCTGTTCTGCCTCACGGCACAGATTCAGAATGCGGGCGGCGTAGCGAAGCAGGGTTTCTCCACTCGGCGTGAGGGACACGCCGCGCGCGTGTCGATGGAACAGGGGGCGCCCGAGGCTCGCCTCCAAGTGTTGAATGCGCGCGGTGATGTTGGATTGCACGTAGCCCAATTGATCAGCAGCTTTCGTCAAACTGCCGGATTGGGCGACGGTCACAAAGACCATCAGATCTCTCAGTTCCAGGGTCGAGCGCCTCCATCCGTCTATCCATCACTCAAAATGATTTTTATCATCGACACAAATCATTTTACATTATGTGACGCCCGCCATACACTCGGGGTGTGACTGTGGGGGGGTGTTCACATGCAATCAGCGGACTCGCTGTCAACCCGGCCCGACCACGGCGAATGGCGCACCGTGGCGGCTGGCTTCCTCGCCTTGGCGCTCGCGATGGGCGTGGGGAGATTTGCGTACACGTCCATTCTTCCTTTCATGTTGGACGAAGCGCATGTCTCGAAAGCCGTCGCCGGATATCTGGCGAGCGGAAACTACCTCGGCTATCTGGTCGGCGCGTTTGCTGCGGGCGCCATTCCGTGGGTTCGCCGCCATCGCCTGGATGTCGCCCGAACGGCGCTGCTGACCAGCGTAGTGACGACGGGGGCCATGGCCTTGACCTCTGCGGTATGGGGATGGTTCACACTGCGCACCGTCTCCGGAGTGGCGAGCGGATTGGCATTCGTTCTGGTATCCAGCACCGTGCTGGACGTGCTGCTCGCACGTGGACGAACGTCGCATATTGGCGTGTTTTACGGTGGAGTGGGATTCGGCATTGCTGTCACCGGCCTGACCGTGCCGCTGCTTGCCTCCTGGTTCTCCTGGCGCGGCGCTTGGTTGGGGATGATGGTGTTCACCGTGGTCATTGGCGTCCCCATTGTGCTGTGGTTAAAAGAGGGCCAATCCACCGCGCCTGCACCGGCCGCAGCCGCGCAACACGGGGCAGCCCCCAGCGGCGCGATTCGATTCCCCTGGCTTGTGGCGGCCTATGGCTGCGAGGGACTTGGATACATCATCACCGGTACGTTTTTGCCGGCCATGGTGTCACAGATGTCAACGTTGCACGCCTCGGCGTCCTACAGTTGGGTGATGGTCGGGATGGCGGCGCTGCCCTCGTGCATCGTGTGGAGCGTTGTCTCACAACGGTTTGGCGCCATCACGGCACTGATGTCCGCGTACATGCTCCAGATGGTGGGCGTCGTGCTGCCGGTTGTGTTTCCAGTGGCCGCCGGCGTCGACATCGGGGCCATCCTGTTCGGAGGCACTTTCATGGGGATCACGACGACCGCCACGACCGTGGCGCGGACCCTTGGCGCAGCGGACAGCAGCCAGGCCATCGGCCTGATGACCGGTGTGTACGGGATTGGACAAATCGCAGGTGCTGCCGGTGCGGGGGTGTTGGCCAATCTGTGGGGGGGATTCGGTCCGCCCACGCTCTTGGCGAGTGGGGTGTTGCTCCTGGGTACCGTCCTGCTGCTGGGCGGGCGAGTCCGCTCGGCACATTCGGTGTCGAACCATCAACTACCGTTGATTCGGCGAAAAGACGCATAATTTTTCATATGGGGCTCGTGCGCCGGGCGATTTCTTGGTACGTTGAAAGTGCTGCATCATCCGTGTTGCGGTGGCGAGCCCGTCTGACCAACGCATACATACCCATGGTCATCGAGGGCAATGCGTTCCATCCAGACACAGACGAGCGAGATGTGGTCCACTGAAGGGAGGAATTTCACATGCCGGTATTGGTGGAACGTCCGCGTGAGATGGTTCCCGTGTCCATTGCGTGGTTGTCCGAGTCCCAAATGTACGGAACACTGCGCGTGCTGGCCAATAGATGGACGGCCATGCGTAAAAAGACCGAGAATGCCCGAAGTGACCTCTCAGAAATTCTGTTCGACGTTTGGATCTCGCGGTGCGGACTCGATCCAGCCCCCGACATTGCGGTGGCTCTCGATGACCGGGGAAATCCCGTTGGCGTTCTCAGCGGGTTCGACTGCCCCTCGCAACGGTATTTCCAGATTGCACACCTGGCGGTGCATCCCCGCTGTCCGGCTGCCTCGCGGCAGGTGGTCCTTGAAAAACTGGTGGAAGCCGCCATCGATAAAAGCATTTCGTTGGGATATCACGGCTGGGTGGCCGTCTGTCCCGAACGCGGCACGGAGAACGCGTGGAATGCGCTGGGGTTCTTCCGACATGACGTGTTCACATTTCGTCGGATGGGATATTTCCAGGGGCGGCGCTGATCACGGCCCCATCGGATGGATGGTCCGCCACCATTGATGGACGAACGGACTCCCGCGCGACTCGGGGACGTATCCCGGGTTTGTGCATCTGCTCCGGTGGCAAGATAGTCAGAGGAGCGTGATTCGGTTGGGATCGTTCGCGACGTGGTGGGTGGTGGAATTTGTCTTGCCGTGGGTGGTGGGCGTTTACTTGTGGAGACGTGACAGCCGCGCTGTGGTGACGGTGGTACCGTGCGCGGTGGCCGTCAGTTTTTTGTTTAACTTGATAGGTTTCAATATGGAGTGGTGGAGCATGGTGCCGAGGACTCGCCTTGAGACCACTTCGGCGCTTCCGCTCAACCTCGGCCTTTATCCCGTGGCTGCGGCCACCGTGTGGTTCTTCGTGCGTCGCGGTCTCCACCCTGTGGCCGCAGTGGGGGGAAGTGCGCTGTTCCTCACGCTCTGCGAAGAGATCGCTGTGATCATCGGACGCGTACAGTATCACCATGGCTGGAACATCGCGTGTACCTTTGCATCCTACGTCCTGGCCCTGATCCTGGTGGTGCTGTACGCGCGCCTTGTGGATGCCACGGACATTCCTTAGGCGAGCCCACATTGGAGCATTCCGGCATGGGGAAACGGGAGAGTGGAGGAAGGGCGGGGGCGGAACCACAGGTAATACTTGCACACTCGGCCAATATCGTCCACACTGGAAAGGTAAGGATTCGACAGGGAGAGGAGAGAGCAGGCATGGAGACGAGGCGCTTTGGCAACACGGACATGAACGTCAGTGTGCTCGGATTTGGCGGCGCGGAGATTGGGTTCCAAAACAGGAGTGTGGATCATGTCCGGCGACTCCTGTCCAATGCGCTGGACGCGGGGCTGAATGTGATTGATACCGCAGAATGTTACGCGGACAGTGAGTCGTTGATCGGTGAAGCTGTGGCAGATCGGCGTCAGGAGTTCTATCTCTTCACCAAGTGCGGACACGCTGCTGGGATGGACGGAGCCGACTGGGATCCGAACATGTTGTCCGCGCAGATTGACAGAAGTTTACGTCGTCTGCGCACCGATACCGTCGATGTCATTCATCTGCACAGTTGTTCGGAGGAGATCCTTCGCCGAGGCGACGTCATCACCGTGCTGCAAAAAGCGAAGGAAGCGGGGAAAACGCGGTATATCGGCTACAGCGGTGATGGTCGGGCGGCGCTGTGGGCGGTGGAGTCCGGGCTGTTTGACAGCTTGGAGACGTCCGTCAACATTGCGGATCAAGAAGCGATTGATTTGACCATCCCGAAGGCGCTGGAACGGGGCATGGGCGTCATCGCGAAGCGCCCCATCGCCAATGCTGCGTGGATTGGCGGTCAACTGCCTGACAATGAATATGCGAGACCGTACTGGCACCGACTGCAGGCGCTGAACTACGATTTTCTGACATGGGATGCCAAGGCCTCCATCACAGAGGCGCTTCGTTTCACGCTCTCGGTCTCCGGGGTTCACACGGCGATTGTGGGCACCGCCAAACCGGACCGCTATCGCGAGAACGCCGAGATTGCTGCCCGGGGACCGTTGGCGCCTGAGGCGTATCAGGCGATTCGATCCCGCTGGCAGGCGACAGCGAAGCCGGACTGGGTGGGCCTTACCTGATTCGGCAGGCACAGCTGGGCGCCGACGCGTCGGCGCCCGCATCCCGCAATTTGCCCGCCGCTCGGATGCAGTCCGTATTCCACAGCGATTGAGCTGCGACGTCGAGGTGGACGGAATGTTCGCTGCGCCGCTCAAACACCGCCCTGAAGGACGCAACGCGTTCGACACTCGGGGCGTTTGCTTGACAGGCTACGGAAGCACGTTGCCTGCGGCGCGGTAAATTTCGTACCACTCCTCCCGGGTCAATCGAATCTCGCTGGCCTTGCAGCAATCCTTCAGTCGCTCCGTGTTCATGGTGCCGATGACCGGTTGCATGTTGGCCGGGTGACGCAAAAGCCATGCGATGGCGATGGTGGTGTTGCTGACCTCATACTTTGCCGCAATCTCGTTGATCTTCCGGTTCAACTCGGGGAACTTGTCGTTGCCGAGGAAGACGCCTTCGAAGAACCCGTACTGAAACGGGGACCAGGGCTGAATCGTGATGTCGTGCAGTCTGCAGAAGTCGAGTACGCTCCCGTCCCGGTTGATGGCAGCATCGTTTTCCATATTTACATTCATCCCGTTGGAAATCATGGTCGCGTTGGTGATGCTCAATTGCAGTTGGTTGGCCACAATTGGTTGCTTGACAAATTTCTTGAGCAACTGAATCTGCATGGGATTCTGGTTGGAAACCCCGAAATAACGGACTTTGCCCGTGCTTTCGAGAAGGTCAAACGCCTCCGCCACTTCCTCCGGCTCCACCAGTGCGTCGGGGCGGTGGAGAAGGAGAACATCCAGGTAGTCCGTTTTGAGACGCTTCAAGATGCCGTCCACCGATGTCAGAATGTGTTCTTTGGAAAAGTCGAACATGCCCTTTCGAATCCCGCACTTGGATTGAAGGATGACCTGTTCACGGACATCATCGTTCATATGTATCGCTTCGGCAAAGATTTCTTCGCAGGAACCTCCACCGTAAATGTCCGCGTGATCGAAGAAATTCGCTCCCTGTTCCAGAGCCGTCCGCACAAATCGCTCCGCAGCCGGTTTATCCAACGTATGAATGCGCATACATCCAACGGCGACGACGGGTACCTCCAGTGTGCTCACGCCAAGTTTGATGGTTCTCATCCGATTCTCCTCCTTTGTGAATTGCGTGGTCAACGTGCGCGGTTCCGCACTCGGGCGGCCTGTGACACGGATCTCTGCGGCGAGAGAGGAGGGCACGAGTCCCCTCAGCACCGAGCACTCGCCTGTCCCGCGCCAACCCTCCCACTTCCTTGAAGATACACCTTGAAGCGCCGTTTGCAAACCGCATCCCGCATCGTCATGGACCATCGCCTTGTGCTTGTGCCCAATTCACGTCCCTGTGAATACCGATGTAAGGTGCAAGGCCTTTGCAGAGGAAGGGAGACGGACGCGAACCATGGCGATTTCCAAACGAAAGCCGAACATGCAGCGGATGGGGAAATTGGGCGCACCAAGAGATATCCATGAGTGCAGCGTTTACTTTCGGAAAGACGCCGACAACGTGATCTTTCAGGTCACCTCCGATGAATTGCCGGCATTACATCGTATTGGACTGGATGACCTATTCATGAGCCAAGGGCACATCCGCGAGCCGCACTGGCATCCTAACGCGGCCGAATTGGACTATGTGGTTGCAGGACAAGTCAGTATTTCAGTGCTCGATCCCATCCGGCATCACCTGTTGTCGTACCATACGAAGCCAGGAAAGGTCGTGTTCATCCCGATGAATTGGTGGCATTGGATCACCGCCACTTCTGACGACGTGCATATCGTCCAAGTCTTCAGCAGTGCAAAACGGCAAATTATCGAAGGCTCGGATATGCTTCGGAACACGCCACCGAAGGTGTTTCAACAAGCTTACGACGTCAACGCCAAACAGTTCGCCGGGCTGTTGTCTCCCATCACCAATGCCGATGAACTGGATTATGTGGTCACGGGTGAAGTGACCGTTTCCATCCTTCATCCAGACAGCCTGCAGGTTTGCAACTACCGGCTGAAGCCAGGGCAAGTTTCTTACATTCCCAAAGGATGGTTTCACTGGATCACGCCGAATACGGAAGAGACGCATCTACTCGTTCTTTTCAACGACGGTAAAATCGAGTCTGTGGAAGGATCCGACGTGCTGCGTTTGACGCCAGCGGATGTTTTCCAAAAAGCGTACGACGTCCATGCGCGACAATTCGCCAAGGAGGTGGCCCCCATCACTGAGACGCTGACCATCGGCCCGCCGAGCCGACATCGCAGGTGAATGTCGGATGACGAATCCACACGCACCGCAGTGTTCGCGTCACCTGTCCTCTCCACACAACACCATGAGGGCCTACGGCGCAAGCACGCTTTCGTAGGGAGGTGGTTGGCGGAAGTAGTTGGGCTTCACCACAGCGTTGTTGTAGCGCTTGTTAAAAATGTGCGTTGTCGCGGGCGAAACGGGGGGAATCAACCAGGACCACGTGCCCGTGACGGATCGACCTTGTTCCGCTTCAAGCCGCTCAAAATGTGCGAATTGCTCGGCGGCCGTGTGATGGTCGACGATTCTTACCCCGTCCCTGGCGAACGAGTGCAAGACCGCAACATTCAGCTCAACCAACGCCTTGTCCAGCCACAGCGATGCATGCCTGGACGTGTCCAGCCCCAACAGGGATGCCACCTTCGGCAGAACGTTATACCGGTTTACGTCGGCAAAGTTTCGAGCGCCGATCTCGGTTCCCATGTACCAACCGTTGAAGGGTGCGGCGGGATAGCGAATGCCTCCAATCTCCAGCACCATATCGGAAATCATCGGAACGGCATACCACCTGAGGTTCAAATCGCGAAACGCCGGAATTTCAGGATGGTCAATGCGCACTTCCAAGATGCGGTTGCGGGGGATTTCGAACCAGCGCGGAGTGCGTTGGCGAAGTTGGATGACCAGCGGCAACACGTCGAAGTGGGTGCCCTGACCCGCCCAGCCCAGCTGGCGACAAACGTTCGTGAATTGGAGTGAGTGCGGATCTCCCACCATCCCGTGTTCGGTTTCATATCCCGCGTAACGGATGACTTGGTGATTCCAGATTCGAACCTCGGCAATGTCCGACTCTGGTTTGAAGATGGTGATGGCCGGGCGGATTTTTCCGCCATTGGTCGCGAAATCAAGGTGCCTCAACACACCATCCGCGATGTCTTCCTCCGTCTGGGCGCTTCTCTCATCGAATACGGTGAGCGACTTCCAGAACAGACGACCGATGCACCGATTGCTGTTCCGCCAGGCCATCCGCGCACCGTGCTCCAGTTCTTCAAACGTATGTTCGTATGTTCCGTACGTTTCAATCTGTTGTTGAATATCGTGCAATCGCTGAGCAGCTTCATCAACACTCTTCCGGAGTTCCTGGTAACAGGTTGCAATGAATGTGGCTGCCTCGCGATACAGTTGGGCTTTTGTCGATGAATTGGACGTGAACGAGCTCGAACCCATGAAACGTGTCATCTCCGACCCTTGATATCGAGTGACAGTGTAACACAACGCCTTCGTCACGGGATTGACAGATGTGTGACGACGGCGACTCGTCAATGTACAGGAAATCGCTCTGTAGACTGTGCGAGGGCGTGGGATGCACACCGAGTCAAGTGAGAAAACAAAAATCCCTTGCACCGCAAGGGATTTCGCGACTTTTTCCACTCCACAAAAACTGGTCCGCAGAGCGCAAATTGTGCTCCGAGCGGCGGATGGATGGACCAATCAGCAAATGGTTAAAGCCGGTCTTGGAACCGGTGTAACCATCGCTTTGTGGCGCACTCGGTTTGCCGAACTGCGCTTGGACGGACTGAAGGATGTTCCAAAACCCGGCCGTCCGAAACAGATCAGCAAGGAAAAAGAG
>NZ_AUCA01000057.1 GCF_000429525.1 Alicyclobacillus contaminans DSM 17975 | reverse complement strand
ACAGGTAGTGCATCCGGAAATAGGCCACTGGGGATGTGGGCTTGCGGCCGGTCTTCTCATACAGAGGACCAATCAGATGCTCCAGGAACGAATCATCAATGTGGACCACGTAATCAATCAGTGCAGGATCGAAGCCGAGCGTGTTATACTCGGCATATGGAAGCAGGTCCAACTGCAATTCCATGGGAAACGCACCTCCGGAACTGGTAAATTGTTTGTTTTGGTCAGCTACAATTTTACCAATTCTACGGTTAGGTGCGTTTTGCTATTCACCCAAAATCAACGGCTTTTCGGACACGCTCATTAACCCTTCCCCTCGTTTTGCTATGAAAGTCGTCCAGAAAATTCGCCCCTTTTCAGCCAGTTGCTCTTTGGTATATTTCCCTGGAGTAAACTTCCCCCAACAGCCATCTACAGTAAGCCTATCCCACATTACAATATTCATATATTTGCGGGTATCTCGTGATATATCCGACCCCATCTCTTCCAATTTTACAAGCTCAGGACACAACCACATCAGGGTACAAACACTCAGTAAACCACCGTGAACCTCGGTTGCCGCTTCTTCAAGCCCAGCAGCTTTAATCGCCTCATTCCATGCATCTGACAAATTGTGATGCGGTACCACCAACACAATATCTTCGTACATGTAGTTGATGTGTTTTACGAAGGCGGCTTCCCAATAAGCTCCTCCGTGACCACAACAAAGTACAAATTTCCTAAATCCTTGCTTTCGCAAGGTAACAATTATATCTTCGAGAAATGCCGTCAGTGAATTTGGACTAACATGGACCGTGCCTTTGAATTTGGCATGTTCCTCTGACGTATTAAACGGCAGAACGGGTAACACGTAGGCGTTAAGCATTTCACCATATGCCTTAGCATAGAGTTCGGCAATTAATGTGTCCATGTGCATGGGCAAGTATGGTCCCATTTGCTCTGTTGAGCCGAGAGGAATTACAACCGTGTCGATGCCACTCTCGGATAATTCTGATGTTGTGTTTCTATAATCCATCATAGAGACGTCACCTATTCTCTTAACAATAACATTTCCTTAAATTTGTTCCCCTCGATGATTGCGCAATCCTGCTCTTGAATGCAATAAGTGTACCACACGGGATGCGTATGGATATGCTACAGCATTGCATAAACAAACACCGCATCTGTTTGCAAAGGTTGGGTACGGCAAGGGAGAGTTGCCCCGTATGGAATTGTCATTTTATGGAATGCCAGTGAAATCGCCCGGGTGCTCCCGGTGAGTGCTTATTTTCGTGTCGAACTCCCAGTAAACGTCTATTTCGTGTCGTTTGATTTGCGACACGAAATGTGGCGAGGATTATTAACTCATGGATGGTGCTATTATCCTGCCGCCGGACACCTTCCCAGTTCCATCATGCTTTTGTCGGACTCATCAGGCACTACCCCTTACCAAAACGTGCGCGAATACATCAGCGTGCACCGTTTATGTCTTCATGCCGGATTTTCGTACATTCTGAAAGAACAATATCCCTCGCCCACGTGCACATAGCGGAACCGCACATCATGATTCATAATATTACAGAACAATATAGACGACTCTATTGACATATGTATCGAATTCAGATACATTAATTATAATGTCATGCATTTCCCGTCTTACATCATGTGGCTCCGCTAGATTCAGTATCATTCCTAACTCACACTTTCTACTCTGCTCTGACATACCATCCCTGACAACATCCTGTATCGTGCACATCGTCTCCGTTATCAAGTCTGGTGAATTTTTCAGACGGGGAGCGAAAGATCATGCCTTTCTTGGATTTTCAAGACTTCAAGCCTGAGCAATTGAAAGAACAGAGAAAATGGTTGGAGGACAATTGGTCCTTTTTTCTCGAGAGCCCGGACTCGCCCTTATCCGTGCGAACCGTTGTTCAGGAGTCATGGAAGCGCTGTCTTGAACTCGGCGTGAATCCGCTCAAGCTCCAATCTGACGCCTGTCTGGATGATGATGAACTGCAGGAACTCGTCCAAACCTCACAACTGTACGAGTTTGCATTGCCTGTGTTACAGGAAATGTCCTCTCACGCGAAATCCACTGGCCATCTGCTCACACTGAGTGATTGTCATGGAAGGATTATGTATCTCGATGGCGATCCGTTCGTCATGAAACAAGCCGAAGCCATGAACTTCACAGTGGGCGCCGACTGGAGCGAGCAAGCTATTGGAACCAACGCCATCGGTACGTGCTTGGCGTTGCAGCGTCCCGTCCAAATTTTCGCGTCAGAACATTTTTGCAGCGGCGTACATGATTGGGTTTGCTCTGCGGCTCCTGTGCGTGATCCCGTGACGCGGGAGGTTGTCGGAATCATTGATGCCACTGGGCGCTGGGAGCGGGCACAGTCTCACACCGCAGGATTCGTCGCAGCCGCATCGAGATCCATCGGAGAACGCCTCTACGTCCATTCAATGAAATGTAGAATGGAACTCATGCAAAGATACTTTCACATCTGCAGTCGATATCCCGCAGATGGAGTGATTGCAATGGATACCAGGTGCCAACTGGTGGCAGCGAACCCAACAGCAGAGCAGTTGGCAATGGCTCGGCGAGGTTTGCCTTTACATCTCGCATGGGACGCAATCAAGATGTATGACGAAATTTTACAGCAAAGCGGGTGTAAAGATGGAGAGCTTTCCACAGTTCAGTTGAAGAGTCTTGATCTGATTGCGTCACTGGAAACCGTTTTCTATGCCAATCGACGGATTGGATTCGTCTTAATTGTCTCGCTGCAACCCCCCCGGATTCAAGCCACACCCAAACGGGGACCATGGGCTCGGATAATAGGTTCAAGCGCGTCACTGTTGTCGGCCATCAAACACGCAGATATCGCCGCACAGGCAGATGTACCCATTTTGCTGCAGGGGGAAAGCGGCGTTGGCAAAGAATTATTTGCCAACTCGATACATGAGAGCAGCTCCCGCCGGACAAAGCCCTTCGTGGCGATCAATTGCGGTGCCATCCCAAAGGAACTGATTGCCAGCGAATTTTTCGGATACGAGCCGGGAACATTTACCGGTGGTTCACGCACGGGCCGGAAAGGAAAGTTTGAGGAAGCCAACGGCGGCACCTTATTTTTGGATGAAATCGGAGAAATGCCTTTGGACGCTCAGGTATATCTCCTGCGCGTGTTACAAGAACGGGAGGTGGTGCGTCTGGGAGGAGCGCGTCCCATCCCTGTTGACGTTCGCATCATCGCCGCCACGAACCGCAGCCTGGAACAACAGGTCCAAGAAGGAAGCTTCCGCTTGGATTTGTTCTATCGGCTGAATGTGGTCACGCTTCGGATACCTACGCTGCGAGATCGGCGAGAGGATATCCCAACCCTGATTCGTCACGCACTGCAGATGCTGTCTCAAAAGCATGGCAAAGTAATTCATTCCATTGATCCAACCGTGTTGAACTACCTGTGTCATGAATACCGTTGGCCGGGCAACGTACGAGAACTGTGGAATGTGATGGAGCACGCCGTTTTATTTTGCACCGGCGGCACGATTACCTGGGCAGAACTCCCCCCCTACCTTCACTCAGCCATGAACGGACAGTTCCAGCAAACCACGCCCGGGGTGGCTGTCGACTCCAGAACCCACGCCCCTCTCCCAACACAGGTTGTCGGTGACGTTCATGCCTGCGCTCAGCCATTACAGTTTCCTGCAAGTGACAAGGAACGAATGGAGCTGGCAGCACTGCTGGCAGCCAGTCGAGGAAATGTGTCAGAAGTCAGTCGGCGGTTAGGAGTGGCGAGAACCACTGTGTACCGTCGTCTGCGCAAGTACGGGCTGTTGAATTTTTAAGCCGACCCACTAAAATGCGACACATGGAACGGACGGGGATGGTCCGACACGGGCAAATCCCCGTCACCTCGGGTACACCCTTGGATTAACACGCTTATCATTCGCAACAGTCGGTGCTTTGGCGTGGTTACAATCCTTGATCAAAACCGCGGTAGGGGCGAAAGTGAGTCAATACGTCCGGATTTTCAACCGTGCTCAGATCCCCGGGATGTTTTCCAAGCAGCGACGCCTTGATCGCCCTACGAACAATTTTGCCACTGCTCGTTTTCGGGAAATCCGGAACAAACAGAATCTCCTCCGGTCTCAACGACTTGCCAAGCGATATGGAAATTAAATCCACAAGCTCTCTCCTCAGGTGCTCTGAAGGTACATGCGTCGGCGCCAATTGAACAAATCCGACAATCCCTTCTCCTTTCACCGCATGCGGAATTCCGACCGCCGCCGCCTCCGCGACCGCCGGATGACCCACCAGAATGGACTCCACTTCAGCTGGACCGATGCGTTTCCCGGCAACCTTGATGGTATCGTCGGAGCGGCCCTCAATGTACCAATACCCATGTTCATCAATACGCACCCAATCAGCATGGGCCCACATGCCAGATATCCGGGACCAATACGACTCTTCATAGCGTGTCCTGTCGTTCCAGAACCCTCTTGTCATCCCAATCCACGGTTGACGGATATACAATTCACCCACCTGTCCGGACTTCACGGGTTGTCCGTGTTCTTCCAGCACGACGACATCCATACCTGGAATGGGTCCATGAAAAGAACACGGCGCAATCGGCTCGGCCACAAAACACCCCAAGATCCCTCCCCCAATCTCCGTCCCGCCTGAATAATTGATCACCGGACAACGCCCTTCCCCAACGACATCAAAGAACCACATGTAGGGACTGGGATTCCACGGTTCTCCAGTGGACCCCAGCACTCGAAGAGATGATCGATCCGCGTGCCGCACCCAGTGCTCGCCATGTTTCATGAGGGAGCGAACCAATGT
This sequence comes from Alicyclobacillus contaminans DSM 17975, assembly GCF_000429525.1. Lineage (GTDB taxonomy): Bacteria > Bacillota > Bacilli > Alicyclobacillales > Alicyclobacillaceae > Alicyclobacillus_A > Alicyclobacillus_A contaminans. Next base: position 9,387 of record NZ_AUCA01000057.1, on the reverse strand, counting down.
GGGTGAAAGCCCAAGATGCGTGATCCGGTGCCGTTCCACCAATTTCCACAGACAATCAGGTGAAGGGTAATCGGGTGCACCTTCGTACATCAGGACGGTGGCCCCCAGAGTCAATCCTCCAAAGACCGACCACGGCCCCATCATCCATCCCATGTCGGTGAACCAGAACAGGGTATCCGACTCACGCAAGTCGAAGCAGTGGATTAAATCCTGTGCTGCTTTCAGGCAGAAACCGACATGAGTGTGTACCACCCCCTTCGGTCTCCCCGTTGTTCCCGAGGTATACAGAATCATCAACGGCGCCTCACTGTCGAGCGGTTCCGTGGGACACCCGCCGGTTGCCCGGCGCAACAGGAGATTCGCGGACAACAGACGAAGCCCACCGGCCTCAGTGCCCTCGAAGTTCACCGGCACGCGACCATCTCCGACACGAGAGATGATCACCATGTGGCGCAGGTGTTCCAGACCGGCCGCTGCGCGCGACGCCTCGGCCAACATGTCGACCACTTTGCCGCGTCGATAGTACCCATCCGCCGTCACAATCACCTTCGCCCCACAGTCCTCTAACCTGGTGCGGAGCGCTTCTGCACCGTACCCGCTGAAGACGGGCGTGAAAATCGCGCCGATTTTCGCACAAGCCAACATGACAGCGGCCGTTTCCGGCAACATCGGCAAATAAATACCCACCACGTCCTGCACGCCCACGCCAAGCCTTTTCAAGGCCAAGGCCCAACGAGCCACCTGGTCGGATAGCTCCGCGTATGACCACTCGACAACCGTCCCGTCTTCGCCTTCCCAGACCAATGCCAACTTATGTCGGTGCTCTGCACCAGCAAACCGCTCCAGACACCCCGCAACCGCATTGGTTTTCCCGCCCACAAACCATTTTGCCCAGGCGATTCCATCGCTGACGTCGAGGACTTGCTCATACGGTTTAAACCAGGGCCATCGCAGATGACGGGCAACTGCTTCCCAAAACCACGCGGGATTGTGACCGGCCCGGACTCTGAGTTCTTCGATGGAGGACATACCCACTTCCTGAAGAAACGTCCACAACCGTGTCCCCTTGCGCGTCTCCTCATCCGGCATCCACACAGCCGGCTCTCTCTCGTACCTCGAATGAGCTCCCATCACACGTACACCTCACCCAGACCTGAGCTGCGCATGGACGGAGAGGCGGCCCTTTGGCCGCCTCTCCATCCACACCCGTAGGTTCGCTTATTTTTCCACTGGCTGTGGTACAGGACGACCGAGCCACTCTTCGTAGAACCCATCAATGTCTGGTTCAAAGTCGTGTATTATGGGGTACCACGGCGTTACCGCTTCGACCTCCAACTGCGTCGCGCACGTTGGACAGTAATATTCCCGAATGATCTGCCATTGCGGATCCGGTGCAAGCAATGCCGGGTACAGCTCCTGCAATTGGCTATCCGTGTCCCGGACGTAAATCAAGGCATTCAACTTCCAGTTCTCGTGCGCTTCACAGAACTCATGACCGCAGTCACATTTGATAACCCTCTTGCCATCCATCTTCTGTACCACGTACAGGTGCAACCCATACGGCAACAGGATGCGGTCATCCCACTTCACTCGTTCTTGCAGAATTTCCAGGTACGTGTCGAACCGTCCCGGATCCTTAAACGAGGACAGCATTTCTTTCAGCTTGAAAAAATCTATGGTGCCGTCAATCAGTTCCTCAATGGTCGCCTTATCATAATTGGCCAAGGAAGCTCACCTCAATTATCCATGGATTGTGGTTCAGGTCCTGAGGGATGAATGTCTCACGACGTGTACGAATTCAGGGCTTTGTGCTGTGCTCCGAAGGTCGGCATTTCCAGATCTTCTTCCTTTAAATCCCAGTCCTTCGGGAGATTCCAGAACTCACGAAAATCATTCAGGAACTTGTTGCTCAACTCGAAGCTTGTGGCGTACATATGACGGACTTGTACGGGGGCTTCCGCCCGTACGATGCGTTGCCGTTCCTCCTTCATCCACTCCCGGGTTGGCTTTCCTCGCTGAAGCCGCTCTTGACGAATTTGATCCCGGCGCGCTGCTGTTTTTTCCGCATCGACCCGATAGAGTCCGCTCGAATCCTTCTCAAACACCGCGCCATATACCTTTTCAGCGTATTCCGGCAGCAAGTAACCTCCATTGAGGTCCTTCTCCACATCCTGAGGGCGGCGCTCCAGTGGATCTCCAAAGCCAGGACCGCCTTTCAAGTAGTTCAGGTACAGATCGTAATTCTCAAAGATGGCTTCGGTGGTGATGGCCTGCTTATCCCGCTTAATGACCTCCGCTTTCAGGTGTTGTTCGTACCCTTTTTCTCCCGGAACCGGATCACCCCCGCGAGGAAACGGCAGCTGTTTTGCGAATCTGTCCGCCAAGTCGGTTTTATGTGCTTCGAATCGATATCCGGTCGCCGCAGGATAGCCGCCCATCAGGCCACAGTCACTGGACAGATAACCGTTGCCCATGAAAAACATTGTCCAGTCCTTGGCGCCCCAGACCATGCGCAAAGACTCGTATCCACAACCCCCGCGATATTTTCCGTACCCGCCCGTGTTGGGTTTGATGCTGCGCCCCAAATAAACCAGAGGCTCCGCCAGTTCCCAAATCTCCATATCCCCCATATCTCCCTCTGGGTTCCAGATGGCGGCGGCATGGTCCAACCCATCCTTGACAGCGCTTGCGCCCGTGCCCTCGGCGGCCGCTTCGAAGCTGTTGACAGCGTGAATCTCGCCGTATTGATTGTATCCTCCTCCCTGCAGCCAGTTACTGGTGTTGGCGTTGCCCGCATTCACTTCCTCCAGGTACCCGCGCGCAAAATACGCTCGACTCAGACCACGCCACAGCGGACTCCAACCACTGACCAAGAAGTGCCACGCATAACTGTGTGCAGTACGAATGTCATCGGGATTCATCCAGGCCCCGTACGGCAAATTGAACGAAGTGGCGTAGTAGGCACCGTCATTGATCCTATCGTTAGGAATTAATGTCTGGGTCATCATCACCCAAATTCCACTGGTGAATGAGACCGGCGTTGCGTTGTAACTGTGCCACCCCCAACGACTGGCTCCGTCGAAATCCAGCAACATTTTCCCATGTCTATCAATGGTGATTTCCGATGGTGCATGCATGATGGTGTCCACTTTGGCATATGGCGGCACCTCCACATCACGGTGGCGGTAGGGTACGTCCACGAAGCCAACTTGACGATACTTGCCGGGGATGGTCATCGCTTTAATCCGGTTGATTAAGCCTCGGCGACCTTCTTCGATGACTTCGCGAATGAACTGTTTGTAGGTGTCAACCCCTTCCTCTTCCAGAATCCCCAAAACCAAGTCGCGGATCATGTGACAACCGGCAATGCGGGTGCGCTCATCCAGCAACCAGTACTTCGTAGTACGAATTGAACGTTGGCTCTCAATCAACCAGTCTTGGAACAACGTATCGTTGGCGCCAATCTTGCGGCAGGCAATCTGATAACCATCGTCGTATCGCGTAACTGGACCGACGGTCATGCTGCCTGGGCCTGTGGCACCGGTGTCAATCACGTGCGTCACGCCGCCGACCCATCCAACAACCTCCCCAGCCCAAAAAATCGGGACGATTGTGTGCACGTCACAGGGATGAACGTTCCCGATATGGCAATCGTTGTTGCAAAAGATGTCACCCGGCTGTATGCCTGGGTTTTCCTCGTAGTTGTGGTTCACCATATATTTGATAGCAGCACCCATGGTTCCCACGTGTATGATGATGCCGGTGGAAGTGACGATGGAGTCCCCCTCCGGCGTATACAGCGTGAAGCACAACTCGCCTTCCTGTTCCACAATGGGCGAAGCTGCCACCCGTTTTGCAGTTTCCCGGGCATGCACGAGGCCACCCCGCAGTTTCGAAAAAATCTTCTCATAACGGATAGGATCCGATTCCTTAAATGACAAGTTCACCAGTCCTGCGTAATGCCCGGTCTCCTTGGTCAACGCATCCGTTTCTTCCCGCATCTCTTTTAAGGTCTTACCGTTCCAACCAATGGCCTTCCGGTATTGCTGACTCAACAATCCTTCCTGTTTCACGATGGCGTCGCTTGCACGAATCCCCATAACTTCTCCTCCTTCAGTTTATTCTCCACTTGTTTGTCGCAGATGAAAGATACGGTGGGTGTCCAACACGGCTTCGAAACCCGGTGGTACCACGAATGTGGTGGCGGGAGATTCGATGATGGCGAAGGCACGAATTCGATTGCCCGCTTTCAGGGCCTCCATCTCCCAGATGTCCGCCTTGATGAACTTTCCGTCCCAATACACCTCTCGCTGCCCATGGAACGCCGATTGAGGTGGAGTTTCTCCGGCATATGGCTCTTCCGGAATTTTGGGTTTGGGCACATCCACCGATCCGCGGACAATGGCGCCCGTGACCGTATAGCCCAACTCGGGGGACCGGGCCGCCCTTGCGTAGACCCGCCCGTAAGTGTCTTCAAAGGTGGCCGTGAGTTGATCCCACTCTGCCGCCGACGTCACAGAAGTCAATGGAGACTCAATTTCCAGGTCGTTCAACTGGCCTTGATATTGCATCCGGTAATAGAGACGCAATTGAACATCCGAACGTCGAAACCCGTTCTTTTCAAATTCTTCGTGCACCTTCTCGGTCAGCTCATTCCAGGCTTCCTGCAGGGTGGATCCTGCGGTGCGTCGTTCTGCGTCGCTGGCACCGTATGCCACATTGATATCGAGTGTCTTGTCGTAGCGATATTCAAAATCCGCAGCACCACATCCGAATGCGGAGAATCCAGCAGCCCACGCCGGAACCAGAACGTCCTCGAATCCTAGTCCCTTCACATATCCCGCTGTGTGCAGCGGACCACCGCCACCGTAGGAGAAGCAGGCAAATTGTGCGGGGGAATAACCCTTCCCCATCACGAGCGACTCCAAGTAGTTGCGCAACTGGGATTCCAGCAACTCAATCACACCGTAAGCCGCTGCCTCCACCGACAGTCCCAGCGGATCGGCCAATTGCTCCTTAACTGCCTGATAGGCCCTTTCCCGATCCAATTTAATTTGTCCACCCAAGAAGTTGTCCGGGTTAATGAGGCCCAGCACTACGTGACAATCTGACACCGTGATGGTTTCAATGCCACCTTCTCGGTAGCAGACCCCAACCCGATAGCCGGCACTGTCAGGACCGAGCACAATCGACTTGGTGTAGGGATCTACGCGGACGAAGCTACCGGTTCCAGCGCCCACCGAATCCATGGCGACCAACGGCAGAGACAACACCAAACGGGCCATATCCGGACTGGTATCGATGGTGAAGTCTCCTTGATTGATGAGGGCGATGTCGAAGCTGGTACCGCCGATGTCGGAACACACAATGTTTTTGATACCGAGAGCCTCGCCTAAATATTTGCCTCCCACAACACCACCAATGGGCCCAGATACCAAAGTTCGGGCGAGCTCGTTGGCTTTGATGCTGATGGTTCCCCCATGACTGGCCATCACCCGGATGTCGAATCTTGCCCCCCGTTCTTTAATCCTTTCGTCAACCAACTCCAATGTGCGCCGCGAAGGATCTGCCGCGTAGGCCTCAATAATGGTCGTGTTCGTGCGGTGGGATTCCTTGCGCACCGGATAGTAGTCCACTGAGGCGAAGACGGGCAAATCCGCCCCCAGTTCCTTCAAAGTCTGTTGGGCAATATCACGTACGCGCCGCTCGTGAACTGGATTCTTGTACGAATGCAACAAAGAGATAACAATGGCCTCCACGCCCATGTCGACCAATTCCCGCACCGCCGGCGCGACCTCGTGCTCGTACAAAGGAATCACCACATTGCCAAACAGGTCAATCCGCTCCGTAACGCCCCGTGTCCACTCTCTCGGCACCAAAGGCGGATCGTAACGGTGAGTGTTCAGATGCAGCCTGTCAGAATACGAATACCCAAGATAAGACTGAATCGCACGTCCCATCCGATGATGATCTTCCATTCCTTTGTTGACAATCAGCCCAACTTTTCGTCCTTTACGCGACACCAGTCGATTCAACATGGCCGTCCCCGAATATACCCCGGTCAGGAGCTGAGGGAAGGCATCTTCGACCGTCATGTCCCAAAACGTGAGGGCATCAGCAGCCGAATGCAACAGACCCACCGATTCATCACCGGGTGTCGTCTGCGCCTTGCCGACAACAAATTCTCCTTGGTCATCGATGAGAAATGTGTCGGTCATTGTGCCACCGGCGTCGATGGCAAGAATCTGTGTTTTCCGTCTACTCACAACCTTCTCTCCTTCCTTGGTCACCATGGCGTTTCCCATGCCAGCCACGTTTCACACCGCATTCGAAAACGTGTGGCACCTTCCGGCGGCCATGAATGAGCATTTCATTGGCTCACCATCAGCAGTGGTCGAGAGATTGACACCGCTTACATCCATTGAAGAGCAAGTTGTGTGCCAAAGCGTTCAAAGCAGCTTGGTATTCGAACATGGCGGCTCATCCGTATGCTGCCTTTTGGTTTGTACGCAAGGTCGGATATGAGCGTCGCCTTGCCGCAGCAGCATCCGAAGCCAATGAGCGGCACCCGTCGCATAACTCTTCCGATTTATCATTCTCCGCGCAACATCAGCCTTCCGACGCGCCAGACAGGTCACCGTACGCTACAGTTGTAGCGCAACAACCGTAGCGGTCGACCGACACAGTGGAACAGGCGATGTAGGTGGTCGACGTTGCTGTCGGTCCTCGAGGCTGCGGTTCTTGCCATGAAACGAAAGCCATTCGGACGCAAAATCCGACACATTTCCTCGAACGTATGTAATTGAGGCTTGAAATGGATTACAACGATGTTATCAAACGCCCCCAGGTCAGTGAGAATGCCTTCTGCGTCCAAATCCCGCTGGCAAGTGTTCACATGCACACCTTCGTGTGCAGCAAAAAGTTCCAGACGGAGACCGTTGGCAGAGAAATCAATTCCCGTCACAGCAAAACCCTTCCGAGCAAGATAGAGTGCGTGTCTGCCGTCTCCACATGCGACGTCGAGTACCGTTCCTGCACGAAGAAGATGCTGGCGCCTCACCAGAAAGTCCTCCGGCGGAAACAACGTTGGACCTCGACGAGAGTATTTTTCGTTCCAACGCTTTTGTTCGAGTGTCATTTTTCAGTCACTCCAAAATACATATCAACCGTGTGAGGATTTACTGTTCGTGAATCAAGCATTCCGATACAGCGTTTACCGAAACTCAATTTTCAACAGTCAACAGAACCTTGCCTACACTTTGCCGGCTCTCTACCCAACGATGAGCCTCGGCCGCCTGCTCGAGCGCAAACTGCTTTCCAATTTTCATTTTTAATCGACCGCTTGCCAGATACCTCAGGATGTGTTCGGCTGTAGTATGTAGGAGATGTGGCCGCTCCCTTCGTGTTGTTCCCCAACTAAAACCAAGAACACTCCGACAACTGGAATGTAAGTGATTTGTCTGGAAATCGCCAATCTCGCCGCTGGAATTGCCGAAATGTACCAGTCTGCCATACATGGCAAAACATTCAAGGCTTTGTTCTGATACCCGACCAGAGATCGAATCGAGTATCACGTCTGCTCCTCGACCATTTGTGAGTGCGTTTACCCTTTCAGCAAAGTCGCCGTTCTCGTAACAAATCGCATGATCGGCTCCGGCTTCCACAGCAATTGCGACCTTCGCTTCACTTCCGACTGTCCCAATCACACAACCTGCACCCAACAACTTAGCCAATTGAATCGCCGTCGTTCCTACTCCACCCGCCGCCGCATGAATGAGGACGGTCTCACCGGGCTCGACTCGGGCAACGTCGGCAAGCAACTTGTATGCCGTAAAAGAAACAATGGGACAAGCCGCCGCAGTATCAAAATCCACGTTGTCAGGAATCGCAAACGTGAGCACTTCATCGGCCACTATGTACTCTGCATACGACCCTGTTTTGGGAAAGGCAATGACCCGTTGACCGACCTTGAACTTTTGAACATCCGAGCCCACTGCTTCAATAACACCCGCTGCATCCAGTCCAGGGATAAACGGTAGTTTACCTGAGTCCTTCTTCCCATACCTCGATTTGATATCCGCAAAATTGACACTCGTCGCGACAACCCGAATTAGGACCTCGTTACCTGCTATGGACGGCATGTCCACGTTTACGCATTTCAAGACATCTGGCGATCCAAATTCAGTAAGAACCACTGCTTTCATAGACAACTTCCTCCTTGGTGTTCTTTTAGCTAGGAGCGTGTCCGAGTAATCAAATTTACTGCATGTTCATGCGAAACGCTGGGTAAAAGCAGCGATGATATGCATTATCATGAGTATTTTATACGAGAAATCGAATACTCGGACACGCTCCTAGACTGTACCGTGAGCATGGGATTCTCATGTACTATCATGATGGCAGTGGCAACCTGGGGCTCGTGCACTTATGAGACCTTACTGGATCCCCGCTGATCACGAATCCGCCAACGTTCTTACCTCATCCCATCCTGAAGGGCCATCGTACTGATGAATTATCCAACCGAGTTCGCCGACGGATAATTCATGAACATGCCGGTCATACATTCCACTCAAGAAACTCCAACCGATTGCCGAACGGATCATCCACGTAAAACCGTTCTGCACCAGGCAGCAACTCATCGTCCTTGACGGAGATCCCATGACTGACGATTCGTTCCTTGAGGGCCTTCAGATTCTGTACGTGAACGGCCGGGTGTGCCTTCTTAGCCGGTACAAAGTTGTTGTCTACCCCGATGTGAATCTGATGATTCCCGAAGCGAAACCAAACTCCGCCCCGTTTACGCAGCTCTTCCGGTTTAACGATTTCTTCCATGCCGAGGATGTCTCCGAAGAAGCGTCGGGCTTGCTCCTCGCACCCAGCCGGTGCAGCAAGTTGAACGTGATCGATACCGTAAAATGAGTGCCTCATCTAGGTGCCTCCTTGTCAGTGACTTTTCACTAAGCCGAATGTAGAACTTAACGGTGGAAGTTGAAATCAGGTATGTAGAATTCAGACCAATCGATCAGGAATTCGCATGGCAATGCAAATAGCGGTGCTATCCCTAGGCTCACATCCGCCCATAGCTACGACGATTGGCCTATTTCAGTGTCAAGCGCAACACTTTGAGAACTCGGACATTGTAAATGGCCGCCCCATTGAACTGAATCTTGAACCCATGTACGACAAGATTGTCTTGAAGCGGCGAGGCGGGTATTGCTACGGACTGAATATTGTGGATATTTGATTCAGAGATTCCGTTCGCAGTTCCTTACCACTCTCAGGTGAAGTTGTCACGGATGTAAGTGGCGGGTACCGTATTACGTACGGATCTGGTTCGTATTGAACCCCACATTGTCAAGACAGATGGGATGGCTTTTAAGAAAGAGA
>NZ_AUCA01000056.1 GCF_000429525.1 Alicyclobacillus contaminans DSM 17975 | reverse complement strand
CGTGTGCGCATCCTTGTCGGCTTCCTGGACATGCACCGGGATAAAACGGGGTTGTGGCTCCGACGCCGACCGCTCCTGCGCTTCTGCCTTAAACTTGCCCACCCAATACCACAGCTGGTGCTCCTTGATCTGGTGGGCAGCACACCACGCCGCGCCAGTTTGTCCACTGGCACGGAAATCCGCCACGCGGGCACGCCAAAGCTCACGAAGCTCTGCCAACTCGGCCTTCGTCACGATGATCCCTCCATGATTGGATTCTGGGGGGATCATCTCGCAGAAGAGGGCCTGGCGCTAGGTGTGCGCTATTTGACGCTCACCTCTCTTCTTTGCACATGCCAGCTTCCGTACCAAATACTGAATGAAAGCTTTATGAGAAACAGGCTCCAAGTTAAATGTCTTACTCCAAGCAACATAGCGACTGTATATGTCGCCACTCAGCACCCTCGCTCGTGCCTCCACAGTGCAACACTCGTCGAGAAATTGTCTAATGGTGTCTGTTTCCTCACGATATTTGTTCGTGGCCTCCCTGATAACAGATGGCACCGTAAACCCATGCCGTTGCCAATCCAAACATCCACGTACCGCCCATGCAAGGATTCCCGGCAGTTCAGATTTCAATTTTTCACGAAGGCTTTTGTCCACCTTTTCTTCGGACACTTTGTGATTGAATGGAATAACTATCGTCCTCCGCCAAAATGCTTCCTCTTCCGGCCTCACATCCGGCAAATCATTCAGCGCAAAACAAAGCTTGAACCCAGGCCGATACTCATGCGATTCGCGGTACAGAGCGCGTGCTGTAACTGTATCACCGCCTGTTAATCGTTTAATGAGTCCCTCTGCCCACCGTTGCCCACTCTCCGCCTCACTAGCCGTTACCAAACGAGCACGAGACAATCGGACCAAGTCACTCCTCGGAGAGTTGGGTGAAATAAACCTCGAAGCCACAAAAGTCGAAAAGTCCGCCTGCCTTGCGTAGTCTCCAAGAAGCGCCCGAATAACTTCAAGAAACGTTGTCTTTCCACTTTGAGGTGGACCATACAATAGATAAAATACTTCCTCTCTTGCGTCCTCGGTCAAGGCGTACCCAGTAACCTGCTGTAGATAGCGGATCAGGTCGCCGTCCTCCCCTGCTACGGCCCGGATAAAGGACTCCCAATTTGGACATTTGGCGTCCCTATCATACACAACCGGAGCCAACATGCTGATGTAATCGCCTTGACGGTGATCCTGTAATTCTCCACTACGGAGATCCAGAGTTCCGTTTTGGATGTTAAGTAGATATGGATCAGCATCAAATAAATTTTCCGTTACAGCAATCGACTCGTTAACTCTGACTAGCTTTAGTGCCTCCTCCATCGTGCGTCTCGTTTCGCTCCGTATGGCCCAGCGCTTAATCTGCTCCTGCTGTATGCGATCATTGTCGTTCTCGATTTCCCATGTATCCGCAATGTGATGAATCGTCCTAACGGTGCCAAGTATCAGGCGAAAAATCTCTTCGGTCTCATCCCGTTTCCACCGCGTTCCATCCCAGATCCGCCATGTACGGCTGTCATGACAATAACGAGTTACCTCACCATGCAATCGAATGAATAGTTCTGCGAGTCCCTGTTGGGTAAAATGTAACCCATCTAGTAAACTCTTCTGGACCCCCATTGTTGTTCCGTCTAGATTTTCACCAGGCACGGGGCACTCCATCGCTCTGAATGGAGCACCCCAGACTCCGCGCATGCCCAGTTCTCGGGAATATACCCTGCGCGCTTTGAGTGCGGGATTCATCATGACTGACCACCAATCTGTCTCTGCAGGCATTCAGCACAGATTTGCATGGGATGATTATGTTGTATTCTCTGGCAGGAAACTGGATGTAATGCGGCGGTTTGATGCCACTTTCTCTCCGTCTCCCGGTAATCGTAACGACGTACATCTGACATGCTCCACTCGTGGAACAGTCTACTGTCGTCTGTCAGTGCGTGTGCCCACGAGGCCATGGCGACCCACTCTTCGTACGTAACCTGAGTAGCACCCAACGGACTGATATATTGGCGCAAGCGAGCGCATACTTGCGGAGCGATTCGGCGAGCTTCATCAATCGGCATCGGCTTCCATCGCTCGTTAAAACGTTCCGTCTTTGGTGAGGGTTTGGTTGCCAAGACAGACAACCATGCATTAGGCAACTGAGCAATCGGAACATCTTCAGGGTGATGTGCAATCTCCCACTCATACCGACGCCCGCTTTTGTGACGTGACGGTGGTAACACAATGTATCCGCGTTCCGAACGGATATCTATGCCTGGCCAGAAACTAACCCGATTCGATATGTTCGTATCTGGCCATTGAAACAAGTAATGTTGACCACCACCTCCAGTTAAAGAAGTTACCGTTTCTGCCAACGGACCAAGTACACGCTCAAGGGCACAGAGTGACTCTTCGCCTCCGGCACGTGGGTCAACATCTATCGCTACCACGCCGCTTCCGCGCCCACATGCCAACGCCCAATTACTGTCTGGCCAATCCTCGGCCCACACTTTGATTTGGCGTTTATCACTTGTTGCAACATCAGGCCATCGCGACACACGCGGGTGCTTACCCGTATCGCGACAGTCGGGCACTCCACACGTACACTGACCTCCAGGCGTAATTCCGTGGAGGGGGAAAATCCGCCATCCCAAACTGATGTACTGCTCCAAAAGCTCAAACTCGCCCAATCACCTCCGACCTCCCATCTGGTCCTTGATCCACCTAAACAATTCATCGCGGGGAATTACGATTCGCTTCCCGATTCGCAACGCTGGAAAATCCTCCAACCTGCACAACTCATACATCTTAGTACGCCCGACACGCAGGATTTTCTGAGCTTCCTCAACTGTCAGGCCGTACGGTAACTCACCAAACTCACCTACTCGCATGCGAATGCCTCCTAATCTATTGGGATAAAACGCGCATAAAAAAGCCACGTCCCGCATTACGGACCTGGCTGTTGGCATGTGAAACTCGTTTGTTCACAATGGGAGACAAAATAGTCAAACTCGTATTTGGAGTGTAGGTCTACACCAATTCGAAACTTGTCAAAGACGTGAAAGCACACTATGAACACAAGTAGGACACGGTTATTCACGATGAAAAATTAGTTAGTTCAAAGCATACAGGGGTTATACAAACATGATCTGACGGGTCAGATAAGAGGATTATTGCCACACTATGTACGTGCGAGCGTCAAACGCCCTACTCCCGGAGGAGCTGGACCAGCATGCTGGGTGCATGCAGTGATAAGTGGTATCAAATTCATCATAATGGTAGCACATCCTACCAATCTGCGCAAGGTGTATCCATTTTCAATTTCTACGCCACGTACAGTTCATAGATTTCCTACAACCCTTGTCTTATGATCTAGACAAAGAGAGGAGGTTTTTGTTTGCGTGGTTCAGTCGTGAAAAGAGGCTCTACATGGTCGATTGTTTTCGATGTTGGGCGGGATGAACGCGGAAAGCGAAAACAAAAGTGGATTGGAGGGTACAAGACGAAGAAAGAGGCCCAGGCCGCCCTGGCGGAACAGGTCACGGCCGTCGAGCAAGGGTCGTATGTACCACCTGCAAATCAATCTGTGGCCGAATTTCTCACGGATTGGGGAAATCAAAAGAAACTGCAAGTGAGACCAAGCACCTGGCGGAGCTACGAGTGGACGCTCAATTATCACGTAATGCCACACATTGGACATCTGAAACTCAAACAGGTTACACCAAAGCACATCGAGAAACTTTACGCAACGCTTAGAGAAAGCCCGCGCCCCGATGGCAAACCGGGGAACCTATCGGAACGCACCATCCTGCATGTTCATCTCATCCTCCAAAACGCATTCGACCGAGCTGTTCGATGGGGGTTGATTGGGCGGAATCCCTGTAAACTTGTCGATGCTCCCCGGCCAAAAAAAGTTGAAATGAAAGTCTGGACGAAGGAACAGGTGCAGAAGTTCATAAAGACTTCGTCAGAGGACAGCCTGTACCACGTATTTCTCTTGCTTCTCACCACAGGAATGAGAGTGGGCGAAGTTCTGGGACTGAGATGGCAGGACGTGGACTTGGATAATGCCCGATTAACCGTAAGGCAACAGATTTCCTTTATTCGTGGAGGTCATGTTTTTCAACAACCGAAAACCAAGTCCGGAAATCGAACAATCCCGATCCCGCAACAGGTAGTTCATGTTCTGAAACAAGTAAAGCGGGATCAAGAAGAGAAGCAGAGACTCTTCGGTGATGATTACCGTATGGATTTGGACCTCGTCTGCTGTACCGACAAGGGAACACCTCTGTACCATGGCAACTTCACCGCCAGATGGAATGCATTGATTGAAAAAGCCGGGGTTCCACGAATTCGAATTCACGACGCGCGACACACCCATGCTTCATTGTTACTCCAACAAGGCATCAACCCAAAGGTCGTGGCTGAACGACTCGGGCATGCCAATGTTAGCATCACACTCGACACCTACACCCATCTGCTCCCGGGAATCCAGGAAAGAGCCGTCGACACGTTTGCAAACGAGATATTCGGCAACGATTAGAATTTCGTGTTACGAAGGTTAGCATTTTGTTAGCAAAAAGGGCTTGCGGCTCAGGTGCTTGCAAACACCTTTCACCACAAACCCTTATGCATCAAGCATTTCTGGCGCACCCGGAGGGACTCGAACCCCCGCAAGACGCGGTTTAGGAAACCACCGCTCTATCCACCTGAGCTACGGGTGCATAGCATCTTCAGTATACCGAAATCTGGCCCCATTGCAAAGGAAAGTCGTGCTATCCCTGCACCATGCTGTGGCCGAACGCTCCATCATTCTCGGCTGTTCCATCCGGCAGCCAACGTTTGCCCCAGCATATGGAACGCCGGCAGCGAGATCTTCTCCACATGTGCGCGAAGGTACCCGTTGTAGCAACGAAGTTCGCGAATGCGCAGGTCAACGCCGACGGTTCGCAGGAGCGACGGGAGATGGACGACCAAGGAGTTGCGGATGACGTCAATACCGGCCGGGGCATCCTTCATGGCTTCCCGCAGTTGGCGGTTGACCACCGAACCAGGGATGGCCATCAACTTGTGCGCGGTCACGTCCACGGACACTTCCTCCGGGCTGGTGGATGCGGGCTTGGCGAAAAAGTCCACGTTAAAGAACAACAGCTTCACCTGACCCCGGATGCCTTCGTCGATAATCTCCGTGAAGCGAAGATTCGCCTCAGCGGCAAAATCGGCAATCAAACTGTTCAAATCGTCCGCGGTCAAATCCACGCATACGTGTGATATGCGCACCCTGGCCCCTCCTTACGACGGATCCGCACCTGACCCCTGCTCCCGCATCGTCCTGCGCCGTGCCCGCACAACCTGCCACGACTTCATGCCCAAGACCGCCATCATGCCAAAACCAAACAGCAGGAGCGGAATGGACACGATGGCTGCGGCGATGGTCGGGAGCAGACCCACGAGCCAGCCCATGACCACCGCGCTCCAGGAGATGAACATCGAGCGGATGAACGCTGTGCGATGCATCGCTCGCCATTGGGCGTATATGGACGCCGCAGCCAATACCAGTACGAGCAGGCCGACCCCTTGTTGCACGGTCATGGCTTATGCCCTCCGTGAAATGACCTCAACACCCATGTATGGCACCAGCGCTTTCGGCAGGCGAATGCTGCCGTCGGCCTGCTGCCCGTTTTCGAGAATCGCGGCCACCGTGCGGCCCACGGCCAGCCCCGACCCGTTGAGTGTATGCAGAAACTCCGGCTTCGATGACTCGTCCCTCCGGAACCGGAGGTTGGCTCGCCGCGCCTGGTAGTCCTCAAAGTTCGAGCAGGAGGAGATTTCGCGGTAACGGCCCGACGCCGGGATCCAAACTTCCAAGTCGTACTGTTTGGATGCCTTCGCGCCCTGATCTCCGGTGCAGCACTCCACCACCCGATACGGCAATTCCAGCGCCTGCAGGATGTCCTCGCAATCCTCCACAAGCGAATCCAGTTCCGCGTAGGACGTCTCTGGTGTCACCAATTTCACGAGCTCGACCTTCTGGAACTGGTGCAGACGGATGAGCCCGCGCGTGTCCTTGCCTGCGCTGCCTGCCTCGGATCGGAAGCAGGCGCTGTAACCCGCAAACTTCACCGGAAGCATGGACGGATCCAGAATCTCGTCCCGGTAATAGTTGGTCAGCGGGATTTCCGCGGTCGGAATCAGGTAATACGGCAGGCCCTCCAGCTTGAACATCTCGTCGCCGAATTTCGGCAGATTGCCGGTTCCCACCATGCTGGTGTCGTTGGCGATAAACTGGGGGAACATCTCGACGTAGCCGTTCTTCTCAATCTGATAATCCAGCATGAAGTTGGCTAGCGCGCGCTCCAGTTTGGCGCCGAGACCCTTGTAGAGGACAAAGCGGCTGCCCGTGATCTTCACCGCTCGCTCAAAATCCACAATGTCCAGTTCCTGCGCCAGTTCCCAGTGGGGTTTCGGCGTGAAATCAAACTTTGGCTGCTCTCCCCACTGCTTGACCACCACGTTGTCGCCGTCGTCCTCGCCGTCCGGGACGGAGTCGTGCGGGATATTCGGCAGCTCCAGCAACTGCGACTGAACCTGCTCGTCCAACTGGCGAACCTGCTCTTCGAGTTCCTTAATCTTCTCAGATACCGCGCGCATCTCTGCGATGTCCGCTGCGGCATCCTCGCCTTGCTTTTTCTTGCGCGCAATCGCTTCTGACGCCCGGTTGCGCTCCGCCTTCAGGCGTTCCACTTCGACGAGCGCGGATCGCCACGCTTCGTCCACCTTCAGAAGTTCATCAATCAGCGCGGGATTGTGTCGCTTGCGAGCCAGGCCGCGCCGAAATCGATCCGGCTCCTGTCGAATTGCCTTCAAATCCAACATCGAATCAGCACCGTCCCTCATCTGTCCGTATTCTTTGAGAATATCAGACCGCCTGCCGGTCGGCAACATCCGCGCGGGATGGGCGCCGAAAACAAACTGCGCCACCCCGCAGCGAGTGGCGCAGACGTTCTCACGAATTCCGTTCTTGAACCATGTCCAAAAAGTACCTGTGCAATCGATCATCACCGGTGAGTTCGGGATGAAACGACAACGCCAACAAACGTCCTTGACGAGCGGCAACGACCCGATCCTCGTAACGGGCCAACACTTCGACGCTGTCCCCCACCTCGGTGACGTGGGGCGCTCGGATGAACACGGCTGGGAACGGCTGCTCTCCAATCGCAGGAATGTCGAGATCCGTCTCGAAGCTGTTCACCTGCCGCCCAAAGGAATTGCGGTTCACTTCCACGTCCATCAGGCCCAGGTGAGGCTCGTCCGCTCCCTGAATGCGTTTGGCCATCACAATCATGCCCGCACAGGTGCCGAAGACGGGCAGGCCCTGTTCTCCCATGGCTTTGATGGGCTGAAGCAGGTCGTACTCACGCAGCAGTTTTCCCATGGTGGTGCTTTCTCCGCCGGGCACGACCAGGCCCTCAATGCCATCCAGATGCTCGGGCTTCTTAATCAACACTGTCTCGGCACCTAGTTTTTCCAACATCTGCTGATGCTCGCGCACAGCACCCTGCAATGCCAAAATACCGATTTTCATCTCTCTGTTCGCCTCGATTACCAACCACGCGCAGCCATGCGTTCTTCTTCGCGGAGTGTGCTCAGTTCAATGCCCTTCATGGGCGTGCCGAGACCTTTGGACAACTCGGCAATCAACTTGTAGTCCTTGTAGTGCGTGGTCGCCTGAACGATGGCCCGGGCAAACTTCTCCGGATTCTCCGACTTGAAGATGCCGGAGCCGACGAATACGCCGTCACTGCCCAGTTCCATCATCAGCGCCGCGTCCGCCGGCGTTGCAACGCCGCCAGCGGCGAAGTTCACCACAGGCAGCTTGCCCGTTCGGTGAATTTCAAGCACCAGTTCATACGGCGCGCCGAGGTTCTTGGCTTCTGCCACCAGTTCGTCTTCCGACATGTTTTGAATCTTGCGGATCTGAGCTTGCATCATGCGTTGATGCTTGACCGCCTCAATGATGTTGCCGGTTCCGGGTTCACCTTTGGTGCGGATCATCGAGGCGCCTTCCGCAATCCGGCGGAGCGCTTCGCCCAAATCGCGCGCACCGCATACAAACGGTACGGTGAATTCCCGCTTGTTGATGTGGAATTTGTCATCCGCCGGCGTCAGCACTTCACTTTCGTCGATGTAATCCACGCCCATCGACTCCAACACGCGCGCTTCGACGATATGCCCGATGCGGCATTTCGCCATGACCGGAATCGAGACCGCGTTCATAACCTCTTCCACCACGGTCGGATCCGCCATGCGCGCAACGCCGCCGGCCGCGCGAATGTCGGACGGAACGCGCTCCAGCGCCATCACGGCAACGGCGCCAGCGGCTTCGGCGATCTTTGCCTGCTCAGCGTTGACGACGTCCATGATCACGCCGCCCTTTTGCATTTCCGCCATTCCGCGTTTGACCAATTCAGTTCCTGTCTTCGCCATCAATAGAACCTCCCCCAGCAAATCGGCCAGCTGGATTTCGCCAGCGCTGCACCATGTTATGAATTGTCTTTCTTCATTGTACGCAGCCATCGCCGCATCTCAAAAAAACCGCCAACAAGAAACAGCAGAGCGAGAATACTGCTGCAGATGAGAGATCCAACTTCAATCCAATGCGGTGTTGCCATCCGGCCCTCACCTCATGACCTTCCGAACGCCGATGTCCGGATGGGAATCTGTTGGACGGAAGAATTGACACGATATTATTATACATTATCCATGGTGCAACAAACGGTGGAACCAGTCACCAATTGCGCGCAGCATTCGGACAAACCAGTTCGCTTTGGCGTCGGCCGCGAGCGCGACAACGTCCGTCTTGGCAACCACCGTGGTTCCATCCAGGCATTCCAGCTCGCCGACCGACTGCCCCGCTTTGACGGGCGCTTTCACCGACTGCGGAAGCACAACGCGAAGCTGCAGCGACGTCCCGTTGGGCACATCCACCAGCAGATTGTCCTTCGCTGCGACCGGGACGTCCGTCTGCTTCCCGTTCGGAACGGAGACGGACTGCGACAATGACGCACCTTTATGCGCGACCATCTGCTCGTGGAACTGGTGGAATCCGTAGTCCAACAGCAGCTTGGTGTCGGTGAACCGTTGGTGGATATTGTCCGTGGTATCCGCCATGACCACGGAGATCAACCGCACCGATCCCTGCTTGGCCGTACCGACGTAACAGTACCCCGCGTCGTCGGTGAATCCGGTCTTCAATCCGTCCAGCCCCGGATAATGGCCGAGGAGCTCGTCCGTACTCGGCCAGGGAGAGGTGGATTTTCGCACCTGAACGCTGGGAATGGAGGTGAACTGCAGCACCTCCGGGTAGTTGGTCACCAGATAGCGGGCCAGCGTGGCCAGGTCCCGCGCGGACGAATAGTGATTCTTTTCCGGTAGACCGTTTGTGTTCATATAATGCGTGTGCGTCATACCGAGCCGGGCTGCTTCGGCGTTCATCTCAGCAACAAACGCCGCCTGGCTGCCGGCCAGCTTGTCTGCCACGGCAACCGTGGCGTCATTCGCGGACAGTACCGCGATGAATTTCATCATGTCGCGCAGGGTGAAGTGTTCCTTCGGATCGAGATACGCGCTGGACACATCCGGCATCACCGACACCTGATACGCGTCCTTCGTCACGGGCACCTCGTCGGTCCACGAAATTTGTTTTGCACGAACCGCTTGCAACACCAGGAGCATCGTCATAAGCTTGGTTGTAGACGCAGGCGCACGTTCCTCATCAGCGTCTTTCTCGTACAACACCTGTCCGTTGTCTGCGTCAAGCAGAATGGTGGATTTCGCTTGGATGGCTGGCGGTTTCGGCATGAGGCTGGAAGCAAAGACGGGCGCCACCGTCGAAGCTTCGGCCGGCGCCGCACCGGTGGACGCGAACAGCGCAGCAGCCAGTAAAAAAGTGGCCAGTACACGACCAGTCACCAAACAGCACTCCTCAAAGTCATATTTGCCGTCGAGTATATCATACACGCCCACACGGGCCGATGGATACCATTTACATATCTATGGGCCGCTGGTCCGGCGAGGCGGACAGATCCGCGGCACATTCTGCGAAGATCATGGGGATCGTGTCGAATTGAGTGTCAATTATCATGAAAGGCGTGAACGCAGTGCGAACGCTTCGCGGATACGAAGCTCTGGAAATTGCGGAACAGCATCAGGTTCCTTTGTATGATGTCGACAAAGGCGTGGAGGTTGACTTCGAAACCGCCCATCGGGCGCTGGAACAGCATCGGCCGGTGGATATCTACGTGATCTACGATTGGCCGACCACGGAACAGGAAGCGGAGGAAGCGGTCCTGTCGGCGTTCGAAACGGCGATGTTTGAACACAATCTGACACAGGCGAGTCTCTTTGATCTATCCGTCAGCCTCCGCGGCGGTCTGCCCACTCACCTTCGCGCCGCCGAACTGGCCGCGGAACAATTGGTCGCCACCGGGCGCCTGGAGGTGGTTGAGCAGACCCCGGACAGCGTGGTGTACCGATTGCCTCAGAACACGGCCATCGCCTCGGCCCACCTGGAGGAGTGGCGCACAGTGGTGTGCAGAGAATGTGCCCATCTCAATCCGCAGGGACCATTTCACGAAGCCTGTCTGCGACGCCTGATCAACCATCTGGCCGGGTCAGCGCTTTCCGCCGACGAACTGATTGAAATCCGGCGGTTTCGCAGAACGTCCCGCCGCACAGGGCGCACGTTCCGACCGATTTCGGGAATGGAGTGGCTGTCGCGCACCGCGTCCGCAACCCGCCAGCGGCTGCAGGAAGTGTGGAAGCCCATTTTCTCCAGCGATGAGGAAGAGCAGCAATCCGGTTCGTCTCATGTTGCGCCGACCCCCACACCGAGCGCGGCCAGCCGTCCCATCGTCCATCACGAACGAGAGGAATATCAGGCACCGCGCGCTCGGGAACTTGCTTTGGAAGGACGCAAAAAAATTACCAAGAGCGAGTTGATTCAGTATCTGCAGCAGGTGGAAATCGTCGACGAGGGGGGCGAAATCATGCACCTTCGTCAGGATAACCAGCGGCTGCAATCGCAATTGGCGGATCATATGCAACGTCTGGAAAAGGTTGAACAGCAACGTGCTTACGTGGAGCAGCAGTACCAGGAGATGCAAAGAGACATGGATGTCTTGCTGGAAGCCCTCCAGATTGCGAAACGCCGCTCGGAAGCGGCGGCCACATCCATCGTCGATGTTTCCTATTCGTCAGAGGATGCATCGCGGGAATGAGAAAAATGGCGTGCCGGGTCATTCGGCACGCCATTCCTTTCACCGTTGGCTGTTTCAAATGCTGTAGTTTGGCGCCTCTTTCGTGATCTGCACATCGTGCGGGTGGCTCTCCCGCAACCCCGCCGCCGTAATCCGCATAAACTGGGCGTCGTTCTGCAGCGCGGGAATCGTTGGCGCTCCGCAGTATCCCATCCCGGCGCGCAACCCGCCGACCAATTGAAACAGAATATCCGAAAGCGGTCCGCGATATGCCACTCGCCCCTCAATGCCTTCAGGCACGAGCTTTTTCCGATCTTCCTGGAAGTACCGCTCGCCGCCGCCATCCTTCATGGCACCCAGCGATCCCATGCCGCGATACACCTTGAAACGCCGACCCTGGTAAATCTCGACTTCCCCTGGGCTCTCCTCGGTTCCCGCCAGGAGGCTGCCAATCATCACAGTGCTGGCACCCGCCGCAATCGCTTTGACGATGTCTCCCGAGTACTTGATCCCGCCGTCACCGATGATGGGGATCCCCTTCTTCCGCGCAACGGACGCACAATCGTAAATGGCCGTGACCTGCGGAACACCGATACCTGCCACGACGCGAGTGGTACAAATCGATCCGGGCCCAATCCCGACCTTCACCGCGTTGACGCCGGCTTCAATCAACGCTTCCGTACCTTCGCCGGTGGCCACGTTTCCTGCGATCAATTGAATGTCCGGGTATTTTTGTCTCACTTCCTTGACGAGACGAATCACGCCCAGCGAATGTCCGTGCGCCGTATCCACGACAATGACGTCCGCACCGGCCGACACGAGCGCTTCCACCCGGTCGTGCATATCCGCAGAGGTGGAAACGGCCGCGCCCACCAACAGTCGGCCGTGGGTATCTTTCGCCGCGTTGGGGAACTGCCGCGCCTTCTCAATGTCCTTGATGGTGATGAGGCCTTTGAGAATACCTTCATTGTCCACCAAAGGCAGTTTTTCAATCTTGTGATGACGAAGAATCTCTTTGGCGTCGGCGAGCGTAGTTCCAACGGGTGCCGTCACCAGGTTTTCGGTCGTCATGACCTCCGCAATCGGCCGATCATCATTTCGTTCAAACCGCAGATCCCGGTTGGTGATGATACCGACCAAACGGTGGCTTCCGGGTTCCACAATCGGCACCCCAGAAATGCGGTACTTGGCCATCATCTTTTCTGCATCGCGGATGGGCCTGTCCGGCGTGAGATAAATCGGATCGACAATGACTCCGCTCTCCGAACGCTTCACTTTGTCGACTTCTTCCGCCTGACGTTCAACGCTCATGTTCTTATGAATGATGCCAATGCCACCTTCACGCGCCATTGCAATAGCAAGCGCCGCTTCGGTCACAGTGTCCATTGCGGCGCTAACAATCGGAATATTCAGGTGGATATCGGTGGTCAATTTGGTTCGAACGTCTACATCCCGCGGCAGCACCTCCGACCGTGCCGGGATGAGCAGAACGTCGTCAAAGGTCAGCCCTTCCCGTTGAAACTTGTTGTTCCAATTGTCAGCCACAACACATTCCCTCCGTCCCCGTGAAATTTGTCCAACCAAATGCTCCGGTATGCGTGGAGCCGAGCGTGGGCATAAATGAAAGTCTCCCGGTGGATATTAGGCGTAGTATAACAACCTCATTCAGGACGTGTCAAATGGCGAAATCATCTGCATTCGATGAGTCGAGATCTCTTCCGACCGAACGATCCATAGACCAGCAGGCACTCTGCAGACAACTGCAAAGTGAACGATTCGCGCGCCGGATGCTAACCCACATGCACAAGGACGCCGCCGATGCGCATCTGTATGACAGCGCCGCCAAGATCGCAGCGTCTGCCCGCCAGTGCGTGTCCTACCAACAGGCGGCGGCATCTGCGGACCTGAGCGTACAACCCTTGCTGCGTTATTATGCGTTGCTGCACTGGCTCAAGACGATACTGTTCGCCGTCGATCTCGGTTGGCCATCCACGACCACCGTGCTTCAACACGGTGTATCCGTCCGACGTCTCAAACGTGCACCCTATCGATGGCCGTTTGAAACCGCGACTCTGTTCAAGAATGGCGTGCTTCAAAGTTTCTGGCATGTAGTCTGTCCGGACAAGGAACATCCATCACGCATGACCATCGGCGACTTGCTGGGCACGCTGCCAAGCAGCGCCATCGCCGTTGGCCAAATTTACCCGCGCTTTCAACACGCGTACCCGCTGCGCCTTATGTCCGGGATTCCAGGTTCCACAGGGTATGTTGCGCGGGCCATAGCGTCAAATCAGGATCTCCCGGTGGATCAGTGGCGGGCGCGCTTTCTTGCAGCTCACCCCGCTGCACTGCCCGATAACAAGCCGCATACACAATTTCAGCCCGATCCGCCCGGACTTTTGACGTTGGCAGTCGCCGATGTAAACCATCCCTGGATTGTTCACGAAAGTGACCATCTCTTCGTGCTCGATGGCGCGGCTCCGCCTCCCTGGGCTTGCCACTGTGTACTCTTGTTTTCCCTGTCCGCCTTGGCTCGCTACAATCCGGTGGAGTGGTCCGATATTGTGACGTGGAACAATGAGCCGGACGCCTACTTGGTTCGAGAGTATTTGGCGAGCTACTCAATGGATGCTGTGTTGGCATCGGCCACCGCAGCCTGCGAAGAGACGTGGGCACTGTGTTCACATCTCACCTGATGTACTTGGTCATTGGCCATCGCACCCGCGCCGATTCGATTCGCCCGTTGTAACCCTCGGCCCAATTTTGGATGAGCGGGCGGAACACTTTGGTCACTTGAACACACAAAGAGCCCAACAGGAGATGACCTGTTGAGCTCTTGTTCCTTTGCCTGGCAGCGTCCTACGTTCCCAGGGGCTCCCGCCCCAAGTATCCTCGGCGCTGGAGGTCTTAACGGTCGTGTTCGGGATGGGTACGCGTGTTTCCCCTCCGCTATCGCCACCAGACCCGGTTCGTGGGTGTCTGCTCACTCCTGCGCTCAAGCGAGCCGTTCGCAGACACCCCGCGAACCTCTATGTGTATCGTGATTGCCTGGGCTTCTGCTTTGCATTCCGCCCTGCGCTCACGCTACATCCTTTCTCCAAGGTACCCTGTACCTTGTAAACTAAACAGCGAAATCTCCTTCGCCACCGACTCACTCAGGTGAAGCCCTCGACCGATTCGTATCCGTCTGCTCCAC
>NZ_AUCA01000055.1 GCF_000429525.1 Alicyclobacillus contaminans DSM 17975 | reverse complement strand
CGGAAAGCCTTCTTTGGCGAGCTGACAGACCAAAGAACGGCTATTTACTTCCGGCCCCAATTCGATTTTTTTCGCAACACATCCACCTGCATCGTGAGTTCACCGATCTTAGCCCGAGCCTCCTGCAACTCTTTCTCCAGCTCCTGCTCCCTCGTAGAGGGTCCGGACTGAAGTCCAGCCCGTCCACCAGTCAGGAACGCTTCACGCCACCTGTAATACAGACTCTGGGCCACGCCATGCCGCCGACATACCTCGCTGATATTCGCACCGGGCATCATGCCCTCGAGCACGATGTTCATCTTCTCGTCCACTGTCCACTTACGTCCCGGCATCATAAACACCTCTACTTCATCTTAACCCATCCCTTCTGTCTGGGTTGACTCTGGGGCAAGTATACAGATACCGCAATTCCACTCTCGGCGTCGACGGTATTCGCATGATGAACAGGTCAAAATGAACAGCTCTGAACCCTGACTATCGTCAGGAACCAAAGGCTTCAGAAGCTTGATGACCATGGTATTGTTCAACCCACTCCGACCAAAATGCCTGCAGGTTGAACGCACTTGACCGAACAAACGACTCGGTGGTCAACCGAAAATCCCGCATGCGTGCGATTCGAAACGCGCGCATGTTCTGTCCGTCTGTCGCGACGAGAAACCACAAACCCGCTTTTGACACGAGGCCATACGGTTGAACACGCCAAGACGACGTCACTCCCTGCGCGGACTCGTAGACAAACTCAACGACGCATTGCGTGGCAATCGCCTGCTTCGCCATCCGGATGAATTCCGGACTTCCGGATTCCGCATGCCAAGGGGTGGGATCGAGGTGAATACTATTCTGAATCCACCTGGCCTTCGTCTGTTTGTCCGGCGGTAGCGTGTGCAACAATTTCAGAAAAATGGTACGCAGAGGCAGCTCACCTGCGAGGTCGCGCAATCCCCTGCTGGACAGATTCATGAACAACGACTCGAGTTCCGCGTCGCTCATCGAGCGAGTCAGCGCCTCCACGGTGGATTCAAATCCCTCGGCCAGTTGAAAACCACCACCGGCACCTGCGTCTGCGACGATGGGTATACCGACGGCGCTCAGTGCGTCGATGTCGCGATAGATGGTTCGTTCAGACACCTCAACCCGTCGCGCCAGTTCCCGCGCTGTCAACTTCCCCTCGGTCCGCAGATACATCAGAATGGCCAGGAGTCGATCCGCACGCATCCGCCAGCTCACCCTCCCCAACGAAATCACTGACACTGGATGTCAACAATCCCATGTTACGCTACCAAGGTGAATTCGAACAACCAATGTAAACGAGGGTACACAATGAACTGGATTCGCGTTGGATTCGGAGGCCATCGCACCGTTCGGTTGCTGCATTACGTGGCACTGTTGCACAGCATCTGTCAGGGGATTTTGGTGGTTGACGTCAGTCTCTATCTCCAATCGTTGGGATGGAACGGACTTGCCATCGGTGGTGTCCTCGCCGTCTCCGGCGTGTTTCGGAGCCTGTGGACGATATTCTCCGGAGATCTCAATCAATATCTCGGTGCAAAGCGTTTTATCATGAGCTTCCATCTGTTGTGCGGCGCTGCAGCGCTCGTACTCTCCATCACGGCAAATCCCGTCGCGATTTGTTGTGCCACCAGCTTGGTCGGCTTCGGACGCGGCCACAGTGGATCCGGAGGCCCCACATCGCCCATAGAGCGAGCATGGTTGCGGGCCTACACGCGCCAGCGTGATGCCCACGCAACCAGTGTCATCTTTGGCATGAACGCGGCATTGGGATACCTGGGGATGTGTATCGGATCCCTGATTGCCGCACTGCCCTCGGGCCTCGAATCTTGGTTCCCGGGTGCCATCGCGTATCGCCCCGTGTTCGTCGTCGTGGCTGCCCTGTCCTTCGCATGCTCATGGATCATTCATCTGGCATCGGGTGGCGAACGCAAGCAGCGCCGGAGCGTACAATCAGCGTCGGACCATGACGGTGCCGACGTCTCTGGACGCCGTTCGGAAAATCGCGATGCATGGTCGAATCTGCTGGTGGTGGCTCTCATCGCTATCGTTGTGACCGTCATGACATCCCATTGGAATCGTTGGTTTCCGCGCGCTGAAATGATAGGCCCTTTGCTACCGGTTCTGGCAGCTCTGATTGTCTTAGCTGGAAAATTGTCCTACCGTTATGCGGCTCTCGCGTGGCATCTGTACACGGGTCAGTCAGCAAGCCGTGGAGACCTTTCGTCTGGACAGCAGGCGCACGCACCCAATCCATTGGTCAATCTCATCAACAGTGTTGCAGTTGCGCTCTCCAGCACCATGACATCATACTGGTTCTCCGCCCGTTTTCATGCGAACGAGGCGCTGATTGGGATTGTCATTTCTTTTTCCTACCTGGCCACCGGCGTCATGACTGTGGTCCATACGCACCTGTCCAATCGGTTGGGGCCGGTCAAATCATTGGTGGTCACGCAACTGTTCGGCGCCTTGCTTGTGCTTGCACTGCCATTCGCGCCGTGGTTCTGGCTCGCCGCCTTGCTCAATGCGGCGTGCATGTCGCTCAATCTCGGCAGTCGAGGAAGTCGTTCCCTGGTCGTGACCGCTCGCCCACGACAGCCGCATTCCTGGCAGCAGCGCGTGACGTCGATACTCATCCTGACTCTGACCACTGGCGCCTGGCCTGTGGCATTCGGCCACATGTTGGATGAAGGAGAGTACATCCTTCCATTCAGCATCGCCGCGTCTGCGCAATTCTTGTCCGCGTTGTGGTTGCGGGAGCAACGTTGACGCCTGCAACGCACGTCTGTCAGGGTGCAGTTGGCGACTCCTGGTGCGGCCGAACCACCACAGCAGCAGCGCCACGTGCCCATTGACGTATACCCACGCTGTGTTAGACTAATCATGAAAAGAGAGCCGAAGGCGGCATCCTTCGGCTCCCAGGTACCAACGCCTTGGGCGTTGTCCCTGCCCGCAACAAATTTGTGCGAACAAGTAACCGCCCCAATGGCGCGAACCGAAGGGGGCGGTTACTTGCGTTTCACGGCAAGAACCACAGCCACAACCAACGACACCAAAGCGACTGTGAACGATCCGAACTGGATCATCAACGACAGCGCACTGGCGACGCTCATGGCCCCACCCCCTTCCCGAAAACCGGGCAGGGAGTGAACCCCCAAGATGGTACCCATATGTAGTCTACCAAATGATGCTCTGCCTGTCGTCCGTGCGTTGCTGAATCATCGCATTCACGTCGAAAAAAAGCCCGTCGTGTTCGACGGGCCATTGGCATAGGTATGACGAAGAAGCTACTCGGAGGACTCAGACGGTCGCGGACTGCAGGATGTTCGGTGCGACGGCGGCGAAGCGAACCACCGCGTCAAACTGCGGATCGGTCACAACCGGTTGTGAAAAAATCCCCCGATCCGACTGTGGCCGGAGAACCATATTCAGCCATGCGTCCAACACCATCACGCGACGCGCGTCCGCCGCATGCTCAAGATCGTACGCGCTTTCCTCCAGCAGATGTACCGCGCTGAACACGTCGTACATCCAGTCGGCCAATCGCTTCGCCGCCGCTTGCTGGCGGTCCAAATCACCGCGCAGCAGGTGCGCGGCGGTCTCCTCCAGGTTCTGTACGCACTGACGCAGTTCCTGGCTGTACGCGGTCAATTCAGCCCGCTGGATGCGATCCAGAGTTGTAAACAGATCTTCCACAAACAGTTCCAACCCTCCGCGCTGCAGATTCTTCAAGATCTCCAGCGCTTGGATGTTCGCCGTCCCCTCCCAGATGGGATTGACCAATGCGTCGCGGATGAGACGCGCCGTCGGATACTCCTCGATGTACCCATTGCCGCCATGCAGTTCCATGGACCGCTTGGCGGCCGTCACGCCCAACTCACTGTGCCGGTATTTGACGAGGGAAAGGAGGATTCGCAGCAGCGTGGAGTCTTCGGCCTGCGCTCGATGATACGTGTGAACCTCATCGAAACGACGGATGGTCTGTGCCGTAATGGCCCACCCCGCCTCCACCTCCACCATCATCTGCAGCAGAGTCTCCCGCACCATGGGGTACTGTACAATTGGCTGACCGAATGCCGCGCGCCGCTCTGCGTACAACATCGCCTCGAGGAAGCACCGCCGTGCAATGGCGAGACCCGCGAGCGATGTTCCGAGCCGGGACACGTTCAGCGCTTCGGCCATGTATTTAAAGCCCTGATTGGCGTCGCCAATCAGGTACCCCACCGCTCCGTGCAGCTCCAGTTCACCGCTCGCGACGGCGCGTACCCCCAGTTTATCCTTCAAGCGACGGATGGTGACGCGGTTTCTGGTGCCGTCCGGCAGCGTGCGCGGCATCAGGAACAAACCAAGCCCACGGGTCCCCGGCGCATCGCCCATCCGCGCCAGCGTGATGGCAATTTCCGCGTCACAGTTGCTGGCAAACCACTTTTCTCCCGTGAGCAGGTAGTGGTCCCCTTCCTTCACCGCCGTCGTCCTCGTGGCCCCGACGTCCGACCCTCCCTGAATTTCCGTCAGAAACGTCGCCCCTTGGGCAAAGGTCTGCCAGTCGAGCGACGCCAGACGGGAGAGGTACTGTGCCTTTTGCTGCTCACTTCCGAATTTCTCCAAAACAAACGCCACGGATTGCGTCAAGCCAACAGGACACGTGAACCCGGTCTCCGCCTCGCACAACAGGTACAGCAGAATGCAGTTGACGAAAAACGGAACGGGTTCCGGCGCGTTCCGGTCATACCGATACGCGACCACACCGGTTCCGTAGCCGTCGCGGACCGTTTGCAGATATCCCTCGTTGTACCAAATCTCGTTGATCTCCTCTCCTTCGCGGTTGTACCGGATGAGTTTCGGCGCTCCGTCTCGGTCCGTGTGCACAGCCCGGCGATCCATCGGACCGGCCGCCAACTGACCCGCGGAGATCCATGAAGACTCGACGTATTCGCGAAGATCGGGCGACACGTACCGTGCCGCGTAGCGGGTCAGAATCGGATCGTCCGAATACCAATTCGCATCGTTGGCTGACTTCCATTGGCTGTAGTCCAACATGGCAGCCCCTCCTCACAGTGCTTTCAGACGTTGTTTCAACACCTTGCCGTTGGCATTTCTGGGTAACTCGCTCAGGAATTCGTAAATGCGCGGGCATTTGAAGTCGGCGAGATACGCCCGGACGTGTTGGCGGAGTTCCGCCTCCGTCACCTGCGTCCGCAGCACCACGCAGGCTTTGACCGTTTCCCCCCACACCGGATGCGGTACGCCCACGACACAGGATTCCATTACCGCCGGATGACGGGCCAAGGCTTCCTCCACCTCTCGGGGATACACGTTCACCCCGCCGGTGATGATGACATCCTTCTTGCGATCCACAATGTACACATAGCCGTCCTCGTCTCGGTAGGCGATGTCCCCGGTGTAGAGCCATCCGTCTCGCAGCACATGATTCGTCTCCGCTGGGTCGTTGTCATATCCGAGCATCAGGGAATTTCCTGCAAGGAGGATCTCTCCGTACTCCCCCGTCGCGGCGTCCGCGCCATCTGCGGTGACCACGCGAAGTTTCATGTTGCGCACCGGTGTTTTCCCAATGCTTCCCGCCTTGGTGGCATGTTCTTCCGGACGCAGGAAGATACCGTTGGGACCGCTTTCCGTCAATCCGTAGACTTGGTAGAACGCCTGGGATTGAAACGCATCGCGGACCTGTTCGTAGGAGGCGGCGGGCAGCGGCCCCCCGCCGTACGCGTACAGGCGCATGCTGTCCAACCGGTATGCGGCGTCCGCCAGCTGGCGGGCGGCGAGCAGATATGCGACGGGCGCGGCAAACGTCAGGGTGGTCCGCTCACGTTCTATCCATCGCAAAAACGTGTCTGGGGAGAAATCGCCAATCACATGCCCTGTCCCTGCCACCAAGCCACTCATGAAGAAGGTGTTCAGCGGTGCCGCATGCGTCAACGGCATCAGGTGAAGCCATACATCCTTTTCCGTCACCCGGAATTCCGCCGCAATGGCCCTCGCCGTATTGAGAATACGTTCGTGGTTGAACAGCGCGCCCTTCGGCCGTCCCGTGGTCCCGGACGTGAACAGCAGTTCGCAGGGCTCCTTCGGCGACCGGGCAACCGATAGGTCTGTACCCGGAAAGGAAAGCGCTTTCTCACAGGCATCGTACACGCCATACGAATGACGCAGGTCACAGTTGGGGAGTCCATCCGCCAGGGATTCGTGGTAAATCACCCCCGTGACGTGGTGCCTCGTGAACAACTGTTCGAGTTCATGCGCCGTGAGACGGACGTTCGTTGGGACAACCACAGCTCCAATCTTCAGCAGGGCAAAGAATGCCAGTGCGAACCACTCGTCGTTTCGGCACAGCACCGCCACGCGATCTCCCGGTTGCACGCCGCGATCCCGCAGGTAGCGGCCCAGTTGATTCGCCTTTTCGTTTAACGCTCCGTACGTCCAACGGCTGGTTTCCGTGATGATGGCGAGTCTGTCCCCTCGCAGCTTTGCGTGTCGTTCCAATACCCCATGCAGCGTATCCTCTCTCATGATGGCGTTCCCTCGAATTCCGGCCGCGTTTCGGGAACCATTGTCACAATTGTCCCCTGAGCTGTGGCGCACAAAACCTCTCCTTCCGAGCCCACCGCATACACATCGCAGCGGCACACCGCCTGGCGCTTTCCCGCGTGAACGACGCGGGCGCGGGCGACGAGCTTTTCCCCCGTAGCTGGCCGGACATAATTGATCTTGAACTCCGACGTCAGTACATTCGGCCCGAGGACGGATCCGCCCACGAAGGTGAGCGTATTGTCGGCGGCGTAACTGAGCACGCCACCATGGACAAATCCGTGTTGTTGCAATAGGTTTTCATTCAATGGAATTTCGAGCACCGCTTCGCCGGGGCGAAACGCCGTCAGTCTGCTTCCCAGCAGTCGGCTGAACGACTGCCCCGCCAATATCTGCTGACCAACCTGCAGCATGTCCTCCTCGTCCATCGCGTTCCCTCCACTCGCCTGCTGATGCTCGGATCCTGCGTACCGTATGCAGTCGTCTCCGTCCGCGAAACCTGCTGCTCGCATGCAGAAGTGCACGAGGGTCATCACCACGTCGTCCGGATTGTCCGGAGGTGAAACCGCCGCAAGCGGCCCAATCAAACTTTCGGCGATGGCCCCCACCATCGCGGCGGCGACCACTTCCACGCTCTGATCCGGAATCTCACCCTTCATTCGCGCGGCCCCCAGTATCTCAGCGAACAGATTCCGATACTGTTCTCGGAACGCCAAGCGCGCCGCTTCAATCTGGGGATGCACCGGTTCCACCAACAGGGCCCATGCCAGTCTCCGGTTGCGCAGCGCCCGACGTGCAAATGTCGACACCACCCGCCGAAGCCGATCCCGAGCGTTCGCGGTGTTGCTCGCCGCGACGCGGCATGCCTCCACTTCACGCGTTGCCGTGCGGTGAAAGACTTCTTGAAACAACGCTGCCTTCGACGGGAAATACCGATACAAAAGACCGGTGGATACGTTCGCCGTCTTCGCAATCACCGGCATGCTGGCCCCTCGATAACCTTCTTGCGCCACCACCTGCATGGCGGCGGAGACGATACGTTCGCGCGTCCGAGCCAGATGCGCTTCCACTTTCGGTGTGCGTCGATATGCCATGAATAAAGTGAAACACAGTTCAATTGTTCAGTCAACAGAATTATCAGAGTTTTATACCGGATGAAGAGACCCCGTGAACCATATCGTCGTTGGATGTGAATGTATCGCGAATCGGTGTTCGGAAGGGAGGTTCATGGGTGAGTGAACTTGAACTGATTGAGCGGTGTAAGCAGGGGGGACTCCGAAGCCTTCGATAGGCTGGTTCGACCGTATCTGTCAATGACGTATCGAACGGCTGTGCTGATCATCCATGACTGTCATGCGGCCCAGGACGCAGTGCAGGACGCACTGCTGGAGATGTCCCAGAGTATAGCCCGATTTGACTCTCACAATTCCGGTCATGGTTCTACAGAATTGTCGTCCACAGGGCGTTGAGCACCATTCGGAACAAAAAGGTGTTTTCGCGATTCGAGGATACGGTCAGTTTAGAGCCAGGTCCGCTTGAAATACTGGTGGCAAAGGAAGACTAGGACAAGATCTGGGAAGTGATCCGAGTCATGACCCCCGGGCATCGGGCGGTGGTGGTTCTCTACTATTTTCAGGAATTCAGCATTGAGGAAATAGCCGACTTTCTTCACGTGCCCCAGGGGAACCGTGAATTCTCGATTGTACAAAGCACGCAAGCTGGTCGCAAATCGTCTGGGTGAGACGGATCAAGAAAAGACGACCCTACGGAACTCGCCACAATTGACTATTATTCCACAATCCAGGGTTCATTCTTTGAAAACTTTACGCCGATTCACAAACAAATCGTCGTGCATTTTAAGTTGGATCTTCCAGATCAGAAGGCTGTTGTAAACCTCGACACCAACGGTCATACGGAGGTATTCACCCAAGACGGAAACACCGCGTATGAAGGGACGCTTCCGGTCATGAAGAGGGCTCCGCAGGACTTTGCGAAAGACAAAATCGAACTCCATTCATTAAGTTCACGGTACGTTCTGATCAATGGACAATCAGGGTACGTGTTTAGACCTAGCCCAATCATGAGTAATTCGCAAGATGATGTGGTGTTTCCGCAGGCCTTTGCACTGCAATACCTGAAAGATCACAGCAAGTGGGGCATTGATGGAAAAACAACATACTTGGGGCGTTCTGCTACGATTATCAGCGGGGAAATGCCTTCCACTGCGGCTGAAGAGAAACATGACGTGGTGAGATTTGTAGCCATTATTGACAATGCCACAGGCGTTCTCTTGAAGGAGCAAGACTCTTCAGGGCAGGTGACAAACGAAATTGTGGTGACCTCACTTTCAGTAGATCAGCCGATTGATTTCACATCGAAATAACACACGACAAGCCTGCGACGAGTTACTTCGTCCCAGGCTTGTCTTCATCCTCTACGTCAAGGTCCTTATAACGATGTGCTCCGGATTCCTGGAGCTCGTAGTGCAGCGCGCCGACTCTACCAATGGGTCGCCACACACCGGTACGAACATCTGAAAAAATGAGTGGATCCCCCTCTACAGCCAACCACAGTCGTCCATATACTGGATGATCCGGGTCACGCAGTCGTCGATGGACAACCGGTCGGTGTGCAAGACGATTTCGGGGGATATGGGTGGCTCATACGGAGAAGCGAGTCCGGTGAATTGTGGTATGGCACCCTGTCGTGCCTGTTGGTAGAGGCCCTTGGGATCTCGGGATTGGCAGACCTCGAGCGGACAATCCACGAACACTTCGACGAACTCATCCTCTGCGAATTGCCGTCTCACCCATTCCCGATCCGCCCGAAACGGCGAAATCAGCGCGGCGATGACGATGGTGCCCGACTCGACGAACAGTTTGGCAATCTCGGCGGTCCGCCGCACATTTTCCTGCCGATCCGGTGGACTGAATCCCAAGTCCGCGTTGATGCCCTTTCTCAAATTGTCGCCATCCAGCAAGAAAGTGTGGTGGCCGGTCTCATACAACTTGCGCTCCAACGCTTTGCCGATAGTCGATTTCCCCGCGCCGGACAAGCCGGTCAGCCAGAGGACCAGGCTGTGATGCCCACGGATAGCACGCCGTTCTGCCTTGCTGACACTCGGTTCACTCCAAATCACGTGTTGACTCATGGATACGCTCCTTTGTCTCTTCAATTTCACAACCACGCACTCAGATCTCGGCCAATCAGTTTTTGAAGGCGTAGAATGTCATCGCGAAAATCGGCCTTGAGCTGCTCCTGTGTCTGCGGTGCCATACCATCCTTGCGCAGCGTCAGCGCCTTCGCCTTTTCGCCCAACCGGTGACTCACGTTCCTCGGCAGCACCCGTTTAATGCACTCTTTCACGGGGTTGGGTTGAGAAAAGAAGTTGTACCAAAAACGCGACCTCACGCGGCCCGACATGTTGTATCGGATCTCGGTGTCCACCTCGACATCGGTGGAAATCCCGAGGAACTCAAAGCACTGCTGAACCACGCGTGATGCGTCCTGCAGGTCTTCATAAAGGAAGATGCGGAGTTGTTCGGGCGGAAAGACATCCATGTACCGCTTCACCTGATTGGCGTAATATCCAATCTCCCTGTACCACCAGAGAGGCTGATAACCGTCCCGGCGACGAGACGCTTCCTCCATCAGCGCCTGTTCAAAGGTGAGGGTTTCGCGTCCGTCGCGCACCGTGTGCATGTAGGCGGAATACGCCCGGTCCACCGGATTTCGCAAGATCACAATGATTTTCGCGTGCGGATTCAGAGCGTGAATTCGCTCCGCCGTATCGGGAAAATACAAGTAGTACACCGACGCTTCGCCCACCACGCGATACCCTTCACCCGCCGAAAACAGCGCCTGATACTGCCGTTCGTCGCGAACGGTATTGGCTTGGAACCCCTCGTCTCCGGGGCCGGTGAACGATGCCGGGAACCATTGATGACACAGGTAATGAGGCTCTTTGACGGGGCTCACGAACACATCGGGATGCCGACGCAGGTAATGGTACAGGGAGCTTGTACCAGACTTTGCCGCACCGACCAGAAACAGATTTGGTATCACAGACACGGCCGTTCCTCCCACAACAAATTCGTTCGATGCGGTGGTGTCACACCTGAACGCATTGTAGGAGCCGGACATCAACACACGGTCAAGCGAATATCAAGATTTCATCAAGTCACTCGGTGACGGCGTCGTCATCGTACGTCATCGGCAGTGACACCGTGAAACAACTTCCCACACCGAGCTCGCTTTCCACAGTGATGGTGCCACCGTGTCGCTCGATGATCTCGCGAACAATCGACAGGCCGATGCCGCTGCCGCCCGTACTTCGCGAACGGGACGGATCGGCGCGATAAAACCGCTCGAAAATCCTGGGAAGGTCCGCTTGGGCAATGCCGATGCCCGTGTCGCGCACGCGCACCACCGCCTGTCCCTCCTCCACCGCCAGATCGATGTCCACGCGACCGCCTTCCGCCGTGTACCGATGGGCGTTGGACAGCAGGTTCAGAAAGACCTGGGTCATTCGTTCGGCGTCGACCAAGACGTTGACAGGTGCCGTCCGGTCCCAGTCGGGATAACGCAGTTCAATGCCTTTTTCCGCGAACTGAGGCTCCACCTGACGCACCGTATCCGATAGAATCTCCACCAAATTGTTCACCTGGATGGAGGTGAACGGGTGGGGATGGGATTCGAGCACAGAAAGGTCTTTGAGGTTGTGCACCAGCCGCCGCAACCGTACGACCTCCTGCTGAACGCGTTCCAGGGTTGCCGCATCCATCGGAAAGACGCCGTCCAACATCCCTTCCATCAATCCTTGGATGCTCGTCAGGGGCGTACTCAATTCGTGCGCGACGTCAGCCATCAACTGAGTGCGCATGGATTCAATGCTCTCCAACCGTTGCGCCATGCGGTTGAGGGATTTGGCGAGTTCTCCGAATTCGTCCTGCCTTGCAATGTACAGACGTTCTTTGAACTGGCCATCCGCAATTCTCCGCGTGATGCCCATCATCTGCCGCAGCGGCTGACTGATGGTTCGCGACAACAGCAGGCTGAGAACGAATGCCAAACCCGCGGCGATGAAACCGGCGCCCCACAGGGCATTGTCGAATGCCTTCAGCATCAGCGCCCGACTGTTGACCACACGGCCCCGGTCCATGTCCACCACAGGAACCCAGTGGTTCACGTGCGTCGACACATAGACGTGCAGAAACCACCCCGCGCCCAATACCGCCACAAGGATGACAATCATGTAGGTGACGAACAGTCG
This sequence comes from Alicyclobacillus contaminans DSM 17975, assembly GCF_000429525.1. Taxonomy (GTDB): domain Bacteria; phylum Bacillota; class Bacilli; order Alicyclobacillales; family Alicyclobacillaceae; genus Alicyclobacillus_A; species Alicyclobacillus_A contaminans. Next base: position 2,830 of record NZ_AUCA01000055.1, on the reverse strand, counting down.
CAATTGCATGGAGATCAATGATCATCCTTTCGAAAGGCGTACCCCACGCCTCGAATCGTTTGAATGTACATAGGTTCCGCGGGATTATCTTCCAGCTTCTTGCGCACATTTGCGATGTGAACCACGACCAGCCGATCGTCTCCGACGTAATCGTATCCCCAGCACAGATCCAGCAACTGCTGCTTGGTGAACACTTGTCCCGGGTGCGTGGCAAGTATTTTCAACAACTGAAACTCGATGGCGGTCAAATTCACGGGTTTCCCGGCTTTGCGAACCGACATCGCGCGCAGGTCCAAGGTGAGATCCCCAAACTGCAGGATGTCCGAGGTGATGGGAGGTTCCCTAAGATTGGCGCGCCGCAGCAAGGCCTTCACGCGCGCCACCAGTTCGCGCGGACTGAACGGCTTCGTCAGGTAATCGTCGGCGCCGATTCCGAGGCCAATGATTTTGTCGGCCTCTCCCGCTTTCGCCGTCAACATTAAAATCGGTACCATGGACGTTTGCCGCAGACGTCGGCACACTTCAAACCCATCCAAATCCGGCAGCATCACATCCAGAATGATCAAATCCGGCGCACTCCACTTCGCCATCTCGAGCGCTTCGGGTCCCGTTTCGGCGACGAGAACGCTGAAGCCCTCTTTTCGCAAATATCCGGTGATGAGATGTACAATGCTCGCTTCGTCATCCACAATCAACACCTGTTGCATATAATCCCTCCAACCAGCAGGTCCATCACCGAACAAACGTGGTCATCCTATCATCATACCCATTCGTGCGACGGGCGGGTTAAGCCATCGTCAAGATTCGTGCCACAGACATACACAAAAAGACGCCGGCACCACCTGTGCCAGGCGTCTCTTTGAAGCTCACCCTCACAAACCCGTCTCTCCATCAGAGCCGAACGACCGTGCGTCCCTGTGCCTCGCCTCGCAAAATCCGCTCCAGCACCGACGGCAAGTCCTGAAGTCCGACTTCGTCGACCCAGTCGTCCAGCAGTTCTTGCGGTTTCCATGCTCCGCTCAGTTTATTCCAAATTTCTCGTCGCAGCGGCATTGGGCAATACACCGAGTCGATGCCGAGCAGACTCACGCCTCGGAGAATGAACGGGAACACCGTGGCGGTAAACTCCGGCCCTCCGGTCAATCCGCTGACGGCCACCGAACCACCGTACTTCACATGGCTCAGCAAGGACGGGAGATAGCGTCCGCCCACCGGATCGACAACCGCAGCCCAGGTTTGTGACTGGAGTGGCCGCGATGCGGCTCCCGACCACTCATCGGGCGTCACCGTGCTCGCCGCACCGAGGCGCCGAAGGCGTGGATGGGCGTCCGCTTTGCGGCTGCTCGCAATCACCTCAAAGCCGAGCCGGTTCAGAATAGAAACCGCCGCGCTGCCCACCCCGCCGGTTGCGCCCGAGACGAGCACAGGACCGCCGTCGGGAGACACGTGATTCTCTAACAACCGATACACGGACAGCGCTGCGGTGAATCCCGCGGTCCCAAGCGCCATCGCTTCCCGCAGGGACAATCCCTCTGGCAGTGGCACCACCCAATCCGCAGGCACACGCGCCCATTGACTGTATCCACCGAAGTGCGATACGCCAAGATCGTATCCAGTGACCAACACCGGTTGGCCCACCTGGAAATCAGGATGATCCGACGCCGCCACAGTGCCGGCCAGGTCAATGCCGGGCACAAACGGATACGTCCGAACAATTTTTCCATCGGGTGTCGCGGCCAGACCGTCCTTGTAGTTGACGCTGGAATATGCGACGCGAATGGTCACGTCGCCCGCCGGCAGCTGCTCCGTTGTCAGCGTCTCCACCGCCACGCCAAAGCTGTCGGCCGTCTTGCGGACGACCAATGCGTCGAATGTCTCCATACAATCTCCTCCCTCCAAGGATTTCCGTCGCGTTCACATGGCTCCGGTATGCTGAATGGGGCCCGCGGCCACTTGTTTGCCCGGTTTCACAAACATCATCGCCAGCATCCCCACGATGGACGCCACTGCCGACGCGATGAACATCGCGTGATATCCGCTGACGGAGACCAAAAATCCCGTCAAGGTTGGCGCGACGACCGTGGCGATGTTGGTGATGAAATGCGTCACGCCGCCGTAGCTGCCGGCCTTCGCAGGCTCCGTATCCAATACGACCGTCCAATAGACGGAATTGGGCAGAAAGTTGAACGCGTTGCCAACCGCCATCAAGCATAGTACCGTACCCACGCTGTGCACGGCGGGGATGATGAGGAAACAGGCGGCGGTCAACACGAGCGAAACCACGGCCAACCCGGCCCGGGCCACGCGGAGACTGCCGGTGCGTACGCGCAGCCAATCCGAAATGCGGCCGCCGAGCAGCACAGTGACGCAGGCACCGATCCACGGGATCATCCCCATGTACCAGAGGCTGCTGAGGGAATAGTGGAAGTTGTCGAGCAGATACTTGGGCGTCCAGGTCAGGATTAGGAAATTCACTCAAGTTTCGCACCCTCAGGCAGCTAATTTCTCCTTGACCGCACTGGGTAAACGATCGATGAACTGCTGCAGCACTTGTTCGATGACGTCGTTTCTTTGAGCCAATGTCACCTCTATGGCGGTTCTGAGCAGTTCCAGAAGCAACCGAAGAGCATCTACAAATCGGATGTCGTCGAGTTCGTCGCAGCAATCGAAAAACAAGGCACCGATAGTTCGGGGATCTTGGGCATCTCTGGAGGCTATTGCCAACATGATGTAGCGGGCGAACACAATGGTCGTGTGTGCGAGCATCTGGTCGTATGTACGTCCCTGTAATTCCTTGGTGAGCCTGAGATAAGACTTGCTCACTTTGAAG
>NZ_AUCA01000054.1 GCF_000429525.1 Alicyclobacillus contaminans DSM 17975 | reverse complement strand
CAATTGTTTACACAACTGGCGGAACGACGTGATCTCGGGTCTGGTGAAGTACAGGTAGTGCATCCGGAAATAGGCCACTGGGGATGTGGGCTTGCGGCCGGTCTTCTCATACAGAGGACCAATCAGATGCTCCAGGAACGAATCATCAATGTGGACCACGTAATCAATCAGTGCAGGATCGAAGCCGAGCGTGTTATACTCGGCATATGGAAGCAGGTCCAACTGCAATTCCATGGGAAACGCACCTCCGGAACTGGTAAATTGTTTGTTTTGGTCAGCTACAATTTTACCAATTCTACGGTTAGGTGCGTTTTGCTATTCACCCAAAATCAACGGCTTTTCGGACACGCTCATTATAGGAGAATCGAAGAACAACATCGAGTTGACCGAGAATGTGTCGACGTTCACGCATTGTGTCGGAAGATTTCCAGGGATCGACGTCGCCGTTTGACAAACTAATCTGCTCTGCCTCCGTATAATGGGCCGTACAAATGAAGGAGGGGAGCGCATGAGTTACACGTTTGCGCACAACGGCGGACAGATTCCTTCTCGGAGCGGGCGGCGAAGTACGGCGATGCGGGTGCAGTTGTACCGCGTCACGCGGACGGTGCTGCTGCTGGCCGTTGGGGTGCTACTCGGCCGGGCCAGCATTGAGCACGTGATCTCGCCCTTCGCGCTGGCGTACTATGTGATTCTGTCGGAATTGGTGGGAGCGAAGCGGAGTTGGCCCGCGTACGCGGCGGTGGTCGGCGCATTTTGGCACGACGGATCTGGCGGTGCGGCGCTGCTCGTGGTGGACATGCTGGTGTACCGTTTCCTGCGCCGGGTGGTGTTCGCCAAACGGACGCCGGACTTGCACTGGCTGCCGTTTTTGGCCGGCATGGTGGATACCGCAGGCCGCCTGGCGGCCGTGGGAACGGTGTGGACGCGCTACGACCTCCTGTTGGCCTTCGCCGAAGGCGCATTGGTGATCCTGTTGTCACTCATCTTCATTCAGTGCTTGCCCCTGTTCACCGGATCAGCCCAATCTCGCCGACTGAAACACGAACAACTGGTGTGTCTCACCATTCTTCTGGGGTCGGTCATGACTGGGCTGGCGGGGCTCAATGTGCAGGGCATACCTCTGCTGGAAGTGGGGGCCGATTGGGTCGTCCTGGTCTTGGCGGCCGCCGGCGGTGCGGGGATGGGTGCCACCGTGGCGGTTGTGGTGGGCGTCCTGGCCCTGTTGAACCACGCCCAATCCATGTCTGCGGTGGCTGTGCTCGCGTTCGCCGGCCTTTTGTCCGGCGTCCTGAAGGATGCTCGGCGAGTGTGGTCAGGGCTCGCGTTTGCCGCCAGCCTGAGTTTGTTAACGGCTGCGACGAACGTCGACTGGTCGACGACCACCGCGTCCATCGTGGCGGCGGGTGCGGCCACCCTTCTCTATTGGCTGACGCCGCAGGGGATGCTTCGGGAGTTGGCCACCTTTGTGCCAGGAACGGTGGAACACTCGCAATCCGAACAGGAGCGGACCAGGCGCATTCGGCAGCTGCTCACGGAAAAAATCGACGACATGGGCGCGGTGTTCGAGGAACTGGCGGTCGCGTTCGCCGATACCACGGACAGCGCGCTGGTTTCGGATCAACAGTTGCTCGATTATGCCGTCGGCAGTGCCGCGAAGGCGGTGTGCGCCGGTTGCCCCCTGCACGAGAAATGCTGGGACAAAGAATCCTATGCCACGTATCAGGCGATGGTTCACACGGTGGAGAAACTCGAGCGTTCCCGGGCGGTGAATGTACAGCCTTCTGCAGATCTCAAAGAGCGCTGCATACGCGTGGAAAGTATGATGGGCGTGCTGCGGTACAACCTGGATCTGACCGACCGGGACGCCAAGTGGATTGAAAAGCTGCGCGAGCAGCGGTCACTGGTCTCCGCCCAGTTGTCCGGGGTGGCAAATGTCATCCGCGACGTGGTCAGCGAACTGAACCGCAGCAACGAGTCGTCCCTGTCCGGCGAAGAACAAATCCTGGCCGCGCTGGAGCGGCTCGGCCTGTACATTGATCACGTGCACATTGTGAGCTTGGAGCCTGGCAAGATAGAGATTGAGGTCAGCCAACCCTCTGTCGGCGCCTACGAGAACTCCGTGCGGATGATTGCGCCGTTGCTGTCCGGGGCCGTGGGGGAAAACATCACGCTCAGTCACGTCGTCGGCGACGAGAGTGGCCCATGTACGAGCGTCTTCACGTCTGCGCGATTGTTCCAGGTGGACACCGCCGTGGCCACCGTGGCTCGCGACGGCAGAACCGTGTCCGGGGATACCTATACCGCCGTGGATCTGGACAACGGCCGGTTTGCCCTGGCTGTCAGCGACGGGATGGGCAACGGCGAGCGGGCCCGGCGTGAGTCGAAGGCTGCCATTGAACTGCTCAAGAAGCTTCTGAAGGCGGGGTTTGACGAGCAGTTGGCCATCAAGACCGTGAATTCCACACTGTTGCTTCGCTCCCGCGACGAGATGTTCACCACCATGGACATGGCGCTGATAGACCTGTACTCAGCGCGCGCCGAGTTCCTCAAGATTGGCTCAGCACCGAGTTTCGTCAAACGTGGCAGTGAAGTGTTCTCCATCACCGGTACCAACGTGCCCATCGGCATCCTGCAGGACATCGAAGTGCAGACCGTCGATGAACAACTGTACGACGGCGACCTTCTGATTCTCGTGTCGGACGGTATCTACGATGCGCCGCAGCACGTATATGACAAGGAAGATTGGTTGAAGCGCCAAATCGAGCGGTTGGAAACGGCCGATCCGCAGGAGATTGCCGACACACTGGTCGAAGCGGCCGTTCGCATGAACCATGGACAGATCTTTGACGACATGACCGTCCTCGTGGCCGCCATCAAATCCTATCAGCCCGAGTGGGCGTCCATCAAATTGCCAGGCATCACCGGACTGCGCAGGGACAAGAAAAAACAGGGCGCGTAACATTCGCCTGGGAATGCCTTCTCCTCAATCCGTCCATACTGGTTACCAGTAGCGATGGAGGTGGAAGAATTGGGAGATTCAAAGGGTACGCTGCGACAGATTCTCGTTGTCACCGATGGATGTTCCAACGTCGGCGAGGCCCCGGTGATTGCGGCAGCCCGGGCGCGGCAGCGAGGCGTGGTGGTCAACGTCATCGGCATCGTGGACAAAGGGGACATTGGCCGGCAAGGGAAGGCCGAGGCGATGTCCATCGCCGACGCCGGCGGAGGAATGTGCCGGTTGGTGCAGCCCGTGGAGCTGTCGGCGACCGTGCAGATGATGACGCATCAGGCGATGCAGCTCACCTTGCAACAGGTGGTGAATCAAGAACTGCTCCAGGTCATGGGCAAGTCCACCGAGGATTTGCCGCCTGCGGATCGAACTCGCGTGATGCAGGTGGTGGACAAGCTGGAGGAGGAGACGGATCTGGAGGTCGTGGTGACGGTGGACACGAGCGCCAGCATGCGCGAAAAAATCCCAACGGTCCGCGAAGCGATCCGCGATCTTTCCTTGTCCTTGCAAGCGCGGCAAGGTCGGTCCAGCGTGGCGGTGGTCTCGTTCCCCGGGCGGCGGGATGCGCTGGCGGAAACCGTGCAGCCATTCCAAACCGAGGTCGATATGGATCTGCTGGAAGGCATCCTGGCTGCGCGCGGCGGTACACCCACAGGGCCGGCCATTGACCACGCCCTGTCGTTGTTTGGCGCGTCCCCCCGCGATGAAGAAGATGGCCCGCGCCGGTGGGCGGATGGGGCCAACGTCTGAATCAGGCGATGCACATGCTTTCCAAGGGGGCCCGCGTGCAGGGGAAGTGGACGGGACACACGCTGCTGGTGGATCGCCCGCTTGGGGCCGGCGCCAACGGGGAGGTGTATCTGGTTCACGGGCCGTTCGGCCGGGCGGCGATGAAAGTCTGCGCCAATGCCGCAGACGTGGCGATGGAGTGGGGATTGTTGGAGCGGCTGTCCGCAAACAGCCGCGTGTTTCCAAAACCATTGTTCATCGATGATGCCCCTCCCAACCTGTACTTTTACGTGATGGAGTGGGTCCAGGGCGTTCCCTTCCATCGCGCCTATCCCCGGCTGGCGCCGGCGGAGCGGCGGCGCGCGGTGGAAGCCGTTCTGCATGGCCTTGCGCAGCTCCACCGCCTGGACTACGGATTCTGCGACATCAAGCCGGAGAACATTCTGGTTGCCGATGGCGGAGCGGCGGTTCGACTCGTTGACGTCGGCGGCGTCACTTCATTCGGTCGATCCGTACGTCAATACACGCCGTTCTACGACCGGGCGTTCTGGGGATTGGGCGGTCGGCGCGCGGATGCGCACTATGATCTGTGCGGCTTTGCACTCAACGTCCTGTTCACGATGGAACCGCCGCCGGACGCGTTGATGGCGAAAACGCCCGAACAGCGCCAGACGTGGCTGTGGAAGGTATTGCGCAAGCATCCGGACGCGGATTTGCGACACGTCATGGAACGTGTCTTGCGCTCCGAGGTGCAGGATGCGGCGGGTTGGCTGCGCGCATCCCGAACGGGCGTACAGCCACAGCGAAGGGCGACGGCGTCGACACATGCGCCAAATCGCCGGACGACTCACCACCGCGGCTCGGTGCAGCACACTCCGTCCTCCCAGTCTTCCGGAGGGCGGCGGCCGCCTCGGCGGGGCGCGAAGATGGATTGGACGGAACGCCTGATGTGGACGTCGCTCGGGACGGCGGCGATGGTCACCATCGCGGCGTGGATCTCATTTCTCGGCGGGTTTTGATACGGTCATTGGGAGCGGCACGGATCGCATGCGTGCCGTTTTTTTTTGCGTGCGGATGGTGGTACAATCTCTGGAAACGACAGGAGGGCGAGGACCATGTCAATCCGTCTCGAAGTGCAGCGCGCCGTTTGGGATGCACTGGCTTCGGCGGTGTCAAGCTCCCCGGGGCCGTCGCCGCAGCGGATTCTGGTGGCTGTGTCCGGCGGACTCGACAGCATGGTGTTGCTGTCCGCGGCCAGGGAAGTGGCCGCTTCGCACGGCCTGGCGCTGTCCGCTATCCACGTCAACCACCATCTTCGCGCCACGGCGGCGGCAGATGCTGCCTGGGTTCGCCATTATTGCACCGTGCACGACATCCCTCTGCGCATTGCGCACGTTCATTTGGACGAGGTGCCGCCGGTGGAGCGCCGTGGGCCGGAGGCGGACGCCCGCCGACTTCGATATCAAGCGGTGGCGGAGGAGGCGCGGCGCATCGGAGCTGCGGCTGTCCTGTTGGCGCACCACGCGGACGACCAGGTGGAGACGGTATTGCTGCGACTGATGCGGGGCACATCGGTCACCGGTTTGCACGGGATGCTTCCGCATACGGAACATCACGGGGTAGTATGGCTGCGGCCGCTGCTCTTGTTCACCAAACAACAATTGGCTGAATACGCGAGGCAGGAGCGGATTGATTACGTGGAGGATGACTCCAACTTGGATGAACGGTACACGCGCAACTATCTGCGCCACCGGGTGGTGCCCTTGCTTCGCGCCCGTCAACCGCGGTTGGCGGAAACCGTCGGCCAGATGTGCCAAATCCTTCGCGACGAGGACGACTATCTGGAGGCAGCGGCCAGGGAGGCGGCGGATTGCGTCGCAGAGCGGATGGGGGACGGCTACTGCCTTGATGTGTCCGCGTTTGCGGCCCTGCACCGTTCTTTACAACGGCGGGTGATTAAAATAATATTGTATTGTTTGACATCCGGCGTTACATGGACGTTTCTGGACGTGCATCGGGTGCTCTCCATCGCCGTTGGGGCGCGCACCTCCGCGGAAGTGGTGATTTCGGGGGGCGTTCGAGCGCGCCGAGAGTACAATCGCCTGTGGCTCCTCGCTGAGCCGCCTGCGAACGCGGCGTTCCACGTGCTCTGGCAGCCCGCTGAAAATCCCCGTTTGGTGGTTCATACCGGCATGGGGGACTGGGAATTTGACTGGGAGTGGTTGCCGCAGTTGACATCGGTGCGCACACGCTCCATGTACGAATTGTACATTCCGGAAGTTCCGCAAATGGTTATCCGCTCCGTCCGCACAGGAGATAGAATGCGCCCGCTTGGTGTAAACGGCACGAAGAAAGTGCACGATATTTTTATTGACGCAAAGGTGCCGCGGGCATTGCGCAGCGCTTGGCCGCTGTTTGAAGTCGAGGGCAAGCTGCTATGGATTCCCGGTCTGGCCAGAGGGGCGCATTGTCTCGTGACCGATGCGAAGTCTGGCGCTGGCTGGATTCGTGCACGCCCAAGCGTGAGGAATGTACATGGTTTCGCGGACGTCACGTATGAATAAGATAAGGGAAAGGCTCAGGGAGGCCACCATGCATCCGGATTTGGAGAAAATATTATTCAGCGAAGAAGACATCCAAACCTGTGTCGCGGATTTGGGCAAGCAGCTGTCCGCGGCGTATGCGGGCAAAAACCCGCTGTTCATCTGTGTGTTGAAGGGCGCCGTGCTCTTCATGGCGGATTTGGTGAAGCATGTCGATGTGCCGATGGAGATGGATTTCATGGCGGTCTCCAGTTACGGAGATTCCTCGAAATCCTCGGGGGTGGTGCGGATTTTGAAAGACCTGGACCGCCCTGTCGAAGGCCGCGACGTCGTCATTGTCGAAGATATCGTCGATACCGGGCTGACACTCGCCTATTTGAAAGACCTCCTGCTGCGCCGTCACGCGGCGTCTGTTCGGGTTGTCACGTTGTTTGACAAGCCGGAAGGTCGGAAGGTGGACATTGTACCGGATTATTATGGTTTTCGGGTGCCGAACGAGTTCATCGTGGGCTATGGCTTGGACTATGCGGAGCAGTATCGAAACCTGCCGTACGTCGGGGTGCTGAGGCCTGAGATATATGTGAAGTAATCGTGAACCCGGCGGTGCGGCTGTCAAGCCATCCGCGCCCTGTGGTACAATGGTTGCGCCATGACCGAGAGGAGGTAAGGCATGAACAGGGTTTACCGGAGCATCGTCTTTTACATCCTGATTTTGCTGGCGATTGTCGGCGTTGTCAACTACATCACGGGTCAGGATCATACCAAGACAACCCTTACATATACGGAGTTTGTGAACAAGGTGCAGAGCCACCAGGTGGAACCCGATGTCACCGTGGTTCCGGAGGGGCTCACGGCGACCATCGACGGCACGCTCACGGATGGCGAGAAGTTCACGACCCGGGCGTTGCTCGTCAACAACGACATTACGAGCTTTCTCCAGAACAACAAGTTGAATCAAACGAACGCCCCGCAACCGAAGGCCTCGATTTGGATTCAGTTCTTGGAGTCGGTCGTACCGTTCATTGTGCTTTTCATCCTGATGTTCTTCCTCTTCAATCAGGCGCAGGGCGGCGGCAGCCGGGTCATGAATTTCGGCAAGAGCCGCGCACGATTGTACTCTGAAGAAAAACGGCGCGTCACGTTCCGGGATGTGGCGGGGGCCGATGAAGAAAAGACTGAGCTCGAAGAAATCGTCGAGTTTCTCAAAGATCCGAAGCGGTTCTCGGCGTTGGGAGCGCGTATTCCCAAGGGCGTTCTGCTCGTTGGGCCGCCGGGTACCGGGAAGACGTTGTTGGCGCGCGCTGTGGCCGGTGAAGCGGGGGTTCCGTTCTTCAGCATCAGCGGTTCTGACTTTGTCGAGATGTTTGTCGGCGTGGGCGCGTCCCGCGTGCGCGACCTGTTTGAGACCGCGAAGAAGAACGCGCCGTGCATTATCTTCATCGACGAAATTGATGCCGTGGGTCGTCATCGCGGGGCGGGCCTCGGCGGTGGACACGACGAACGCGAACAGACGTTGAACCAGCTGTTGGTGGAAATGGACGGATTTTCGGCGAACGAAGGCATCATCATCATCGCGGCAACCAACCGTCCGGATATTCTCGATCCCGCCCTGCTCCGTCCTGGGCGGATTGACCGACAAATCATCGTCAATCGTCCCGACGTCAAGGGCCGCGAAGCGATTCTGCACGTCCACGCGCGCAACAAACCGTTTGATGAAGACGTTCGTCTGGATCAAATCGCCAAGCGGACACCGGGATTCACCGGCGCCGACTTGGAAAACGTCCTCAATGAAGCGGCGCTGTTGGCGGCCCGGCGCGGCGATGCCACCATTAAGAACGCGGATATCGACGAGGCCATCGACCGCGTGATGGCCGGCCCGGAAAAGCGCAGCCGAGTGATGTCCGAGCACGAACGCAAGTTGGTGGCATATCATGAATCCGGGCACGCGGTGGTGGGATATTTTGTTTCAAACGCCGACACGGTCCACAAGGTGACCATTGTTCCGCGCGGCATGGCGGGTGGTTACAACCTGATGCTGCCCAAGGAAGAAAGGTACTTCATGACGAAGCAGGAAATGCTCGACAAGATCTGCGGTTTCTTGGGCGGTCGAGTGGCGGAAGAAATCGTGTTTGGCGAAATTTCCACCGGTGCGCACAACGACCTGCAGCAGGTCACGCAGATTGCTCGCCAAATGGTGACCGAATACGGGATGAGCGAGAAACTCGGACCGATGCAGTTCGGTAACCGCCAGGGCTCCGGCCAAGTGTTCCTGGGGCGTGACCTGTCGGTAGAACCCAACTACAGTGATCAGGTGGCGTATCAAATTGATGAAGAAATGAAGCGGATTGTGGAAGAGTGCCACGAGATCACACGGAAGGTCCTAATGGAACATCGAGATAAATTGGATAAACTCGCCAATGTGTTGTTGGAGAAAGAAACCTTGGTGGAGGAAGAAATCCAGGCCATCATGGAAGCATGAGCGTAAGAAATTTTTACCCCCCCGAGCACAGGACTCGGGGGGGTTTTTGTCGAAAGGGAGAGAATCGACGGGATCGGCACGAATTGGAGGAACGGGTGTGCGCTGGGTATCTCTTCATAACATACAGCCCAATCGAATCTTGGCGCGCCATATTCTTGATCAACGCGGTCGCATTCTCCTATCTCGCGGCGTTGTGTTGACGCCGTCGCTGGTGGCTCGACTGCAGCGAATTGGCATTCATTCCGTGTGCATAGAGGATGACTGGACGGATGACCTCGTGTCGCAGGACATGATCTCACCGGAGACGCGGCAGGCCATCTTGGAGGCAACCTATCTGTCGCTGTCGGAGCTGGTTTCCTCGCAATCGTCCAAAGTCGTCAGACCGGTGCGCTTAAGACAGCGACTCCGGCCCATCCTATCCGAGGTGGTGGACGAGCTTCGGTCGATTGGCGGCGCGGGCGCACACTTAGGCAATGTTTACTTGTCCGATGGCGAACTGTACCATCACTCGGTGAACGTTACGCTCTTCGCTCTCGGCGTGGGCATGGGGCTCGGCATGCGCGAAGAGCAGCTCATCCAATTGGGGATTGGCGCTTTGCTCCACGATGTGGGCAAGCTTCGCATCCCCGAATCGATTCTCAAAAAACCGGGGCCATTGACGGACGACGAGTTCTTGCTGATAAAAACGCACACCAATCTCGGGTACGATATCCTGCGAGCCATTCCCGACATGCCGTCGGCTTCGGCTTTGATTGCGCTGCAGCATCACGAACGAATGGACGGATCTGGATATCCGTTCGGACTTCGGGGTCAGGATATCCACTATATGTCCCGAATCACCGCCGTTGCCGATGTGTACGAGGCACTGACCGCCAACCGGGTGTATCGCCGCGCGTATTTGCCGCATCAGGCGCTGGAGATGCTGCTCGGCGGCGGCGGCACGCAGTTTGACCTGGACATGGTGGAGGCATTTGTCAACACCATCGCCATATATCCAGTGGGGATGACACTGCATCTGTCGAATGGCTACCGGGCGGTGGTGGTGAGCTCCGGCAAGCGACAGACGCAGCGGCCGTTGGTGCGGGTGATTGAGGACGCGGAGGGCAGGCGCGTGGCGGACCCCTGGGAAATCGATCTGGCGGAAGAATTGACAATTCAAATTGTTGACTGTGATCTGTAAATCCGGTAAATCGAGGCGGAAACGGCGATGAACAGGATTTTGGTGGTTGATGTCGGGAATACAAACACGAGCATCGGTTTGTTCGAGGGAACGAACCTTGTATATGATTGGAGAGTATCCACACTCAAGGACAGAACGTCAGACGAAATGGGTCTTTTGCTGAAGATGTTGTTTGCCGACAAGGGGATGCGCGGGAACCCGGTGGATGGTATTGTCTTGGCCTCCGTGGTTCCACCCGTCGTATCCATGTTTGCGGAGATGTGCCGCCGCTACTTTCACCGTCACCCCCTCGTGGTCGGCCCGGGGATCAAAACGGGGATACTGGTGAAATACGAAAATCCGAGAGACGTGGGGGCTGACCGGATTGCCAACGCGGTCGGGGCCGTCCAACGCTATGGCGGACCCGTGATTGTGGTGGACGCGCGCACGGCGACCACCTTCACGGTCGTCAACGAAGCAGGACATTACGTCGGCGGCGTCATTGCACCGGGCGTACAGTCGGCGGCGGACGCGCTGTTTCAACATACGGCGAAACTGCCCAGCATCGCGTTGACCACGCCGGAGTCGGTGATTGGGCGCAATCCGGTATCCAGCATGCAGGCCGGCATCATCTTCGGATTTGCGGACCTGGTCGACGGCATTGTTCGCAGAATTCATGAGGAAACCCACATCAAGCACCGTGTCGTTGGCACCGGACCGTACATAGACTTGCTGCGTGCGCACAGTCGGACGCTGGAGGATGTCGATCCGCATCTTTCCCTACACGGTCTGCGGATCCTCTGGGACCTCAACCATTGAACACCAACGACCGACCGGAACAGGAGGCACACCCATGTTACCCAACGATACCGCAATCCGCGCGTTGTCCAAAAACCAGCACGTGAGGGCGCTGGCTTGCACCTCAACGGCTTTAATCAATGAGTTGCAATCCCGCCACGACACATGGCCGGTCGCCACGGCGGCCCTCGGCCGCACCGCTTCTGTGGCGGCCATGATGGGACTGATGCTGAAGGGCAGAGAGCGGCTTACTGTGCAGATTAAAGGAGACGGGCCCTTGGGCAGCATCGTGGTGGATGCTGACGCAGAGGGGCATGTGCGCGGTTACGTGGATCATCCTCACGTCCATCTGCCGGCCAACGCCCTCGGGAAGCTCGATGTCGGCGGCGGCGTCGGGCAAGGCATGCTGTACGTGATGCGCGACCTGGGACTGAAGGACGTGTACCGGGGCAGCGTTGAATTGCAGACGGGTGAAATTGGCGACGACTTCACCTATTACTTCGCGGTGTCCGAGCAAACGCCGTCCGCCGTGGGCGCAGGGGTCCTGGTGAACACGGACAACCGGGTGTTGGCGGCCGGCGGATTCATCGTGCAGTTGTTGCCGGGACACACCGAGGCGGATACGGCAGACTTGGAGGCGCGGTTGTCCGGACTGTCCAGTGTCACCGACATTCTGCGAGACGGAGCGACGGCGCGGGAGTTATTGCAGATGGTGCTGCCGGATGCCGAGGTGTTGGACGAGCGTCCCATCAGCTTTCGTTGTCAGTGCTCCAAGGAGCGAATGGCTGCACTCCTGAAAGGACTTGGCGACGGGGAGATTCAATCGCTGATTGAGGAACAGGGCGGCGCGGAAGTGACGTGCCACTTCTGCAACGAACAGTACCAGTTCACCCAAGCGGAATTGGAGACGCTGCTGAGTCAGCAGACGGAGGGGGAACAACCGTGAACACGATGCCAATGGAAACAGCCAAGCCATCTTCATCTGCGCCGCAATCCACGCTGGTGATGGGGATTGTGAACGTCACCCCGGACTCGTTCTCCGACGGGGGGCGGTACTTCGACCCGGATAAGGCGCTGGCGCACGCGCATCGATTGATTGAAGAGGGTGCCGATATTCTGGATATTGGCGCTGAAAGCACGCGCCCCGGGGCCGAGCCGGTGAGCCCGGAAGAAGAATGGCGGAGGTTGGAGCCTGTTCTCAAGGCGCTGGCGAACGACTGTCCCGTACCTATCTCCGTGGACACGTACCGAGCCAAAACGGCGGCCCGTGCGCTGGAACTGGGGGTCTCCTTCATCAACGACATCTGGGGAGGCTTGGCCGATCCGGACATTCTCCGTGTCACAGCGGACAGCCCGGCGACCTACATCTGGATGCACAACCGGCAGCAGCCGCCGGAGGCCAACGGATTTTCCGTACTGATGGCGGAAACGGAGGCCGGGGTGCGGCGTTGCCTGGAAGCCGGTATTCCGGAAGAGCGGTTGTGGATAGATCCGGGGATTGGGTTTGGAAAGACCCACGAACAAAACCTCACCGCGCTGCGCCGCCTGCGGGAGTACTGCAATGTGGGCTACCCGGTGCTGCTCGGTACCAGCCGCAAACGAGTGGTTGGTCTCACGCTGGACCTTCCAGTGAACGAACGGCTGGAGGGCACGCTGGCGACTGTGGTGTTGGGCGTGGCGGCTGGTGTCCGCTGTGTACGGGTGCACGACGTCCAGGCCACCGTTCGCGCGTGCCGGATGACGGAGGCCGTGTTGCATGCGGAACTGTGAGCATTCGGAGACATCTCTGCACCGCGCGTATGTGTCGCTCGGATCGAACCTTGGGGATCGCTGGGGATTTCTGAGACAGGCGGTTTTCGCGCTGGCTCGGACAGGCGAAATCCGCGTGTCCTCGGTGTACGAGACGGATCCGGTCGATTATCTGGATCAGCCGAGATTTCTCAATATGGTTGCGGAGATGTGGACGACCGAGTCCGCTTCGGCCCTGCTGGAGCGATTATTGACGATTGAAGCGAGACATGGCCGGACTCGGGACATCCGGTTCGGGCCGCGGACGCTGGATTTGGACCTGCTCCTCTACGATGATGCGTACCTGTGTTTTCGGCATCTTCAAGTCCCGCATCCGCGCATGTGGCAGCGCGGATTCGTGCTGGTGCCTTTGGCGGAACTTGCGCCAAAGCGGCGCGGATTGGGCGGTGAAACCATCACCGAGATGGCGGCCAGGGCGTCTCGGCAAGGAGGGATACGCTGTGTCGGACGTCTTTTCTAGGCGGTTGCGCGCCTATCGAAAGCTCAAACATTGGACGCAGGCGGAGTTGGCGGACCATGTGGGCGTGAGCGTGGCCATCATCGGTGGATTGGAGCGGGGAACGCGTTCCCCCTCGGCGCAGCTGCTGGCTGAACTGACCCGCGTTCTGCAGGTGAGCGAAGCTGAATTGCTCGGGCTTCAACAGGCGCCGAACGGCAGATCGGACGAGGGCTGAGAGCGGCGAGGCCCCTGTGGATCACCGAACTTGGTATGCGTTGACAATCGTTGGGGGGCTCACTATAATTGCGCATAGACGCAACCGAGGGTTTACTTACACTGCTCAGTATTCATACTGGCAGTGTTTTCTGCAATCTGGCCATGAATACGCAATTGTGCCCTTTGCATATGTTGTTGTACGAGTTGCGGACAGTAAAGGAGAGACGAAGATGACCGAGAAGGAAGTTCTGCTTACGCCTGAGGGTCTTCAAAAGTTGGAGGATGAACTGGAGCATCTGAAAAGTGTGAAACGGCGTGAAGTGGCTGAACGGATCAAGTTGGCCATCAGCTATGGAGATATAAGCGAAAACTCTGAATACGAAGACGCCAAGAACGAGCAGGCGTTCGTGGAAGGCCGCATCATGACCTTGGAAAAGATGCTGCGCAACGCGCGCATCATCCACGAGGACGATGTGAACACGGATGTGGTCAGCATCGGGTCCACCGTGTTGCTGAAGGATGTGGAGTTCGACGAGGAAGTCGAGTACACCATCGTGGGTTCTGCAGAAGCGGATCCGGCGAAGAACAAGATTTCGAACGAATCTCCGGTAGGCCGCGCTCTGTTGGGGAAGACCATCGGCTCCATGGTCGACGTCGCGGTGCCGGCAGGAACCATCACGTTCCAAATCCTTGAGATCAAGCGTTGAGTTGGAATATGAAAAGGGTTTCTCGGATGAGGAGAACGGACGGGGTGTCGCCCCGTCCGTTTGAATTCCAATGGTACAAGGGATAGAATGACTATGGATTTCACGACGCTTGAGATGGATAGTGGCACGAGAGGTGACACATGGACGAACATGAACTGATTCAAACGCGCCGAGCTAAAATGGAGGCGTTGCGCGCCAAGGGGATTGATCCGTTCGGACATCGATTTGACGTGACGCATCACGCGGCCGAGATCCTCGCGTTTGGCGATGGGAAGTCGAAGGAAGAACTCGAAGAGGCAGCGCTGAATGTGCGCATTGCGGGCCGACTGATGATCAAACGGGGCCACGGCAAGGCGTCGTTCGCGGTGGTACAGGATGTGACCGGGCAGATTCAGATCTACGCAAAGCTGGATGTGCTTGGTGAGGAAGGATACAGCGTATTTGAACTGCTGGATTT
Organism: Alicyclobacillus contaminans DSM 17975; assembly: GCF_000429525.1. Taxonomy (GTDB): domain Bacteria; phylum Bacillota; class Bacilli; order Alicyclobacillales; family Alicyclobacillaceae; genus Alicyclobacillus_A; species Alicyclobacillus_A contaminans. The sequence continues at coordinate 1,304 of NZ_AUCA01000054.1, read as the reverse complement.
GGGCGATTTCGTAGGCGTTGAAGGGACGGTTTTCCGAACCAACCGCGGAGAGATCACCGTGCTGGTGGAGAAGCTGACGGTCCTGTCCAAAGCGCTTCGCCCACTGCCTGAGAAGTGGCATGGGTTGAAGGACCTCGAAACGCGGTATCGCCAACGCTACCTGGATTTGATGGTGAATCCAGAAACGCGCGAGACGTTTGTGGCCCGTTCGAAAATCGTCCAGGCCATTCGTCGTTTCTTGGATGATCGCGGCTACTTGGAGGTGGAAACACCCACGCTGCACGCCGTGGCGAGCGGCGCTCACGCCCGTCCGTTTGTCACCCACCACAACGCTTTGGATATGACACTGCATCTGCGCATTGCGCTGGAACTGCATTTGAAGCGCCTGATTGTGGGAGGCTTGGAACGCGTTTATGAGATTGGCCGAGTATATCGAAATGAGGGTATCTCCACTCGGCACAATCCGGAATTCACAATGCTGGAGCTCTATGAAGCGTATGCCGATTTCCACGACATCATGGATCTGACGGAGGCCATGATTCGGCATGCGGCGCAGTCGGTGGTGGGGTCTCTGCAGATTCCGTACGGAGAGTCCACGGTGGACCTAGAAACGCCCTGGGCCCGTCGGCACATGGTTGATTTGATCAAGGACGAAACCGGCGTGGATTTCTTCGCAGTACGCTCCACGGAAGAAGCGAAGCGGCTCGCCCAACAGCATGGCGTCACCATTCAACCGGCCATGGAGTATGGGCACATTGTGAATGAGTTCTTTGAACAGAAGGTCGAACATACGCTCATTCAGCCCACTTTTGTGTTCGGCCATCCGGTGGAAGTTTCGCCGTTGGCGAAGAAAAACGCCGACGATCCGCGCTTCACCGATCGGTTTGAGTTGTTCATCGTGGGCCGTGAACACGCGAACGCTTTCAGCGAATTGAACGATCCCATCGACCAACGTCAACGCTTCGAGCAACAGGCGGAGGAGCGCGCCAAGGGCAACGACGAGGCGCAGGAGATTGACGAAGATTTCATCACAGCGCTGGAACATGGTATGCCACCGACTGGCGGACTCGGCGTCGGCATTGATCGGTTGGTGATGCTGCTGACGAATCAACCTTCGATTCGGGATGTGCTGTTGTTCCCTCTGATGCGCGAACGCGCGGGAGAATAAGATTGCGTTGTCAGGGCTGACTCGGCGAGCGCCGGTCAGCCTTTTTGATTACCAAAATTAACTATTGATCCGCACGAGGCAGGGTGGTATATTACACATTGTCGCTCCGGTGACGGCGCGGCAAACGGTGAGAACA
>NZ_AUCA01000053.1 GCF_000429525.1 Alicyclobacillus contaminans DSM 17975 | reverse complement strand
CCCAATTCGATTTTTTTCGCAACACATCCACCTGCATCGTGAGTTCACCGATCTTAGCCCGAGCCTCCTGCAACTCTTTCTCCAGCTCCTGCTCCCTCGTAGAGGGTCCGGACTGAAGCCCAGCCCGTCCACCAGTCAGGAACGCTTCACGCCACCTGTAATACAGACTCTGGGCCACGCCATGCCGCCGACATACCTCGCTGATATTCGCACCGGGCATCATGCCCTCGAGCACGATGTTCATCTTCTCGTCCACTGTCCACTTACGTCCCGGCATCATAAACACCTCTACTTCATCTTAACCCATCCCTTCTGTCTGGGTTGACTCTGGGGCCAGTATATTTTCTCTGACATGCGAACTTCAGCTGTCGTCATCCAGATCATCCACGAACATGATTTTTATCGGAGCATCCCCATTGCTCTCTCCAAGCAATTCTGCCTTCAACTTGAGCGCCTGCCGAAATTCAGCCATCGAGCCGTTGAACAGATCGACCATCTGCTTAGCAGGGACACCTTTACGCATCACTGGTTTGTATTCAGCATCGAGCATTGGGCGGCCGTTCTTTAGCGTCACAGGATACTCGGTAGATACAGCTTCTTTGATATGGTCATCCGCCAACGCATTCATACGATAGGCCCGCTCAATCATGGAGTCGAGTAGTTCCAGGTCACTTAGGCGCTTTTCAACGGCTTCCTGTAGTACCGCTTCGGATTGTTCCGCGTACCGCTTTGCCACTTCATCACGCACAGGAAAGTGTGTGTCAAAGTGGCGTTTCACCGCCACCTTTGAAAGCGTCACGCCATGCTCGGCCATGAAGTCTGCGATCTTCTGCAAGCTGGCCCCATCCTGCCTCATCTTCTCTGCTGTTGCTCGGTGTTCACTGTTGCACAGCTTGCAATTCTTGTGGTATCCGACCATCGCGTTACACCTCCATCCGTTACGCGTTACGCCGTTACGTTACGATGGGTTACGGCGTTACGCTTTTCTCCCACAAATAAAAAACCCGCCGAAGCGGGTAAAATTGACGTTTCAGTGTTTTTTCAATATAACCAAGAACTCCTGCGTTTCTCCAGCGCGGAGTACAGGAACTATGGAGTGAAGTTCGTACTCTCTGTATTCATGGTCGTTAAGTGCGGTCATCAAAAGTTCTTCGTTTGAACTCCTCAACGGGTGATTCCACGATGTTTTAACGGGTACAACTTTATACTTCATCTACCATTCACCTCCCGCTTCCTCATTCTCCGCGCGGAAGAGTTTTCCTTCTATCCCAGCCCCATAATGGATGTGATATGTGACATACAATACAAAATTCCCAGTGCCGCCAAGATTGACGCTACATACTTTCGCACAGGCCGCTTGATCCCCAGCGGCGCTATCATGCCAGCAATCCAACCGATGACCAGCGATATGGCCAGCACAGCCAGGATTGCTACGGCGAAATTCATGAACTTCGGCACGGCTGGAGCGAAAGCTTTGCCCAGATCGAGTTGGTTGTTCATCTCTCACCCTCCCCGCGGAGGATATTCGCCGCAAGCCTGGGAACTCCTGCATAAAAAGGATCTGCCGCCAGCCCACAGACAAAGCTGGCGGCCTCCACATATCTCCCACCGGCCCGTACGCTAGCCGGTGGTCGCCCGCAAGGGGGGTCCATACACTGAAACCCTCGCTCAGGAAGTCGGTGCGCTGAAAGTGACGCACCAGTCAGGGGGCGAGCGCCCTGCAGGGACTTATCAGACTCGCGTGTTTATCCCCTGACTGCTGAGCCACTTTTCACTTTGGATGTGGCTCGCGTAACACCATCTGTGCCAACCACTCAGCCGCTCGCGCGTAAACCTTGGTGGTCCATGTTAGGTGTCCCGCGCACGCCTACGTTGCCTCAGCTTACCTCCGCGGCGCTCGTAAGTATTCGCCGATTGCATCAGACGTTCAATGTCCCTAAACGTCAACCGCTCCCGGCGCGCAATGGTGACTGTCACGCCTTCTCTCTGATTCAAGCGCTGTTTCTTCTTCACACGTCCTCACCCAGTTCTCTGAGTTGATCTGCCAGCATATCCCGATATTCTGCCGCGGCAGCCCATCTTGCATTGGCGGTCGTCACTCGTGCGCGCGAGCTACCGGGCGGGAGCGCCCTGCGCGCCTCAGCTGCCCGTTGCGCCGCCGTAACAGCCTTGGCGTAGCGAGTTTTCAGCTTCGCAATCTCGCGTTTTCGCAATGTTTCCTGCGCCACGTGCTCACCCACTGTCACCGCCCACCCTTCGCATAGTTCGCAACCCAACATCCTCGTGCCGGACGGAACACGTTCATTGCAGGTCCAGCAAAAATGCATCAAATCACCTCATGTCATTACCGGAGGAAGCCCTGCAGAACCGCTCCGGTTCGGTGGGAGGTGTTCGGTCGTACGGAACCGCCTTGCAGGGCCAGTGTAATAACAAGAGCACCAGCCGCAGCCGATGCCCTGAAGCAATACAAAAGCCACCAGCCGTGGCTGATGGCCAAGTGCATATGGGGGTAGGGTGGCTGGCTCATCACCAGCGTTCGGGACACGAGTCGAAAACCGGTGTTCATCCGTCCATGTACGCACAGGCAGATGTCGACCATCGCGCCCCCAACGCCAGCGGTGAACTGGCGTGAACAACGACACTCTGCAAACGCCCCGTGGTGGATACTCTCCACTGATGCCAGTGTAGCAGGATATCCCGTCCTGTGAGTCCGGTCATTTTCCGGTGTTTTTCCGGCGATTTTTCCTTTTCCGAGCCCCGCCGTGCGGCGACACGGTCAGACCTGCGCGCTGTTTCGCCGCATTCCACGTGCCGAATCTCATACAGATGGCGGCGAGACTCGGATGTTCTGGATGGGCCATCTTCCACTCCCGATACTGCCTCATGCCGAAGGACGGGCCGCATGCCTCTGCACAGAGTTTCAGCGCACGAATCATATCTTCATCCGATATGACGTGGACGTGTGGCGCCTGAAGACTTATCCCCGCCTTTTCCTTCGCGGCATTCCACGTTCCAAACATGAGCAGCATAGCGTTGGCGTTCGGCCTGTCTGGATGATTCGCCCGCCACTTCTCATAGTCCCCGACGGAAAGCCCTGGATAAACCGCCGCAGCCTCGCGCAAGGCATTTATGCAGTCCTGCTCCGTCGGCGTCTCAAAGCCGAGCTGCTTTCCGACCTCCGTCCACTTCATTCTCATGCGTCGTGTGATGGTGACGGCTGCCATCGCATCATGGTCCTTCGCATACGCGTTCCACTCGCGGATGGATGGCCAGTGTCCGATCTTCTCCGCAAACTCCCGCAGCGCGGCTAGAGACGCCTCCAGCCGCTCCCTGTTGACTTGTTTCGGCACTACTCCGCGACCTCTTCGACCGTCCACAGGCCGGGCTCCCAGCCTGCGTTCAGTACGGCGTCCGCGTCGTCCTGCACCGGCTCGATGAACTGCGCGTTGATCTCACCTCGCACCCGCTGTCCGTCCGGGCGGGTCCACCATCCGTGGTACTGCGCGCGATACACCAGGCCGTCCTCTGATGGCTCACAGGTCACGCGTTTCGCTTCGAACTCGCCGTCTTCGAAGAGTTCGATGCGCTTCTCTGCCATGAACATTGTCATCCCTAGTTCCTCCTTTGCGTATTTTATGATCTGTTCTTCCGTCCACACTGGGGTGGCGGAGAGGATTTGGATAGGCTCGGGCAGCTTTCCTCGCCCCCAGTATGTCGCCACTTTCCGTCGATCCCAGCCGAGGATCGCGGCGGCTTCCGTCACACCAGCCAGCTTCGGGATGTGGTGGTATGTCATGCGATCTCACCCCGCAGCTCCGCCACCGTCTGCACCACGATGGTGTACAGCATCCCCTGCCCCATCATGCTGCGATGGTCGATGATGTGGCGCGCGCTCGACGTACCGAGAAGGGTGGCTACCCGCTGGCGCAGGGTCGCTGCAGCCTGTTCGGTGCTCATCCCGGTGCGGCGAGCGAGCTTCTGGATGCTCGCCTGCACGTCTTCTTCCGTGGCGGCGGACAGCCACTCCAGCGCCTTCGCACGGATATCCTCCGCCCATGCAATCTGCTTCGGGCTGCCCTGCAGAGCCTGCATCTGGATGCCCCAGCGCGCCGCCGTCGCCTGACGGAGCTTTTCGGCCTCTATGGCGCGCTCGCGCCTGATGCACTCGTCGCATCCAGTGAACGCCCGGCCTGTAGCGAAGGTAAAGTGCATCTGCGGCCGATCCGTATGCGGGCAGGCACCCTGCTTCGCTTCGCGCCACGCCTGCCGCAAACCGAGGACGAACCGCGCCGTATAGTCACCGACCATCTGCCGCGCAAGTTCATGTGCTCGTTGCATAATCTCCTTCTTCGTCATCTTAACCGCCTCCCTGTTGTATTTGACAACATTATAACACGGGGTGTTGTAATTTACAACAGGTGAATCAAAAAAATATCCCCGCACATCGGCGGGGTGTGAGATGAACAATCTCACCTCCTTTCAGCGCTCCATAAAGTTCCGTCAACCCATGCGACCGTCTCCTCCAAGATCTCGTATATCCGGCTCTTCGAGTAGTTCGTGTGCGCCTCGATGGCGTGCCATGGGGCTTTGTCGCGGTAGTACATCGTCAGCACCGTCTGATACTCCGGCCGACACAGCGCCACCATGTCCTCGATGTCCTGGATCTGGTCGCATATCTCGTCGTACTGATGCTGGAGCATGGAGATCTCGCGCTCCGTCCGCTCGATGCGCTCCAGCGTGTCGGCCACGTAGTCCTCCATGGTGTATGGCTGGCCACCCTGCACCCGATCCTTGTCATAGGTGATGGCCTTCTGCCCTGCGTTCGCCAGATCCGCCTTCCACCGGGCGATGCGTTCACGGCGTCGGGCGATCTGGTGCTCCAGGCGGCGTTTCTCTCCGTCCAGCCAGTGCCACCGCTCCATTGCCGCGCGGAAGCCGGATGACCTTTTCGACACCGTGATCTCTGCATCGAAACTACCCATGGCGCCAACTCCTTTCACTGCCAACCGTCAATACTTCAACCCACCATGCCGGTATTCACGCGCCCGGTTTTTCGCCATCTTCGCGAATAGAGCTCCTACCAAGTCCAGCTTGTGTGTGGCCGCGGTATCCATCACGCGGAGCATCACATCTGCCAGTTCTTCTGATACCTTATCCGCGCCCTCTCCCTTCCGATCCGCCTGCAGCGCCTCGCTGACCTCACTGTGTATCAGCGCGAGTTGCACAGGCAGCAGTACCGGTTCGTCGTGCCATCCCTTACTGCAGGCCGTGTCATATGCTTGGTCCATCAGCGCCTTGAACCCGGCGCGGATCACGTGTTCTTCGAGTTTCAACGTGACCGTTATCTCCGTTTCGAATGGCTTATCCACAGGTTGTGGATAGTTTTCTGAAGAACTGATGTTGTTCGAAGATTTATCAGCAGTCTCACTTGATTGCTGCTTGAAGGGTTTCACTTTATCCACCTTACCCATCGCTGCCGACTCCTTTTCTGGGGTATCCAAACCGTGCCTCCGTAGCCAGTACGTCATGCTGCCGCGTTTTACACCGACAGCCTCGGCCGCCTTATATCTCGGCACGCCTTGTTTTCGCAGTTCCAGATACGCTACGACATGTTCATCATGCGGGAGATAGCGCGATCTTGGCGACGGATCAATGTATTGCTCCGCACCTGTATCCCACATCGGCGGAACCTGGTATCCTTTCCGGTCCAGAAACTCGCCGAGCTGGTTGAGTTTCGCTTTGGCCGCTTCCGACCTGTAGCCCTCGAGTTCTACGCCGATGAGAGACGCTGCGCACTCCAGACTGTTGCGGCTCGCCACGAACTCCATGGCCTCACGGAAGCTCACCTCGTTTTCCTCGGCGTAGCTACGGATCATCAGCTCGTAGTTGATCTTTCCGTTCATGAAGGTCGGCTCACTCACGATGATCCCTCCTTCACCTCAAGCTCGATTTCAACCCGCGGGTTCTCCCGGTCTACCCCGAAGTCAATCACCTGCGGCAGGCACATGCTGTCATCCTCGTACAGGATGCCCTTGAGCGCATCCAGCGTCAGCTTCCATGTGTTGTCCGTATCTCTCCGGCGCCAGTCCCGCCAGTACACCCACATCCGGACGATCACTTTCCGGTCCTCTGGTGGGATGGACCACCGTGTATCAGCGCGCCACGCCTTAGCCAGCCATGCAGCGTCGCGTTTGAATCGCGCGGCCTCTCGCGTTGGTACGCGCATCCGGCGCCCGTTCGCTGTCGTGAAGTTGCGGTATGCGTGGTTTACACTCGGCGGAAGTGGCAGCACCAATCTACTCATGCCATCGCCTCCCCGCTCTCTAACTCCACCAGCTTGTCCAGCCAGAACGCCTCCGTGTAACCTTCATCCATCCGAACCGTTGCCCAGCCGTGGCGGGAAACGTACACCACTTCTCCGTATCGCCCCGGCATCTGCAGCAGCTCTTTGCGCTTTGGCCGTTTCGGGTTCCCGGCCAGCGAAAGCACCCGAACGTAGTCACCCACTCTCACTCCACATCCACCCCCACGGCGCGGAGTGCGGCGAGACAGATTGCTTCGGGTGCAGTTGGCCCCAATCCGACCACCAAGTTACGTCCATCTCTTAAGTCGCATCCCCATTGTCTTCCGATTTCGGGAACTATATAAGCGTTCATCAAGTCCATATTCCAACCCAGTTGTTGCATTCTATCCACCACATCCCAAGCTGCTGAGATGTGTGTGGTGTACTCGATCGGCTCTTCTTTGCCGCACTCCGTATACCCCATCACCTTCTCTGCCACCAACGCATCCCGTTCACGCGGTGACATCTCGCTCCACTTCATGCTCTCACCCTTCCGTTTCGGCCCCTAGCAGCCTGCTGGAGCCGTTTTTTGCTTGCCCCAGTATAAATACCTTGCTCGGTGTATTCGCAGGGAAAATCACGCCTCTGCAAAGTCAAAAAGTGTTTTCACTTGGGTCGCTTCCGCTGCAGCTTGCAAATTCTTCACTGCTTGCCGGTAGTACGATGGTTTCAGTTCGACTCCAACAAACCTACGCCCCATCTTGATTGACTCGTATCCTTCGGAACCAATCCCGGCAAACGGAGAGAGAACAACGTCTCCGGGGTTACTCCAAAGTTCAACGGCCCGGCGTATGACCTCAAGTTGTAGCGGCGCAATGTGTTTTTCGTCCTTCTCCTCTCGCGCAGATTCCTTCTGCAGCGTTTCGGATGGGTTAATATCCATCCACACCGGGCTGGCGTAACGCTGCCAGAGCGAGACCGGGAAGGACTCGTTGGTATGTGTGATAGGCTCCGGGTTGTCTCCCGGCTTTCTCATCACCACGAGATAGTCCGGGATGCCCTGCCTGCTCATGGCGCTATCTTTTTTTAGCTGCTTGTGTAGTAGCCCGAGCGCCTTGGTACGCTGCATGGCGGTCACGGGGTCTTTCCAGATGCAGACCTCGCTGTGATAAATCCAGCCCACTCTTTGGAATGCACGAATCAAATCCCCACGAAAGTCGCGTATGCCAATGTATCCGTCACGCTGTTTGCTCGTCGGCAGGTTCATGCAGTGAACGGCCATCAGGCGACCCGCCATCGTCACGCGGTATAGTTCGTCCACAAGGAAGGAAAAGTGCTGTAGGAACTCTTCCTCGTCTTTGCAGTTGCCCATGTCCCGGTCACTGTTGCTGTAGGTATAGAGCGACGCAAACGGTGGCGAATAGACGGTGAAGTGGATACTCCCGCTCGGGATTCCTCGCAACACTTCCACGCAGTCTCCGTGGTAAAGCGCAAACTGATCCGTGACAATCTGGTCGAGAACCTTCATACTGCATCCCCCTTGAGCCAGTCTGGAAGTTTCATGTCCACTTGAGGCGTATATTCCGTCTTCTCTATCGCGGCGCTGCGTATATTGGCCCGAACGATTGCCTGCGTATACCAGCTCATGGCCTCCGCCATGGCTTCAAACTCCGCTTCTTTCCGTTTGACATTGTCCAGTACCGCACCCTCGAGCTCAGACGTGATGATGTGAACGTTCACGGGATTTTTCTGCCCGAACCGATAGCATCTGCGTATTGCCTGGAACATCTGCTCAAAACTATCGGACAGGCCAACAAAGGCCATATCGCTGCAGTGCTGCCAATTCATCCCGAACCCCGCGATAGAAGGTTTGGTCACAAGAACACGGATTTTCCCATCCGCGAAGTCCAGCATCGCCTTTTCCTTGTGCTCTGAGCTGTCAGAACCTTTGACTTCCACGGAGTCCGGTATGGCTTTTCTGAGTGCCTCGGACTCGGCATTTAGGTCGCACCAGACTAGGAACGGTTTATCCGTAGCGTTCACGATGTCGGCGCAAGCCGCAACACGTTCCGCAATCGTGCTGCTCCGTGCATGGCGGCGCTCCTGCAGCGTTTGCGCCGCGAATGGAATCAAGTATCCCTCCGGCGGATGGGTTGCCGGCAGCACGATTTCGTCGATGTTGAGCGGTGGAAGCAGAAAGTCGCCGTCCTCATATCCGAGGTCTGAAGGCTTGCGGATCAACACCGCCCACGAAGCTACCCACTCCCAGAACTTCTCGACCGCGTGCCCCTTGAGCCGCCATTGTGACGTGTTTCCGCCATCGTGGACAAAGAACATAGACAGCATCTCAGAGCGTGTCATAATCCCAAGGAACTCGGAGTGGTTGCCAAGCTCCATGTAGTCGTTTGGTGCAGGCGTCGCTGTGCAAGCGAGTTTGAATGGCGTTCTCTTGAACGAATCAATGATGATGTTCCGCATCTTTCCGTCATACGCTTTGAGCAGACTCGACTCGTCCAACACTATGCCTGTAAACTGTTCTGGATCGAATCTGTGCAACCGCTCGTAGTTCGTGATGTTGAGGCCATCACGGACATCCGAATCATCGCGGCATACATGCACAGTGAGATCAATTTTCTCTGCTTCTCTGGCGGTCTGGTTCGATACTGCCAAAGGTGCAAGTATCAGAACTTTTCCGCCAGAGTCTCTCTGAACTTGATTCGCCCACTCAAGTTGCATCAATGTCTTGCCTAGCCCGGTGTGCGCAAATATTGCTGCTTTCCCTCGCTTTAGTGCCCACCGTACAATGTCTCGCTGAAAATCAAATAGCTTTGGATGGAGAGCACTTCTTTGGACATCGATACCGGTTGGAACAGACGCCACACTCTTTGTCGCCAAAAACTCGAAGTAAGCTGATAAACTGAACTCGGTACTCGCACTCACGCCGTCTCCTCCCTCCTGCACTCATGGCATATCTTCCTGACCGCATCCTCATCCCCCAGCCACCAGCGGCGGCAGCTGGGGCACCAGAGCCAGTACATCTCGGTCATGCCTTCTCCATCGCCTCCTCGACCACCGTCACGACACTCAGCCACGGGCAGTAGTAGTCATATCCAAGCACGCTGCCATCTTTCTTGCTGATCCGCGGCACCTTTACCAGCACCCGTTTGCCAACCATGGCACGGTCCGTGTCAAACTTCCTGCGGGACCTCGGGAGACCATCCGGCAGCAGCCTGAACGCACTGTCGAACTCGGTCACCACGTCGACCACCTCTCCCTCCTTCGTGGTCCACCAGCCTGCACCATGACTCTCCCATCGCACTTTGCATCCAGGTGTCACGTTCATTTCTCCATCGCCTCCAGTTCGCTTATTGCGTACTCCAGCGGCGGCGGACAAACCAACTGGCCAGACAATCGCGCCCGCTCCACTTCTTCGGCCAACCGCTCCAATGCCTCTAACCTCCGCCGTTCAACCACCTTCAGCCCGGCCTGCTCCAGCATCCGCAGCTTGTGGTCGGTTAGGATGGCGGCAGCCCGTCCGCGTACGTCGTCCATCAGGAGTCACCCCGCTTTCTCCAGAACGCTACCGGGTCCACCACCAGACTCCGCGGCAACTTTTTTTCGATCCGGCCAGCAATCGCTTTGTACTCGTGGCCGACTTCACATTCTGTACGCGGGCACGATTCGTAGGCCGCCTCCAACGCACCGAGAATCCGGACCAGCTCCGTCCGGGTGAAGTCCATCCGACGGACTTTGTTCTCGTTCACTGCCATCAGGAATCACCCCCACGCCTACTTTCGAACCGCCTGTGTTCCTCATATCCACGACTTACCCAGGTGTCGATTTCCTCAAAGTAAAAACCGCGTTTACAATGTGGGCAGCACGGCAGCATCTTTTTCCCGCGATAGTTCTGCTCCAACTTCCTGAAAACAACCATGTGCGGCTTGTAGTTTGCGATCTGTCTCCGTTGCTCCAGTAAGGCTTCGGTTTGTTGTTCTACACGCTCCCAATAGGTGGCCAAGTATTCAATCGCCTCGTATGGGTCAACCAGTGCCCCGCAGATCCCACAGTTCACACGGCGGTTTTGCGTATCGACGATGAACGTCCGCTCCTTGCACTTGCACCGCTTTTCGATGCCACGGTTGATTCTGAGCACGTCTATATGCACGATGTTTTGTGGCAGTTCGTCCATCAGGAGTCACCGTCCTCAGTTCTTTCGCGCGTTTGCCGAAACACCATTCCGACAACCATGTGTATCCATTGGTGCTCACTAATCGCTATCTTGCCGTTGCCCCTTTTTACTGGCATCCCTCACACGCTCCTTTCCTACAGCTGCAACGTTGCTTGCAACCCTTCACCAGCGGTTCGTATCGCTTCGTAGAGCGCAGTTCTCGCCGAGTGAATATCATTGGCCAACTCCTGCAACGTCATCGCCTCTGACGCCTTGATATGACGTTCCAGCAGAAAGTCGATTGCCTGCTCCATCCGTGCGAAGTATGCGATGGGTCTCCAACCTGGCTCCGCCCCCTCCTTTCGCGCGTTGTCCGCGCGCTGCTCCACGACGATGTTGAGGTTGTCCGAAGTGAGACGGTACTTGTGTCCAACCGGGATGTTCATCCCTCGTCACTCCCCTCATATCCCCAGCGTCAGCTGCTCATATGGCCGCAGCCGGTATGTCCGCACGTACTCGTCAAGTTCTTCTCGTGTCCGAAACGGCGCTCCGCCACCACCCATGCCATCGAGATCCATGTAGTCGAGGAACCATTGAAACTTCGAGCCTTCCGCGTGACGGATGATGTACCACCGCCCGTCGTGCTTCCACTGCTCGACTGCGTCTTTCGCCCACTCTTCGAACCACTTCGGGATGCTGCGTGCCACGTCACCGCCTCCTCACTGGCCCTTCGGCGCCATTCTCGCTTCAAGCTGCGCAATGCGCGCCCGCAGGAGCCGATTCTCTTCTTTCACGCGGTTGTAAGCTTTCATTTGCGCGTCCAGGTCGGCCTTTTCGATGATCAGCAGTCCCTCTTGTTGCAGCCGCTCCCAGGCTCTCTGACTGAACAATCGGCGGAACCTGTCACCCGTTGTCTCGACCGCCATCGGTCTCCACCTCGCGTCCAACCACCAGGCTGTAGTTCAGTTCCATGCCGGCCGCCTCTTCTTCGGGCGTAAGTCCCATCTGCACCTGGAACCCTTTCGACGGCTGCCAGATGCGCCGGGCAATACCCGCATCGACTACGAAAAGGTCATCGAAACTGAGTTCGGAGCTGACCATCATCGGAAGGCGATTGCTGTATCGGTAGTTGATAATCCCGTAGATCTTTTCGCGAGCGAATCCAGTCGGAGTTTCTCGCCCCTTGTACAGGTCGTCGATGTACAGCACGTCCACTTGTCTCATTGCGTCCAGCCGGGCCTGGAGGCCATCCCAGTCGCTGCGCAGTTCTTCCATTCCCTCGACCCAGGGAAAATAGAGAACAGATATGCCCAACCGCATCAGGCCGTTTGCAATCGCCATGAGCAGGTGTGTCTTACCGCTTCCCGGCGGCCCTACGATGGCAATGCTGTTCGCGTCCGTCTTCCGGATCTCGTGGAAACGCTGGTAGTACTCCAGAGCCGCATCCCGGGCTTCTCTGACGCATTTTGGGCGTCCCTGTACCCGGAATCCCCGGAACCCAACATCCCGGTACCGTTCTGGGATCTGACTGCTCTTGAGCAACTTCGCCATGCGGCGCCGTTCAACGCAGATGCACTCCCGAAAGTGATGCGGCCGCCATGCCTGCTTTTCCTCGTCCCACAGTCGCATGTCACCCACCGGGTACTCTTCGCCAGTGGCGATGTCCACGGCCACCACGCACTCATCTCGGCACAGCTCGCACTCATATGCGGCCGACTTTGCCGCCGGTGATTGTTCTTCTCGCTTTATTCGGGGCACGCTGTTGCTGAGAACTTCTGCTACGGGCTGTAATGTCAATGTCGACACCTCCTGACCGTCTTATCCCGCCTTCGGCTCGCCAGTTTTGGAGAATCGAACGCACGTAGGCGAGTCGGGGTTTGTTTTGCCAAAAAGCCTCTTGCACAGCTTCTGTAAACCACCGCTCCGAGAATTCCTCGCAGAGTCCATCGATGGCGTCTTGCACTTGCTTGTTGATTGGACCGAAGCCACTGTCCTGGTATATCTGGTAGGCCGAACGAAACTTTGGTTCTAACGAGGAGGACAAGAACGTATCCTCCGTATCAAACGTGATCATCGACGCTTCATCCGGCGGCTGCTGTTCGACAGTTGCTGCGACTTCTCGCTGTACGTTGTCGTTCTCGTATTCGTTTTCGTTTACGATCTCGTTTACGTTCTCGTTCTCGTTTACGTTAGGGACAACATTTGTCTGCGGCTGACTACACTTGATGTCAAATGTCCGCGAGTGTCCACAATCATCAACGGGTGCCGGAAACTTGCTGTCTTTTGCGCGCCTTCGCTGGTGTTTGTCCCAGTTTGTCAACGCAAGGTATCGTCTGCCATCGACCTCATACAGTTGGAGCAACCCTGCGCGTTCCAACTCTGTCAGCCAGCCGTCAACCTGCTCAGTAGTCACCTGGCCCAGAAACGCACTTAGGCACTGACCAATCACGATGTTTGTCCGACCGTCGAACCGGCCGTAATCATCAACTGAAACGACCAACCTCCAAAACAACCGCTCCGCATCGGCGGAAACCAATGTCAAAGTGTCCGACGTTCGAATGGATTCCTTTATGATCCGGTTTGGCAATCACAATCACCTCCCGCGCCTTGAATAATCTCCGCCCCGGCCGCATACCCTCTCTTTTGTGGGATGCGGCCAAGCATCTAAACATGAAGTTCTGCGGCATCTTGACTGAAGGGCATTAACACAGCTCGTGCGTGTTTTACAGCTCGTTCAGCGTCTCGTATGTCGTCAAAATACCCAACATGAATTTGCCGATTATTGACCCTCAGTTGGGCTTCCCATTTCTTTTGTTTCTTGTGCCATGAAACACCACGAATTCCGGTTGTGCTGTTCTTTTGTGCGCCTCGTGTGTTCTGCAAGTTCTCCGCATTTGTGACTATCCGGAGATTACTTTTTCGATTGTCCAGTGTGTTGTGGTTGATGTGGTCCACAACCATACCTGGAGGTGCATCCACAACAAGGCGATGCAGATACAAATTCGTTCTTTTTCTGTTTAGATAGTGATATGAACGGATGTAGTAAACTCCTTGTCTTGGCATCCATCTTGCGAACCACCGGCAGTCGTAGGACATGACCTTTTCCAAATCTGATGTATCAATTAGGGTTTCGAGCAGCCTGTCTTTCCAAGGCACGAATATCCTAGTTAGATCTCCGTCAACCACAAAATGGTTCTTCACGGTTCACCCCTCCATCGGAATCACCAGGGTCTGCCCCGGCTGTATGTCAGTGTCGTTCAGTCCGTTCAACTGCTCTATCTCAGCCACTACATCCCGAGGGTCGTGATTCTTGTCCGCGGCCGTGGCTATAGACCATAAACTATCTCCCTGCTGCACCACGTATGTTGTCGTAGCTGTCGGTCTATGTAGGTCTTGCGTGGTGTACTGGGCCAGGACGAAGCCGCCGAGCAGTACGCACAGTGCCAATCCGACCGCCTGGGCGGAGGGAGTGGGTACCCTCCGCAGCAGGGTGCGCTTAGAACGGGAGGTCATCATCGGATATGTCTGTCCCCGGGATAACTGGCTCATCATCCGATTCCTCCCTTTCCGGTGCAGGCTGATCAAGCTGCTGAGGCTTCCCTACCTCCGCTTCAGCGTCCGCCAACAGCTTGTCGATCGTGTCCATCATCTGCTGCATCTCGACGATGGTGAGATCATGGAGGTCCGCTTTTCCGAAATAGGAGTGAGCCATCTTTTTCAGTTCAGTCAGACCGAACCCAACAGCCGCCCCCTTCTTCCGTAGCTCCAGAGCGACCCGCTTCCACTCGGCTTGCGCCTCGAAAGCTGCCTTGTCGTTGCTCTCGACCACCAACGTTGAGTCCATCTCTTCCTGTGTCGTCAGACCGGATATGCCGAACTGTCGTTTAAGCGCCATGGACTCTGCCACCTTCTGAATCATGGCTGACGGGTACTGCTTCCATGTGTTCGACCCAGCGTTGTACTCATCGAAGTCCACGAACACCACGGCCGGCCGCCGCCGCTTGTGGTAGCACGCAGCCCAGGCGCCGATGATTTTCCCGCGCTTGGTACCGAACTTGTGGGACACCTTGTCCGTCTCGGCGTCGATGGAAAACTCATCGCCTTCGCGAACCACGAAGGACTTGAGGCCATCAAAGTCAGGGTCACGCTGAGCGACCTTCAGGTAACCGTCGCGACTTGTCATGATGACAGCCGGAGCGTTGGGGTCATCGACATACTTGCCGTTCGAGTCCTTCTTTTGGCGTTTGATGCACCATATCTCCTTGAGAAACGGGTCCAGCTTGTAGCGCCCGCACAAGGTCAGGAACATGCTCAGTTCAGCATCCGTAACCCCTTTGGCCACGGTCCGCTTGATGACCTCGATCTGCTCCTGGGTGAAAGACTCAAGGCCGGTCTGTACTGCCTTCTGGCCTTCAAGTACCTGCAAAGTCTGCTCCGGTTTTGCCATCACTCAGCCACCTCCACTGAAAAGCTCGTTCCTCCGAAGTCGATCTCCACGCCTTCTACTGGTTGCCCGTTCTCGTCGACCACAAAGTAGTCGCCATCCGCCTCAACAATCCGAAGAGTTTGTTTATACGCCGCCCAGTCGGGTGACTTTTTGACTTTGATGTACTCGGTCTCGCCGTTCTCCTCTAGGAACCGGAGCAGCGCTTCGTCGTCCGCTTTCTTCGGAGAAGGTTGGCGTGTCATGGACTTGAGCTTTCCGTACGGAGTCGTGATGGTCTTGGCCTTCGGGTTCAGCTTCAGCTGCTCTTGGTGGTACTCCATGAGCAGCATTTCTAAGTAGTCCGTGCTCTCCTTGACCTTCGCGAGCTCCTTGTCACGCCAAGCATTGATTCGCTCGACCTCAGCATCCGCCAGCTGGTTGACCTCTGCTTCCTTCGCCTTCAGGGCCGCCAACTTCCGCAGGCACCAGTTGGCGCCGTTCAGGTCTGTCACGCGAAAACGTTCCTGGGATGCCTGCAGTTCCTCAATCTCCATCAGTTGCAGTGCGTTGATGCTCATCTTTTTTCACCCTCCTCCATGGGTTGCAAGTGTTCCTTCCAAAATGCCCCGGTAAAGCTGTGTATCCCGTCCTCCACTCGCACATCGCAGATGGTGAGGCCGACCGATACCACCCGGCCTGTCTTCCCCGCTGCGTTGTCGGCGCCGGGGCCTATGCGGACGAGCTGCCCAACGCGGAAGTCTGTCATGCAGAATCACCGTCCAGTGCCCTGACCACAATCGCTTGG
>NZ_AUCA01000052.1 GCF_000429525.1 Alicyclobacillus contaminans DSM 17975 | reverse complement strand
CCACGAGCGGACGGGTTACAACAACCCCGATGCTGACGGATACATCGAGCGATTCTTCCGGTCGCTGAAGGAGGAGGAGGTCTGGCTGCAAGAATACAGCAGCTTTACCGAGGCGAAAGCGGCGATCGAGTCATACATTCACTTTTACAACACGGACCGACCTCATTCCGCACTAGGTTATCGGTCACCGTCGGAATTCAGAAACTGGAAAATGCAACAGAACGCAGCGTGAGACGGTTTTTATCTGAATTGTAAATCTATCATCTCTTTCTTAAAAGCCATCCCATCTGTCTTGACAATGTGGGGTTCAATACGGGGTTTGACGCTTACCGACATGAAAAGTCCTACGTACTTCTTCCGGGGTGAGCGTCTTGTTGAGCGCATCGACGCGTACTACGGAGAGCGACCATTCCAGCGTCCGCCGAGCCAACGCAATCGGGCATCCGTCACACGCCCAGGTGTGGTCACACTCGCCAGCGCAAAAGGAATCGAGCAAACGCGCTACTTTCTCGTCCCCCTTGATAAGTGCGGTAACTGCGTTTGGTCCCACGCTGTGTCACCTTCTTTTCGGGGTCAAATGGAATCACTTGCGCCGGTGGGTCGTAGTGCCAAACCACATCACACTTGTAGCCGAGCTTCCTTGCCCGCTCGAAAGTGTTGCGCGTAATGGGCTTCGGAGCGGACCAATAAACGCTTCTGAGATCGCGATACGAGTCCGTTGTCAACATCTCGCGCTTGTAGTACATACTGCGCCCAGTCGATACATAACGGTGGCAGATGTACCAGGTCGTTGCTTTTGCATGCATGGACTTCGCCGCCCTTTTACGCGGACTCTCCGTTTGGTGTAGAATCAGGAGCAAGAAGTTCCTCATCATCAACACCGAACAGATGTCTGAGCTTCTTGACGGTCTCGTAGCTCGGATTGCGCGTACCCGCTTCTAGGTGCCTGTATGCGCGCTCGGTAATTCCGAGCTTCTTGGTTGTTTCGGCCTGCGTCCAGTTGCGAGCCTTACGTTCCTGCTTCAGTCGAGGTCTCATGCATCACCAACCTCCAGTTCACAACCGGCACCTTAGTGCCTGTTTCTGCATCTTACACGGCACTATAGTGCCTGTCAAGAGAGATAAGGAGAAATTCTTTCATGGCGACTTTTAGCGAACGCCTTCGCTCTCTTCGAGGAGAGCATTCTGTCACTCAGTCCGAATTGGCCAAGCAGATTGGTCTCGCCGAACGGACCCTTCGCTATTACGAAAGCGATACGAATGCGAAGGAACCAACTCTGAGCCAACTCATCAAACTGGCGGACTTTTTTGGTGTCTCAATCGACTATTTGGTAGGCCGAAGTGACGACCCTACACTGCCAAGTACCACGTGTACGGACGGACACTGATCACGCCGTGCTGATCTGTTTCTTTTCGTCCTCATAGAAGCGGGTCCAGTCGAAGCCAAGTATCCCTGCGATCCGCTTTGCAGTGTCCACTCCGGGCCTACGCATTCCAAGCTCGATGTTGGTGTAGTAGGAGCGTGAAATGTCCACCAAATCGGCCATCTCCTGTTGCGACAGCCCTAGATCCTGACGCCGTTTGCGCATTTCGGCCCCAACGTGGGCTCCCATCTTGCCACCTCCGTCCTTTGTGTACTATAGGACACATTCACATTTTAAGTTGCTAATGATACACACGTCAACACACGATGTGTACGATCTGTCATGTTTCTTTCAGAAACAATTCGTGTATACTGAGGATATACGAGTTGGGGAGGATTGCGACGAAATGTACTTTGGGGAACGCCTAAAATTCCTTCGCGAACAACGAGGCTGGACTCAAGAGGATCTGGCACAACGTCTAGGTGTCTCAAGGGATGCCATCGCGGGGTACGAAGCTAGGGGAAAAACACCTCGTTCGGAGAAACTCATCATGATTGCACGACTGTTTGATACTTCAATTGACTACTTATTTGGACTAACAGATGATCCCACTCCACCGAAGCGTAACAATTCTGAACGTAATGAGACTTGCAATACAAAAGAGGAAGAATCTATTATGAAAGGTAATCATGATCATAAAGATCAGGTTGATATCCCGGTTCAGCGACTTGCCGCTCATCTCGAAGGCGAATATGGTGAGTATGACCCGGAGATGGCCCAGTTCCTTCACGGAATTATTACTGAAGTGCTCCAAGACTACAAGGAATTTAAGCGTAGACAGGCAGAGAGAAAGAAGGATGCCGACGGGTAAAAGCCGGAGGGTGATGTAATTGGATCCGCTGATGCACCTCGTCGAACAAGAGCAGATCTTTCTGTCCATGAAAGATCTGTCTCATTGCCCCCGCTTAATCTATGGTCTATACTTTTACGATCCCAAGGAGCAGCAGCCCCACATTGTATTGGACAAGCGACTAAAGGAAGGCTCTCCCCTGTTTCGCTCCGTTTTAGCTGAGGAACTGGGTCATCACTTCACAGTTCCCCAGAGCAATTTCCTCGTGCCTTACACATCGTATTCCCACAAAATCGCGTTGAGCCGCGATGAACGAAAAGCGTTAATGTGGGCCTGTGATTTTCTTGCTCCTGTCAGCAGCGTAGTGAAAGCCTTAGAGTCCGGTTGCACAAGTGTTGAAGAATTGGCAGAATACTTCAACATTACATCGTGGCTGATTCGGTATCGTTTGCAGTTCATGAAAGAAAAACTCGGTTGGGTCCCTCTCATCCCTTCTCCCAGCGTCGTTGTATCAAAGTGAAAAGGAAGTACGCTAGGTGAAAGGGCACGTTCGAAATCGCGGCAACCACGGTGCTTTGTTGTAGGTATTATGAGTGGAGGGGACTATATGCGCGGACATATCACTCGGAAGAAAGGGAGCAAAAAGTGGTACATAGTCATCGACGTGCGGGACGAAAACGGAAAACGCCACCGCAAATGGATATCCGGATTCAACACCAAACGGGAAGCGGAACAGGCACTTCCCCGAGTTTTGCAGGAATACGAATCCGGACTGTACGCTCCTGTCCAAAAGGAAACAGTCGAAACGTATTTGCATCGGTGGCTGGAGGTCAAAAAACCTCAGATTGCATATGGCACGTACCGTAAATACGAGTGGTTGATTAGAAAACACATCATTCCGAAACTCGGTCGGATTGAACTTCAAAAGTTAAGGCCAATGGATTTGCAAAAGTTTTACACCTTGCTTCGTACCGGGGACAATGCCTTGTCTTCGCGCTCAACATTACATGCCCACCGCATCATTCACGAAGCACTGGAGAGAGCCGTAAAATGGGGTCTAGTTCCACGCAACGTGGCGGATGCTGTAGAACCCCCCAAAGCCGACCGGTATCATGCCTCAGTTTGGACAGTGGAGCAGGCAGCCCTTTTCATTGAGCACACACGTAAATCAGAGTCACGATTCTGGCCTGTGTTCGTACTAGCCATTACTACAGGAATGCGTAAGGCTGAAATTCTGGGACTTCAATGGCCAGACGTGGACATGGAACGCGGATACATTAGTGTGCAACGAACCCTGGATTACGTGAAGAAGCAGCCAGTGGTGAAGGAACTAAAGACTGACCGCAGCCGCCGATACATCGCACTGCCATCGCAGGCTGTCGAAGCTCTACGCGCCCAACGAACAATGCAAGCTCAGGACAGGCTCTTGATCGGGCCAGGTTACAAGGTAAGCGATTGGGTATTCACCAATGAGCTTGGGGAGCCGTTGTCTCCCAACTCAGTGAATACCGCATGGTACCGCGCCCTGCAGAACGTCAACGTTCCGAGAATTCGATTCCACGACCTGAGACATACCCATGCCAGTTTGATGCTGCAACAGGGCGTTAACCCAAAGATCGTGTCCGAGCGCCTCGGACATGCTACGGTACAAATCACACTCGACACATACAGTCATGTGCTCCCTGGTCTGCAACGTGAAGCAGCCGACCAATTTGGTGACCTGCTTAAAAACATAGCAGCTAGAAAATATATTTCGAGTAACGAAGGGTAGAAAAATGGTAGAAGTGTATGACAGGAACAAAGAAACGCGGTCATGAGCAACTGCTCAAAAACCGCGTCTTTTCAACGTTTTCTGGCGGAGAGGGTGGGATTCGAACCCACGGTAGCCTTGCGACTACGGCGGTTTTCAAGACCGCTGCCTTAAACCACTCGACCACCTCTCCAAGATGTGGGCTGGCATGCCCGCTGCGGAGGCAATCCGCAGAAATACTGTTTATATCATGTGGAGCGGAAGACGGGATTCGAACCCGCGACCCTCGCCTTGGCAAGGCGATGCTCTACCCCTGAGCCACTTCCGCACAGGCTTGGAAGACAAAAGCACGCCATTTAATATACAAAATGACTTTTCTCTTGTCAATCACGCCGAGCTGTCCGGGGCGCGTGAACCAGCTCATCCGCGTGCCCCGACGCATTCACCGTCACAATCATGCCCGTTTCCGGACGGACATCCACCCGAAAAGCGTAGGATTCGGCGTCGAGGGTGCGAAACAGATCATAGTCGGGTTCATAGAGCCAAACCACCACCTCATCGAGTCTGGGCTGAATCTGTGCGCCGCGGTGCAGGATGTGCATGACTTCACGGAGCACGGGCGGCCCAACGCGGCGGCGTCCGTCGATGTAGAAGCGAAAGCGGAGCTCGTCATCGCCCTGGGAGTTCCAACCGGTTACAGTTTGGCGGTACATCTGGACAACACAGCGCCGCCCCCGCTCGCGCAGCGTCAAAAGGGTCCAGACACCCCAATTCCGTCGGCGGAGTGGAGCCATCGCATCCCAAGTCCAGTGCAGTTCGAGCGCTTCGTGATCGCTAAGGGAACCCAGTACGTTCTCCAGCAGTTCTTGTTTCCCCACTTTCGTGCCTGCTCTCCGACACAAGTCCAGGCGCAACAACGTCTGAACCACCTGTCGCCCCTCCTGTCCGTCCCGAAGTATCCATGTCTCGATCCTATCGTATCCCAGACCACCGCCTGGCGATATGACGCTCGTCACACCCACCGTCATGGCACCAACATTCGCGACGTTGTGTTACTTTGGTTCATCCTGTGACAGCACCAGCAGCACCGTGCTCTGGCTCTGAGCAATGACTTCGTGTTCAACATTCGGATGGACCAGCAACATGTCCCCCATGCCCAACTCCCTGGTTTCTTCACCGATGGTGAAGGCAATCCGGCCGGTCAACACCACCACTGCCAGCGCGTACGGCGTGCGATGCTTGGCCAAGCCCTGTCCTGCGTGAAGGGAGAGTTGCATGAATTTGGTGTTCCCCCATTGGGCGACAGCATCCACCATCTGGTCTCGAAACTGCAAGGAAAATTGTTTCATCTGGACATCCCCTTTGCCTTCGAATCCATGGAACCGCCGAAGCGGTGCCGGAGCTCACCGTGTATTGTGCCGCAGGGGAATGACTTCCGTTGTGCGCTTCATCACGGCCAACGAGAAAAGAATTCGAGCGGGGATCAAAAAACATGCAGACCGCAGGTTCCACCCCCGCGGCCTGCACATCACACGCTCCATGTTTTAACACATCGCCGCGATTCTCGCATCAATGCGGACTTTCGGCAACAGATACTGCACCACTTCGCCTTCGCCCACGCGGGCTTTATCGTGTTCGGCCCAGACGCGGCAAACCACGCGCCGGCCGTCCACCTCGGTGACCTCCGCATAGAACACCACCGACTTCCCGACCGGAGCCGGTGCCAAGTGTTGCACCGAGACGCCGCCACCAATGCCCTCCTCGTCATCCTCCAGATAGGGAAGGATGGTCAAGCGCGCCACCCACTCCATGTAGTACACCATGGAAACCGTGGACAGGGTTTGATGCACCACCCGTCCTTCAAACGCCGGACACATATCATCGGTCACCGTGATCTCGACGGACTCCACGTGTCCAGCCTGCAGTCCTGGTTTCATATCGCAACCTCCCCGCACGCCTGCGCCGCCTCAGAACCCGCGAAAACTGGGCCGCCGTTTCTCCAAGAAAGCACGCATGCCTTCGCTTTTATCTTCCGTCGCAAACAAGAGATAAAACAGATTCCGCTCCGCTTCCATGCCGTCCTGAAGTGTGGTATCCAACGCTTGATACACGGCCTCCTTGATGAGCCGGATGGCCATTGGCGGCCGCTCGGCAATGCGTCGTGCCATCTCCGTGGCCTCCGGCACACAGCGGTCATCGGGCACCACTTTGTTGACAATGCCGAGGCGCCACGCTTCCTCGGCGGTGATGGGATCCCCTGTCCAAAGCAATTCCAGCGCCCGTGCCTTGCCGAGCGTTCGCGTCCACCACTGTGTCCCACCCGCGCCGGGCATGACGCCGAGCTTGACCTCGGGTTGCCCGAAACGCGCGCTTTCTCCGGCAATGATGAGATCGCAAGTCATGGCCAACTCGCAGCCACCGCCCAACGCAAAGCCGTTGACCGCTGCGAGAATGGGCTTGCTGACGCCGCGAATTCTGTCCCACACGCGGAATTGCCCAAGCTTCTTCATGCCGATGGCGGTCATCTCCGCCATTTCCCCGATATCGGCCCCCGCCGCGAAAGCTTTCGGCCCCCCCGTGAGCACGATGCAGCGGACCGCATCGTCCCTGTCGCACGCCTCCAATACCTCCACCAGTTCATCCACCAGCGCGAGGTTGAGCGCGTTCAACTGGTCTTCGCGGCGGATTCTGACCAGTGCGACCGCACCGTCGTGTTCCACGGAAATATACTTCAGCTTCGCTTCCTCCACAGGCGCCACTCCCCGCTGTCAGTCCTCGACCACATCGCCCACCATCATGTACACGATGTCTCCGGCAAACCCCATGACATCCTTGGCCGCCACCTTGTTCTCCTGGGATTTCATCGCCGCCCGATAGGCGTCCTCATCCTTGAAGTACATCTCTGCGAGAAGGTGGTACTCCGCTTCGCCGCCCATGGCGTTGCCCCGAATGCGTGTGACCTCCAACCGTTCCAAACCGGGAATCTGCCGCGCCAAGGGCAGATGCACCTGGAAATAGTGATCATTGAACTTCCCCGCATCCTCCGGCTGCCGATACAGCACCACCAATTTCACCATGGTTATCGTCTCCTTCTGTCTCCCAGGTTCCCCTGGGTGTGTTTGCGGCAACGACGCTGCGAACGGCGATGTACCGCGAACGGTCACGACGTCGCGTACACGTTCCGGCGGTCCACCACGCGCACCGCCTTTCCTTCGCTGCGCGGCAGCTCGCCGGGCGCACAGAACGTCACCGCGCTCGATACACCGAGCGTGCTCTTGAATCGCTCAGCCAAGACACCGCGCAGCCGTTGGACCGCAGCATGTTCCGGATTAAACCCGCCGATGCCTCGGACGAACGATTCTGAAAGTTCCACCATCAGTGTGACCTCGTCCAGCGCCCCAACGCGATCCACCACCACCTGATAATGCGGAGCCAACTCCGCCATGGTGAGCACCACCGGTTCGAATTCCGTCGGAAACACGTTCACGCCGCGGACAATCAACATGTCGTCAATACGTCCTTTAATCCGCGACATCCGGACGTGCGTTCGGCCACAGCGGCAGCGCTCCGGAAGCAGGCAGGCGATGTCTCCCGTCCGATAGCGAATGACCGGAAGCGCTTCCTTGGTCAGCGACGTGAACACCAGTTCTCCGACGCTGCCCTGCGGCAGCGGCTCCCCGGTCGCTGGGTCCACCACTTCCACCAAAAAGTGATCTTCGGCCACGTGTAAACCTTCCTGCGCCTCGATGCACTCGATGGCGACACCAGGCCCGACGACTTCCGACAGTCCATACACATCCATCGCCTTTAGACCAAACTTCTCCTCCAGCTTGCGCCGCATTTCCTCGGACCACGGCTCGGCGCCGAAGATTCCATATTCAATCCCGACCGCCCTTGGATCCTTGCCCATTCCCTCCATGGTCTCGGCGATGTTGAGTACGTACGACGGCGTGCCGGCAATCCCCCGCGGATGAAGGTCCTCCATCAGCGTGATTTGACGGAGTGTGTTTCCGCCGGACACGGGAATGACGGTCATGCCCAGCCGTTCCGCCCCGTAGTGAAAACCGAGTCCGCCGGTGAACAGGCCGTACCCGTAGATGACGTGGAACACGTCGCCCGGCCGGCCACCCGCCGTCACGATGGCCCGTGCGACGCACTCGCTCCAGTTCTGAATGTCCCGCTGCGTATACCCGACGAGCGTTGGCTTGCCTTTCGTCCCGGACGATCCGTGAATTCGCACAACTTCCGATTGATCCACGGCGAACAAGCCCATGGGGTAGTTGTCGCGAAAATCCTTCTTTCGAGTGAACGGCAGCTTCACGACGTCGGCCACCGATTGAATGTCGTCCGGCCGCACACCGTGACTGTCAAACAGCTGTCGGTAAAACGGAACCCGTTCGTACACGCGCAGCACGGTCTCCTTCAGCCGTTCCGACTGCAGTTCGCGCAGATTCGACGGCGCCATCCTCTCCACGTCAGGCTGGTACACCACGGTGTCCCCTCCTCGGCTCACAGTTACAGTGGTTTCATGCCTTCAAACGGCTGCTTGCAGTGATGGCAATAAAAGATGGCGCGGCACGGCGTCGGCCCGAACAGGTTTTCAACCTCCCCGGATTCCGCGCCGCAATACGGGCACGGCGGAATCAGCCGAGAGTCATTCGACACAACCGGCGGTGCGATGCCGAACTGCAGCAGCTTCTCGATGCCCTGCGGCGTGATGCGGGCGCTGGTCCAT
The DNA here is from genome assembly GCF_000429525.1 of Alicyclobacillus contaminans DSM 17975. Lineage (GTDB taxonomy): Bacteria > Bacillota > Bacilli > Alicyclobacillales > Alicyclobacillaceae > Alicyclobacillus_A > Alicyclobacillus_A contaminans. Next base: position 8,246 of record NZ_AUCA01000052.1, on the reverse strand, counting down.
GGTTCATCAAACACGAACACCACGTCCACATCGTCCCTTCCAAGCACCTGCGCCACCTGTCGTTCCACCGACCGGCGTATCCAGTCGAGCGCCGGACAGCCGACGAACGTCGGCAGCAATTCAACGCGGATCCGCCCGTCGAGCGCACACACCTGCCGCACCATGCCCAGTTCGCGAATGCTCACCGCCGGTATCTCCGGATCCTTCACGTCATCCAGGGCCCCCCACACCGACGCCAGCACATCGTCCGACAAGCTTGCCAGAGACATCTCGTTTGCTTCCATGTTCCACCGATTCATGGTATCCCTCCCCGCTCTATGGGGTCACCAACGCGTCTCCGGATTCAGGTGGTACACCGCACGCATGGTATCAAGCAGTGTCTGGAGTTCCGGGCCGTGAACGCCAACGCGCCCAGCCTCGGTCGTCAGGGTGGGTGCGCCCGGCCAAGACAATCCGGCTTCCGTCAGGACCGGTCCCACCCTGTCCACCCAGGACGCCAGGAGTTCCTCCGGTGGGACCGGCATCAGGCGTTCGCGCACCAAGACCTCGGCGTGAGCGCCCAGGGAAAACAGGTCGCCAAGGTCGCGCCAAACGGCTTCCACCGCCGCCTGCAGGCGTTCCCTGGCTTCTCCTCCGGCCCGTCCCAGATGCTTGACCCACGACTCCATGTGCAGCAAATGATAGCGCTCTTCGCGCAGCATTTTTTCCGCTCCCTGCGCCAATGGCTTGAACGATGAATCGGTCAGCGCCCGCAGGCGCAGGGTGTCGAACACGTCGTAGCAGAAGTGACGCAGAATCGTGTACGCCCAGTCTCCGTTGACGCGCTCCACCAGGTTCGCGTTGCGCCGCGCTCCACCATCGCGTTGAAACGCGAGCACATCGGCCGCGCCCTCTCCCAACTCCGCGAGCCGGTCCAAGTAGTACACGGCGTGCCCAACCTCGTCCTGAGCGATGGAGGAAAACGCCACATCCTCCTCCACGTCCGGTGCGAATCCCAACCACTCCGAGTCGCGATGTCCGAGCGTCAGTTCATCATCCGCCAACTGCCGAAGGAAATCCACCAGCGCCTCGCGGTGCTCGATACTCAACTCAACCGCCGCTGTGTGCACTGCCATGCGCATTCCCCTCCCGCACGTCGTCAATCACTTCATCCAAGGTCATGGCCCGCGCTTTGAACCGCTTCCAGCGCTGGGCGTTGTCCGCGTAGCCGGAGACCTCCCGGTACGTCCGGTCAAACTCGCGGGCGAAAAAGTCCCGATCCTCGCCGGCCGTGGCGTGAATGTCCGCGCGGCGAACCGCCCACAGGCTGACGGCATGGTCCCGGCGCAGGAAATTCTCACGCGCCATCTGGATGGCCCACTCCGGCGAGGCCGCCCATACGCTGCCCACATGGTGATGCGACTGCAGCGCGTCGTGCTGGACAAAAATTTCATAGACTTCGTAGCGTGTGCCCGCATGGAGTTCGGCCACCTGCGGTTGACTCCGCGTCTTCTCCTGCATCCGCGTCTCCTCCTCTCCGTCCGAATCCTCACACCGCCGCCTGCGCGCGCGCTCGAATCAGCGCTTCCCGAACCCACGCCTGATCCGTATGCGCCCGTCGCCGGAACGCTATCCGCTCCTGCGATTTGGGGCCCGAGTTTTCACGCACCATCCGACCCAGGCGTTCCCAGTCCGGTTCGGTGTACATCCACCGTTGTTGCGCCTCGTCAAAGCGGAGGCGGGAATCGGGAATGGTCAAGCCCACCGATTGGATCCGCGGGATGTAACGCGTCAGGAACTTCTGCCGCAATTCTTCGTTGGTTCGATACCGAATCCGGTATTCCATCATCTTGCGCGCGGACTCGGTCACTTCTGGCGGACCGAAGAAAAACAGCAGGGCTTCCCACCACCGGTTCAGCGCTTCCTGCAGCATCTGCCGCTGCGCTTCCGTGCCCTCGGCCAGCGCGAGAATGATGGACTCCCCGTGCTGCATATGAAAGCTTTCCTCGGCGCAGATGCGTTTCAGCACGCGCGCATAAGGACCGTACGAACAATCCAGCAACGCCGTCTGCGTCATGATGGCAGCGCCGTCCACCAACCATCCGATGATGCCTGCGTCCGCCCAAGAAGGCGCTTCCATGTGGAATACATTATGGAACTTGACTCGGCCCACAATCACGTCTTCCATCAGGTCATCGCGCCCGCGGCCGAGCGGTGCCGCCAGGTCCTCGGCGACCCGCAGCAGCAGTTGTCCGTGCCCAATCTCATCCTGCACTTTCGCCATCAGTGACAGTTTGCGGCGCAGCGAGGGCGCCTTGGGCACCCATTCTTTTTCCGGATAGGCCCCCATGATCTCGCTGACCGCATGCATATGAATCAGGCGCAGCAGCAGCCTCCGGTAGTCATCCGGCATCCAGTCGTTCGCCTCGATTTTTTCACCGCGTTCAATCCGTTCCATAAACTGTTTGAACCGGCTCTGATCCATCTCCATCCCACTCCTTTGCCTTCGACTTGTCATCCGCGCCCTCCGATGGCGATGGTGGCCGCGCTCCGTTCCACGCCTCGCTCGCAGGGTTCGCCAATCCATGCAGCAACAGAGCGAGGAATCGATCCGCGATTTGCTCAGGTGTCAGCGCTCCGTCCGGTCGGTACCACTGATACACCCAGTTGGCGGCCGACAAGAGCAGCAGCCGAGCGAACTTCGGATCGTCCGTCCGCAGCGCTCCTTCGGCCATCCCCTGCGCAATCAACGACGCCCACTGCGATTCGTACACGTCCCGCTTGTGTTGAATGACGGCGCGCCGCTCTGCGGACAACGCTTCCCATTCGTGAAAAAATACCTTCGCCGCTTCCAAATGATCTGCAACCACGCGCACGTGCGCCCGCAGTCCCGCTTGGATCTTCTCCACCGCATTGCCGGGCTTTCGCATCACGCCGGTCACTGCCGCCAGAAACGCTTCGGCGCCCTCGTCCGCAATCTCAAACAAGAGGTCCTCTTTCGTTTGAATATGCGCGTACAGACTGCCGGACAATATACCCGCCTCGTCCGCGATTTCACGAATGGTCGTGCCGTGATAGCCTTTGCCGCTGAACAGCCTTCGCGCCGCAGCGAGGATTTGGTCTTTTTGACTTGGCCTTGGCATCTTCGTCTCCTTCCCACTAAAGCAAGCGCTTGCTTGCTTTTATCATATGGGGAACGCTTCTTCTTTTCAATAGAAAAAGACAGAATGGAGACGCAATTCTAACAACATCGATTCCGGGCAGTTACACCAGCTCCACGAACAGCACTTCCGGATTTTCCAGCAGTTCTCGCAAGCGATTCGTGAAACGCACCGCCATGGCACCGTCGATGATCCGATGATCGAACGACAGCGACATGTACATCATGCGCCGAATCACGCTCTCCCAGTTTCGCACCACCTGCCGCGGCTCCACCTTGTGCAGGCCAAGAATGGCCGCCTCCGGATGGTTGATGATGGGCGTTGCGTAAAGGCCGCCGATGGGTCCGACATTCGTGATGGTGAAGGTACCGCCCGACACGTCCTGCAACGTCAGCTTTCCCGAGCGGCAGCGGGCGACCAGGTCGGAAATTTCCGCGGCGATGGCGAGCACCGATTTCTTGTCCGCGTCCTTCACGACCGGTACCATCAGACCTTCGTCCGTGTCGGTCGCAATGCCGATGTTGTAGTACCGCTTGAGGATCACCTCGTTGGTATCCTCATCCACCGACGCGTTCAAATACGGGTACTCGCGCAGTGCCACCGCCACCGCTTTGACGAAGAACGGAAGGTACGTGAGTTTCGTGCCGCGCGCTTCCGCATACGGACGCAGTCTGTCCCGCAGAGCGTGGAGCTCGTCCATCTCCATCTCGTCCACATGCGTCACATGCGGGATGACACGCACCGACTTCACCATGTGCTCCGCGATTCGGCGCCGTACACCGCGCAGCGGTACGCGTTCCTCGGCATTTGCGGAAGCAACCGATGCAGCGCGCCATTCGGACTCCCTCGCCGCGGGCAGGGGCACCGCCGGTTCCGGCGTCGTGCGGCGCTCAGAGGCCCGTCGCACGTCCTCCTCCGTCACGCGGCCGGAGGGGCCGGTGCCGGGAACCTCGTCAATGACAATGCCCAGTTTTCGTGCCAAACTGCGCACGTGCGGCGTAGCCAATGCGCGCCGTGCCGTCTGCGGCCGCGCCATCGTCACGGTCGCCACAGACGGTTCAGCCGCCGCAGCCACCATCCCCGTCTGCGCGGGTACACCGTCCACTACGGGAACCCGTTCATCGCTCCCCGTGTCGATGACGGCCAGCACACTGCCCACCGGCACCACGCTGCCCTCCGCCGCGCACAGACGCGACACCACACCCGCCACAGGCGCCGGCATCTCCGCTGTCACCTTGTCGGTTTGCACTTCCACAATCGGTTGATCCACCGCCACTTGCTCGCCTTCACGCACCAGCCAGCGCCGTATCTCTCCCTCATGCATCCCTTCGCCGATGTCCGGCAATTTGAACTCGTACATGGCTCCTCCCACCTCCGACGCTCGATGAACTGCCGGATTCGTTTCAGAACAGAATGGTTTCCGCGATGCCCTGCTTGATGCGCGACTCCGTCGGCAAGTACTCGTCTTCCACAGAGAACAGCGGCACCGGTACGTCGAATCCGGTGATGCGCTTGACGGGCGCACGCAGATACAGGAGCGCTTCGTCGTTGATGAGCGAGATAATCTCCGCGCCGAGGCCGGCGGTTCGGTGCGCTTCATGGACCACCATCGCGCGGCCGGTTTTCTGCACGGACGAGACAATGGCGTCTCTGTCCAGCGGATACAGTGTGCGGAGATCAATCACTTCGCAGCGCCATCCTTTTTCCTGCTCCATCTGTTCCGCGGCCTTCAGAGCCACGCGCAGCATCGCGCCCCATGCGAAAATCGACAGATCTTCTCCCTCCCGAACCACCTGTGCCTGGCCCAGCGGCACCCGGTACAGCGGCTCCGGCACGTCTGCCCGAAACGCGCGATAGATGCGCGTGGGTTCCAGGAAGACCACCGGATCTGGGTCCTCCATGGCCGACACAAGCAGTCCCTTGGCATCATACGGATTGCTTGGCACCACAACTTTCAGCCCCGGCGTGTGGGCGAAGAACGCTTCCACGCTCTCGGAATGCAGTTCCGGACCGCGAATGCCGGCACCATACGGCGTGCGAATGACCAGCGGGACCCCGAATTGGCCGCGTGTTCGGGAGCGCATGCGTGCGGCGTGCGCCACTAGCTGTTCCAACCCCGGAAAGATGAAGGCGAGAAACTGAATCTCCGCAACAGGGATCATCCCGTTCAACGCCAAACCAATGGCGCTGCCGATGATGCCCGATTCGGCGAGCGGTGTGTCCACCACCCGCTTCGCGCCGTACTTGTCCAACAGCCCGTCCGTGGCGCGAAACACCCCGCCATTGGTGGCGATGTCCTCACCGAGCAGAAGCACGCGCTCGTCTTCGGCCATTTTTTGATCGAGCGCCTCCGTGATGGCCTGGAGTATGGTCAACGCGCGCGTCACCCTCGAACACCTCCCGTCGATTCCTCGGCCAGTTGCTGCCGCTGCAGGGCAATCGTCCACGGCGTCTGCGCGTAGACATGCTCGAACATATCGAGCGCATTGGCTTTCGGCATGGCCTCCACGAGCGCCACGGCCTCCTCTATCCGCCGGCCCACTTCCGCCTGCCAAGATTGTTCGCGATCCGCGTCCCAGAGGTCGGTCTGCTCCAGGTGGATGCGCAGCCGCGCGATGGGATCCCGCGCGCGCCAAGCTGCGCTCACCTCTTCCTGCTTGCGGTAGCGGTGCGGATCGTCTGCGGTGGTGTGCGCGCCGTAACGGAACGTCACCGCCTCAATCAGCGTGGGTCCATGCCCGGCCACGGCGCGTTCCCGAGCCTCCTTAACCGCCAGATAGACCGCAAACACGTCGTTGCCGTCGATGCGCACGCCGTGGATGTCGTACGCCGCAGCGCGCTGCGCAATCGTTCGCGAGGCGGATTGCCGCTCAAAGGGCACGCTGATGGCGTAGCCGTTGTTCTGGCACAAGAAGATCACCGGCAGCTTGAACACCCCGGCGAAATTCAACGCCTCGTGGAAATCCCCCTCCGACGTCGCGCCATCGCCAAAATACGCGATACTCGCCACCGCTTCGTCGCGCAGACTGCTGGCCCAAGCCGTTCCCACCGCGTGCAGCAAATGGGTTGCGATGGGCACGCAGGGCGGCAGAATCCTGCGATCCGGCGGACAGGTGAGACCCTCCAGCCTTCCCATCCAATACAGGAGAATTTGCGACAGCGGTTGGCCGTGCACCATCGCGGCCGCGTGATCCCGGTACGTGGGAAACAGCCAATCCATTGGCGACAGCGCCAACGCGCTGCCGACCTGGGCCGCTTCCTGCCCTTCGAACGGCGCATACGTACCCAGTCGGCCTTGTCGTTGGAGGTTGATACACTTCCGATCCACCGCACGGACCAGCGTCATCCACTCGTACATCCGAACCATGGTATCCTTGTCGATGAGCCCGTTGACTGCGGACGTCAGTTGTCCATCCGGCCGCAGGATTTGGACGAACTCTTCCTCATCGCGTTTTGTATGCGCTTTCATAAACGTCAGATACAAGGCTTTCTGATTCTCAACCATCATGGTCTTCGCGCCTCCTTCCGAAATGATCCATCCGCGGACTGCGCACCGCTCTGTCACAATACAGCGCGAAGCACCGAGACAAACGCCGCGTTATCCTCCGCACTGCCCACGGTGACTCGGATCGTGCGAGGCGCGCCCAACTGCTCGCCCGGGCGAACAATCACTCCGCGACGCAGCAGAGCCTCCGCAATGTCGGTTCCGGCCCGGGGCACCTGAACCAACACGAAATTCGCCTGCGATGGATAGCACGATAACCCAAGCTCCGCCAGTGTCCGCGCCAGGTAGGACAGCCCTTCGGCATTCGCCTGCCGACAGCGGTCGACGAACGCCTGATCGTCCAACGCTGCGAAGGCGGCGGCTTGGGCGATGCGGTTGGTGTTGAAGGGACCCTTCACCTTCATCAATTCCTGAATGATGTCCGGATGCATCAGACCGTAGCCAATGCGCAGCGCCGCCAACCCGTAGATCTTCGAGAACGTGCGCAGGATGATCAGATTCGGAAAGCGCTCGAGCAACGGCACCGTCTGCAGGTAATCGGAAGTCGTGACATATTCGTAATACGCTTCATCCACAATCAGCAGGATGTGCCGAGGGACACGATGGATGAAATCCGCCAAGGCCTGCTCCCCCACGATGGTCCCGGTTGGGTTGTTGGGATTGCAGACAAACACCATCCGCGTGCGTTCATTGATGGCGTTCAGCATGGCATCCAGGTCGTGCATGCCATCTTGAACCGGAACCTTGACCGGCTTTCCCCCTTCGATGCACACATTGGTTTCATAGCGCGAGAACGTCGGGTCGGCCATCACCACCTCATCCAGAGGCCGCACGTACGCGCGCGTCAACAAACCGATGATTTCGTCCGATCCGTTCCCGACAAACACCCGCTCAGGCTCCACGCCCCAGTGTTTCCCGAGCTTCTCCGCCAAGGCAGGTGCGGTTGACTCCGGATAGAGCGCCACACGCTCCATCTCCGCCGCCACGGCGTCATACACGACGGAAGAGCTTTTGAAAGGGTTTTCATTGGAGGCCAATTTGATGATACGGTCGAGGCCCAACTCGCGCTGCACCTCTTCGATGGGCTTTCCGGGGGCGTAAACACCAAGACCATCCAACTCTGAACGTGCTGGAATCCGCCGGTCCGTTTGCACACGCGCACCTCCATGTCTCAATTAAACAAGCGCTTGCTTAGTTTCAGCATATCAAATCTCTTTCTTTTGTCAAATGTGCGACAATACGTTGTCCGTGTCAAGTTCCGGTAGGTAAGACCTCACCGTCAAGCATTTATGCAACTGTGAACGGAGACCGTACCAGCTCCCGCAGGACGTACTTGACCCACGGTCGGCCCGCGTGCGGTCCATCCAGCGCCGGCAGATGTACCTGCAGCCAGTTCTCTGCCGCCTGGCGCTTGCGATCAGCCATATTCCCGCTGGCGAACGCTTGTTTTGGCACCCGGGCCTGATCCTCTTTCTTGGTGCCGTTATCAGCCAAGTGATACGCCTCTCGGTTCGCTCGCACCGCCATGACCCGAACCAGATGGTCAGCCCCTGACGCGCTCCAGCGCGCTCCGTGCCGTTTCATCCGCCGTGCAAGGTGGT
>NZ_AUCA01000051.1 GCF_000429525.1 Alicyclobacillus contaminans DSM 17975 | reverse complement strand
CAGCCGAGGCCCGGTGAAAGAGCGCGTGCGGCAGCTGAGAGGGTACCTATATCACAACTGGGACGGAATTGTGACATCGGAGGCTGCTGCTAGCCTCGGGACGATTGAGGGACAGGTGTTCCACCACCTTGCACGGCGGATGAAACGGCACGGAGCGCGTTGGAGCGCGTCAGGGGCTGACCATCTGGTTCGGGTCATGGCGGTGCGAGCGAACCGAGAGGCGTATCACTTGGCTGATAACGGCACCAAGAAAGAGGATCAGGCCCGGGTGCCAAAACAAGCGTTCGCCAGCGGGAATATGGCTGATCGCAAGCGCCAGGCGGCAGAGAACTGGCTGCAGGTACATCTGCCGGCGCTGGATGGACCGCACGCGGGCCGACCGTGGGTCAAGTACGTCCTGCGGGAGCTGGTACGGTCTCCGTTCACAGTTGCATAAATGCTTGACGGTGAGGTCTTACCTACCGAAACTTGACACGGACTTAAAAACGATCACACTTGACCAATATTCTAGTTCTTGTGTATAATTTATCCATACTCATATGAAACCTCCGTGTTATGAGAGTCGGCGACGAATCAATAGAATTGATTAAAAAATCAAAAGAATAACACACGCGATTCTATAGTCCATTACTTAAATACTAGCTTCCTATCAAAGATGGTTTTGACTGTAGTAGGGTTACCATCGACATTAGCGGTCGTTAAACGTGCACGCATGAAACCTGCGGTTACCTGTGTGCTGAGAAAAAGAATTGGGAATGACGTGGGGGGTGATCACGTCAAGAATCAAAGTGTGCTGTGGACGTGAAGGTAGAAATGATGGTTTTGGCGAGCGGTGGTATCAAAAACAAGTGCGGGCGAGACGCACGGAAGGAGAGAAGGTTATGAAGATTGCCAAGGTTGTTTCGACGTTGGCCGTAGGTGCACTGTCCACGGCGACTTCCGCCCTCACAGTTCATGCTCTGGCTTACGGAACCTCAGGATCGTGGGGAAGTGGCGGCGTTACTGGGGTGGGAAATCCAATAAAGTCAGGTGCCTATGGGACATATGCGATTATTGACAACGACACATCGTCCTACTCCGAAGGGGAGACAGGGGGCAGCCACTTCGGAACATCCCCATCCTACGTGACTAGTTACTGGGGGGACCAGAGAATAACCACTGATTCGGGATACAAGGGGGATTACTGGAATTACTATGCAGTGGACAAGGGAGTATGGAATAGTTACTACTATCTGTGGGTTTACAACGCCGATCAGACCGTGGATAGCACTGATGTGCACTACTTCATCAACAACAACTATGTTGGGCAAGTGAATCAGCATTTGCTCTACGAAAAATGGGTGATACCATCCGACTCGGGCGTACAGGGTTACGTGTACACGACCGGGTCTGGTAGTGTCAATGTCAAAGTAGAGGGATACGATTACAATCCCGCAGACAACATATATAGTGTTAGCACGGTCGCAGATGCGATACAGTTGAATCAGTCAGGATCACAGCCCGAGTAATAAAACCTAAAGCAAAGGAGGCTTTCCCATGAAATCACTTCGGCGCTCCCACCGTTTGTTGGGTGTGGTGGCAGGTTCGGTGCTTCTCGGTGCCGGGATTGGTCTGATGAAATGGACGTCCACGGCGTCCGCGGGGATTTCCCCGGCAGTCGTTTCTCAGGTGAACAATATGAAGGCCTTGATGGACAGTCAAGCCATCAGGCAAGTGGATGGCGTTTCCGGGACCTATCAATTGGTGGGGCTCGGCGGAAATCATTCGACGGTTTCGTTCGCGGTGAGGTATGGCTCGAATCCCGCCGCATGGGTGCGTTCTTCCGGAACGCGGGACGTTGAATCACGTTTCAGTGCTGGGAAGATGGAGGACATAGATCACGATACCAAGCGGTTTGAAATCCATAACGTGGCCAAAGGCGGCATCTACACCGGGGTGATGGGGCAGTACCTGATCCCGAATCAATACGCGGATACGTTTTTGGATCCATCGCTCGTGACCCAGGTTCAGTCCACTACGTATCTCGGTCGGAACGCCACGGAATTTCAGGGGAACACACCGGATTTCATGCAAATGCCAACCAAGGGCGGCGAAGTCCGGTTTGACCTGGTCGTGGACAATCAGACCGGGATGATTCTGAAGTTCGCCACCTATCATGCGGATGGTTCCGTCGCGGAATCCGCGACGGCGGAACAACTGCAGTTCAATGGAGCATTTGACGTCAGCAAAGCAGAGGTAGCGCCCGTCGCCGCCTACACGGATGCGTCCAGTTGATACAAAAGTCCCCTTGAGGAACGGCCGCATTCACGCCCTGGTTACGGATGCTTCAGCCAGGGCGTATTCGGCTGCGCTGGTACCGGCGAGATGACCGGTGGAGAAGGCCACCGTGATGTTGTAACCCCCCGTATGGGCGTGCACATCCATCACTTCGCCGCAGAAATACAGGCCGTGGCACAGCTTGGACGCCATGGTGCGCGGATCTATCTCTTTCACCGATATGCCTCCGCCCGTCACGGTGGCTTGGGCCAGCGGCAAGGTCCCGGTGATGGGTACGATGAACGCCTTGGTGGTTTTCGCCACGGTTTCGAGCGCGGCATTGGCCGTCTCGCTCATCGGGGCATCACCGCGCACGTCGCTTCGGTCCAGCACCTGGTGGGCCAGTCTATCAGGCAGGAGATCGGACAACACATTGCGCAGATGGCGCAGCGGTTCGGTTTGCTTGCGTTGACGCAGCGTCTGCTGCAACGCTTCCAGCGACAGGTCGGGAAGCCCGTCCACCACTGCGGTCAACTTGGCATCTGGATTTTTCCGGAGTGCGGTGGACACGTAATGGCTGCAGCGCAGCGCCACGGGGCCGCTCAGGCCAAAGTGGGTGAACAGCAAATCTCCGTATTCGGTGGTCAACCGTTTCCGCCGCTCGTCCATGATGGAGACGGAGGTGTTGCGCAGTGAAAGACCCTGCAGGGCCCCGCTGCGAATGAACGGTGCGTCGCTGGTGAGCGGCACGGCCGTCGGGTAAGGCTCCACGATGGTGTGGCCCAGTTTGCGCGCCCACGGATACGCGTCCCCTGTGCTGCCCGTTTTCGGAACGCTGCATCCGCCGGTGGCAATGACCACCGCCCGCGCGGGTATCGCACCGCGATGTCGGGTGGTGACACCTGTAATGCAATGCTCCTGTGCCATCAGGCCCGTGACCGGGGTGTCTTCCCAAATCTCCACGCCCGTGTCCACAACTTTATCGATGAGGGCCTGCACCACGGTGGACGCCTTGTCCGTGACGGGAAATACGCGTCCTCTATCCTCTTCTTTCAATCGAATGCCCAGGCCTTCAAAGAAGGCGCGCACATCTTCGTTGGAAAACCGATGCAATGCCGAGTGCAGAAAGCGTCCGTTGCCGGGAATGTTCTGCATCAGTTCGGGTAGGGGCTTCGCGTTGGTGACATTGCATCGTCCGCCGCCGGAAATGCCCAGCTTGCGGCCCAGTCGGTTGCCCTTTTCCACCAGCAAGGTGTTTGCGCCGGCTACTGCCGCGGCGATGCTCGCCATCAGCCCGGCGGGTCCGCCGCCCACCACAATCACGTCGTACGGTTTCATCGTCGTCTCACCCATCCAATTGGTCACACATTCCGCTGCACACGGGCAATGGTGTCCTGCTTAGTTTACGTGGTTCGGGCCGGATTTCGCAATTTCAGGGGAGTCCGGTACAATATGAGGTGGTTGGCGATGGCAGTGTTGCAGGTTTCGAGGAAAACACGGATTCAGGAGGGGATAAAGGATGAATCCATTCAAGTTCTATAACCCGACCACCCTGTATTACGGGAAGGGGCAAATTGAGCAGCATCTGGTGGAAGAAGTCAGAAAGTATGGATCCAAGGTGCTCCTCGTGTACGGTGGCGGAAGCATCAAGCGAATTGGCCTGTACGACAAAGTGGTCAACCTGCTGACGGACGCAGGTGTCCAGTTGTTTGAGTTGCCAGGCGTGGAACCGAATCCCCGTCTGACCACTGTGTACAAAGGCATTGACATCTGCCGCAAGGAAGGCGTGGACCTCGTGCTCGCCGTGGGCGGCGGTTCGGTTTTGGACTGCGCCAAGGCCATTGCCATGGGGACCAAGTTCGACGGCGATGTGTGGGATGTATATCAACGCAAGGCCACGGCGCACGACGCGCTGCCGCTCGGCACCATTCTGACCTTGGCCGCAACCGGATCGGAAATGAACGCGGGCGGGGTCATCACCAACTGGGAGACCAAGGAGAAACTTGGCGGCGGTGCGGCTCCGTACACATTCCCCAAATTCTCCTTCTGCGATCCGGAGAATACGTTCTCGGTCCCGCGCGACCAAACGGTCTACGGCATTTGCGACATGCTCATGCATTCCTTTGAGCATTATTTCCACCCCACGCCCAACACACCGCTGCAGCAGCATTTGATTGAGGCGGTCATTCGGACGATTATCGAGAACGCGCACAAGGTGCTCGAAAATCCGACGGATTACGATGCGCGGGAGACCATCATGTACTGCAGCACCATGGCGCTCAACGGCATGATCAGCATGGGCCTCCAAGGGGACTGGGCCAGCCATGCCATCGAGCACGAGATCAGCGCCATCTACGACATCCCGCATGGCGGCGGCTTGGCCATCATCTGTCCGAACTGGATGGAGTATGTGGTCGACGCCAATCCGGAGCGATTCGCGAGCCTGGCCGTGCGCGTGTTCGACGTGAATCCGGAAGGCAAGTCGGTGAACGAATTGGCGCAGATTGCGATTGAAAAGGTGCGGGAATTCTTCCGGTCCATCGGCGCCCCCACACGCTTGGCCGATTACCAGATTGGCGACGAGAACCTGGAACGGATGGCGGCCCAGGCGGTCCGGTTCCAGCCCATCGGCAATTTCAAGAAGTTGCACAAAGACGATGTGTTGGCGATTTTGAAGAAGTGCCTGTGATCTCTTCTCTGAGACGTAAAACAGATTCGGGCCGTCGTCCCAGGGTTGGGCGGCGGCCTTCTCTTTTGCGCACATGTCCTGGAAATGGGCATGTATCACATGGAGTGCCGAGCTTACCTGATATTGCTGGTAGGCACAGCGGGGTTAAACCGTTACCCTGTAACTAATGCCTATCACATTTTTTGAAAGGGGTAAGCAGATTGAAAAAAACCATTTTGGCTGCCGTCACATCCGTCGTCGCCTTGTTTGCATGGGGGCTACCCGCTGAAGCGGCAACCACCTACGTTGTTCAACCGAATGATACACTTTGGAAAATCGCCCAAAGTCATGGGATTTCCTATAACGCCTCGCTTCAGGCGAATCCACAAATCCAGAATCCAAATGTGATTTGGGTGGGTGAGAAGATTCAGTTGCCGAGTTCGGCGACTTCGACCACAGCGAGTTCCACCGCGCAACAGTACGCGGTGACAGTTGCGCAGCTGGTGAACCAGGCGCGCGCAAAGGCCGGACTGAAGCCGCTGACGCTCGACAGCAAGCTGTCCGCAATCGCTTACGAGAAAGCGTCGGATATGTACGCGAACCATTATTTCAGCCATATCTCGCCGACGTACGGATCGCCGTTTGATATGATGCAGCAAGCGGGCATTTCGTTCACGTACGCAGGGGAAAACATTGCGGAAGGACAAACCTCGCCGCAACAGGTTATGAACGATTGGATGAACAGTGCCGGGCACCGCGCCAACATTTTGAACGCCCACTACGATACGATTGGCGTCGCGTACGACCACGGCGTGTGGGTGCAGGAATTCATTGGACACGGCGAATAACGAAAAGCCGGGCCGCCCTTCCCTCGAACGCAGGGAGGGCGGTTTTGCATTTTTTCATCCCTGTTCCGCATACCAAAACACATGTCTTTTGCAGTGTCCGACGGTGCGCTATTTTGGAAATGACAGCGCTTTCTTGTTGCAACTCCACCGCCGGTGCGATGGACCGTGCAGGCGGCAGCGGGCCTGGGCCGCGATGAGAACGCTGTGGAATCTGGGTTTTGCCGGGGAGGGACATGTGGATGCGTACACAACGGACGCAGGTCGGAATTATCGGAGCAGGTCCGGCCGGATTGATGCTGGCGCATTTGTTGCACCTGCAAGGAATTGAGTCGGTGGTTTTGGAAGCGCGCACGAAGGAAGAGGTTGAAGGGACCATTCGGGCGGGGGTTCTGGAGCAGGGCACCGTGGATGTCCTGCGCGAAAGTGGCGTCGGTGCGCGAATGGACAGGGAGGGACAGGTGCACCGCGGCATCGAGTTTCGCTTCAATGGGCAGGGGCACCGAATTAACCTGCATCATCTCACCGGCGGCAAGCACGTGATGGTGTACGCGCAGCACGAGGTGCTCATCGATCTCATCGAGGCGCGCTTGAAAAGCGGCGGGGACTTGCGGTTCACGGTGAGGGATGTGCAGCTTCACGACATCGACACAGATTCTCCGAAAATTCGCTTCCGACGGCACGCGGACGGAGAACTGGAGGAGTTGGTGTGCGACTTTGTCGCGGGCTGCGACGGATTTCACGGGCCCAGCCGCCTAACCATTCCTGCCTCCGCCCGCAGGGAATACCAGAAGAGCTTTCCCATGGGGTGGCTGGGAGTTTTGGTGGAAGCGCCGCCGTCTTCGGAAGAGCTCATCTATTGCCGCCACGAGCGGGGGTTTGCCCTGGTCAGCACAAGATCCCCGGAAGTTCAGCGTTTGTATTTACAGGTGGACGCCACGGACGACATTCGGGAGTGGTCGGATGACCGCATCTGGTCGGAACTGCACGCGCGTCTGGCGACCCACGACGGATGGACGCTGAAAGAAGGGAGGATTTTTCAAAAAAACATTGTGGCGATGCGCAGTTTTGTGGTCGAACCCATGCAGTACGGCCGCCTCTTTCTGGCTGGCGACGCGGCGCACATCGTGCCACCGACGGGGGCCAAGGGCCTGAATCTGGCCATCTCGGATGTGTGTGTGCTGGCGAGGGGGATTGCGGCGTTCTACAGGCGAAATCGATCTGATTTACTCCAGGCATATTCAAACATCTGCCTGCGACGGGTGTGGAAGGCGGAGCGATTCTCCAATTACATGACCTCGCTGTTGCATCGCTTTCCGTCGCATTCGCCCTTTGAGGAGCGGGTGCAGTTGGCGGAACTGGATTATGTCACATCGTCGGTCGTAGGCGCGCAGACCATTGCGGAAAACTATGTGGGATTGCCCATTGAATGGGAGGCCCCGGCCCCGGTGACGGCGGCGGTCGCGGGGCACTGAATCCAGCGGCGGAAGGACCGATTGGGAGGAGAAATCGATATGGGATTGGATATCCAGGCATTGAACAAGCAATACATTGATGGCGTGTGGCGGGATGGACAGAGCGGTAAGGTCTACCTGGACCAAAATCCGTACGACGACTCGGTGGTGGCAGAATTTCGAATGGCTTCGGTGGAGGACGTGGACCTGGCGTATCGGGCGGCTGAGCGCGCTCAGTTGGCGTGGGCGAAGGTGAACCCGTTTGAGAAGCGGGATCTGTTTGAACGAGTGGTTCGCATCATCGACGAGAATACCGAAGACATCGTCCGATGGATTGCCGAGGAGATTGGCGGGACGTTCGTCAAGGCAATGATTGAGGTGATGCTGGTCAAGAACACCCTGCGCGAAGCGGCGACGTATCCGCTGCGGATGGAGGGGCGCATCCTGCCGTCCACCATCCCGGGGAAGGAGAATCGCCTGCTCCGTTTGCCGGTTGGCGTGGTCGGTGTGATCAGCCCGTTCAATTTTCCGTTCTGCTTGAGCATGCGCGCCGTCGCCCCGGCGTTGGCCTGCGGCAATGGCGTGGTCCTGAAACCCAATGAGGCGTCGGCCATCGTCGGCGGTACGCTGATTGCCAAACTCTTCGAAGAGGCCGGGTTGCCGAAGGGCGTGCTCAACGTGATTGTCACGGAAATTGGTCAGATTGGCGACGCGTTCATCGAGCATCCGGTTCCCCGAGTCATTTCCTTCACCGGATCCACCCCGGTGGGGCGCCACATCGGTGAGGTGGCGTCGCGCCATCTCAAACGCGTTGCCCTGGAGTTGGGCGGCAACAGCGCGCTGATTGTGTTGGACGACGCGAACCTCGAACAGGCGGTGGACGCCACGGTGTTCAGCCGCTTCACACACCAGGGGCAGATCTGCATGTGCGCGAACCGAGCCATCGTCCAGCGGGCCGTGTACGACGAGTTCGTGGCGCGGCTGGTGGACAGAGTGGCGTCTCTCCAGTGCGGTAATCCGCTCGACAAGGATACTGTGATTGGACCGCTCATCCACCGCCGTCAGGTGGACGCCGTGCTGCGCGTGGTCGAAGAGAGCGTGGCGCAGGGGGCGAAGGTTGCGTATCGCGGGCCGGTGGAAGGCAACGTGGTGGGTCCCATTGTGCTCACCGACGTGACCGAAGAGATGGCGTGCGCCCGCCAGGAAATGTTCGGTCCGGTGCTCGCGGTGATTCCGGTGGATTCGGAGGAGGAGGCCATTCGAATTGCGAATCACAGCGACTTCGGTTTGAGCGGCGCCGTGCACACGCAGAGTGTGGAGCGCGGGGTGGCGGTGGCCATGCGGATTGAGTCAGGGATGGTGCATGTGAACGACGGCACCGTCAACGATGAGCCGCTGGTCGCGTTTGGCGGCGAGAAGGCATCGGGCATTGGACGGTACAACGGCGAGTGGGCGCTGGAGGAATTCACCACGGTGAAGTGGATCTCCATCCAGCATGAGAGGCGGAGTTATCCGATTTGATGTCGCCCACGAAGCACGCCATCGCGGAGATTGGGGCTTGAGGCAGTCACGGAAGAGCAGCCTCATCTCCGGCGCCGTTCATAGTAGCCCAGGCGGCTGGAGATCTCCTTGCCCATGGTTTCCAGCGTCCGGGCGAACGACGCCATCTTCTGCGCCGTGAATCGTTCCGCAGGGCCCACGACCGTGACAGCGCCAATCACCTCCCGCGTGTAATCGCGGACCGGGACCGCCACCGAGTGCACGCCTTCACGCAGCTCGCCGTGACTGGTTGCGTATCCGACCTCGCGAATGTGCGCCAGGTGTTCGCGCAATGTATCCGGATCTGTGATGGTGTTCCGGGTGAATCGCTGCAATCCGCGGCGAATCACCTCTTCAATCATTTCGTCCGATTGAAACGCCAGAATCGCTTTGCCCGAACTGGTGCAGTACAGCGGATTTTTTCGCCCGAGGTGCGTGAGAATCTTCGTAGGATGTTTGCATTCCAACTTGCTGACGTAGACGGTGGAGTAGTCCTCGAGCACGGCCAGGTGGACGGTTTCATCGAAGCGGTTCACGAATTCCTCCAGAAGATGTTGTCCTTCTCGATAAATTTCGAGGTTGGACATGATGATGCCCGCCAAACTCAGCACGGACAATCCGAGGCGGTAGCGGCGCGTGTGTTCATCGCGGCGCACGATGCCGTCCCCGGCGAGCGTCGTCATGATACGATGAACCGTGCTCTTGGACAGTCCGAGGGCCTGCGCGATTTCGGTCACGCCTTTTTCCGGCTCGTCCATGGTGAAGCACTTGAGCACCTGCAATGCGTTCTTCAGCGACGACAGCGTCCTGCAGTCCCCGGCTGCTGGCATGTTCTCAATCCTCCTGTTCGTACGCTGCGTTTCTAACGGAAATTTCGGTTTGTTCCGTATAGAGAAACTTCAACGTAGTGTAAACGCTTCCTCGATGCTACCATGACCGTCATAATGAAGGTTCTGGGAAAACGTATCGGGACAGTCACGTTCCACCTGAGCAAAGGAGTGAATCGTATGAGCTTGGAATTGGCCATGATTACGCCGCATACGCCTCGCATTTGCTTTCCAGACAAAGTACCGGACTTTCAGAAACCCATGGTGGAAGCCATGTATCGGTGCGCGGACGCCATCGAAGCGTTGAACCCCGACGTGATTGTGCTGATTTCATGCCACTGGATGACAAGCTTCTTTCATTATGTCGACATTACGCCGAGACATCAAGGGATCTTGACCGCCGTCGAGTGTCCGGATCTGATTTCAGACGTGCCCTACGACCATCCGGGCCACCCGGAGCTCGGCCGGCGGATGGTGGAGGCGGGCAAGGCTGCTGGGCTTTCCGTCGTGGGGATTGACGATCCGACCTACACCTGGGATTACGGCACGGTGGTGCCCCTGCGGTACTTGATCAAGCGCAAGGACACCCCGGTGATCAACCTGTCCGTTTGTTGGGCCGCGTCGCTCGAAGAATCAATGGAGTGGGGGCGCGTACTCGGCGAGGTGTTTGACGAAACGCCGCTGCGCGTGGTGTTTCTGGCCAGCGGCGCGTTGGCGCATAACCTGTTTCGCGGTCCGGAACTCTGGCCGAATATCACGGAGCAGGCGCTGGACCGGGAGTTTTGCAGCCACCTGGTCAATGGCGACAGAGATTCGGCCGTATCGATGCTGCCCTCGTACGTCCGGGCAGCGGGCGTGGAAGCGGGCGGACGACACGTGGCCGTCCTCCTTGGAGTGCTGCGCAATCGCTTCCGGGGACAGCTGCACGGTTACGGTCCATCGTCCGGATCGGGCAATCCGGTGCTCACCATCCGCTACGCGGGGTGAGGTTACTCCGCCTGATGCGCGTGCCGTTGGGAAAGCGGATGGATGAGGTCACATCATGAGGAGAGGAAGACAGAGCCATGGAGAAAGTCTTGCACTTTATTGATGGAAAATTTGTGGAATCTGCCAACGGACGTACGTTTGACAACGTCAATCCGGCGACGGGCGAGGTGATTGGCGTGGTGGCGGAAGGCGGCCCGGCGGAAGTTGACGCCGCCGTCGCCGCGGCCCGGCGGGCGTTCAAGACATGGGGGAAGACGTCCGCAGCTGAGCGGGCGGCGATTCTGCACCGGATTGCGCAACGGATTGATGAAAACCTGGAGACGTTGGCCCTGTTGGAGACCATGGACACCGGCAAGCCGCTGACGCTGTCGAAAACGTTGGATATTCCGAGGTCCGCCTACAACTTCCGGTTTTTCGCAGACTTCGTGAAAGGGCTGAGCACGGAGACCTTTGAAATGGAGGGCGTGGCGCTCAACTACGCGCTGCGCAGACCGGTGGGGGTGGCCGGCCTCATCTCGCCGTGGAATTTGCCGCTGTTTCTGCTGACGTGGAAAGTGGCGCCGTGTTTGGCGGCGGGGAATACGTGCGTGATCAAACCGGCTGAATTAACGCCGATGACCGCGACCAAGTTGGCCGAGATTTGCCAGCAGGCGGGCCTGCCGGACGGGGTGCTGAACGTGGTGCACGGGTTCGGGCCGGACGCGGCGGGTTCCGCGCTGACCGAACATCCGGATGTGGACCTCATTTCGCTGACCGGTGAGACCACCACCGGCAAGGCGGTGATGCGTGCGGCCGCGGGAACCTTGAAGCGCCTGTCCTTCGAGTTGGGCGGGAAAAATCCCAACATCATCTTCGCCGATGCGGATTTGGAGGATGCTCTCGAGACCACCATCCGATCCAGCTTTGTCAACCAGGGCGAAGTGTGTCTGTGCGGATCGCGGATTTATGTGGAACGACCACTGTACGGGACGTTCGTGGAGCGTTTGGTGGAACGGGCCAAGCAGTTGGTCGTGGGAGACCCCATGCATCCGGATACGAACGTCGGCGCACTCGTCAGCGAGGAGCACCTGGAGCGCGTGCGCGGATTTGTGGAACGGGCGGTCGCGCAGGGCGGGCGCATTCTGCTCGGCGGGAAGCGGCCCGCGCACCTTTTGCGCGGCGCGTTCTTCGAACCCACCATCATTGTGGATGTCGATTCGTCGTGCGAAATCACGCGTCAGGAAGTATTCGGGCCGGTGGTGACCGTCCAGCCGTTCGACACGGAGGAAGAGGTGATTGAACTGGCCAACGACACCAACTACGGACTGTCCGCCACCATCTGGACCACGAACCTGAAGCGGGCTCACCGGGTGGCCGGAGAACTCGAGGCCGGCGTGATATGGATTAACACGTGGTTCTTACGCGACCTGCGAACGCCGTTCGGCGGCATGAAGGAAAGTGGCATCGGCCGCGAGGGCGGTGTGCACAGCTTCGAATTCTTCTCGGAATTGAAAAACGTGTGCGTGAAGCTGTAGGAGGTGCCGAGGATGGAACAGCGGATGGCGGAAATCGCCGAACGGCTGTATCGGGCGGAGCAGGAGAGAACGGTCATCGCGCCCATCACCGAAGATTTGCCGGAGATGTCGATGGAGACGGCGTACGGCATACAGATGCTCAACGTGGAGAAGAAGGTTGGAGGCGGCGATCGGATTGTCGGCCACAAAATTGGACTGACCAGCAAGCCGATGCAACGCCAGTTGGGCGTGGGCGAACCCGACTTCGGCCACCTCTTTTCCTCCATGCGCTACACATCCGGTCATCCGGTGGACCATCCGTTGATTCAACCGAAGGTCGAACCGGAATTGGCGTTCCTTTTGAAAGAGGACCTGCCGGGCCCCGGTGTGGATGTCCAGGATGTGCTCCGCGCCACGAGCCATGTGGTCCCGGCGATTGAGGTGATTGACAGCCGGATTGCCGATTGGAAGATTCGATTGGCGGACACGATTGCGGACAACGCGTCATCCGGGTGTTTTGTGCTGGGCGAAGTGGGCACGGATGTGCATGCGGCCAACCTGACCACGACGGGCGCCGTGCTGATGGTCAATGGCGAGGTCGTGCAGACAGGGGCAGCGGCGGCGGTGATGGGTCATCCCGCCGCGGCCGTCGCCTGGTTGGCCAACAAGCTGTCGTCGCTCGGAACCACGCTGAAGGCCGGGCACGTGGTTCTGTCAGGGGCTGTTACAGCGGCTGTGCCGGTGCGGCCCGGAGATCACATTCTTCTCAACTTTGGAAAATTGGGTCGCGTGGAATTCACGCTTCGTTCGCCGTGACGAGGCTGACTTGGAGGTGTAGCCCATGACGAAATTGACCGCTGCGATTGTCGGATCCGGCAATATTGGCACCGACCTGATGATCAAGCTGATGCGCAGTGAATGGATTGAGCCTCGGTGGATGATTGGGATTGATCCCGATTCGGACGGATTGCGCCGCGCCAAGGACGCGGGACTGGAAGTTTCTTCGGAAGGTTTGGCTGCGGTCCTCGACAAGGGCGCTCGGCCGGACATGGTGTTTGACGCGACCAGCGCGAAGGCGCACGTGCGTCATGCCAAACTGCTGCGGGAAGCGGGCATTCAGGCGATTGACCTGACGCCGGCGGCGCGCGGACCGTACGTGATTGCGGCGGTCAACCTGCAGGAGCACCTGAACTCTCCAAACGTCAACATGGTGACCTGCGGCGGACAGGCCACGGTGCCCATTGTCCATGCGGTGAGCCGCGTGGTGGGCGTGTCCTACGCGGAGATTGTGGCGACCATCGCCAGCCGAAGCGCGGGGCCTGGTACTCGCGCCAACATCGATGAATTCACACAAACCACGGCGCGAGCGCTGGAGGTGATTGGCGGCGCACGCCAGGGGAAGGCCATCATTATCCTCAACCCGGCGGAACCGCCCATCCTGATGCGGGACACCATCTACTGCGTGATGGACGCCGCCGATGCAAACACCAGGGAGCGGGTGCGCGAGTCCATCCACGAGATGGTGCAGCAGGTGCAGACGTACGTGCCGGGTTACCGATTGAATCGGGAGCCAATCTTCCAGGATGAATTGGTCAGCGTCTCCATTGAGGTGGAGGGACTCGGCGATTATCTGCCGGTCTACGCAGGCAATTTGGACATCATGACCGCCGCAGCCGTCAAGTTTGGCGAGGAATTCGCCAAGCACCGGATGGCTGTCAAGAAGTGAGGGGGAAGGCATCATGGCGTACAAGTACCAAATCCGGTTGACGGATGTGACGCTGCGGGACGGGATGCATGCGGTTCGGCACCAGTTCAGCACCGAGGACGCGCGGGCGATTGCGTCGGCGCTGGACGGCACGGGCGTTGCGTTGATTGAGGCCACCCACGGCGATGGGCTGGGGGGCAGCTCCATTCAATACGGTTTTGCCAAGGAAACCGAGGAGGACTATCTGCGCGCGGTGTGCGAGGTGGTCCGGTCGTCGAAGGTCGCCGCGCTGCTGCTGCCAGGCATCGGCACCGTGGAAGACCTGAAGCGGGCGGTGGCCTGTGGTGTGCAGGCGGTTCGCGTCGCGACGCATTCCACGGAAGCGGACATTTCTGCCCAGCACATCGAAGAAGCGCGCAAGCTGGGCCTTGAGACGGTGGGATTCCTGATGCTGTCCCACATGACCCCGGCTTCCGTGCTGGTGGAGGAAGGGAGAAAGATGGCGTCGTACGGGGCCCATGCTGTGTACATCGTGGATTCGGCGGGGGCCATGTTGATGGATGAAGTGCGCCGCAAAGTGTCGGCGCTGCGCGACGGCCTGCCGTCGGACGTGGAAGTGGGGTTCCACGCCCACAACAATTTGGGCGTCTCGGTCGCGAACTCCATCGCCGCAGTGGAAGAAGGGGCGGCGCGCATTGACGCGAGCCTTTGCGGTTTGGGCGCCGGCGCAGGCAACACGCCGTTGGAAGTGTTCGTCGCCGCTTGCGAGAAGTACGGCATCGACACCGGCGTGCAGTTGTACTCCGTGATGGACGCGGCGGAGAATATCGTTCGGCCCCGGATGCACCGCCCGATAGTGACCGACAAGGCAAGTTTGACCCTGGGGTACGCGGGGGTCTATTCGAGCTTCCTGCTGCATGCGAACCGCGCGGCGGAACAGTTTGGGGTGGACGCGCGCGACATCCTGGTCGAACTAGGGCGCCGGAAAGTCGTGGGGGGCCAGGAGGACATGATTGTGGATGTCGCCTACGCCATCGCGCAGGAAAAGTGATTTGTGGGAGGGAGTCCTTTGTCACTGGACGCTATTGCCGAGGAAATTCATAGACATCAGGTGAACGCCCAGGCGTTGGAGAAAATCACCGAGCGGTATGAAGGGCTTACTGTCGCCGACGCGTACGCCATTCAACAGCGTTTGATTCATCGTTATCTCGCGGCGGGTGATGCGCTGATTGGCTGGAAGATGGGGCTGACCAGCAAGGCGAAGCAGCAATCGGTGGGCGTGGAGGAGGCCATCTACGGGCATCTTCTGAAATCCATGGAGTTGTCGTCTCCGGAACTTTCTCTGTCCGGTCTCATCCATCCGAGAATTGAACCGGAAATCGCGTTTGTGTTCAAGCGCAGACTCGCGGGCGAGGATGTCACCGCGAGGGATGTGTGGCTCGCGACCGAGTGCGTGGTGCCGGCCGTGGAGGTGATTGACAGTCGGTACCGAAATTTCTCGTTCACTTTGGTGGATGTAATTGCCGATAACGCGTCCAGCGCCAAATTTTATCTCTTTCCGCAGGCCTACTCGCCGTATCAGTTCGCGTTGAATCAGGTGGGCGTGGTCATGACGCGAAACGGCGCGGTGGAACAAACCGGGGCAGGCGCCGCGGTGCTCGGCCATCCCGTGCTGTCGGTGGTGGAGCAGGTGCGCATGTTGAGCCGGATTGGCAGGGCCATTGAACCCGGGATGGTGGTGTTGACCGGCGGTATCACGGAAGCCATCCACGTGCACGATGGGGATGACATTTCCGTGGCTTTCGATGGCATGGGCGAAATCCATCTGATGATTCACGCGTGAAACGGAGGAGAGACAGATGCCGCTGGTACAGATTAGCATCCTGGAAGGCCGTCCGCAGGAAGCCAAGAAACGCCTCATTGAAGCGGTCACCGAGGCGGTTGTCCATACGCTCGACGCGAATCCCGGAGCAGTGCGGGTGCTCCTCTACGAGGTGCCCGCGGCGCACTGGGGAGTGGGCGGTGTCACGAAGGCGGATTCGTCCAAGTGATGGATTTCAGAAGGGAGGTGGAACCCGTGTACGACGTGCATTCCCATTTCGTCCCCGAAGCGGTGCTGCGCTGGCTCAAAACCCACGCGAATACGGTGCATGCGGTGTGGGAACAGCGCGCGGTGGAGAAAGAACCGTTCTTAACGGTGAATCACCGATGGTCTTTCGAGTTGAAACGCGCTTTTTACGACGCGAACGAGTACCTGGCCGCTCAGCGCGCGGCGGGCATTGGACACACGCTGGTATCGCCCATTCCCCAGCTGTTCCTGTACGATTTTCCGCCGGAAGCGACGAGCGAATTGAGCAGCGTGTACAACCGAGAACTGGCTCTGTGGATTCAGGCGCACGGAGACAGGCTGTCCGGGTTAGGCACGGTGCCGTTGAACCATCCGGAGGCGGCTGCGAGGGAGTTGGAGGCGGCGATGTCCCAGGGACTCAAAGGCGTCATCATCGGCCCGGGACACAACGGGATATTGCTGAGCAATCCGCGGTTCACTCCGTTTTGGGAAGCGGCGAACGACCACGGCGCTGTCGTCTTCATTCACCCGCTGCTCAACGAAGATCCTCGAATTCAGCGCAAGATGATGCCGAATCTGATTGGCATCCCGTGGGAGACGACCATTGCTGCGCTGGATCTGGTGCTCGGCGGCATTTTGGACGCCTATCCCAACGCGAAACTGCTGCTTGCTCACGGCGGTGGATTTCTGCCGTATCAGGTTGGGCGGCTCAACCAGGGGCATGCGGTGTGGCCGCAGGTTTCCTCTTCGCTGCAGGATTCGCCGGAAGGGTACCTGAAGAGATTCTGGTACGACAACGTGTTGTGGCACGAGGCCGCGCTGAGCTATCTGCAAACGCTGGTGGGGGAGGAGCGGGTGCTGCCTGGATCGGACTATCCGTTCGACCTGAAAACCTGGCCGCCAGCACCGGCGAGCGACGAGGCTGTGCGCGAATTTCTCGGAATTGGCGCCAATGCAAAACAAGTTTGAAAACAATATTGTTAACAATATTGTTGATGATGTAGAATGAGAGCAGGTCGAGACTTCAAGTGGATGCCACGGAGACTGAAAAGGAGGGATGGGACAGAGATGGCTCAGGAACTTTCGTTTGACGTGGCCCATCTTGGCCATGTGGAGCTGTTGACACCCAAGTACGACGAGAGCCTCGCTTTTTTCACCGACGTCATGGGTCTGGAAGTCGTTGAGGAAGACGGCGATTCCGTATTGAACCCCACATTGTCAAGACAGATGGGATGGCTTTTAAGAAAGAGATGATAGATTTACAATTCAGATAAAAACCGTCTCACGCTGC
>NZ_AUCA01000050.1 GCF_000429525.1 Alicyclobacillus contaminans DSM 17975 | reverse complement strand
AGCCCGTCCACCAGTCAGGAACGCTTCACGCCACCTGTAATACAGACTCTGGGCCACGCCATGCCGCCGACATACCTCGCTGATATTCGCACCGGGCATCATGCCCTCGAGCACGATGTTCATCTTCTCGTCCACTGTCCACTTACGTCCCGGCATCATAAACACCTCTACTTCATCTTAACCCATCCCTTCTGTCTGGGTTGACTCTGGGGCCAGTATAGGGATAATGAGCCAATGGCAAAGTGTACTGCGCGATGTTGAACGCAGCATCTATGCTGAGCAAGTATTTTGTTCGTACGTGACGCAAATGACCTTTATGCCGCAGTTCAAGGATCAGCCTGCTCTGAGACAAGTTCACAGAGAGAACTACGAAACGAGCTATCACCGTAATACGGCAGCTGGCAACCTGCATCGACTTGCACAATTCGACGAAGACGAACTCTTGGTGCTCATGACCGTGGAGTGCTTTATTGAGACCCGGAAACACGACAACACAGCACTCACTGCACTTCGCCAGGTAACAACTTCCGATCCTACGGGAAGGAAACTACTAGAACGCGCCTTTTACTGGCACGATCAAAGAAAGCATTACCTGAAAAGGGCGGCCGGGAAACTTTATACAATGCTCGGGCCTGAGTTATGGCAAAAGGGTGTCGCACTGGCGGAATAACGTCACCGCGGCAGGCCTCACCTCCTTCGAAGGGCATAAAGAAGACGCCTTGTCGGCGTTGGTGTCTCTGACTCTTACCAGTGGATCTCGTTGACTTGATCAATTGTTGTGGCCGCCTGCACCTGCTCCAAACGGATTTCGGGTTTCCGGAGTCCCATTTTTGGTCTCCCGACCCTCGACTATGGCCTGGCCGGACTCGGGCTGGCCAGCGCGAACATGACACCTACCGGCGCGTCCCACCGCAGCCCCGACAGACTCCGTACGCCCTCAAGAATATGTACTGCTACCAAGTCTCAAACATCATAGGAAAGCGCGGAGTGGCTTCACCGAAGTGCATAGCAGAAGTAGATTAAGCGCACTGGCTCGGTGTTCGGAATTCATATGAAAAAAGTCCGTCACAACGACGGACTTCAGTATTCAATCAGTTCGAAGGAGCATCCAGACTGACCATCTTGATGTTTGATAAAAACTTGCTTTGATCATCGTTTACACGGTTGTTATACTCCACGAGCGTACCACTGGCTGATTCTGCTTCATCAAGCATATCTGAATATGCCTGATAAGCAAGGTCTGAATAAGCCTTTTCAAAACCGACTGGGGGGGCTATTCAATTTGCTGATTTGATCCTGGATTTGCGTGTCCTCTGAGGTCAATCGATCCAATGTCCCTTGACTCTCAAGGTACTGACTCTCATCTTGAAAAGCATCATCGAAGGTGGACGCATATGTACCATGGACATCGACGCCGAAATCATTAAAAATGGCATCATGCCAAATTTGACTGATTTCGTCTGTCACGGAATTGGCATCTTCTGCGTCTTTCGTCAAATCCGCCGCCGTTAACAGGAGATTATTTCTGTAGTCCTGTCGGGCCTGGGCAGCCTCCATATTCAGGACTTCTTGATGATGTTGCCATGCATAGTAGCCAACACCGGTTCCTGCACCAACAAGGACTACCATTGCCGTGGCAACCGTGATCACTGTTGCACCTGTCTTCATCTGTTCACCCTTCCCCGAAAAAATTGGCAATCATAGTATACATGACAAAGCATTAGGCGGCATCATCCCCGACCGGTCATAAATCGAGATGAATATACTAGATTCTTCAGGCATTCCTTCGTAGACTTCACGAGTTGGCAACCTCTAGAGAGAGCATATCGGCATCTGCCTGTAAGGCATTATCGGGATCGAACTCGTCTAGGAGCGTGTCCGAGTAATCAAATTTACTGCATGTTCATCGAAACGCTGAGTAAAAGCAGCGGCGATATGCAGTATCATGAGTATTTTATACGAGAAAATCGAATACTCACGCTCCTAGGGGTACAGGGCAGCCACTCAAGTCTTCAAAGTCGGCCGACGGAATGGCGCACGGAGCCCGATGGGCAGTTCGTCGTGTGCTGTATATGGCAGTGGCGCCCGCTCCGCATCGAGTATCAGCGTACACCCATCACGCAGCGTCAGCGGCGTGAGAAATAGGAAAAATGGATAACCTGGTATCAGCAGCAGACGTGGAGCAGATGACCAGAAGTGATATTCGTCGATACGACTGTCCAGTGTGATGAGACGTTGTGCTTGCAACGGGGGAACCATCCATTGGGCAGCCCTGCGTCCATCATGTTGCGCGGGTCATCTTCAAACGCCCGGGACCTCGGATTGCGCGGCGGTTCACCTCGCCCGTCGACGCCGAAGCGATGTGGACAAAGCCTGGATTTCGGTTTTGAATCTGCGCTGCACCAGGAAGCCAATGCCCCAGACAACAGCCATCAGACACCCGCCGAAGAACAACCAACGCGTGAGATTTTTTACAACGCCAAGGAAGATCAGAACGGATCCAAGGTAGTAAGGGACAACGGATATGGCTTCCGTCCAGATGTAGGTCCACAGTCCGACCGATGGCATGGTCCCGACAATATAACTCGAAAGGTAACCGGGGATTGGGAGCAGCCGAATCACCAGAATGGCCAGGGGGCCTCGCTTCGCGACCCATGCGTTCATCTGCTCAAATCGTGGCGGCGACATGAGCTTGGTCAGCAACGGCTTGGCGTAGTGCCTGGCGATGGCAAACAGCAGGAATGAACTGAGCACTCCGCCGATCCAAGCGTACAGCGCCCCCCACCACGCGCCGTAAATCTTCATGTACAAGATCAGCAATGCCTCGTTTGGAATCGGTGTGATTGTGATCACCGTCTTCAGGACCACAGCCAACACAATCCCGAAGCCCCCGAGGGACTGCAGCATGTGCGAAAGTTGATTGTGGCGGTCGAGATACAAATACACCGCCACACCGAGGAACGACAGAACCAAAAAGAACGCCGTCCAGTACCTGCCATGTGAAATTCGCGCGGAGGGTGCCGCTTCGCAGCCACCGCCTTCCGACGGGATGTTTGACACCGACGGGATGTGTCGCTTGGTCTTGCTTGACGACATGCTCCACCTGCTCCATTCCAAACAGTTTAGAACCGGGATCATCCGCTCCGCCGAACGTTCCGACGGATCTCATCATACCCGTTTCTACTTCGCGCGAATCCTTGACCGGCGTTCAAGGAATCACTCATTCCAAACAATGAACAAGGCGCCGGAATGAACCTGACCGGTCCGTTCCGACGCCGATGGACCTCACTTCACAGGATTAGCCCACCCGCTCCACTGTACGGGATGCGGCTTGCGTTTGCTTGTGCATCTGCCCTTCGCCACAGGTCTGCACAACACTTCTCAATGGCGTCATTCTCAATGCGTCACCTGTGTCAGCGTGGCTTGGGATGTACGGATGTAGCCGGACATCGCCGCTCCGGTATCCTGGTTGGCAAACCGAATCGCAATCTGCCCGCCGACCGCGCTGCCGCTGTCCGCGACCACCTCGTCACCGGCGTGCAGCGTGGCCACCGTCTGTCCGGCCTCGTTGTATACTGGCACGGACACATCCGCTGCCGATTTCGGATTGGAGACCGTCAACCGGTACACATTGTTCCACGTCACATCGCCAGCGTTGATCCACCCCACATTCGGAATGTGATACCATTCCACCACGACGTCTCCGGCCATGCCCTGAACCACCTGATCCACGTTGACCGTCTGTCCTGCACTCACCGTTCCTGTATTATCCGATAGACCGAGTAGATTATTCCACAGTTGAAAATCACACACACCCGTGGCCGCCAACCCATGACTCGTCTGGTACGCTTTCAGCGCCGACTCAGTCTGCGAACCAAAGATGCCGTCAACTTGGAGGTTGACGGACTCAGCGGCGTTGAGCGCCTGCTGCAGCGTTTTCACGTCGTCTCCCTGGGCCCCCGATTGCAGCTCCCGAGCAAACATGTGCTGGTATCCTGTACCGCTGTCCGCATAGACGGGCACGGATGTCCCATAGTACGGATCCGCCTTCACCGTGGCGGTTGCACTGTTCATATAGTACACCGGCTCGGTTTCCGATCCGGCCGGAACCGTTGGCTGGTTGCTCGGCGAGTACTGGGTGTAGCTCGTCACATTGTCGTGCACGTCGATGGCCAGTTGATCCATCAGGTCATTGACCTTCGCGGCCCATCCGGAATCCGACGCGTAGTTTTTCGCCATACCGGACAGCGTTGGCGAAACGTAATGAGAGCTTCCCGGATTCAGGTAATTGCTCCGTACCTCCCAGGCCTGGAATAGGATGGCGTACGCCTGACTGGGGAACGTGCCAGCGTACTGATAGGCGTTGCTGTCATACGCACCGTATCCGTAGAGATTGTTTTTGTTGAGGGCGATGTCACTCACGTTACCGTCGCTACCCGTCTCCTCGAGGGCATGCGAGACCAGATAATTCGCGTTCACCCCGTACCGCGCCTGCGCATCCATGAAGGTTTGCCCAAGTCCGGCCATGATGGAGTTATGCTGCGTGAGGTACGCGTTGAGCGATGTCGCGTTGATGTTCGACGGCGCGGGATACCGCAGATCCACATTCGTGAACGACTCTTCCGTGAACACCGTCTGCCCTTTCAAATCTTTCACCATTCCTCCCGGATATTCGAGCAGCGCTTGCTCCGCGTCCGACAGCTGCGTGAACCATCCCAGTGTCGTCCCGGTTTTGGTGACGTCCTCGTAGTTCGCCTTCACGTTCCATGTCGTGCCATCCCAGGTGTTCTGCAACCCCATGGACTGCAGCGTTTGCTGGATGTACCAGATGGGAACAAAGGTGGTGTTGCTGTTGCTCGCGGGATCGCGCGCGACCTGTTTATCCACGTGCGCCGCGAACGTTTTGCCATTGATGGTGATGGCCATAGCCCCCGTGCGGGTCTGGAGCACAAAGGTGGGCTGTGAATCGAACGAAGTGGTGAGCTTCCACACGGATCCGGTCCATTGGTTTTTCACGTTCAATTTGTTGAGCAATTGCTCGACGTAGTACAACGGCATGTAGGTCGTTCCCGCATACGTGAATGCGGACGGTGCGGAGAGCACGCTGGCATTCAGTTCAATTCGCGTGTGCCGCATGGTGAAGGTGACGGCACCCGCCGTGGCGACCGAGGGCGGAAGTATGGCAATCAACATGGCTGTGCCGGCAACGATGCAGGCAGGAAGCGTGTACCTCAACCTCGTACTCCTCCTTTACATCGGACGAACATGCGTAGATTTCAGCGCAGAACCATACAATGACTAAGACGGAAGAAGCGGAATTTTTGTTACGAATTGGGTGCCAAGAACGACCGCGTTGGGCCTTTACTTGTGTGGAAAAGTGCGGTACGTTCACGGTAACGCAGGTTGGGGAGGTATGGCGGATGTTCGCAAGGTGGATGTTCAGCGTTGGCATTGTCCTCATCATCGGCTTCCTGCTCACCATCAAAGGCAATCCATCCTACTGGCAAATCATCGGTCTCTTATTGATGGTGGCGTCGCTCGTGCTCGCCACCATGGCGCAGCTGTCCACATCCGAAAAGGCGTCATCCCACCGCGTTCCATCAAAATAACATGGATTCGAGTTTGGGTTTTCCGCCCGAATTCGCATCGCGGGCACCACCACGATGCGAATTCCCCGACGGGAACCCCTTTTTTCCGCTCCCCACACTTCGCCACTCAAAACGAGTATACTGATGCTTGGATTGATTCCAGATCTGGGAGGTGTATCGATGTCCGGCACAGCATCTGTTTCCACTGCGCCCGCGCCGATTTTTCGCCGCGCGGTGTTCACGTTCAGCAGTGCACACTTTATCAACGACCTGATGACCACCGGACTGGTACCCGCGCTGGTCGTTTTGTACAAGCAGGCGTTTCATCTCAATTACACACAGTCCAGCATGATTGTGCTCGTGTCCTATCTCACCTCGTCCATCATGCAGCCCATTTTTGGGGCCGTTACGGACAGAAAGCCCCGCGTATGGCTGTTTATGGTGGGTCTGTTTCTCTCCTGTCTGGGTCTCGGACTCACCGGCATTGTCCACAGTTATGGGTGGCTGCTCGTCTGCGTCGCCATCTCCGGATTCGGATCGGGCGCGTTTCACCCAGAAGCCTCGCGCGGAACGCACCTCGCGTCGGGTGGAAAGAAAGGACTGGCGCAGGCCATTTTCCAGGTAGGCGGGAACGCTGGCCAGGCCTGCGGTCCACTGCTCATCCCGCTGTTTCTGTCGAGAACGGGGATTCACGGTCTGGCATGGTTCATCGTGTTGGCCCTGCTGTCCCTGATTTTGACGGGAAACATCCTCGGCTGGCTCTCTCATCGAGTGCAGGAAGCCAGCGCAGTCCGCAAGCAAGTCATCGGCGAAAATCATATTCCCGGGGTCATCGCGCTCGTCAGCGTGATCGTGCTGAGATCTTGGTGCCAGGTTGGCGTGGTGGTCTTTCTGCCCTTTTACATGCACCAATCCCTCTCCACGTCGGAATGGCTCAACTTCGTGTTCGTCGGCGCCGGGGCACTCGGCACCTTCTTGGGCGGCGTTTGGTCTGATAGGATTGGCATGAAGCGGCTGCTCGTAGGATCGATGTTCATAGCCACGCCGTTCGCACTGCTGCTGCCTTACGTGCATGGCGTGCTGGCACTAGTCGACCTGCTGTTGTTTGGGTTCAGCGTGCTGGCCTCGTTCGCGGTTTCCGTGGTCTACATGCAACGTTTGCTGCCCCGGAACATCGCCATGGCATCGGGACTGTCCATCGGCTTTGGCGTCGGCGCTGGCGGCATCGGCGCCACGTTTATGGGCGGGCTTTCGGACGTG
Organism: Alicyclobacillus contaminans DSM 17975; assembly: GCF_000429525.1. Taxonomy (GTDB): domain Bacteria; phylum Bacillota; class Bacilli; order Alicyclobacillales; family Alicyclobacillaceae; genus Alicyclobacillus_A; species Alicyclobacillus_A contaminans. The sequence continues at coordinate 11,666 of NZ_AUCA01000050.1, read as the reverse complement.
TTCGGCGTTCCGCTCGTGTTCACAGTGCTGTCGGTGCTGCCATTGCTCGGCGGGCTCATCAGCTTGCTCATCCCCACCGATAGACCGAAACCACAACCACAGGCGAACTGAATAAGCCGGCTCCGGTGCAAATTCTGCTATCGAGCATTCGATGATCCGTCCGGAAACGGGTGGCCCCTCCCTCAGGATGGGGACTGCCCTTTTTTCATGCCGACCGCGTCATTTTCTCATCTTGAGCCCCGTGACCGCGTGCTCCAGCTGAAACAGGGCGGTGGTGAGCTGCGTCCTCGGGCAGGCGATGTTCATACGGATGAATCCGTCTCCTCCCGTCCCGAAAATGTAACCGTCTTCAATCGCAAGTTTTGCTTCCTCTCGCATGAACCGCTGCAATGCCTTCGCGTTCATCCCGAGGTCTCGACAATCCATCCACACCAGATAGGTGCCTTCCGGTTTCACCACCCGGAGGTCACGAATGTGCGCGGAAACGTAGTCGAGCAAGAAGTTGAGATTACCTTGCAGGTACTCAAGCAGCGCGTCCAACCACTCCGCACCGGTTCGGTACGCGGCTTCCGCCGCCGTCCACCCGAACACGTTGATGCTGTCGAGCCCAAAACGCTTCAGCGTGGCCTGAATCCGCTCGCGCTTGTCGGGGTCTGACACCACGAGTGCCGCCGCCTTCATCCCGGCCAGGTTGAACGTCTTGCTCGGCGCCGTACAGACGACCGACTGACGCGCAAACGAATCGCCCAGGGACGCGAAAGGTATGTGCCGATGCGGGCGATACACCAAGTCGCAGTGGATTTCATCGGACACGACCACGAGATTGTACGTTTCGCAAATCTTACCCAGCACCGTCAGCTCGTGTTTCGACCAGACTCTGCCGACCGGATTGTGCGGGCTGCACAAAATCAGCATCTTTGCCCCTTGTGCCGCCTTGTTGCGCAGATCCTGCAAATCCATCGTGTACCCGTCTCCGGACCACAGCAGCGGATTTTCCACAACTCGCCGGCCACTGCGCTGTATCAGTTTCCGAAACGGATGGTACACGGGCGGCTGAATGATGATGCCATCGCCGGGCTGCGTGAATGTCTCAATCAACATGGAAATCCCGGTGATAACGCCGGGGATGTCCACAATCCAATCCGGTTGGATGGGCCATGCATGGCGCGTCCCAAACCAACGGCTGATGGCCGTGTGGTAGCCGGCAGGGCGAACCGGATACCCGTAAACGCCGTGTTGGGCGCGCTCGCAGAGCGCTTCCCGAACGGCCGGCGGAGACAGGAAATCCATGTCGGCCACCCACATGGGTACCAGATCAGCACGGCCAAACAGGGCTTCCATGACGTCCCACTTTGCGGCGTTGGTGTTCCTTCGGTTCAGTGCGGCGTCAAAGTCAAATCCCACGGTCATCCCTCCAGCCCGTCTACACCGTATGGAAACGTCTCACTTGTCTATCATTGAATCATATTCCGAATCGTCCGTAAATCATGTGTCGACGCCTTCTTGTTCATGCCCGTATTGGCCGAAGCAGCGCCGCACCACCGAATAGAAGCCGACTCCATGCGGTGTCAACCGCACGCATGACAAAACGGGGTATTGAGCGTTGGTTCAATACCCCGTAGGATTCATCGATTTCCTTGCCGCTCACAACACTGCCGCCATCGACCGCCCCCGCAGACGCCAGTCCATCCATTCACCACGTGAATTGATCCGCACACGCGTGGAGTTCCTGCGCAAAGTCGCGAACCGCAGCCGAACTGGCGGCCACCTCTTCCATCATCGCGAGCTGCTCCTCGCTGGCCGCCGCCACGCTCTCCACCGCTCTGGATTGCTCCTGGGCACCTTCTACCAGCTTCTGAATCTCGACAGTGACCACATTCGTCTGCTTGCTGATGTCCTCCGCTGCTTCGGCCACTCGTTCAACGAGGTTCTGCTGCCGATTCACGTCATCCGCGATGGTGAGAAACACGCGGGTGGCGTTGTCCACCGCCGAGGCCCCCACAGCCACCGCTTCCGCCACGTTTTGGGTGGCCTCCTGGTTCGCCACGGATCTCTCCAACATGAGCAGCACGACTTCCTGGATTTGAGACGAAGCGCGTTTCACCATGTCCGCCAATTTGCGCACTTCGTCCGCCACCACCGCAAACCCTCGCCCTTCTTCACCGGCACGGGCAGCTTCAATGGCTGCGTTCAACGCCAACAGCGTGGTCTGTTCCGCCACTTCGCGAATGGTGCCCATGGTGTCCACCACTCGCTGCGCCCCTTCCTGCATCAGGGCGGACCGATTGGTCAGGTCGTCCACCAGCGTGGTGATGTGGCGCATTCTGTCGTTGGCGAGATGCACGTTCTCCCGGCCCTGTTCCGTCTGCACGCCGATATGCCCGGCCAACTCCTGCAAATCATGGCTCAACTGAAGAATGTGCGCCGCGCTCTTCTCCGAAATGCGAATGGCTTGTTCTGTCTCGCGCGTCAACTTGGTCTGCTGTTCAACCACGTGTGTGACCACCATCATCATCTCGGCGTTCTGCTCCGAAGCCTGACTCGTTTGTCGGGCGCCTTCCGTCAACGATTCCGCCGATTCGGTCAAGCTGTCGGCTGTGCGCTTCATGGTTTGCAGCACATCGCGGATGCTCTGCTTCGCCACGACGAGAGCCGCCGCCACCTTGTCCAAATCCGACTGACCGCGAATGGACAGATCCCGCTCTGCAAAGTCTCCCTCTCGAAGCCGCAGCATTTCGTCGTAGAGGTACGAGATGGGGCGAAACAGCACCCGCAGCCGAAGCTGAATCAAGGCGGCCAGCACCACAATCAGCAGGATCACGGAGATGAGAGACCATTCCAGAAGCGCGCTGTGAATCCGCGCTGCCAGCCCCAACAACATCAGGTCGGCGACGATGGCTCCTGTAGAAGCGCCGACCCAATACACGGTCACCTCGCCTCGCACCTGGCGAATGAACGGAACGCCCAACGTCTTGCCTGTACGTACATCGCGCTTAGATTTCAACGATTTGCCCCTCCTTTGACGCCAATGTGGCGGAGATGCTGTCCTTCGGATCCGGAAGGGAGTCCCATTCGGCCAGCAGCACATCGATGATCTGCGGATCGAACTGAGTGCCACGATGTTCCTGCATGTAGGCTCTCACCCGCTCCTTGCTCCACGGATCTTTGTATGGCCTGCGGCTGAGCAGCGCGTCCAGCACATCCGCAACGGCCACAATGCGCCCTGGCAGTGGAATCGCTTCCCCTAACAGCCCGCGCGGATAACCGCTGCCGTCCCACCACTCGTGGTGCGTGCCGGCAATCACACGGGCGCAGTCGACCAGCGCGCGGGAATATTCGTAGAAGTTCGGAAGGTTTTCTAGGACCGACTGCAAAATCTGCTCTCCGATGAGCGCGTGCGCTTTCACGTATCCGTACTCCTCGCGCTGCAGGTGATGCGGCTTCAACAGGACCTCCCGTGCGATGGCCACCTTGCCGATGTCGTGGGTCACACTGGCCACCGCGATGGTCTCCACGTCGTGCAAGTGCAGCAAATTTCGCTCCGCCAAACGCGTCGCCAGCCACCGCGCGTAGTTGCTGACGCGGAGCACATGCGCCTGCAGGTCCGGATCCCCCCATTCCGCCACTCTGGCCAGCGCGCGCAGAAAGATGGCCTCCATCGAGCGGGATTTGCCCGTGATGTTCTCCCACTCCTCGATGATTCGCGTGAGGGGGACCTGAATCTCGACTGTTTCCTCCTCCGATCCCTCGCCGTCTGTCTGCGACCGGACAACACCACTGACCACCGGAACCACCTCACTGCCAGGGAGTCGCTGGTTGGTCGTCACGCCCAACCAGATCCCGAGTTCTTGCAGATCCCGTTCCATCTCCTCGAACTTCGCTCGATTCATCATCGGTGATCTGGCCTCCATCACGGGTTTACCCACAAGGTTGCGAACCTGTTTCCCGTACATCGTGGCGAACGCTCCGTTCACTCGCTGAATGCGCTGGTGGGCGTCGCTGACGAAAGCCGGCAGCCCGTACCGCTCCGCAAACGACATCAGCCGCAGCGCCGCTGGCACCCTTGGCGCCTGCACCTCGCGCGCGATGGCCCAGTATCCCACCACCTTCTCGCCGACCCGGATGGCCGACATCGTCAGGTCTTCCCACCAGACGGAGCCGTCCGGACGTTGATTGCACAGCTGCCCTTCCCAGCATCCGTCGGTCTCCAACGCATTCCGAATCTCCTGATATTTGCTGCGGTTGAATTCCCCCGCCGCCAGTTGGCTCGGCTTGTTCCCTATCAATTCGCGGCGCGAATAACCGCTGAGCTGTTCAAACGCCGGATTCACGTCGACAATGACGTAATTCGCATCCGTGGCGAGGCAGGGCACCGCGCTGTTGCGCGTGAGGTGGTTGAACGCGCGCGAAAAACCGTACACGCTGGCTTCCGACCAGACGCTCTTAAACGCTTCCAGCGCGTCCGGCCAACCAATTCGATCTTTGCCCACCTGTTTGGCGCGCAGCAGGGCTCTGTCCGCTTCGGTGATCAACTCGTCGTTGACCATGCCGTACCCCACCCCCATGCTGCACCGAACCATCAGCGGCTCATTGTGCACCTCGACGGGCGTGCCCGAAATGGCATCGAACAAGCGCTCTATGGCCAGCTTCAAAGACGGCGTCCAAGGCTGTGGGATGAGCAGCAGGAACTCGTCTCCCCCCCAGCGGACTGCCGCGGTTTCCGGCGACGCGCAGGCTCGGAAGCGGCGCGCGGTCTCCTGCAGCACGAGGTCCCCGGCGTCATGTCCAAACGAATCATTGATGAACTTGAAGTCGTCCAGGTCCACCAGTACGGCGACGCCTTCCGCCCCGCGGTGCTTCTGCAGCCAGATTTCCCCACCTCTGCGATTGAGCAGTCCGGTGAGCGGGTCTCGTTCGCTCTCTTCGCGGATTTTGTACCGCAGCCGTGCGTCGTGAACGTACAGCAGGAACACCGCAGAAACCACGATGATTTCGGCCAACGTGGACAACCGTTGTACGCCCGGCGCCAGCACCCAATTCACCGCGCCGATGGCGACCACGGCCAGGTACCCCCAGCCGGGCTTGTCCCGCAATGGACTCCAGAGAATAGCAAGCAGGCTGACGCCGCAGCAGGCAAGGCTCATGACATCCAATGGATCCCGATGCCATATGACAATCAGTTCCACCTGCAGGACCCACAGAACCAGCAGATTCACGAGCCGGTACCACTGTCGGCGCCGGTGCAGCGAGGTGAGCAACAGGATGTACAACGGCAGCACCACGACGCCGACGCCGTCCATCACCTCAATCCAGAGCACGAGAAACCCCATCGGAATCCAGTCATACAGCAAATCAAACACCGGACTCCACGACGACTGCAGGGCCTGTTCTCTCATATTGAGAAATTCGAACACGCTGATAATGCCGAGAGAGATCCATACGGAGTGCATGATGGAACTCGCCACGCCGGCCACGTCAATCCCCCCGCCCACAACCATGCGCCGATGCATCTGGAAACCGTTGCGGCATCCTCCGCGCTACCCCTATCATCCAAATTTCGTCAGATTGGTCACAGAGCATAACGGACGGTTTCAATTAGTCCATTTGGACTATATCCAGGTCTGCAACTTCAAATATATTCCTGTTTATTTCTTACAATTACCACCGTAGAACCGCACGGCGACATGCGCTTCCGGCGCCTCGATGGCTGTCTTTTGCTGTCTTTCCGGGATGGATCGGCGAGCGGCGGCGCAAGCCCCGTATGTATCGAGAGCTGGACGCCCCGCTCCGATTCTTGGACAAACCTTTTTTCCATCTTTATTTCAGATTCGCCGCGATATCAAACGATACCTCCTCATTCACTCTCTGAATCACCAATTCCTCATCCCCCGGCATCAACCGCTTTCCGCTGTAGAGGACGTAGCGCAACCACCATCCGGCCATCCAAGACGTGACCAACGCCAGCATGACCAAAATCGCAAAGAAGTTCTGGTTGATAATTCCGAGAGAATAGGCCGTGGAGGAGAGGACAATTCCCGGACCTCCCCGCGCGTTCATGGCGGCGGCGAAGTTGAGACTGGTGAGCTTGTCGGCGCGAATGAAGCGACACGTGCCGTAGACCACAGCCGCCTGGACGATGGTGGCAAAGATGAGGTACAGCACAAAGAATCCCGCGTCAAATTGCTTGGCCAGATTCAAATTCATGCCCACCAGCGCAAAGTACAGCGGGATGAAAAACGAAAACGCCATGCCCTGAACGCCCTGCTCCAGCCTTTTGAATAGAGGTTCAGGCAAGCTGAACCTTGTGGCCACGCCGGCCAACAGAGCACCATACATCACATCCACCTGCAGGTAACCGGCAATGTCCGAGAGCGCGAACAGGATGACCAAGAAGTAGCCGAGAAAGGAGGCTCGAAACAGAAAATTGGCGCGTTTGGACGTGATCTTTCGCAGCAGCCAAGGAAGAATTACGATGCAGACCACCAGGAACGCCAGCGTGACCACGAGACTCTGCGACACCATCCAGGCGTTGACATGGCCGCTGCGAGACGAGACCAAGCCGGCGGCAATGGCAAGCGCCACCCACAGGATGAGGTCGTGCACGCCCGCCACCGCCACGATGATCTTGGCGAACCGAGAGTGCATGATCCCAAGGTCGGAAAATATTTTTGAAATCACAGGAATGGACGTTACGGCAATCGAAATGGCGACCACAATCTTCAGCGCCAGAATGTTGTCCTTCGGACCGAGGAACTGCGTCGGGTCGAACAGATACGTGGACAGCCAACCGACCAGAAAGGGAATCACCGTGGATCCCACGATGATGGCAACCCCGGTTTTCACGTCGGATTTAGCGAATCTCGCCTGAAACTTCATGCCCGCCGTGTACAGCAAGAAGATGATCCCGAACTGATAAATGAGGCCGAACAGACTCCCCTCGGCTGGAAATCCCTGATACAGCCAGTGAAACGCCCCGGGGAACCACGTTCCCATCACCGTCGGGCCGAGCACCAACCCACCCGCCACTTCTCCGATGACGCGCGGAACTGTCAACCTCTCCGCGATGTAGCCGAGCAGATTGGCTGCCGCCAACAGGACGACCATGCCGAACAAGAACCGCGCCAACTCCGCAGCACCCAAACTGAACATTCGTGTGACCTCCCCCATCCTCTTAGACGTCCGTACGCGGGCCGTCTACATACGCTATGAGGAAGCGGAGACTTTGTCTAAGGCGGATATCCCTCCTAGACAAGGGACCAGCGTGGTCGGCCGAACAAATCCACAGATGCCCCGAACCATGTTCATCCTGTTTTTTCTCCGAGTGACGTTGTCAACTTCGTTGTCAGAATGATATAGTAACTCACTGATCTGATGACCATATCATCAGCAGCATTCGGAGGTTCTCGAAGGGAGGACGGCCATTGGCACTGCAACCGGTGCGTTCCAGCAAGACCTACGAAGCGGTGGCCCAACAACTGAAAGACCACATCTTCAACGGCGTCTTTCCGCCCGGCAGCAAGCTTCCGTCAGTACGCCAGTTGAGTGAACAGATGTCCGTCAGCACGTCGGCCATCCGAGAAGCGTTGAGCGCGCTGCAGGCCATGCGCATTGTGACCATGCGCCAGGGTGAAGGCACGTTCGTGAACTCGTTCAATCCCGACGAGGTCACGCAATTCGTGGCGAAAACGCCGCTCATCCGCCGCGACGACATTCGGTCACTGCTCGAACTGCGCTTGATTGTCGAGACGGGCACCGCCCGCCTCGCCGCGCATCGTCGCACACCCGGAGACCTGGACGAACTGTGGTCGATTGTCCACCGCATGCGTGCCGAACTGACTTCGTTCAGCGTTGGGGAGCAGGCGGATTGGGCATTTCATTACGGTATCGCCCAGGCGGCGAAGAATCCCTTCTTGGTGTCGCTCATGGACGCCATCGGCGAGCAGATTCAATCGTCGCTTCTCGCCAGCCGACAGGCTCTCTACCAAATCGAAGGGGAGCCGGAAACGCTTTTGCAACAGCACGAACGCATTCTCCAGGCCGTGGTGGACAAACGTGCGGACGCGGCGGAACAGGCGATGCGGGAACACCTCAGACACGTGGAGGAGACGCTGCAGTTGAACGCTCCATAACCGCCCCGTCCGCATCCACCATTCGCTTGCACGGACTTGTGCTCACGGTCGCCGGAAAGACCCGAACAGGAGGTGTCGGAAATGAAGGTTTCCCTCTTTGTCACTTGTCTTGTGGACAACTTCTTCCCAAACGTCGGGGAGGCCATGGTGCGCATTCTGCACGAGTTGGGTGTGGACGTGGAATTTTCGCCGGAACAGACGTGCTGTGGTCAACCCGCGTTCAACAGCGGCTACGCAGCAGAGGCGCGCGACGTGGCCGCCACGCTGCTCCGAGCGTTCGATGACGCGGACTACGTGGTCACCCCGTCCGGATCGTGCGCGGGCATGATTCATCACTACTACCCAACCTTGTTTCAACATCACCCCGCCCTGCTCGCCAAGGCTCAGCGATTGACGGAGAAAACCTTCGAATTCTCGCAGTTTCTCATCCACGTGCTGAAAGTGCACGACGTGGGCGCGCGGTTTCCGCACCGGGTCACGTACCACCCGTCCTGCCACGGCGCGCGCCTGCTCGGCGTACGCGACGAACCGCTGCAGTTGATGCGACAGGTCCGGGATCTGGAACTGGTGCCGCTCCCCTTCGCCAGCGACTGCTGCGGATTCGGCGGCACATTCGCCGTCAAGATGAGCGACATATCCGCCGCGATGGTGACAGAAAAGATGGAACACGTGCTCGAAACGGGCGCAGAAGTGCTGGTTGGGACGGACATGGGATGCCTGATGAACATCGGCGGACGATTGCATCGACAGGGCCATCCCGTGCGGGTGATGCATCTGGCCGAACTGCTGTACGAAGGCATGCAGGTGGCGAAACGAGGAAAGGTGGTGGCGCAATGACTCACACTGCTGGCACGCCATCGACGGAAACGCTTCTGGACAGAGCCCGCCTCGCCCTGAAGGATGAGTTTCTGAGGGCTGCCGTGCGGTTCACGGCCGATAGACTCCGGACCAAGAAACAGGCCACCACCGACGAATTCGGAGCGTAGGAGGCGTGGCGGGAGCGGGGGCGACAGATTCGCGCCCACACCGTGAGCCACCTCGATTACTACCTGAAGCAGTTCGCCGATAACGTCCGAGCCGCGGGCGGACAGGTGCACTTTGCCGCAGACGCCGAAGAGGCTTGCCGCATTGTGCTCAACATCGCCCAGCGCAAACAGGCGCGAAGCATCGTCAAATCGAAGTCCATGGTGTCCGAAGAGGTGCACATCAACCAGCGACTGGAGCAAGCCGGGATGGAAGTGGTGGAAACCGACCTCGGAGAGTACATCATTCAACTCGCCAAGGAAGCGCCATCCCACATCATCATTCCGGCCATCCACAAGAATCGTGCACAGATTCGCGATCTGTTCACAGCAGCCGGAGGCCGCGATCTCACCACGGAGACGAAGGTGCTGGCCGGCTTCGCGCGCCAACAGCTGCGCAAAAAGTTCATGGAGGCGGACATCGGGATTACCGGCTGCAATTTCGGCATCGCCGAATCCGGTACGGTCGTCCTGTTCACCAACGAAGGCAACGCCGACATGGTGACCAATCTGCCGCGGACCCACATTGTGATGATGGGCATGGAGCGCGTGCTCCCGAGTTTCGCCGACCTCGAGGTGATGGCCAACCTGCTGCCGCGGAGCGCCACCGGACAGAAGCTGACCACATACATGTCGCTCATCACCGGTCCGCGCCGAACGGATGAAGGCGATGGCGCAAAAGAACTGCACATTGTCATCCTGGACAACGGCCGGTCCCAACAACTTGGCCATCCGCAGTTTCAAGATGTCCTCCACTGCATTCGCTGCGGCGCGTGTCTGAACGTTTGCCCCGTCTATCGACAGGTGGGGGGACACGCTTACGGATCGGTGTATCCTGGCCCGATTGGCGCTGTTTTGACCCCCTTGCTGCATCAGGGTCCGGAGTACCAGGACTTGCCGTTTGCATCCAGCCTCTGCGGTGCCTGTTCGGAAGCCTGTCCGGTCAAAATTCCGCTGCACGATATGCTCGTGTACCTGCGCCACCGCAGCGTCCGATCCGGGATGGCCAAACCGTCGGAGCGTTGGGCGTTCAGAGGATACCGAACCATCTTCTCCAAACCGGGCCGCTACCGCCTGGCACTCTCGGTGGGAAAGTGGGCCCAGAAGCCGCTCGTCCGCAGTGGGCACATCGAATCCACCCTCGGGCCTCTGGCCGGCTGGACAAAGAGCCGATCCGCGCCCGCCCTGGCCGAACGCAGCTTTCGCGAGCGCTGGCAGACATTGTCGAACGAACTGAAACGGGGCGGAGATAACACGGACGGAGGGCGAACACCTTGAATGAGTCGGACTTTCTCGCAAACATCGCGCGCAAACTCGGTAGACCGCAACCGTTGACAGCGATACCGCCTCGCAGTGTGGTTGGTGCGCCTGACTTCTGGAGCGTCCGTGAGCTTCCGCTGCCGGAGCGGATTGAGCGATTTCAGCAGGAGCTTGAGAAATTGGGCGGGCAGGTGACGGTGTACAATCACCTCTCGTCGCTGAAAGCCGGCCTCGCTGACCTGTTAAGCACTCTGCAACCGCGGCGCGTTGGAACATGGGGCGGAAACGCGTTGGCGGCATTCGAACTGGACGACGTGCTGGCCCCCTACGACACCATCGGCTGGAGAGAAGGTGCATTGGCGGCCTTTGAGCAGGTGGATGTGGGCATCACAGGCTGTGCGTACGCCGTGGCAGACACAGGCACCCTCGTCATGAAAAGCGACCCGTGGCGGGGCAGATCCGTGAGTGTGCTGCCGACGGTGCACGTGGCGCTCGTCCAATCCAACCAAGTGTTCACACGACTGGGCGAAGTACTGGAAGAACTCGCGAAGGAACGCGCATGCATGGCTTCCAGTGTGCACTTCATCACCGGGCCGAGTCGTTCATCTGACATTGAAAACGACCAAACCATCGGCATTCACGGCCCGGCCGCCGTGCACGTGCTCATGCTGCACGAGGCGTGAAACATGATGCCCCCCCTCCCGCCAACGTCGCACCTCGGTCGCTCCAAGGGGGCCGAGGGGCGGCTGGCCACCGCACCGTGAAGCGGGAACGCCGCCCTGTATTGAAACGGAAGACCATTCCAATCATTCAGTAAGATTTCTGGCGTTCATAAATTGTTCTCGCCGATGCAAAGGTTTCGTCACACTTTCCCGTGGTTCATGCTTTCACAGAGGTGCCTATTTCTATAGGATTGGGCTAGGGCATAAAGCAATGGATACTGAGCAGAGTAACCGTGGATTGTTACCCAAGTCTAAGAGGTGGTGCTGTGATAAGGCTCCTGAGAATCATTCACCAGACGGCTGGAGTGATTGGTATACTGGCCCCAGAGTCAACCCAGACAGAAGGGATGGGTTAAGATGAAGTAGAGGTGTTTATGATGCCGGGACGTAAGTGGACAGTGGACGAGAAGATGAACATCGTGCTCGAGGGCATGATGCCCGGTGCGAATATCAGCGAGGTATGTCGGCGGCATGGCGTGGCCCAGAGTCTGTATTACAGGTGGCGTGAAGCGTTCCTGACTGGTGGACGGGCT
>NZ_AUCA01000049.1 GCF_000429525.1 Alicyclobacillus contaminans DSM 17975 | reverse complement strand
AAACGGGGTTGTGGCTCCGACGCCGACCGCTCCTGCGCTTCTGCCTTAAACTTGCCCACCCAATACCACAGCTGGTGCTCCTTGATCTGGTGGGCAGCACACCACGCCGCGCCAGTTTGTCCACTGGCACGGAAATCCGCCACGCGGGCACGCCAAAGCTCACGAAGCTCTGCCAACTCGGCCTTCGTCACGATGATCCCTCCATGATTGGATTCTGGGGGGATCATCTCGCAGAAGAGGGCCTGGCGCTAGGTGTGCGCTATTTGACGCTCACTCATGTCGTCGAAGGAGGTCGGTAGTATGTCGGATCAGCTTCCTCCGATCCTCACCATGAGTGACGTTGCGCGGTACCTGCGAATTGGTCGCACTAAGGCGTATGAGCTTGCCTACCAACCCGGTTTCCCTGTGATCCGTATCGGGCGGTTGGTCAGGGTTCCGCGCGAACGATTCCTAGCCTGGTGCAATTCCCAAGAATTGCTCACGGAACAAGCCTACGATTTAGAAGGCCCACAAACAAGCCTGAATCGTGTGGCAAATTCCCATCAATAAAGGGTTGTTGTGTCACCACTCAAAGTGGTGTTGTGAATGGTCGACGTATGACCTATTGGCTCCTGAAAGGGGGTGAATGCATGGACCTGGGCACGCTCCTGAGGATCTGCCGTCAAAGGAAGCGATTGAACCAGTCGTACGTAGCACGCATGCTGCACATCGACCGTGCGGAGGTGTCTCGGATCGAGAACAATCAGCGGCCCGTCACGATCCAGATGCTGCAGAAGTGGGCAGAAGTCACCGAGAGCGGAGACATCATCGGGTGGTATATCGCAGATATGCTCGGTGCAGACGCCCGGCGTTGGGAGCGCGTGTTGCGATACGAGGCAGTGGTGGAGCAACTGAAACAGACTCTTTATGCGTGAGGAGGTGACGTGGTGTTGGAACGGACACGGGTTGAGAAGCGTTCAAACGCACTGGCAAGCGGTGTAATGCTCATGCAGGCATTTGAGGAACAGTTCCTAGCGTTTCTATCGTGCCTGCAACAATTTGCTGAAAGAAATCGCGATTCAGTTCGTTTCACGGACGGAGAGTATGAACGCGGCTTCAAGTCAGGCGTGACAAACGGCCTGCAAATGGTGCTTGATGACCTACTCATGTTCTATGGGGATTTCAAGAGGATTCAAGAAAAAATCTCGGTCGCTGTAGCGAGCGAACCGAGACAGCAAGTCTAACAATCCTTCGCCCCCATCCTAACAGAGTGGATGGGGGCAAAACAAGGGGACAGTCACCATGAGGCGTGAAGTGAAGCAGTTGACTCAATCCGGGACGGTCTACGTGTGGACTAAGGTTGCATGGGAAGTCCCCGGCATTGTCCTGGTGCTGTACTCCATGTGGGAGTTTTCCCATTTGATGCATGTCGCTCAATCCGTGCTGTTTCGGGGGTGATGCAGATGCAGTCCATCCATGAACTCAGGCACATGATCGACGCCTATATCCTGCGCGAACCCCCTGAGCCGGATTGCGTGGCCAACTGTGCGGGATGTGGGAACGAAATGTTCGAGGGCGACGAAGCCACAGAGTTCGATGGCGAGTTCTTCTGTTCGGAGGAATGTATCGGTCGATACCTATTGCGATTGGGCCATGCCACAGCGGTGGTGTTGGGAGGTGACGACTGATGGCCATTGCGGATGTCATTGTGAATCGGCCCGCCCCGCCATTACGGGATGACCGGTTAACGGCGGCCAAAGTCCTCGTTGAAACGCAACACCTAACGCACGAGGAATGGTTGGAATGGCGGCGGTTCGGCATCGGTGGGTCGGATGCGGCTGCCATTGCTGGACTTAGCCCATGGAAGTCACCGACGCGGGTCTTCCTCGAAAAGATCGGCGCGGTCATACCTGAGGAAGCCGGGGAAGAAGCCAAATGGGGCGCTCGTCAGGAGCCGTTGGTGGCCGATGAATTCAAGGAGCAGACAGGGTTCCATGTCCAGCGGCGTAATGCGATTCTCGTGCATCCGAGGTATCCGTACATGATTGCCAACATAGACCGACTGGTGCGCGTCCCCGGCCGTGGGTGGGGCGTACTGGAGATCAAGACGACCAGCGCCTACAAAGCCGACGAATGGGAAGGCGACAAAGTACCTGACCACTACATGCTGCAGATGCAGCACTATCTCGCCGTCACAGCTCTCCAATTCGGGTACTTCGCGGTCCTCATCGGCGGCCAGCGGTATCACCAGGTTGAGGTAGAACGGGACAATGATCTGATCGACCTGCTGATCAGGATCGAGGCGGATTTTTGGCGTCACGTGGAAACAAAGACACCGCCACCGTTGGATGGTTACGATTCATCCACGGACATCCTTGATTGCCTGTACCCGGCGGAGAAAACTGACCCGACGGAAGTCCAACTTCCCGAGGATATGAAGATGTGGGTGCAACAGTACATTGAGGCCTGCGGGGACATCAAAGAAGCCGAAGAGCGCAAGAATCGGGCTGCGAACGAAATCAAGGCAGCCCTCGGGGATAAAGAGATTGGGCGCCTGGGAGATTACAAGGTGTCGTGGAAACCGGTGCGAACGGAACGATTCGATACCAAGGCATTCGCCGCGGCGCATCCGGATCTGTTCCAGCAATTCCTGAAGTCCAGCGTGTATCGACGCTTCACCATTTCGTGAGATTGGGGGGATTTACTGTGACCAAGGCAGACACGACAGCTGTTCGAGGGAAACTCCAGGCCAAATCTCAAAAACCACAGGTTTCGAAGCAACAAACCGCTCCCGAATCCTCCTTTTTGGGGGTCATGAGGGCATACCTCAACGCTCCGGAGATTCAGTCCCGGTTTAATTCAATTCTCAAAGCTCGAGCGCCGCAGTACGTCAGTTCGATTCTGAACCTCGTTGGTTCCGACAAAAGCCTGCAACAGTGTGAGCCCATGTCCATCATTTCGTCCTGCATGATTGCGGCCACGCTGGATCTTCCGATTAACCGGAATCTCGGATACGCGTGGATCGTGCCCTACCGCGACAAGAAAAACAACCGCGTCATGGCCACCTTTCAGATGGGATACAAGGGATATGTCCAGTTGGCATTGCGTACCGGGAAGTACGCGAAAATCAACGCTCTCCCGATCTGCGAAGGGGAACTGGTCAGATGGAATCCTCTCACGGAAGAACTGGTGTACGACCCTTCCAAACGGAAGTCGAACCGGGTGATCGGATATGCAGGCTTCTTCCGGTTGGTGAATGGTTTCGAGAAGGTCGTGTATTGGACTGCCGAGCAGATCGAAGCACACCGCCAGCGGTTCAGCAAGACCGGGAACGTGTGGGAGACCGACTACGATGCCATGGCGCTCAAAACCGTGGTCCGTAACATGCTTTCCCGATGGGGCATTTTGTCCGTCGAAATGCAGGAGGCGGTTGTTCGGGATGTTGAGGAGGTCACGGGGGACGACGCGGCGCCTGTCATTGACCTGCCGCCGTTAGACGAAACACCTGATGTTTCCGGAGATCAGCAGACGTCGCCAGAAGCACCTGTCGACGAAACCCCGGAGGCACCTGAAACTGATGAAGCTGCTCCCGAGGTTGGCGCCGAGGGAGAACCGGAGGAAACATCCGAAGCGTTTAGGTTCGGATTGGAAGATGACCCGTTTGCAGATTGATGTTCCAACGACTCGAGAGGGAGGTGAACACCACATGGTGGGAGGGGGGATTGACTCGTGGCAACTAGGAAGGGCATCAACCCAAAACTGCGGTTTGAGATTTTCAAGCGCGACAATTTTACCTGTCGATACTGTGGGCGCACAACGCCCCAAGTGATCCTCGAAGTTGATCACATCATTCCAGTTGCAGATGGTGGCACCAACGACATGGAAAACCTGGTGACCGCATGCTACGAGTGCAATCGTGGCAAGGGTGCGGTTCCGCTAGATTCAATGCCGCAGACTGATGATGACATTCACGAACGAACAATTCTGTTGGCTGAACGTGAAATGCAACTCAGAGAATACAACGAAGTTCGTCGGCAGATAAGAGAGCGTCAGGAACGAGAGACATCAGAACTGATGGAGTTTTGGTGTGAAATTAACGGTCTTGATCCTGAGAGAGCGAGGCACTTCGAGGTCCCTGACTATACCAGTTTGTTCAACTTCCTTAACGACATCGCTGCAGAGGACATTAAGTGCGCGATGAACCTTGCTGTCGGCGGGAATCGGACACCAAATGCAGCTCGAAAATATTTGTACGCAATCTTGTGGCGGTGGATAAAGGAAGGCGTACGGTACGGAAGACGTCCGGAGTAGGTGAATTCCATGGCGAGAAAGGTTTTTGTGAGCAGCGACATGAGCCAAGATGAACGTTTGATCGACGTGGCAGAGCATGACCCGCAAGCCGCTTTGCTCTGGCCGTGGTTGCTCACAGCCTTTGACGATTGGGGGCGGGCACGGGCTTCGGCCAAGCGGTTGAAGGCCACTGTATTCCCCATGATTGAAACCGTGACAGCCGAGACCATAGAGTCAGCCCTGCAACAGTACGCTCACGTTGGATTGATTGTGCTGTATGAGGTTGACGGTGTGCAGTACATGGCAATCCCGGAGGACAAGTGGTACAAGTATCAGACCCATATGAAACGGTCGAATCGGAGGCCCGGGAAGGATAAGATGCAGTCTGATTATCCGGCTCCCCCGGAATTCTCCACGGACCCCCACGGGGATTCGCGGGGAAACTCGGGGGACAACGGTGCCCCGCAGTTCCCCGTACCATCACCTTCACCTACACCATCACCTTTAGAAAGACAACAACGAGACGGAATGATACAGGGTGCCTTGAAGGAACTAACGGGGTCCACGACACCCTTGGCTGTCGACTCAAAACCCTCGTCGTCGTTGTCGTCGTCAGATAACGCTTTGGCAAAGGCGGCAAAAGCCTACGAGGCGGAGATCGGTGTGTTGTCCTCCATGGTTCAGGAGGAACTTACAGCTCTGGTGGACGAGTTCCCGGTGGACTGGATTGAGGATGCCATCAGGGAAGCCGCGTTACAGAATGTGCGCAAGCTCTCGTATGTCCGCAGCATCCTGTCCAACTGGCAGACAGAAGGGAGAGGTGCATTGCCTCGAGGTCAGCCAGCGAGATCAGCGCCGATCAGCCGTGCAAGAATTGGCACAAGGTACGGCAGACGCGGGAAGTCGGACCGGTCCAACGAGGTGCTGTACAGCTCGGAGGAACTGGGATTTTAAGGGGGTGACACTGTGGAACCAATCGGAAATGTCATGAGTCGCGTGGTTGGGCAGTTTGAGACGCGGCTACTCGGTAAAGAGGTGTGTGAGGGATGCGGCGAGGCGGTCCAGGTAGTGCAGGTGATCTCGAGGGGTTCGTTACCTGGCGGCACTTTCAAATTCGGGTGCCGGTGTAAGGAGATTCAAATCGTCCGCGAGATAATGGCCGAAAACGAACGACGCAAGTTCGAGCGTATCGTCCGGGTGTTTGACAATGAATCACTCATGCCCAAGAGCTTGCGTAATGCCACTTTCGACACATTTCAGGCCAGCACTCTTGAACAGCGCGCGGTGTTACAGGTGGCCAGGGAGTACGCGGGCCGATTCAACCGCGACGAACCTGAAAATCTGCTGTTCACTGGCCCATACGGAACGGGGAAGTCTCACCTGGCGGTGTCCATTGTCCGAGTGTTGATGGAGCGCGGGTTTACCGGAATCTTCATCACCGTTCCCGAGATGTTGACAAAACTAAAGAGCACTTACGACAAAAAATCGGAGTTCTCAGAGGGCGACATGCTGCAGGCTCTGAAGTCGGTGGACGTGCTGGTCCTCGATGACATTGGCGCCGAATACAGCGGTCAGTCGGCAGAATCCTGGGCTGTATCCAAAATCTTCGAGGTCATGAACGCGCGGCAAGGCATGCACACCATTTACACCACCAACCTGCACAGTGAGCAATTGCAGGAGAAATTGGGAGCGCGGAATTTCAGCCGCATGTGCGAGAACACACGCATCGTGAGATTCGAAGGTGCCGATTACCGGCTCCGCAAGATGAAAAAGTGAGAGGGGACATGAACATGAAAGCGACGGGCGTTGTACGGCACATTGACGATTTGGGGCGCGTGGTAATCCCGAAGGAATTGCGCCGGACGATGGGGCTCAAAGAAGGAGACCCCATGGAATTCTTCGTGGACGACAATGGGCGGATCGTGATGCAGAAGTATCAGCCTGGATGCGTGTTCTGTGATTCGATGGAAGACCTGATTTTCTTCAACGGTCGCAACGTATGTAAGGCGTGCATATACGCACTCGGCCAGTGACTGACGCGGCCGCCAGGCCGCGTTCAAATCACCATCAGGAGGTCGGTTGTGGTGAGTGAAAGTACCAAAGAATGCAAGTCATGCCACAAGGTCTACCCGGCGACCAGCGAGTTCTTCCCTGCGGGGCGCAACTACAAGGGTGGCCTGAAACCGAAATGCCGAGCGTGCTACAACGCGGAAATGCGAAACCGGAATAAGGCGAAACGTCTTTCGGAGCCGCGCTTCAACGTCAAGAAGCACACGGTTGACACCAGGCCGGTCCCGAAACTGGTCGGAATCCTCATTGACGAGGACCGACTCGCGGAACTGGAGGCCAACGTGAAAAAGGTGCAGGACACGGCGCCGGACGACAACATATGGGCTTGGCGGTACCGCAGGGACATCGGTATCGCACTCAAGGAGGCCGCGGAGTGGCAAAAGCGTTACCAGGACCTGTTGGAGCGAGCAAAAGGCCCGAGAGGGTGAGCCTATGGAGACCAAAACTTGCCGGATGTGTGGGCAGGCAAAACCGGCGACATCGGAGTTCTTCTACCGGCGCAGCGCCAATGCAGATGGATTGGAAACGGCCTGCAAGGACTGCTTGGCCCCCTATAAGCGGAAGAGCAAAGCAGAAAGGAACGAAGCCAGCAAACGGGCTGAACTGGCTTATCTGGTCCTGCGGACGGTCCGAAAAATGCGCGAGGAAGAAGAACGTGCTGCAGCGGAGAAGCGGCGCCAACGTTGGCTGGAGCGAAGGAGCGTATGAGTATGCACCCGAAATGGCAACGTCGCCTTCTGTGGATGCACAAGTTGAACGTTGCTGCCCATGACAAGTACTGCTGGCCCGGTCTGAAAAGCATCGCGATGTTTGGCGTTAGTACCGATGCGGCAAGGTGCGCGGAATACTGCCGGATGGAGTCTATGGCCACTGGAAGTTGTCTGTGCGGGAAGTTTGTTCAGGGCGACTTGGTTCGGCCTTCGACCGAAGTGAAGAGGAGCGTATTAGGGATGGACAACAAGGTGCGATGGGATGAGATAGAAAGCCGCCTGTCTTCAGCCAGAACCGAGACGATGCTCATACCAGTCTGGAACACTTTAGTCGAACTGTACCGTAAGCACCATCGGCCAATCGGACCGACTGAGATCGGGTTACACATGGGGTTTACGTATCAGCAGGCCTCATCTAGGGTTACACGGTCGATAAAGGCACTAGTCAAAGAAGGCTTAGTCGTTCGGCATCCGGGTGGAAAGTACGAACCGGTGAAGTTTGAGGAAAGAAGTGTGTGAGGGATGGAAAACTCAATGCGCTGGAAGTGTGGTTGGTGCGGTACGCAAAACACCGCTGAACCAGGCCAGGAGCCTGGTGACATCTTGTGATGCGAGGAATGCAGAGAAACGTCGGTGATAGTAGGGGAGTTGACTCCGATGGATGACGTGCAAGGACTGACGACACAACCCTTCTACCATTGGGACATCGTCGAAGACATAGTGTCGGAGTACCGCAGAGCATCGGAAAAGTTTCCGCCGTTCAATTCGGCTCATGAGGGCTATGCTGTTTTGCTCGAAGAAGTTGATGAACTATGGGATTCAATCAAGGCCAATGATGCGGCGGGCACGCGGGAGGAAGCAGTTCAGGTGGCCGCCATGGCACTTCGTTTCTTGATTGACGTTGTTGGAAAAAGCGGAACGTTGGAATGAACGAACCAACGAACGAAGGTTCGTGAGGTGGTCATATGGCAAAGCATCTGTCCTTGTTCGGGGACGAATTCGAACAGCCACAACCGAATCCGGACCGAAACAAAGACCACCGCGAAAACACACATAAAGCAACGGCTGCAGCACCGGAGCCCGGTGTGTGTCCGCAATTCGGAGGAGGTTCATTCCTGCTTCGCGTCGAGAATCACCAGTGGATTCGGACCTGTAACCGGTGCGCGGCCATTAGGATCATGGATTAGGGGATCGCCGTAATCACGGGTCGGGTGATGCTGGATGATAAGTCAAGCCAACCGTGGGATGGCGTTCGAAGAGTTGGTTGAATACGCGAACCGTCAATACCACGCACGTGGCGTTGCGGTGATTCAGAAGGTGCCTACGCCAGTTAAGATGATTCGCCGTGGCGCACAAATCGTCAGTGCGTTTCCGGAGCGCAAATCTACGGTCGATTTCATCGGTGTTGCTGGTGGGCGTGCGATTGCGTTCGATGCGAAGTCCACGAGAATCGACACCCGGTTCCCTCTGGATAACATCGAACAGCACCAGTTCGAGTTCCTGCTCGACTGGCAGTCGCAGGGCGGTATTTCGTTTATGCTGATCGAGTTCGTGAATCTGCGCGAGGTCCGACTCCTTCCGTTTGATGTGCTGAACCTGCACTGGACGGCCATGCAGAAGGGCGGCAGAAAGTCCATCCCCATTGAGGAAATCAGGCAATCCTGCGCCAGAGTCAAGCCTGGCCGTGGAGTAATCCTGGATTATCTCGGGGCGGTGGTCCAATGAGTCGAGGTAAAAAGAAGAGCGTCCGTTGGCACCTTCTCTGGCGGAACGAAGAAGGGCAGCGCGTTTGGCTATACGAGCCGCTAACCTTCCAAGAATTAAATGATCGCATGTCTCACGGATGGCACGTTATCAACCTGGATGGGGCGGTGGTTTAATGAGCCGAGCAAGTGTGAAGGAAACGAAGAAGCAAATTATCCGTGCCATCGAAGCACACCTGCGGTGCTATATGTCATACAAGGTGGGCATTCGGAACCTGCAAAAACAGCTCGACTACATCATGCCGAGTATGACCGCCAGGTATGACTTGGCTGAAGGGTCGCATGGCACGTTCTTCATCTCATCATCAACGGAGAAATACGCCATCGACCGGATTGAGTCCAAACGAGCACTCGATATTCACGAACAGATCGCTCAGTACAAGCTGATCGTGGATTCGATTGATGAAGCACTTAAAACCCTAACGGAGGAAGAACGCTCGTTCGTGGAAATGCGGTACTACAAACAGTGGTCTGTAAAAAAGACGGCCGAGGCTCTAGGTTACAGTGAGAAAAACATTTTTGTGATCCGGACTCGCGCCATGGACAAACTGGTCATCTGTCTGCGAAACATCGTATGAGGGGGAGCCTGGCATGAGGAACTAAGACGATATGTTCGTAGTGTGGGTAAAAGGTCCGAAAGGTTGGGGGCCGCTCCGAACGGTTAGGAAAGACGAACTTTATAATATAACTTCTGACCTTCACGGGCGGGGAGTTGAATTTGTTGTTCGACCTCGGCTTCGCGTGACGAGGCAGGACATTGTGGAGGGGTAAAGTTCATGCCTGAGGGGCATGGGTTTGCAGAAAAACGCGGTATATCCGATTACCGCGTTTTTCATATTTACGCATGCTGGCTATAAATGGTTTATTTTACATTAGCACCATTTTATCCGGGGCTTTTCGGCAAAGCACGGAGCGCAGTAGAACACGTTCTAATCAAACTTTTTCCATGATGCTCCACGTCCGTGGAATACCATAGCCCAGCCTTCTTTCCACCTGTTAAGACGACGATCAAAATCGTGGTGATTTTTGTCTAGCGTGTCTGTGAGACCAAAAATTTCTTCTGCGCTCACCACAACTTCTCGGTGGGTATCAGGTAGTTTCGCTTGGAATAGGACAAAGTCAAAAACTGCAGTATAATCATGAGCGTCACGACTGATGCGGTCCATATGCTCTCGGATTATCTCACGGAATCGCATCTTCTGTTGTTCTTCCATACGCGCTCCCAGTATAATTCCAACCAATTGACTCGGTTGATAATGAAAGAGTCTTTCTTGTGGGCTCAAGTCAACATTCTCTCCGAATAGCCAGCCATAAGGAGGAGAAAGAGTTAGCCGAGATTCCTTTTCGTAGCTCCAGCAGTCATGTTTAACTAAATACTGCCGGTTCTGCTCGGTGATGAGCTTGATTCGCTCCTGTTCATCCAGTTTCTTACCGAATACGTATTCCGGAAAATAACTGAACGCATCACCTGGCTTGGAATCTGAACTGTAAGTTACTTCTTGGAATGAAAAGCTATCGGGGATAGCCCAACTCATAGATGGTGCAAGTCCGGCTCGAGTGGTTCTTCTGATGGCATTTCTTTTGCGTTTGGGGCACTGACGGAGGCTGCCATCTATGGCCTTAAAAATCAAGCAATGACCCTTGTGCATTGTCGCATAGTGAGACCACATAAGAATGTCCTTACATGTGCGCGAAAATGAGACGAAGTACGTATCATTTGGTTTGTACAAGGTGAGAACTTTTTTAATCAATTGGCCGAGGACTAATGCTGAAAGCGGATCCGGAGGAGACTGAAGGGAAAGTAGTAATTGAGTGTAGTCAAGTCCAAGGGCAGAATCAAAAGACAATGGTGCCATTTCAGATAAATGATCCGACAGTTGCTCTTCCCATTTTGCTTTGTTTACATTATCGTAGCGGCCCCAAGCGAATTCTAGTAAACGCTTCCAGCTTTCCTTGTTCGCTTCGAAGGTAAGGAAAGTCTTTCCGTCGAATGGATCATTGCACTCCCTAGTAGAAGTAAAGTATATCTCGTCGTACATCAATTCCTTAATCGCAAGCTCCCCTGATGGTCGAAAACGATAGTAGTGCAATGTGGCACCTCCATGCCGAAGATTGAGCTCCTTGTCCATTTCTGCGATAAGTGTAGCACACAAAAGTTGTATGATTATCAATGTTTTTGTATAAGAACGTGTCCGAAAAAGAGTCAAGGTAAGATGCTGTGGGGCGAGAAGCCGAGGTGGCGAAAAGCGCGTGGAGTGTACGTTTTCGGGTACATGTGTACGCTTTTCCACATCGCGGCGAAGCTTCCGCAGCAGAGTTCTTGTCTGGGGTGTCCACTGGACACCCAGCCTTCTGCCCCCTTTTCGGACAACCTCTATTAGAGTATGCTGGGTTTTTCTGCAAATCGGGACCGGGGATACGCTGGTATACTGCGAACGGACTTTCCTATGTCCGGGTGTACGGATAATGGTACAACTCATCAGTTGGCCGTGTCCCCATTTTGTTTGAAGCGTGGTTTAGTTTTACGAAAAATACGGCTTTCATCGTACTAATAGTCACTAGAGACAGACCGAGGGTTTAACCTGGCATGCCTCTTTTATTCCAGTGTTTGAGCATTGGAGCGCGCCCGAGATTTCAGCTTTTGAATGTCCGCGGGGAGGTCCAAAATGTGCATTTTGCGATGACAGTTTGGACATAACGCTACAGTATTTTCTACTGTGTCTTCACCGCCTCTAGACAGCCATTCAATGTGATGTACCTCAAGGAATGGAACTCCATTTTTACTGAAGGGTGCTGGCTGATCACATAACTGACAAATTCCCTTGGCGCACCTTTTCGCATATTCAGCAATGAATTCATTACGTTCGTAGACTGTTGTGGAAACGCGTCGGGTTCCTGCTTTGCTTCCTGAACTTTTGGCTCGCTTGGCTAGTTCTGCATCGCTGAGATTCCTAGCTTGTTTTTCCCTGTGTGCTTGTTTGTCTTCCAACTCATCGACAGTTACTGTTGGCTGTTTGTTGTTGCCTAGAAGCTGTACAGGAAAGACCCAGACAGTTCTCAAATTCTTCTCCCGGTCTAATTGTCGTTCTGTATACGGTCTACCGGCTAGCTTGACAGGTCCCCTGTATATGTACTGATTGGGTTTGAATACTTCGAATAAGTAAACATCTACGCCATTGGTGGTTGATTCGGCTAGAGTTCTATTTTGCATGTAATTGATGTCCTGGTCTCCGACTTGCCCCATCCCCGTGTAGTGACAGATGTCTCCGTCCCAACGGTCATCATATAACGACTTTGTATGGTCTGAAATTAGTACAAGACTATTAGTTTCTTTAGAACGTCTCATGCCACCCGCGTTTCCGCATTTGAACAACTGCGTTAACTTATCGTTATCTAACACATCTCCAGGCTTTAATCCGTGTGCATATGGCATCAACTATGCCTCCCAACTTATTGCACAAAAGTCGTTCACTAAAATTATAACCCTTCTGCTACTGTTGCCATTTATTAATCAACGATCGTGTCAACGTTGTTCTGCATAATGAAACTGTGCATATTACCGGCCATTTAGAGTTTTTGGTTAGTTTCTTTGGATTTTCCCACGGATGAACAGGGGTATGCTGGTATCAACGGTGAATATCCCCCAGGGGCGTCCGGATACGGGCGCCCAATTTGTTACCCGGCGCTGACAGAGGAACGAACGTTCAATCGTTGGTTGGTTCGTTCCTTCGGGCGCCTTCACCGTTGTGGGAGAGGATTTGGGATGCGGCTTGAGACTGTGAAGCTGGAAAACCTCATACCTGCTGAGTACAATCCCCGGATTGACCTTCGTCCTGGGGATCCTGAATACGAGAATCTCCGGCGAAGCATCGAGGAGTTTGGGATGGTAGAGCCGATTGTCTGGAACCAGCGAACAGGCAGAGTGGTGGGCGGTCACCAACGCCTGAAGGTGCTTGTGGAGATGGGGGTCACTGAAACAGAGGTTGTGGTCGTCGATCTGGACGACACCAAGGAGAAGGCCTTGAACCTCGCGCTCAACAAGATTGAGGGCGATTGGGACAACTTTAAGCTGAAGGAACTGCTGGAAGAACTGGACACAGGCGAGATTGACCTGTCCATTACCGGTTTCGATGAGTCGGAGATCGAGAAGCTGATGACCGACTTCGCTCTCGCTAGTGACGACGAGGTCCGTGACGACAACTTCGACGTGGACGAGGCGCTGGATGAAATCGTGGTGCCGAACACACACCGTGGTGATGTGTGGCGTCTCGGCCGACACCTGCTGCTCTGTGGTGATGCCACAAGGCGCGAGGACATTCTGCGGCTCATGGCAGGGCACAAAGCACAGATGGTGTTTACCGACCCGCCGTACAACGTGAATTACCAGGGCCAAGCCGGAACCATTAAAAATGACCACATGAGCGAGCGCGAGTTCTACGAGTTTCTCCTGTCTGCGTTCCGTAATGCTTTCGAGGCCGCCGTTGAGGGTGGCTCTATTTACGTTGCTCATGCGGATTCACATGGGAAGGCGTTTCGGCTGGCGTTTGAGGATGCCGGATGGCTCATGAAGCAGTGCCTGATTTGGGTCAAGAATGCGCTGGTCATGGGACGGCAGGATTACCACTGGCGTCACGAACCAATCCTTTACGGCTGGAAACCAGGAGCCAAACACTCATGGTACGGCGGTCGTAAACAGTCCACGGTTATCGAGTCGTCTGTCGGCGTGACCATCTCAAATGACGAGAAGGGAACGCTGCTCACGTTCGCATCAGGTGTGCATTCGGTTGTTCTGCGCGTGCCGTCCTACGAGGTGGTGTTCCAGGGCACCGACGAACAGACGAGCATCTGGCGGTTCGAGAAACCGGCGAAGAACAGCGATCACCCGACCATGAAGCCGATTCCCTTGGTGGCGCGTGCGCTGCAGAACTCGTCCAAGAAAGGCGAGATTGTGCTAGATATGTTCCTTGGTTCTGGCACGACGTTGATGGCAGCTGAACAGACCGGGCGTGTGTGCTACGGCCTGGAACTGGATGAGCGTTATTGCGATGTTGTCATCCGGCGCTGGGAAGAGTTCACCGGTCAGAGGGCGGTGAAGCTCGATGGCAGGACGTAAGACGAAGCTCACGCCGGAGTTGCAGAGGAAGCTGATGTCGTTCATCGCGGCCGGGAACTATATCGATGTCGCTTGCGCTGCGTCCGGAATCAGCACGACGACTTTCTACCGCTGGCTGGAGCAAGGTGAAAAGGCGAAAAGTGGACCATATCGTGAATTTCGGGACGCTTACAAGCAAGCTGAAGCCGTGGCGGAGATGAAGCGGGTTAAAACCATCATGGATGCAGCTGATCTTGGCGACTGGCGCGCGGCTCTTGCCTACTTGGAAAGACGATATCCCGACCGTTGGGGCCGCAGGGAGCGCGTGCAGGCAGACATCAATCATTCCGGCGAGGTTACAACCAAGGTTCAGTTCGTAGCTGAGTGGGGCGGTGGCGATGTCGACGCAGACACAGATGAGACAAGCGAAGATTAAGCTCTACACACCGCACAGCGGACAACGCGTCATGCATCGAAGCATGGCGCGTTTTCGTGTGGCCACATGCGGTCGCCGGTGGGGCAAGACTTATGCCTGCGCCAACGAGATCGTCAAGGCCGCCTGGGAGAACCCCGGTACCCTGACATGGTGGGTGGCTCCAACCTACCGCCAGACGATGACCGCGTACCGGCTTATCACGCGCAATTTCCGGAACGCCATTGCGAAGGATTCCAAGACGGAACTGCGCATCGAGTGGAAATCTGGCGGCGTCACGGAGTTTCGCTCAACGGACAACTTCGACGCGCTCCGTGGTGAGGGCGTGAGTTTTCTCGTTATCGATGAGGCGGCAATGGTCCCGCGGGAAGCGTGGGAAGCGGCGCTGCGTCCGACGCTTTCCGATACGGGCGGCCGCTGCATCATCGTTTCTACGCCCAAGGGCCGCAACTGGTTCTTCGGCGTTTGGTCGCGCGGGCAGGACCCGGCCTTCCCGGAATGGGAGTCCTTCAAGTTCCCGACGTCCGCGAACCCGTACATTCCGCCGGAAGAAATCGAGGAGGCGCGTGCTACGCTGCCCTCCGACGTGTACAGACAGGAATACGAGGCCGAGTTCCTGGAGGACAGCGCGGGCGTGTTTCGTGGAATCCGTGATTGCGTGAGCGGTGTACTTGAGGGTCCGCAGGAAGGGCGCCGCTATGTGGCCGGTTGGGACATAGCAAAGCATCAGGACTTCTCGGTGATTATCGTCATGGACGCCGAGCGCGGGCATGTGGTCGCCTTCGACCGGTTCAACCAGGTGGACTATGCGCTGCAGCTGAATCGCGTGCAAAACATCTGCATGATGTACCGCGCACGCCTGCTGATGGATGCTACGGGCGTTGGCGACCCGTTGTTGGAGCAGGTGAAACGCCTTGGCATTCAGGTCGAAGGTTACCACCTGTCCGCCACGAGCAAACAGCAGCTGATCGAGCATTTGGCCGTGAAAATCGAGCGCGGCGAGATCACGTTCCCGGAGATTCCGGTACTCATCAACGAGTTACAGCAGTTCCAGTACGAGGTCACGCGTGCGGGCAACATCCGTTACTCCGCGCCGGAGGGCTTCCATGACGACTGTGTGATTGCACTCGCTCTGGCGACGTGGCAGGTAGGACACCGCGGACATGGTTCAGTGTGGATGGAATATCTGCAGTCCGAACTTAAAAAACGCGAGGGAGGTGAGTAGATGGGCGCACGAGAATGGGTGAGCAAGGTGCTCCGCAAGGTAGCGGACCGCGTGGCACCGGCCGATATGGCGCCGGGGGACATGGTACCGGCCAGCATGGTGGTCGGCAGTAATGAGCCGCCACCGCAGACGGAGCAAGCCATGCAACAGCAGGGCATGGTCACAGGAGGACCGTTCGCGCCAGGGCGACCGCTGGATCAGTTCTTCCCGCAAGGTCAGCCGCCGCGGCAATGGGACTATGAGACCGGGTACAACATCGCAACCCGGCCGCGTGCGGTTGAGAGCAAAATGTCGTTTGAGACGATGCGGGCCTTGCTGGAGAACTACGATGTGGCGCGGCTTTGTATTGAGCGCCGCGAGGACGAAATCCGGGGCTTGGATTGGTCCATCGTACCGGATGAGACGGTGGACGAGGATGAGGATTTGGTTGATGAGATCCGTCAGGTCACGGACTTTTTCCGCAAACCGGATGGCGTCACACCGTTTGATTCGTGGCAACAGATGTTTTTGGATGACATTTTGAGTTTCGACGCCGGGGCGATCTACGTGCGGAAAACGCGTGGCGGTAAATTGGGCGCGCTCGAGATCGTGGATGGTACGACCATCGCGCCGCTCATCGACTTTTGGGGCCGCGTGCCGGAACCGCCCGCACCGGCATTCGTCCAGTTTGTACAGGGCATCCCGGCCGTATGGCTCAGGCGAGACGAACTGATTTATCACCCGTTCCGCATGACGCCGCGCTCACCGTACGGTTTGCCACCGGTGGAATGGTTGGTGCTGACCATTAACACGGACATCCGCTGGCAGTGGCATTTCTTGATGTACTTCACCGAGGGGAACGTGCCGGATACGTTCATGAAGGCACCGCCTGATGTGTCCGACCCTGACCAACTGAAGAAGTGGCAGGAGATGTGGGACAGCTTTATGACGGGTGACCAGGCGTGGAAGCACAAGGTCAAATGGATTCCGAATGGTGCAGACCCGGTCCCGGCCAAGGATGCCAAGTTCGATGCGACGTTTCCTGAATTCCTGTTGCGGAAAACCTGCGCTGCTTTCAAGGTGACACCGGACGAAATCGGATTTACGTCCGACAGCAACCGCTCCACTGGCCAGACGCAGGAGAACGTCATGTACCGGGCCAGTCTCGAACCGTTGACCAAGTACCTGGAGGGCATTTATACCCGAATCATCAAGGAGTATTTCGGGTTTCCGCTGAAATTCCGGTTTGACCTGGGCGAGAAGGAGGACAAGCTGGCCGAGGCGCAGACGAGTGAGATTTTGGTAAAAATCGGCGCCATAAGTCCGGACGAGGTGCGGAAAAACGTGGCTGGCTTGGACCCGGACCCTGACAACCCGGTACCGCGGTTCATTCAAACGAACTATGGACCGCTGCCGATTGACCAGATCGGGAAATTTGTGCCGTACACCTGGGTGCCGCAGGAATACAGCGGGTATTATCAGTTGCGCGGAACGCCGTTGGTGCCGAACACAACGGTGTCGGTGCAACCGCCGCAAGGTCCGGACGGTGGCCTACCGCCGTTCGCGCAAGCGGCACAGGATGCAGCGCAACAGGCAATCGACCAGGCAAACCAATACGCCGAGTCGCATAACTCGCCGGACCAGACTGGGGGCACACCGCTGTCTAACGAGGACGACGAGACGGCCTCGGTCGAGAAATCGGCGGCACCTGACGATGCGGCGATATTCGCGGAGTTGCGACGATGGAAACAAAACAGCAAGCGCCGCGTGAAGCAAGGCAAGGCGCCACGGCAGTTCGACAGCGATATTTTGCCGGACAGCCTACATGACCAGGTGTGGGAGAAGCTCCAGAAGGCCAGAACACCAGAGGAGGTGGACGCGGCTTTCGCGGGGCCTTTTTTCTGGTGAGCCGCCCGGTCGTGAAGGCCAAGGGCGGCGGTCAGGAGGATGATGAAGGGCAAGCCGGTGCCGAAGCAGCTGCCCAGGCTCCTGCACCTGCGGGAACGACCGATGCGGCCATGGGTGCAGCTGCGGCAGCCGTAAGCAACGCGCCGCCAGGGCCACCGTCACTGAACTGGCCGGATGAACCGCTGGACCCCGAGGACGAGCGGATTTTGCGACGCAAAGCCAATCCACGTAGCCGCGTAGGCAGTCGATACGTCTGGGTGCATCCGGATACGCGTAAGGTGTCCCTGCAGGTCAGCAGCGACGCTTTGTACCATGCGATGATGAGGTTCTTCCAGCAGGAAGCCGCGAAGCTCAGGGACATCCTGGGCAGCCAGCCGCCGGTACCAAGCGAAAAGGACATCCGTGCAGCCATCGCCCAGGCCATGCAGGAGTACGACTGGACGTCTTGGCGTGAAGTGCTGCGGCCACAGGTACAGCAACTTATCCAACAGGCGTGTGAAGGCGGCGCGAAAGACATGTGGGATGTCTTACGACAAGAGAACATTAGCTTAACGTGGGATAGCGTAGCCACCTACGCACGTAAGTTTAGCATGGAACGCGCCGCGGAATTGGTGGGTATGCGTGTTAACGAAGATGGTGCAGTGGTGCCGGCGAAGAATCCGAAGATGCGTATCGACGAGGATACACGGAAGGCTCTCCGCAAGTGGCTGCACGATCAACTTAAAGCAGGCCAGACATGGCAGGAAATCGCCAACAACCTGTATACGCAGGGGCGGCAAGTTGGATTCCCATACATGAGCGATTGGCGGGCTCGGCGCATTGCGCGGACGGAGGCAGCGTTCTCTTACAACCGAGGGCAAATCGCCAGCCTACGTGAGGGCGCCATTGGGAAGGTAGAGGTTATCGACGGTACGCAAGATGAAATCTGCGCCGCGGTCAATCATCAGATATGGACACTGGAGGAAGCGGAGGCAAATCCATTAGGTCATCCACTTTGTTCACGGCATTTCATTGGTATCATCGAGTAGGAGGGTGTACCTTGGTGGTCGTTGAATTCATGTAATATGGTGTGATAAACTCAAGTTTCGCACCCTCAGGCAGCTAATTTCTCCTTGACCGCACTGGGTAAACGATCGATGAACTGCTGCAGCACTTGTTCGATGACGTCGTTTCTTTGAGCCAATGTCACCTCTATGGCGGTTCTGAGCAGTTCCAGAAGCAACCGAAGAGCATCTACAAATCGGATGTCGTCGAGTTCGTCGCAGCAATCGAAAAACAAGGCACCGATAGTTCGGGGATCTTGGGCATCTCTGGAGGCTATTGCCAACATGATGTAGCGGGCGAACACAATGGTCGTGTGTGCGAGCATCTGGTCGTATGTACGTCCCTGTAATTCCTTGGTGAGCCTGAGATAAGACTTGCTCACTTTGAAGA
>NZ_AUCA01000048.1 GCF_000429525.1 Alicyclobacillus contaminans DSM 17975 | reverse complement strand
CAATGGACAAGCCAACAGGCCAACGTGGGCTCTGTACTCGCAGTTCGCAGGGCACCTCAACGCCTCCAGCATCAGCATAGAGCATGAGGGCCAGCCGGGTGACGGGCTGACGGAGGCGCAGTACCAGGCCACGCTGTGGCTGCATCGGCAGCTTATCGCCAAGTGGGGCATCCCGGCGGATAGGCTTCACGTCATCGGGCACAACGAGATCGACTCGGTGAACCGCGCGGATTGCCCTGGCCCTAAGTTTCCGTGGGACAGGCTGATGCAAGACCTCGGCGCCAAACCGGCAGTGACTACGCCGGCCGCTCAACCAGCGCCGCAAGGAGGTGAGGGAGACGTGCAAGTACCGACGCTGCAACAGGGCGTAACCGGACACACCAACGCCGTGAAGGCCGTGCAGGCCATCGTGGGCACCACTGCGGATGGCGTGTTCGGCCCAGCCACCGCGGCCGCGGTGAAGAAGTGGCAGTCCGCACACGGGCTGACCGCCGATGGCATCGTGGGTCCGCAGACGTGGAGCAAGATGCTGACCTGACCATCAACTAAACTAAAAAAGGAGCGTGTTTTGGTATGGACTTCTCTTGGGTGAATGCAGCAAATGACCTTGTGACGGCTGTTGTGACGGTTGCTGGCTCTGTGGGCGGTTATGTGGCCGCACATAAGCGGGGATGGATCTATTCTGCCGCCAAAGTAGTGACTACAGAAGGCGTACGCATCGTTGGGGATGCCGAGAAGGTGGCGGAAGGACTTGCCCAGATCATCCCCGGGGCGCAGACAGCAGAGGAGAAGCTACAGAAGGAAGTCGAGGAACTGACGGCCAAGGCCCGGCAGACGGAACTGTATCACTATGCGGCCATTGGCTTGCGGGCCTTTGGCACTGGTCTCCAAAGCCTATCTGCCGACCAACGCAAGGCGCTGGAACTGTGGATCGGCTCCAAGGTCCCCGGTGTGACGCCCGCAGAGATTGACGCTGCGCTGCAGTATGTCGAAAACGCGACGTCGCAGGCTGCTGGTGACCCGCTGATTACCACCGCGAACGCCTTCACGCAGGCGCAACAGGCTCAGCAGGCGCAACCGCAGACAACGGCGTAACAGACGAAGCCCCCATCTCAGACGAGGTGGGGGCTCATTTTGTAGCGCGTCGAGAAATCACCGTTTTGGGCTTGCGCTTTGTGTTGCGCTGTTTGCAACATCTCCGGTCTCATACCTCCTCAATGCACTCCGGCTCATCACACAGCGCCAGTGGCGTAAAAAGTGGGAGCGACGGCTAAACTGGTACCGGCAGCAAACGTGGAGCAGGCGACCTACAGTGATACTCATCGACACCACTGGTCAGTGCGATGAGACGTTAGGCTTGCCGAGAGGAACGGTGCACGTGCGAAGGATCGAAGACCTGCACCATGCATTGAGGCCCCACGTTTGTGAGGGCCTTGGAGATAACATTGACGTTTCATTGAGGCCAATCCGAAGCCAGCGCGATCGCTCCTGTCGGACGACATGCGCCGGCAGGCGGCTGTGCATCTGACCGATTTCGCGGTCTACCTGGCCCAAAAATCGCATTGAACACAGATCTTCTGCAGCATGGGTGCTGGCTCCGGCAACGGGAGTCAGCGCTGTCGCGCTTGCTGAATAGACCGGCGGCGTGCTAGCATGAAATCGGTGAATTGTCTGATGTTTTCTGGTGCACCGGGTGAACCGGAGGTTCACGAATCCCGGTGATGTTGGGCGTATGCACAACTGGAAACGCTTTCTGTCTCATGGGTGTCGAAGGAGGCGAATGGGTGGTGCGTCCGACCGCTTTCATGACCGACGATGAACGGGCATTGCGGCGTGCGGTGGACCGGGTGCTGCAGACGCTGTGCACGCAGGAGCCAGAGTGGCAGGCCAATTGGCAGCTGCGCTTGGTTCATGCCGGGGTGCCGGACGCCGCTCGGGCGGGATTACAGCGGTTGTTGCGTTTCCTCCTCCGCAACATGGACGTAGCCCTGGACTCGGAATCTACGCTGACGGAGTCAGTCCTGCAGGAGCTGCGGCAGATTGCCGTGCCCTTCACCGCGGCGGAACTGTGTCTGTTGACCGCATACATCGAGGAAATCTGTTCCACCCAGCTGTGGCAGGCCACCGAGGGCAAAGGAATGGACACGCTGCATCGGTGGGTGCACATCGTGTGTACCGAGTTGGCGCAGGCCGCGCTGCCGCACGGATATGGAGCAACGAGCGTCCTGCAGGGACGCGACGCGTGGGATACGCCGTTCGTGCGCTGGCTGAACGCGGTGTGTCCGACCGGCTCGTGGCATTGGTTTGCCGTCATTCAGTCAGGGCCGGAATTGTCAATCTTGGAGTTTGCAACCTACCAACGCGCGGAGCGCCGGTGGCTCGCCGCCGCCGGGCAGGACTTGGCGGATGAAATTCGCCGCGAGCATGAACGGGAGGGGGGATTGACCGCGCCTGTGGGGGACAACCTGCACGCGGTCGCCTCGGTGCCCGCGGGGACCGGGACGGAACCGGAGTTCTGGCGCATGGCCATCACATTGCGATGCGCGGCAGATTTCGGCGCCTTTCGCCAAACGTCACCGCGGCGGATGGAGCAATCCTGGTTGAATGAACGATTGCTTGCATTCGATGCACAGTTGTTGCGGGCGACCGATGTGACTGCGGTGGTCAGCGCGGTCGTGGAACAGATTTGTCAACAGGGGGAATTTGAGCGGAGCGCGCTGTTCATATACAACCCATTGACCCAATCCGTGGAAGGGATTCACGGGCATCACGTGGTGGTCGATGAAATCCAGCGCATCCGCGAGACCGCGCGCATCATTCCGGCCATCCAGTCCCTGATAAAGTACGGCAAGCCGGTATTCCTGAAGGACGTCGGCGCCGTTCTACCGGTATCCTACATAGAACACTTTGGTCTGACTTCTTTGCTGGTCTGCCCCGTGTTGACGGATGATTGCCGGCCGCTCGGGATTTTGTTGCTGGATCAAGGCGGAGCGCCGTTCCATCCGACACCGCGCACCATGGCGCTCGTGAACGCCATGGTGGCCCGGGCGGCGCTTGCCTTGGTCGCTCACATGTACCGCCGTCCCCACGCACCGAAACCCGCGTTGTCGGTGCCGCTGACCCAGCGTGAACAGGACATTTTGCAGCTCATCGCCAACGGTTTGGATACCAAGGAAATCGGGAAAACGCTTCATATCAGCGACTACACGGTGACCGAGCACGTCAGTTCCATCCTGCGTAAACTCCAAGCGCGAAATCGGGCGGAAGCCGTCGCCAAAGCCCTGCGTGAACAATGGATTCGTTAGCCAACATTGCAGGATTCGACCGATGCTCGACCATTGGCCTCCGGATGCTGGAACAGGTACAATCATGGAGTGTGTGTGGTCCATGTGGATCGCATGATGAATGGTTGAGAGGCGGTAGAAAACGAATGCCTAGGTGGCGCCGGCAACGGTGCGGAAAGGACAGGGCCGGAGTTCTTCCGACAACGGGCAAGTGGGCCTTGACAGGTTTAATCTGTTGGCTGGTGGGCAGCTGGTGGACACCGCTGACCGTCCATGCGCAGCCGACCCTCGGAATGTCCGCGGAGGTCGGTTTCAACGGTTTCTATACAAAAAACGATTGGGTGCCGGTCACGTTGACCGTGGTCAACCACGGACCGACGATCCACGCGGAGTTGGATGCGGATGTGGGATTTTCCATTGGAGATCGATCCGCGTCTGGGACGTTGCGATGGCCGGTGACGTTACCTGGAAACCAGACGGTAAAAAAACAGATTGCCATTCCTGGCAATATGGTCGATAGGGAAACGGTGCACCTGTTGGTGAACGGACGAACCGTCGCCAGCTCCGCATTGAGCGGCACCGCGTTGGGAGCGGTGTCGCTGGTTGGCGTGGTCGCGGGTGACACCCAGATTGCCCGCGTACTCACCGGCGTGACGGATGGAGCGGGCGGCAATCCGGTGCTGCCGGTGACATTGAGCCCGGACAATCTGCCGTCGTCCGCCAATTTGCTCGCTGGTCTGACCGCCGTGGCGGCAACGCCGGACACGTTGGCGGACGATTTAACGTCGGCGCAGCGCAAGGCGCTGTTGACCTGGATTCAGTTGGGGGGCCTGCTGATTGTCACCGGGACCGGGCGGGTGCCCGACTGGGACCAAGTGTTGCCGATTCAACCGGGGCCTGCGACGGCCGGGAAAGGCGCGCAGTTGGCGGCGTTTCTGTCCGGATCGGTCACGCCGCCGGAAGACTTTCAGGTGGAAGGGAAAGGCGTCCTGCCAAACGCCGATGTGTGGGCCGGCAGCACCGCCACTCCCTACATTGCGGCGTTGCCGGTGGGACGAGGCACGGTGGTTCAGACCGCCTTTTCACCGGCGCAGCCAAGCCTGCTTGGCTGGCCCAACAACGCGGCCCTGTGGACGAAGTTGATTCAACAGGGGGAAGCGGGTGGATCTGGAGCGCTGCCTCATCTGCTTTCCCAGGACAGCACATTGCAGCTTGTATCTGCCAGTGATGCCTTGTCTCCCTTGCAGATACCGTCGTTGGGATTTTGGGCGACCGTGTTTGCCCTGTATGCGCTGGTCGTCGGTCCGCTGTTGTTTTTTCTGTTGCGCCGCTGGAAGTCGGAACCACTGGCCTGGTTCCTTCTGCCCGCGGTCAGTGTCGTGACGACTGTAGGCATCTATCTGTTTGGTGCCAACCAGCGGCCGGCGGGCGTCTTGACGGAAGGCGTCGGGGTGCTCGACCTGGTGGGTAACGGGACCGCCGAAGCGTACGGAATCCGAGCGTTCATGTCTCCGTCAGAGACGTCAGGCTTTGCTATGATGAATGAACCGCTGTTGGCGCTGCCGATGGAACAGCACAATGTTCGCGAGTTGGGCTACGCCTCCACGCTGTTCCGCAGTGGCACCACGGTTTCCTTTGACGACGTGGGCCGCTGGGGCATGCGCTATGTGTACGCTGCCGGCGCGGTGCAGGATGCGGGCAGTCTGACCGTGCAACTGTGGGCATCGCAGACGACGTTGACGGGAAGAATCATCAACCACACCGGGTACGCGCTGCAGGATGTGGCCGTGTTCTGGGCCGGACGGATGTATCAAATCGGAGACATTCCAGCGGGCGGTGCCATGAATCTACCGGCCGCCTTGAGTGGACAGACGGTGTCGGACAGTGGGAACCTGTCCGCCTACAGCGCGTACAACCACGACTTTGGCCACGGCATCGGCCGTCCGCTTGCCACCGTGGCAGCGCGCGAGAATTTGCTTGACGATGCCCCGGATGCGGTGAACGACAACCGGGCGCTGGTGGTTGCCACGACCAACAGCCCGACGCCGGCGTTGCCCGAGGTCGTGACGGGACAAGCCGTGGTGGAGGATCAAACGCTGGTCCTCGTGCGCCAATTCACCACCGTGACCACCATTGGCAAGACGGAGGTGACCCGACAGTGATTGAAACCCAAAACCTGTGCAAGCGATACGGGAAGTTTACTGCGGTGGACCACCTGAACCTGCAGATTCGCCGAGGCACCGTATTTGGGATTGTCGGGGAGAATGGCGCGGGCAAAACCACAACGCTGTCGATGTTTGCCACGCTGACGTCCCCCACGTCGGGGCGCGCCTACGTGAATGGCTACGACATCACGGAACAGTCGACCGAGGTGCGTCGATCTATCGGCTATATGCCGGACGCATTCGGTGTGTACGACGACATCACGGCGGAGGAATACCTGCAATTCTACGCCGACTGCTACCGCGTCCCAAAGCATCTGGCGGTGCAGCGGGCGAGGGAGTACCTGGCCTGGGTAGGTCTGGAAGACAAGCGCGAGACGTACGTCAACGCGCTCTCTCGCGGGATGCAGCAGCGCCTGGAAATTGCGCGGTGTCTGATTCACGATCCGCCGGTGCTCATTCTGGACGAACCAGCTTCCGGTCTCGATCCGCGCTCGCGCATCGAAATGCGCAGTGTACTGTCGCGCCTGAGAACGCTGGGGAAGACTATTGTCATGAGCTCACACATCCTGCACGAACTCTGCGAGATCTGCGACGAAATTGCAATTCTTCGCGCGGGTCAACTTGCCGCCGTGGCGGCGGTTCCTGTGTTGCTGAACCACTCTTCCGCATACCGGACGCTGCGAATTCAGGGGCAGGCGCCATACGCCGTGTGGGAGCGGGCGCTGGCAGGGGCTTGCCAGGTTCGCGAAGTGCGGTATCGCCCGGATGGCGTGGAACTGGTTTTCGCGGGCAGCTTGCCTCAGCAGGGAGAATTGTTGCAGCGGTTGTTGGCGGAGGGCGTTCAGGTGTATCAGTTTGTGGAACAGGCCACCGATATTGAAGAGCTGTTCCTCCGTTTGACAGAAGGGCCGGTGAATTCACAGTGATTCGGAATCCGTTGTTGCGCAAGGAGTTTCGGCAGCGAATGCGAACCCTCAGAGCACCGGTGGTGGTCACGGGCTACTTCACAGCCATGGCACTGCTGACGTTCTTTCTGCTGTACGAAAACGTCCAGGGACAGCTGTCGATGTTTCTTCCGGCGCGCAGTGAACAGGTGTTTGTCACGCTCAGTCTGTTGCAAACCGTGATTGTCGCCTTCCTGACCCCGGCTTTCGCGGCGGGCGCCATCAGCGGTGAGCGGGAGCGGCGGACGTTGGCTGTCCTGTTGACCACTCCCCTCTCCCCGGCGGGCATTCTGATTGGGAAGATCCTGTCTTCCTCGGCGCTGCTGGCCCTGCTGCTGGTGGTCACGCTCCCGCTGTACAGTTTGGTCTTCTTGTTCGGCGGCGCGGTCCCTGAGGAAGTCATGGCCGTGTTCGCCTTCCAATTGTTCACCGTTGCTCTCATTGCTGCGCTGAGTGTCATGTGGTCAACCATCTCTTTGCGATCCGGATGGAGCACCATTCTCTCCTACACCACGGTTACCTGGATGGTGCTCATCACCGGTGGTCTGGGATACGGTCTGCAGTGGATTGCGGCGCGCTTTCCAATGGACTACTTCCTGTCTCATTGGGGCAAGGTGCTGCTCAGCCTAAATCCCCTGTGGATTCTTGCAGCCATTGAAAATCCTGGTCTGGCTGAGCGCAATGGTTGGCTGCGGTTTGTCGGCGTATACACGGCAATGTGCGGCATTCTGTTTCTCGTCAGCGTCTGGCGCCTGCGTCCGCAATCGTTTCGACTGGTTCCAGGCATCGTCCGAACCGACGAGCGAAATTATCAGTGACCTCTGGTCAAAATCAAGACGGTGGATGCGGAGGGATGAGCTTGTCCGGAAATTCTGCGGTTCTCGGCTGTTTGGCAGTGATCATCATACTGATTGTGGCTTGGGTGGCCATCAACGTGAAATTGCTGCGTCAAATGCGGCAGGATCACGCGGCGGAGGCGCTGCGACACACGTCGGAGGGGGCGGAGCCGGCGCCGGATGCGGGGATGCCGCCGCATCCTTCCGCCGCGGACGTCTCGGTCGAAGCTGTGGCGGAGGCCAGCGCGTCATCCGAGAAAGTCCACTCCGACGCGGTATCCTCCTCGCCGGAGGTATACGTGGATGCTCGGGAGACGGTGTTCGGTTCGGCTCGGCCGTCGTTTTACCTGCGACAGGGTGCGGATCATCCGTTTCATTTGCCGGCGTGGCAGTCTGTCATGGAGCGGTTGCAGGAGAGCCAAGGCGTCTTAGGATGGGTGGCCTTTCACCAAGGACAGGTCGGCGCCTCGGATCATCGGTACGACAGCGACCTGACCGACGCGCTTCGGGCGCATCGGGAGACCATGGAACGCCTCCGATCTGAGGTGGGGTTGAGCCAGGTGACCGAGTCGTCCATGGTTGGTGAGGAAGGAAAGGTATGGTTTTTCACTGGACATGACGACGTGTGGTTTGCCCTGTTTCTCGAAAAGTCGGCAGACGTTCGGACTCTCATGCAGGACTTGTTGCCTTCCCAGGTCACGGCTCCGCTTTCCTGACCTGTCCCGAGTCTCCCCTCTGCAGCGCGGCGGCGTGCTGGATTGCAATTCATATCCGCCGGCCGTGCTGCGTACTTCTGTAGAAGGGTGTTGTCCACCGGGGAGGGAGACCTGTGGGAACTGCGGCGACAATCGTGTTGTCCCTGGCCATGATTCTGTTTGGTGCAGAGTTGTTCACCAATGGTGTGGAATGGCTGGGACGCCTGTTCGGACTCGGAGAAGGAACGGTGGGAAGCATCCTGGCGGCCCTTGGGACGGCACTCCCGGAAACGGCGGTACCTGTCGCCGCCATTCTGTTTGGACACGGGGCCGCGGTGGCGGAGGAAGTTGGGATTGGTGGCATTCTTGGAGCCCCCTTCCTGCTGGTGACGCTCGGGTCCGCCATTGTGGCGGTGGCCCTGTGGCTCTTCCGACGCGGCCAAGCCCATGAATACACGCTGCATCTGCATCCGCTGCGGTACCGCAGGGATATGATGTTCTTTTTGGTGGCCTACGCGGTGAGTTTCTTGGCCGGGTGCATTCCGGACGAGGACAGTCACTACGTGGCTT
The DNA here is from genome assembly GCF_000429525.1 of Alicyclobacillus contaminans DSM 17975. Classification (GTDB taxonomy): domain Bacteria; phylum Bacillota; class Bacilli; order Alicyclobacillales; family Alicyclobacillaceae; genus Alicyclobacillus_A; species Alicyclobacillus_A contaminans. The sequence goes on along the minus strand of NZ_AUCA01000048.1, from coordinate 10,510 downwards.
CCCTTTTGTTGATTGGGATATACGGTGCCTTTCTGTTCTTTACCATCCGCGACACATCGGATCAGGTGGGGTCTCAATCCATTCACATGCTGTACATGCAGTGGGGCAAGGCCAATCGTCCCCGCGTGGGCGCGGTGTTGCTGCAACTGACCCTGTCGTTGACCGCCATTGTCGGCGGAGCGCAATTGCTCGCCAAGTCGGTGGAGCGGTTGGCCGCGGGTTGGGGGATGCCGCCGTTTGTGCTGTCCGCCATTCTGATTCCGCTGGCAACCGAACTGCCGGAGACCCTGAACAGCGTCGTTTGGATCCGCCAGGGAAAGGATGCGCTGGCGATTGGCAACATCACAGGGGCGATGGTCTTCCAAAGCACGCTGGTACCGGCGTTGGGCATCGCGCTGACGAAGTGGAGGTTCAACGCGGAGGCACTGACCACCGGTGCGCTGACACTGGCCGCAGGGATGCTGTTGTTCGGCATCTACCGCCGCCGCGGTCGTCTACACCCGGGGGTATTGCTCGCGGCCTCCATGATGTACTGGGTGCTGCCTCTGCAAACGGTGGCTGCGCGATATCCCCTGCAGCACTGGCACTGGATTGCCTATGCGGTGCTGTGCTTGAGTTTCGTCTGGTTGTTGCGGCGCGGATTGCGGGTGCGCCACGTTGGATGAGGATTGAATGAGGGTGTCTCCATGATGGTCCAGATTCTGAGTGGCAACGAGCCCAGCGACGAGTTCCATCAGTATCTGACATGGCGGTGGGTCGGCCGACCATTGCGAGCGGCATTGGGTATGATACAATAAACCATGCGCGCACTCATCGAAACCTTTGGATGCAGTCGCGCCCATCTTGTCGCCCCGAGTCCGGGGCTACTGTGAGGAGGAGAGAAACATGGCCAAAGAGGTAACGGATGCCACATTTTCCGAATTCCTTTCGTCCGATAAACCGGTCCTGGTGGATTTCTGGGCAACCTGGTGCGGCCCCTGTAAAATGATGGCGCCCGTGATTGAAGAGGTCTCCGAGGAATATGCGGGCAAGCTGGAAGTGGGTAAGCTGGATGTCGACCAGAACCCGGCCACGGCTCAGCAGTACGGCATCATGAGCATTCCGACGCTGCTTGTGTTCAAGAACGGGCAGGTCGTGAAGCAATTGGTTGGTTATCGTTCGAAGAGCGACTTGGTCAGTCAGTTGGCGGACGTCCTGTGAACGGCGTTGTTGATGACGGGCGCTGACCGACGCGCTGTCGCAACAGTCGGTGATGGACGAAAAGGCACCGGGTTGTGCTGCGGTTTTAAGCGGCCAACCCGGTGTTGCTTTGTGTTCAGTTTTCAGCCATTGCGGCGAAGCTGCTGCGTACGGCAGCCAATGTCTGCTCCACATCTTCCTCCGTGTGTGCAGCGGAGACAAACCACGCTTCGTATTTCGAAGGTGCGATAAATACCCCTCGCTTCAATAATTCATGGAACAGGCGCGCAAATTGGGCGCTGTCCGATGCTTGTGCGTCGTCGTAGTTGCGCACGGTGCGATCCGTGAAATAGACCGTGAAAGCCCCGCCCACGCGGTTGATGCGGATGGTTTGGCCGAACGCTGCGGCGGCCTCCTGAATGCCGGCTTCCAGTGCCGCCCCGAGTTTCGCCATTCGCTCGTACAGCCCTTCTTCCCGCAGTACCTGGAGGCAGGCCAATCCGGTGCGCATGGACGCAGGGTTGCCCGCCATGGTGCCAGCCTGATATACGGGGCCGAGCGGCGCTACGGATTCCATGATGTCTCTGCGCCCGCCGTATGCTCCAATCGGCAATCCCCCGCCAATGATTTTTCCCAACGCGTACAGGTCAGGATGAACATTGTACAGCTGCGCGGCGGTCCCATAGTGAAAGCGGAACGCCGTGATCACTTCGTCAAAGATCACCAATGCCCCGTGCCGGTGCGCCAGGTCGATGACGCCCTGCAGATAGTCATCGTCGGCCGGGGCCACAATGCCGAAGTTCCCCACAATGGGTTCCACCAGCACCGCCGCCACATCCGGTCCGTGCACGTCGAGCGCAGCTTCGAGCGCGGCGAGGTCGTTGAACGGAATCGTGATGACCTCGGACGCGATGGCCTGCGTGACGCCGGCGCTGTCCGGAACGCCGATGGAGGATGGGCCAGATCCGGCCGCCACCAGCATCGGATCGGAATGGCCGTGATAGCATCCCGCAAACTTAATCAGTTTGTTTCGGCCGGTCGCACCGCGCGCCACACGGATGGTGGTCATGACCGCCTCGGTGCCGGAATTCACAAATCGAATGCGCTCCAAATCCGGTACGGCGGCGCGCAGCACCTCGGCAAACTCCACCTCCCAGCGCGTGGGCGTCCCGTAAAGAATGCCGTCGCGCGTGGCCTCGCACAGGGCGGCCATCACTTCCGGGTGGGCGTGGCCCAGGACCAGCGGTCCATAGGCCCCGAGATAGTCGATGTATTCATTCCCGTCCACGTCGATGAATCGGCTGCCCTGTCCTTTTGCCATCACAATGGGCGTCCCGCCGCCCACCGATTTGAAAGACCGCGACGGGCTGTTCACTCCGCCCAGAATGACCGCCTCGGCCCGTTGGTGCCAAAGCGCGGATTGCGTCCAGTCCATATTGAAATCCTCCTTGCGTTGTTGTCGGTCCTCATGGTACCACAACTCGGAAACAGGGGACGGTATGATTGCGGGCCCGGGTCGGTACACTATGCAGGGATTCAATCGGGCTTGGGAGGATGCGCATCACATGAGGATGGAATCGGTGCAGGCCTGCAGTGCGCACGTTCACATGGAGGGCAGAGAAGGCGGCAGCGGAGCTCCGGTCCAACGCACGTGGTGTTTGCAGTGGGACGGGGACGGGCTGTTGGAATATGAACCCGGCCGAGAGTCGCCGCAACGGTGGATGGAGCGTTCGCTCATCCGGTGCGTCTGACGGATCGCCGAACGCGTCCGGCGCACGAGGGCTGCGCCGCCGAACGGTTTGACAGAGGCTGGGCCGCTCAGTATACTCCAAGTTATATACTCCATACGGGATTCGATGATGAGGAAAAGTACCGCCGCAACGCGGTGTCCAGAGAGACCTGCCTTTGGCTGGAAGCAGGTTCACCGACCGGTTGGGAAAGACACCTCGAAGAACCTGCGCAACCGAACCAGCGGCAGTTTGGTTCCAAAGCGTATGGCGTCCGGCGCACGTTACGCGCATCGAGTGGAACGGCCCTGGAGCCGTTCAATGCAGGGTGGCACCGCGGAACCACGCCCTTTCGTCCCTGCCGTCACAGGACGGCCGGTCGAAGGGCGTTTTTGTTGTGGTGCGCAGCGTGACGCTGGCGTTCAGGAACGGGAAAGGGAGGTGTTTGTCATGTTGACACAGCGGCCGCGGGGAACCGCGGATCTGTTGCCGGGAGAAGTTGAGTCCTGGCGCCGATTGGAGGACACATTTCGGGAGGTTTGCCGGACCTATCACTATCAGGAAATTCGGACGCCCATCTTTGAACACACGGAATTGTTCGCCCGCGGCGTCGGTGAAACCACCGACATTGTGGAAAAGGAGATGTACACTTTCGAAGACCACGGCGAACGAAGCTTGACGCTGCGGCCGGAAGGGACCGCCGGCGTGGTGCGGGCGTTTGTGGAAAACAAACTGTATGGAAATCCAGATCTGACCAAACTGTTTTACATTGGTCCAATGTTTCGCTATGAGAAGCCGCAGAAGGGCCGGTGGCGGCAATTTCACCAGTACGGCGTGGAAGTGCTCGGGTCGGAAGCGCCGGACGTGGACGCCGAAGTGATTGCCCTCGGTGCGACGTTCCTGGAACGCCTGGGACTGGGCCGGGTACAGCTGGAAATGAACAGCGTCGGCTGTGCCGAGTGCCGCCCGCGTCACCGGGAAGCCATGGTGGCGGCGCTGCGTCCGGTGGCGGATCGGTTGTGCGCGGATTGTCAGAGCCGCTTGGAACGAAATCCGCTGCGGATTTTCGACTGCAAGAACGAGAGCTGCCAGGCATTGTTGCGGGAGGTGAACGCGCCCACCGTGCTCGATTGCCTGTGCGATGCGTGCGCCGAACACTTTGACGCGGTCAAGCGCCTGCTGCAGGAAACGGGCGTTTCCTACACCGTCAATCCGCGGTTGGTGCGCGGGCTCGATTACTACACCCGCACGGCTTGGGAGTTCATCGTGCCCGGTTACAGCACGGTTGCCGGTGGCGGGCGGTATAACGGACTCGTGGCTGAAGTGGGAGGACCGGAGACGCCGGGGGTTGGCTTCGCCGGTGGATTGGAACGCGCCTTGTTGGTGCTTCAGGAACAGGGTATCCATCCGGCGCAGAAGTCGGCGCTGGCGGTGTACATCGCGGTGGCGGACGACACCGCAGCCACGACCGCCGCACGGTTGTTGCAGCAGGTGCGGGAGGCGGGCATTTCGGCGGATCGAGATTATCAGAACAAGGGGTTGAAGGCCCAGTTCAAAGCCGCCGACCGACTCGGCGCGCGGTTTGTGCTGGTGCTCGGCGAGAACGAAGTGGCCGCGGGCACCGTTTCCGTCAAGGACCTGACAACCGGCGAGCAGGTGGCGGTTGCGCAGGACCAACTGGTTTCCTATTTATCGACAAGGGTGTGATGATGAAGGTGAAGCAGTACCGGACGCATGTGGTGGCTGAAACGGCGGACCTGGCTGCGCACACCGCCGTGACGTTGTCCGGATGGGTTCATCGACGGCGGGATCTGGGATCGCTGGTGTTTATTGACCTGCGGGATCGGAGCGGGATTGTGCAGTTGGTGTTTGATGCGGAGCGCGGAACGCCGGCGGATGTGTTGAACCTGGCGGGATCTTTGCGCAACGAATACGTGATCACGGTGAGCGGCACCGTGGAACCTCGCGATCCTGCGGCGGTCAATCCGAAGATTGCCACCGGCCGGATTGAGGTGGTGGTTGCAGGATTGGAGATTTTGAACGCGGCGAAGACACCGCCGTTTTTCATCCAGGACAACCTGGACGTGGAGGAGCCGCTGCGGTTGAAGTACCGCTACCTGGACCTGCGCCGCCCATCGATGCAGCGCATGCTGCAAATTCGGCACCAGGTGGGCAAAGTGTTCAGGGATTACCTGGACAAGCATGGTTTTTTGGAAGTGGAAACCCCCGTGTTGACGCGCAGTACCCCGGAAGGGGCGCGGGACTACCTGGTGCCGAGCCGGGTTCACCCCGGAGAGTTTTACGCGCTGCCGCAGTCTCCGCAGCTCTTCAAGCAGTTGCTGATGGTGTCCGGGGTGGAACGGTACTTCCAGTTCGCGCGTTGTTTTCGGGACGAGGATTTACGGGCGGATCGGCAGCCTGAATTCACGCAGTTGGACATCGAACAGTCGTTCATTCCGCTGCCCGAGTTTCAGGCCATGATGGAAGAGATGATGCAGTTGGCCTTCCGCGAGGTGCTCGGGGTGGATATTCCCACGCCGTTCCGCCGCATGCCGTACCGAGAGGCGATGGAGCGCTACGGCAGCGACAAGCCGGATTTGCGATACGGCCTGCCGCTCGTGGACGTGAGTGGCGAGGTGGCCGAAACGGAGTTTCGCGTCTTTCGCGAAGCGCTTGCGAACGGCGGCGTGGTGAAAGCCATCTGCGCGCCGGGATGCGCCGGCTACTCGCGCAAACAGGTGGATGAACTGGTGCAGTTTGTACAGCCGTACGGCCTGAAGGGCTTGGCGAGCATTGCGGTCCAGGGCGATGAGTGCAAGTCGTCCATCGCCAAATTTTTCACGTCGGAACAACTGCGGGCTCTGGCGGCAAGCGCCGGTGCGAACGATGGGGACCTGGTGCTGATTGCGGCGGCCGACCGGAAAACGGTGAACGCGGCACTCGGGGCGCTGCGGCAACAGTTGGCCAGAGCGCTCGACCTGATTCCGGAAGGAACGTTTGAGTTTGTCTGGATCACCGATTTTCCGTTGCTCTCCTACGATGAAGAGCAGGGGCGGTTTGTGGCGGAACATCATCCGTTCACCATGCCGCGCGTGGAGGATCTGCCGTTGTTGGACAGCAATCCCGGCGCGGTCCGGGCGCAGGCGTACGATTTGGTGCTCAACGGTTTCGAACTCGGCGGCGGCAGCATGCGCATTTATCAACGCGACGTTCAGGAAAAAATGTTTTCGGTGCTTGGCTTCAGTCGCGAGCAGGCATACGAACAGTTCGGATACCTGCTTGACGCGTTTGAATACGGCACGCCGCCGCACGGCGGGATTGCCTTTGGGATTGACCGGTTGGTCATGATTATGGGGAATGGCAAGTCCCTGCGCGACTGCATCGCGTTTCCGAAGACATCGAGCGGCACGGATCTGTTGATGGACGCGCCGGCGCCGGTCACGCAGGAACAGTTGGACACGTTGCATCTGATCCTGCGGAAAACGGAGCCATCCGCTCCATTGGTTTGAACTTGCATCACCACCGGCGCCGGTGGTACCATAAGACCACAGATGATGCGTGATTTCCCTGCGCTGTTGGTGTAAACCTAATGTGTTTTGAGCCAACACCCGATACAAAGGGAGCTCGGACGTCTCGACCGTGAGCACATGCCTCATTCGTCGCCCGCGCGGCGAAGAATCGTGGACTTGCGAACAGGCCGAGCAGGGCACCCACCTGCGAGAGCAGGTTCAAAACGGTGGGTTTCACGGCAGGTGCGGGGGCACTCGGAAATCATTCACAGCGGTTCCTCGGGGGACCGCTGTTTTTGCGTGCCTTCGGCATCGGGCGTTCAGGTGCTCGAGGCATGGTTGAAAACGCGGGTTTCGGCAAAGCTTGATATAATAAAAGTCGACCACAATACTGGGAAATGGGGAACGGGCATGTCCATATGGATTGACCATGGCAGCGACACGGTGACGCGAACGGTACTGGGGGGTGCGTAACGGTGGATTTGTTCGACTTTGCCGCAGAGGCGGAACAGGCCCAGGAAGCTCCACTCGCACACCGGATGCGGCCGGAGACGCTGGACGATTTGGTGGGGCAGCAGTCCGTGGTTGGTCCGGGCACACCGCTGCGCAGCGCGATTGAACGCGACCTGCTGATGTCCGTCATCCTGTACGGGCCGCCGGGCACCGGGAAGACGAGCTTGGCGCACGTGATTGCCCAGGTGACCAAAGCTCGCTTCGAGACCCTCAACGCGGTGACTGCCGGGATTGCGGACATTCGCCAGGTCGTGCAGCGAGCCAGCGACGAGAAATCGATGTACGGTCGGAAAACGGTGTTGTTCATTGACGAAATTCACCGTTTCAACAAGACCCAGCAGGATGCCCTGCTGCCGTACGTGGAGCAGGGGACGCTGGTGCTGATTGGCGCGACGACAGAAAATCCGTACTTTCAGGTCAACCCGGCGCTGGTTTCCAGGTCATCCGTGTACCGTCTCGATCCGCTTCAGCCCTCGGACATCGAACACCTTCTGCGGCGCGCGCTGCAGGACGAAAGCAAAGGACTTGGCGCGGCGCGGCCAGAGGTGGAGGACGCCGCGTTGCAGTTGCTGGTGCAGGCGTCTGGAGGAGATGCGCGCCGGGCGTTGAACAGCCTCGAGATGGCCGTCTTGACGGCACCGGTGGGACCGGACGGCCGCGCGCGCGTCACGCCGGAGCACGTGCGCGCTGCGCTGCAGGGGCGGGCGGTGTTGTACGACACCACTGGCGATGAACACTACGACACGATTTCGGCGTTCATCAAATCGGTGCGCGGATCCGATCCGGACGCGGCCATTCTCTGGTTGGCCAAGATGCTGGAGGCTGGGGAAGACCCGCGCTTCATTGCGCGGCGTCTGGTGATTCTGGCGTCCGAGGACATCGGTAACGCCGATCCGGCCGGGTTGCCGATGGCGGTGGCGGCACTCCAGGCGGTGCAGTTCATCGGCATGCCGGAGGCGCGCATCGTGCTGGCCCAGGCGACCACCTACCTGGCCTGCGCGCCCAAGTCGAATGCGGCCTACAACGCCATCAACCGGGCCCTGTCGGATGTGCAGGGAGGACTTCCGCTGCAAGTACCACCGCACCTGCGCGGCACCGGCTACGCTGGAGCCGCCGAGCTGGGCAGCGGAGTCGGATATATCTACCCGCACGATGACCCGGAGCTGGCGAAGGGCCAGAGCTATTGGCCAGTCGGCGTGGAACGCAGAGCGTACTACGAACCCAAGCCCCACGAACGGGTGCAGCGACCCGCGTGGCTGGCGAGGGGTTCATCCGGTCACGCAATTGCTGAGAAAGGACGTTGAACGTTGAAGATTTCTACCAAAGGGCGCTATGGATTAATGTTGTTGGTGGATCTAGCGATGAACGAGGCCGGATCGCCCGTGTCGCTCAAGTCCATCGCGGACAGGCAGGGCCTGTCCGAACATTATTTGGAACAGCTGATTGCGCCGCTGCGCAACGCGGGGTTTGTGCGCAGCATTCGCGGCGCGTACGGTGGTTATGTCCTGGCAAAAGCCACGACGGATATCCGCGTTTCGGACATCATCTTCACGCTCGAGGGGCCGGTGACCATTGTGGATGAAGACTTGGACGATGGTCTGGACGAACTGTGGCGGCGCCTGCGCGACGCGATTGTGAACGTCCTGGAATCCCTGACGCTGCAGGACCTGGTCGATATGAAGAACCAGGGCGGAGATATGGTGATGTACTACATCTGAAGTCGATGAAAAGCGGTGATGACGATGATCTACCTCGACAACGCGGCGACCACGGCCGTGCATCCGGACGTTCTCGACGCGATGATGCCCTATTTGACGAACGGGTACGGAAATGCGTCCAGCATCCACGCGTTGGGGAGGGAGGCGAAGGCAGCGCTGCAGACGGCGCGGGAGCGCGTGGCGCTGTTGATTGGCGCCCATCCGCAGGAGTTGGTGTTCACGAGCGGCGGCACCGAGTCGATTCATGCGGCGCTCTACGGAACCCTGTTGGCGGGGACGGGCAGACGGCACGTCGTCACGACCGCGTTGGAGCACCATGCGGTGCTGCACACGTGTGCCTTTCTCGAATCACTGGGATATTCGGTGACGTACGTGGCGCCTCGGGAGGATGGCCGGATTCACCCGGACGATGTGGCTTCCGCCGTCACGGCGGATACGCTGCTGGTCTCCGTGATGTCGGTGAACAATGAGACCGGCGTCATTCTTCCGGTGGACGAAATCGCCGCTGCCGTGAAGGCGCGGGACGCAGCGGTGCTGGTGCATTCGGACATGGTTCAAGCGCTCGGCACCCTTCGTCTGCAGTTGGACCAACGTCAGGTGGACCTGGCGAGCTTTTCAGCACACAAAGTGCACGGTCCCAAGGGAGTGGGCGCACTCTACATACGCCGCGGCACGCCGTGGCGGCCGGTGCTGCACGGTGGGACCCAAGAGCGCGAGCGGCGCGCCGGGACGGAGAACGTGGCCGGTATCGTCGGATTTGGCGCCGCCGCAGAACGGCTGCGCCAGCACTGGGATGACCACCAGCGCCACGTCCGGCAAATTCGCGATGTCTTCTGGGATATGCTGTCGGCCCGCGTGCCGGTGGAACGAAACGGCGGAGAGCCGAGTGTGCCGGCCATCCTCAATGTGTGGTTCCCGGGCGTGCGCAACGACCGCCTCTTGATGCGCCTGGACCTGGCTGGTGTCGCGGCGTCTGCGGGCTCCGCGTGCACGGCGGGATCGCTCGAACCGAGTCACGTGCTGCAGGCGATGGGTTACGAAGTATCTCGGGTGCACGAATCGCTCCGCTTCAGTTTCTCCGATTTCACCTCGGAATCGGATGTGCGAACCGCGGTGCAGCACATTGAGGAAGCGGTGAACGCGCTGCGCCGCTGACCTGCGTCGGGGAGGTCGCCGGTATCCACGAGGGGTTTCGCGCCTTCTGCAGCAGAATGATGACATTCAGACCGAATGGATATGGCAGGGAATTGGTGGTGCGTGGAAAAAATTTCATTGCAGACCGTCTCGCACGGCGCTATGATTACTCTCGGCACCACGCCCAACGCGGCTTTCATTCCAATTATTTTAGTGATAGAATATTTAAAGAGCAGTTGGTTTTCTCTGCGCTGCTGGAAAACCTCGGGTTTAGCCCGGGATGGGAGTGGACAGGCTAATATCGTCTGCCATTTGTGGGTGGAGATTCCACTTATGGCGGCGATGGACACCAAACAAAGGAGATTTTGTCTATGCGTTGTCCGCACTGCAACTGCCGGGATATCGGCAAGATTGGGGCAAATCAATTCTACTGCTGGAACTGCTTCATGGAGTTCAACGTATCCGGCAACGATGTTCGCGTGTACGAAGTGGCCGAAGACGGATCTCTGGTCGCTGTCGAAGAAGCCATGCACGACGTGACGCAGTTGGAAACGGGGACGCTCTAGCCGCATATGAACAGCGGAGGAATCCGTTTTGTTTGCACCACCTCGAAGGACGCCGAGTCAGGCGTCCTTTTTTGGTACGCCCGGCATGGGCGGTCCCTATAGGGTGAAAGTCCCGAACGGGGGTTGGCGACACACCTACCGTTAGCCAAGAGCAAGGGTGTCCA
>NZ_AUCA01000047.1 GCF_000429525.1 Alicyclobacillus contaminans DSM 17975 | reverse complement strand
CGGATGGCACGGAAGCTGATGACCAAACGAGGGCGGGCGATATACGCCAAGCGGAAGGTCATCGTGGAGCCTGTGTACGGCCACATCAAGGCGTGCATGGGGTTTGTTCGCTTCTCCTTGCGTGGGCTGGCTAAGGTGCGAGGGGAATGGTCCTTGGTAGCGATGTGCCACAACCTCCTGAAGATATTCCGGTATGGACGGTCCAAGCCGGCCACCGTGTAACTCCGATGTGGCGGACATAGGACATACAGGACAAGAGCCGCGAACCCAGTCGGCGCCAACATTCACCATTACCACAAGACACCCAGGAGCGTGCCCTTCGGTCGATTACTCGGACACGCTCCTAGTACCATTTGAAAAATACGATAGCAACCGAGACGACTTGAAACATTTCCACGGAGTCGCGCGTCAAGTAGGGGTGAAGGCATAAGAGGTGATCATGATGGGAATCGGGATTCGAATCGGACCATTTTGGATCTCGTCCAGCGGCCGCAGGAAACGAAAATCATCAAATCGCTGTGCTCGGTGCTTCCGGCAGAGGATGCCTCGACATAAACTGTGCGATGTGTGTGACTATCGGGTTCGCGAGGAGATGAATCAAAGGGCCTCCGTTGCCATTGAGAAGTACACGAGCGCGCAAGAGACAGATGACTTGAAACAACGCATCGAACTGCTGAAAGAGGCCATGCGAAATTTCAAACGTATCAATGCCATGAGGCGTTACGGGTACCAAATGGACGTCAAAAGGAAGCCAGCAGGGATTTGGATTGAAGACATCCGACGAGAGATTGCGGAAGCACGCAGGGAAGCACGTATAGCGAGAAACACGTCCAAACAGTGAAACATTTTGACGTTGTTGCGCGTCTGATAATTGTAAACCTAAGGAGGTGTCCAAGATGCAACCAGAAGGCAACGTCGTTCGATGGCGAACCATCCTTACGTCCGTTGGAGTAGCGGCCGCTGCAGTCGCCGTCTGCACCGGCGCGGTCCTACTCGCTCCACATCACACAAATGCTGATCAGAAAATCGTTGTGGCTGCTACTCAAAATACGGGTTCCAATGCGTCAAACAGCATTGGCCAAATACCTACTGTACCTGAGCCACATGTCACTCCGCCGACGGATTATGTTGCGGTTCCCGTGTCATCAACGTCTGATTCGGAAACTCCCCCTCGCGATCCAGTTCTCTTGAATGGGATGGATGCCATTAAACAGGCCAAATTCAAAGTAAAAGTCCCCTACATTCCGAAAGGGTACAAATTGGATTCCATCCAGTTGGAAAAATACAGCGAAAGCGACCAACGCCTCACTGAAAAAATGACGAATTCAAATGGCGGCGAGATTTTAATTAGCACTGTGTACATCAAAAGTCCTACTTTATTCCATGTTGTGAACTATCACAAGACCACGTTTGACGGAACGACGATCCAGATCATTCAATGGGACAGTAACGGTCACGCATATTGCTTCATAAAAGACGGCCTGTTGTACCGGATTGATTCAGGGATAATTAACGGTCCCAATTTTCTGCCGAAAGATGATATCGTGAGTTGGCAAGTCATTGACTCCCTGATCAAAGGAACAAAAACGTACAATTAAGCGAAGGCCCCATCCAATAAAGGACGGGGCCTTCGCTTTTAACACGTCCGATTCAGTTTGATTCCCCAGGCGGTGCACGAAGATCCTTGCCTGACCCCCGTGTCAATGAACCCATACGTTCCAGGAGGGTCTATCAGCGACCACCATTTATTGTCCTCAAGGTATGCGTATGCAATCATCAGGTATTTGTACGTGTCCCCAGGCGCTCCTGTGGGTGTGGCGAAGTACGTTCCGGACTGCATCGTCCACTTATAGTTCCCCGCCTGATCGAACACATCCAGGGCCTTTTGGGTTTGAAAAACATAGTACGTTTGTGTGGGGAACTGTGAGCCTACAAAATCTATCGTGTAAAAACAGTAATCAATCGCAGCCAATGAATCCGTCGCAGCGATGTATCCATTCACAGGGAACGTGCCATTGTGGAGGATACCCACGTACACATACGAGATTCCGTTGTCCTTAAAAATTTGCGGCGAATCATAGACGTTGACAGTAGTGCTTCCGGGATGCACGGACCACTTGTTAGTCGTGTAGTTCACAAACGCTTCACCAGGGTTGAGCGTTCCGACAACTGTATATGACATGAAAACATCTCCCTTTTGAAACGAATTAACTAACCTAAAGAGAGCAAAGACACCACGTAAGCGCTTCGTGTTCAGTGTGTTGCCATTACACATCCACCCTTTCGTGTTTTATGTGCCTTGATTATGCGCCTATTGTGGATGTCGAAAGTGCCAAGAAAGTCTAAAAAAACTCGGCGTGGTGCGCATGAAAAAACCGCCCCTAAGGACGGCATGTGGTTAATTCAGTCCATAATCGAGGACGGCGTTCGGGCCGAGTCCGTAGGTTGCGGCCTGGGAGTCAATAAACGTGTCTGCTCTCACCCAACCAGAGCCAAGATTGTAGAAGTCAATGGACATATAACCTACATTGCTCAAACCGCGATCCATCGTATTTCCCGGAAGGAGGGCAACGTGGTATCCGGCGGGAATTGAACCAACTTTTGTTCCGCTAGAGTCGTATAGATTCGTGGTGTGACGAATTGCGTACACCGGACAATTAGTGTACCCATCAATGGTATCCCGGTAATTCGGATAGTTCCTTACACCGGATACCTTTGATCCATCAATCCAGCCGTATGTCGGAAATGACGTGTGGTAAAAAGCAACCTGGAAGTTATTGGGGTATATCTCTGTATCGTAGACAGGGATTGCTGAACTGCCTGGGTTACAAACCCATTCAGTATAAGCCATATCACCACCAATGCCAACACACATTTCACCTGGATCAATGTAGCCAATGATCGAAGCCATACTGTCCCTCCTATAAAATTTGTTGATCACAGCATAGCCTCTATAAACGTTCACTAACTGCAAAAAAAGTCACCAAAAAGTCCATCGGGCGCGCCCGATGGACTGAATTCAGTTTGCAGTTGAACTAACTTTCGGGACATCAGAAAGTTGAATCCGACCATCAAACAGCAAATCGTTCCATTCTCGCAATGTATTTGCTGCTTGTGCGGCCTCTGTATTGTTGCTAGGGTCACGTTCAGGGTCTCCTTCTAATTTCCCGTGATTTCGTGGGTCATAATAGTTAATCGCCTGCTGATAAGCCCGATTTATTGAATCCAGAATGGCCCAATCGTCACGGAATGAGGCTACATGGGTATTCGGATCGATGTAAATGAACCTGGTAGAGTAATCTTTCATGGGTTTCGCAGGGATCTCAGCCAACTCCGAACCAAAAAGCTGCTTGAACTTGCCGTAATCCGACTGCAAGTAGCTTTCCATTGATGAATTAAATGACTGGCCATTGACTAACGTATTGCTGGAGAACGAATAATTACCTTCCCCGATCTTTTCACTTGCACCGTAGGCCCAGGCATCCAGGACACCGATGCTATGGGTCAGCAACGTGTGCAGTTGTGTCGCCTTTTGCCCCCATTCGTCTGTTACCTTCTGCAATCTGGTTGTAGCCGCTTGAAGTTGTTCGGAATTCTGCTGGTTTGCAGGGGTAACAGAATGTTGCCGCCACGCACCAGAGTGCTGTTCAATGGCAAAGAACACAAAGCCCGTAACCACTAGCGTAGCACCCGCCACCAGAACGTTGGTCAGTAAATGGGGAAACCGGCGAGTAAGAGTCGTGGATTCGGCTTCGACCCGTTTCAATTCGTTCAACATTTTCGCTTTTTCCTCCACGCTCAATGTAAACTTTGGCAAATCTCGAAACCCCTTATCTTCGTTAGAATCCAGCCAATCCATGCTCAATACCCCTTTCCGCAATCTGCTTTTTTGCGGATTTCAATGCTCGATGCAACGTGACCCGTACCCGACTGGACGTCCAACCCAGAGCCTGTGCTGTCTCATTACTGGACATCCCAAGAACCTCTCGACAGACAATGACGGCTCGATATTCCGGTTTCATATCGTCGAGGATGCTGAACAGTAAGGCACGGATTTCTTGTCTCTCGGCGGACTGCTCCGGGGATTCCATGGATGAAACCAGTTTGTTAAAAAGTGAATCTGTCGTCGCCACTTCGCGTTTTTTACTTCTCAGGTGTGACAAAGCAACATTTCGTGCAATGGCAAACAACCAGGATTTCGGATTACCTTCCTGTCTGAATTTGTGGATTCCTCGTATCGCCAACACGAAGGTGTCCTGCGTTAGGTCTTTCGCCAGTTCGGCATCTTTCACCATGTACACGAGGAAAGAGTAAATATCGTCCGCGTACAAGTTGAACCATTCTTCAATCATCGCGACCCCCCCGAGATGTTCTAATCAGTTGACGCTCGAACATCAAAAGCGTTACAGTTCACAGACCTAAAAATCGCCCAATCTATTGCTATATAAACATAGATATGGTGCAATAAAGGCAAGGAAGTGGTCAACTTGAAACCCGAAGGGATGAATGAATATGCTTGGGGCGATCTCGGATTTGTTGGTCCGTATCGGATGGCTGATTGCACTGACGACCGTTGGTGTATCATTGTGGGGAGCTGTCCCACTGTGGGCCAATGCCACCCTGGGAGCGCTGTGCATAGCCAGCAGTGTGGCCACAATACAACACATCCGAAAGAGGAGATAATGTGTACTTGCAGTTCAACTCCAAGGCAGACTTCGTGAAATGGGCACAGGAGAATATCCTAACGCCCCAGGAAGTCACGGAGATCCTGCATTGCTCACCGCAGGCGATAAGGCAGTCTGTTCAAAATGGAAAACTGCAGCCTCTCAAAAAGCATGAACGGACCACTCTGTTCTTGCGGGAAGATGTTGAAAGGCGCGGTGAGGAACTTCAGGAACTGCGCGAAAAGTACCGGCCATATGATACCCCCGGCCCGAAGTAAGGCCGGGGTATCTTTGTTTAGGCGGTTGCCTGCCCGGTCTGCGCCTGTGTCTCAGCCGAGGTCTGTACGGGATCACCCGTGGATTCAGCTGCAGACGATGTAACAGTCTCAATGTGATGCGCCCGGACATAGGAGTTGATGAACGAAAGTACCAACCCCTCGACATCGGTGCCCGCGGACTTCAGGACGCCCGCGAATGCTGCGCCCTGGTCCAGCACGGCCTGCAGCGCTTCCTTCCGGACCGTATCCGCAAGGTTCTTGTTCCATACCCCGTTTGCCTTGGCGTCGGCCACAATCTTCTGATTGAAGTCCTCCACCACGGCTTCAGCGATCTGCTGCAACTTGTCCACGGCATTTGACGCGGTTTCAGCGATCTTAGCATCGGTGTGCGCGGCAAGATACGCCTTGACGTGATTCGATACCCAAGCAAGGGACGCTGTGATCGCCGCAACCAGAATCCCAGAGAGTGCCTGAACAACTTCCGTCTCGATCGTATCGAAATTCATAGTCATTTAACCCCCTTCAGGATTTGTTCGGCCTGTGCAATCAGCGACAGTGCCTGATTGATTTGGGACTGTGTTGTAGACTGCGTTGTGGTTGTCGGTGCTGGGTTGGATTCCGACTGCAAAGCCTTCTGGATGGCCGCCTGCGTCTGCGGGCCAACTACGCCGTCCACGTACTTACTGCCGAGGTATTTCAACTGGAACGACTTGACCGCGGCTTCAGTTGCGGCGCCGAATATACCATCGACGGCCAGCTTCAGACCGAGAATCTTGTTGAGGTCCTGCTGCAAGATCTTCACGGCTTCGCCGGTGCTGCCCACTGTCAACACGTTCGTCACCTCCTTTACCTGCCCGCCAATGACGGCCTCCCACATGGCGGTGGTGCAATGTTGGTAGTCCCAAAAAGAAACGCCGGGGAGACCGGCGCAGGCGTTGATGAACGTTTGAATTTGGGATGGTGTCACCATCCCATAGGATTGGCCAATCGGCACAATCGGGACACCGAACTTGCGGTAGTATGCGAGGCTCGTTTGCACGGCGGTGGCCGGTGCAAGGCCGAGGTCGCCCCAATACACCTGCGGCATCGTGAAGTCCGCGTGCTTGCTGAACACCGAGAACGGGAACCCAGGGTGGTACTGCGGCAGCGCAAATGACGTATACCCCACGGGCTTGCCTTTCGCACCCGCCTTGATGGCGCTCATGAGTTGGTCGGCCGCATTCCACATGGCCCCCCGGTCGAATTCCGTTTCCACATCCGCAACGTAAAAATCCGCGCCCAATTCGAGCACGGTGAGGGCTTGCCGGACTTCTACCGCTGGGTCTCGGCCGTAGCAGTAGCCCCAAGCACCTGCTTTCATGCCGGCATTGTGGACGACATTGATGAGCGACGCAGAAAACTGGCTCCACCAACTGGTTCCGTCATGTGCCTTAACAATCAGCGCCCCAATTCCGGCCTTCCTTGCTTGAGCGATGATGGACGACACATTGCCGCCCTCGCACTGTGACAGCTGCCAGATCCACATGGACTTTCCTTGCCATGGCTCACTCACCTTCCTCACCTCCTTTCAAGGCGCCGCTCCAGTGCCTGCAACCGCTTGTCCATCTGCCGATGCCAGCGGAAGTTAATCACCTCACCCACCAGCCAGACCGTGACGATGACACCAATGATCAGCGCATTAGTCCGGACGGCTGGCGGCTGGCGAAATAGCCAGTAGACCCCGGCTGCGACGCCAAGGTACAGGAAATCGTGCAGCGTCGCCCACGCAAAATTCAGCACGTCAATCAGACGAATTGGTTTGTCCTTCTTCGTCATCGTCACCCCCTTTCGCCGCAATCAACGCGGCCAGCATGTGGGATGTCGCCTCAAGCAGGTGAAGCATGTACTTCTCCTGCTCCTTCTGTGCGACACTCGTAGCGGTCGCCTGGATGCCCGCCAGCGCCGACATGACCAAATTGAGCGCCATGAACGGCGCCGGGTCGAACTTCCAAGGTGAGAAGCTGTTAAAGGCGATCCAGAACCCGATCAGCCCAAAGAAAAAGGCCACGAAGGATGGGCTCGTCATCCATCGGGCCAGCAATTTGATGCCTCGGTTATACATCGGATCACCTCCAGGCGTGTGCGATCAGCGCCCCACACACAGCCCCGACCAAACCACCGAGCGGCAGCGTCAAAAGTACGCCCCACGGTGGCAAGGAGTTCAGTGCCTTGCTTGTTACGCCATTCAGCAGGTCTTTGATCTCACTGAAGTGTTGAGCGTTTTCCAATTGGATGTCACCGATCTTTGCTTTGATGTCTCCTACGTCTCCTCGCAGTTCTTTCACATCGGCCTGCAGTTGGTCGTATTGGCGTTGGAGGGCGGCAATATCACGTTCCGCCCTGGCCATGCGCACCGATAAGTCTTCCATATGCGCCACCTCCAGTCTTGTTTGCAAATCACCATTAGTGGGTACACCAATCGCCCAGCCTGCAATCCACCTCCTTTCCCCGAGGATGAAAAAACCGCCGGATGAGCGGCGGTTACCATTGGTCCGGTATTTGGTTAAATATTCGCGGGTCCTCAAGCCCAAGTTGCCACATGGCCACCCCAGCCAGCCCGTACTCCAATGTGGCCTGTTGCCACCAATACGAAAACACGTTCATATCGCCGTAATAGGCGATGCTGGCCCCGTCCTCATCGCACAAGAACACGCGTCTGGTCCACACACCGGCATCTGTCTGTTTTATCTGGATCTCCAGCGGACCCGACGTGGACACCGGGAAAGGCGCTGAATTGAAGTAGTCGTAGTCTGATGAGATGTCGATATTCGTGCCCGTTCGCGTGCTGTACTCCTCAACCCCATTCGGCACCTGAAAGTAGTTCCAAGGCTGAATCCATGTTGCCTGGGAATTACGCTGGATTCGCCCGATTTGCTGCGATCCGGCGGGCGTGACGATGGTAAGTGATTCCCGCGGCACGTACGTGTAGGCGTCCCCGGCCGTGAGTTGGGTGCAGGACATCGTGGCATTGGTCGCGTACAAACCGAACGTGTTGGACGTCTGCAAGCCCGACACGGCATTTCCGATTTTTTGCCCGTCCACGTATACGGTGTACGTGCCCTGTCTGCACCTTGCGCGAAGTTCGTGTGTCCCTGGCGTGACCTTTCCCATGGTTTGTCCATTGAACACGACTGTACCATCCGCCTTGATGCCGCATTTGTATGGCCCGATGATGATTCCCGCCTCACCATTTCCGGTGAACGAGAAATCCGCCCACACGCACAGGTCGGTGAATTGTGCGTATCCGATTTGCAGGGTGCCACTGCCAACGAGTGTCCCAGCATTCGGGAAAGTGCCCGTGACGGTCCAGGAACCGGTCATGTTGTACCACGAACCCAAAGACCCACCCGCGCCGGCTGTGTAACTGCTCCAATTGTCGGCCCAAACAGTCGCATACTCGGGCGGGTGTCGCAACACCTCCGTCGTCACCACATAGCCGTTCGCAGGCAGGACCATGTTTCCGTTGACGTCCTTCATTTTTTGTGGACGCATGTAAAACCAGCCCTGGCCACCATCCATCGTGAAGGAGAAGTCTGAACAGACAACAAATCCGTAAAGATCCGCACCGTATGCCGACGAACCTCCGTCGAAGGTCAGCGTGTGAGCCCCCGCAGAGAGGTACATAATCCCGACATCGAAGTAATGCGGCGTCCTTGCGAGTGGATACCACTGAGTTGGTTGAGTCGCCGTGAATGTCGTACCATCAACGTCCACCACCACCTTGTTCATCGTCCACCACGGGAAATTCACCACGAGGACGATGTGATAGGTTCCCGACGTTGGCACCGAGAAATTATAGGTTGCTGTTCCGGGCACCTCTTGGACAGTACTTTGCTTGCCGGTCGACGGGTCGGTGTAGGTGATGGTTTGAGGCTGCCGAGCCGAGACATAGGTACACTGCTGGCCGTTGAAGTACGACGTCCCCGTTACGATGGCTCCATTGTCGCTCGCGTTGGTCGACGACGGTGCCCACATTGCGGCCACCTGTCCGGTGATGGTCGCCTTCTGAATCAGGTTGTACGTGGTAAGGAGTTTGTCTCCGTTGTAGGTCATCGTGAGCGCTGGGCCATCCACGCGGGTGATGTCGTCGATCCGCTGCCAATCGTAGACGTGAAGGAACACATACGGCGTTTTTTCGGTTTCGTCCCAAAACGCGGCCCACGGGATATTCGGCTGGTTCCCGCCGTGTGTGTAAACGCCCAGCAGCCATGCCAGAATGGCATAGTAGGACTCCGAAATGCCGCGGTACTGCCCGGCCGGGACCGGCTCGAAAATTTGCCACCGGATGCCGTACATGCCGACGCCAAGGAAGATTTTCTCCGGTGGGATGCACGTCACGGCGTAATCGTACACGGCCTTGCCCCATGATGCCGGGGTAATGGCCGCGGGTGCGCTGCCGGACCAGGAGTAGCCGTAAGACATGATCGTGCAGGTGTCGAAGTACGGGGCCAGCTTCGCGTAGTCGCACCAGTACTCCCCACCGAGGGACTGCCCAGGGCCGGTGAGGCCGGGAAGGTCGATGTGCAGCAGTTTCCCTCGCGCGTGACACAGGTTGTACACGCGCTCGAAGAACGCCACGGCCTGGTCGGTATACTGTGAGCTTCCGCCTTGCTCAAAGTCCAAATCAATCCCGGCGGCCCAAGGGTACTGATCCAGGAGCGCTGCGATGTTATTGACCACCGTGTCCTGCAGTCCGCCTTGGTTCGTCCAGATCGCCGACAGGTCCCCGGTGCTGAAATTGCCGCCCAAGGCTTGTACGGTAAGCAGCCATTTTACCTGTGGATACGTCTGCGCAGTGCTGATCTCGGTTTGGGTCATGGTGTTTTTAATGGACCCGTCTGTGTTCACTGAGAACTCGAACAGCCCCACTTGGTAGAACTTCTTGGCCATGGTGGCCATCTCGGTATTGGCACGGCCGAGGTAGCTGGCCACCCATGTCATGAACTTCCCGCTCACCATGTCACCCCCGATAGGCACCATTCCTCGATCTCGAAGATGAACTGTCCAGCGTCCGTATTGCCCTGCGACACCGAGTAGATCACGTCCCCATACGGACAGGTGAGGAACGCTCCGGCCCATTCCGCTCCATCGTTCGTCTGATCGCCATTGAACGTGACCTGGTGGGTGGCCGAGTTCACCTGCACCACATCGCCCGGCTCCGACCACTGCGCGTAGTACCATCTCCGAGAGCCAGAGTAGGTTTCGATCACCAGCTGGTTTCGCCGCTCATTGATAGCCGTGTTGGTCAGATCAAGCCCTGTCGTCGCGGGCTTTTGCGGCGGCTGGTAGATATTCACGGCGTTGTTATCCGGCGATGTCATGGTCATGCCGCCCGTGTTCGGGATGATCACATACGCACTCCCGCGGATCACACAGTTGTAATGCTTCTTCGGGACGATGTTCCCGTTCTGGTCCCGCGGCCGGATGAGCATTTCCTCGGAGCTCGGCGCCCATCCCGTGATCATTCCACCGTCCTGCAACATGATGTCGGTCACCCAGATGTCCCCAGTGGCGTTGGCGATGATGAACTCCACATCGATGGATTCCACCGGCTTGTTCGCCTGTACCTTCGCCGTGTATCGCATGAACGGGTTAGACATTGTCGAAGGACCACCTTATCTCGGCAGGGTGCCCTACCCAGGTCGTGGCCACCGAGCCGCCCTGGAACATGATGTCGGTTACCCAAATGTCCCCGGTGCAATTTGTGATGACCAATTCCACCGTGATCGATTGGACGTCTTGGCCTTGCAGCTGAAAGGTTTTTGCCCATTGCTCCATGCGCCATCGCCCCTATGCCAACGCGAAGAATTGCGTCTCACTGGTTCCGTCTTTGTATTTGATGGTGATCTGGAATCCCACCTGTCCGCCGCTTTGCTTTTGGATGTTATCCAATTCCACCTGTGCCGACAGCGTGTACTCCGAACGACTGGCCGGGTAGATGGTCTGCGACAGTGTCTTGCTGGCGTTAGGCGCCCCCGTAGCGTGGAAGGACGACGTACCGGACACTCCCTTGGTGTTGTCCACGTCCCAGCCGTTAGAGATCCAATATGCTAGCCCGTCGTCGGCTCGGCTGTTGAACAGGTCATTGAACATGACCACATCCTGCATGGCCTGGTTGATCGCGTCCGTCACGTTCGCAACGCCGCCTCCTGCCCACAGGTTGGTCAGCTGGTCGGCCAACGTGTACAGCGCTGTATCCAGTTGAACCGTGCTGTTCCAGGGTTCCAAGACGTTGTAATTCCGTTGCGCCACGCGGGCCTTGAGATTCATCCCAAGCAGTTGGTCGTACACCGTAACGACGTCTCCCAGCGCCGGAACGTCCATATCCTGTTCGATGATGACGCCCATGTCGTACGTGATTTTCGGCATGGACAAGGTGGCCAGTTGTTGCTGCGCCCACTGCATCAGGTACGATGGGTTGCCAATCTGGTCGTTGGTCAACGTCTGAGATTTGACCTGCCGCGGCTTGCCCGTGCTGTCGTACCACTGGTAGTTCTCGATGTACGGCACACCGTTGTTCACCGACGAGATGTCCAAATTGTTGGTGCCATACGGGTACAGGCGCGTGACCAGATAGCGGGTGTCGATGACCCGCTTGTTGCTTTTGAGGTTCTTGCCATAGGCGAACAACACGCCCTTTTCCGACCCGACCTGCTGGAGCAGGTGAACCTTCCGGTTGATGCTGTCGAATTGCAACTCCCCGCCGTATACGGTCGGGATCTGCCGGATGGCGGCCAACGGGTTCGTCGGCTGTGTAATGGAAAAGTCCCCTGGCGTTGTGATCTCCACAGTCCCAACGGTGAAATCTGTGCTTTGCAGGATGGCCTGCATTACCACTGCAGGGCCGACAGACTGGTAGTTCAGGGTTTGAATCGGGTCGTACTCGGCCAGGTCGTACCACACTGCCTCGCACGTCACATCGACCGTTGGGATGCCCTGCCCGGAATCCCACCCGCTTTGGATGATTCGGATGACAAACTCGCTACCACCCACCTGGACGTGCAATTCGTTGTCCAGCACGGCGACCTTCGGGTCATCCAACGGGAGCGAGAAGGTGAGCGTTTCCTGACCGTTTGTGTCCGTGATGAGTTGGTCCGTGATGACCACGTTGAACGCTTTATCCAGGATGGCCAGTAAGGTTCCGCTACGGTCAAGCAACCTCGGATAGTTCTGCACGCTGCATCACTCCTCAGTGCCCCATAACATCACACCAACAGTTGCTGCGGCGCTGAGATTGACGCCGATCGCTTGCCCAGCGCTGCCAGGCATCCAGATGTTCTCGAAATTCACCACGACCGGAATACCGGCCACAAGCGGAAGTTGGGGACCGACAGCTGTGCCAGCAGCCGTGAATTGCACCGTCACCGTACCGCTTGCGATTAGGAAGAAACCCCGAATGGCAACCGTCTTGCCGCTTGCAGGCGTCCAAACAGTCGTGTTACCAGAAGCGGTTGCGGTCGCAGAATGGAAATACCTCGCGTTCCTTACGCGCGAGGCCGTTCCATCGCCGTTGTACAACCAAGGCAGAGCCGATACAGCAAGCGGATACCCCACTGACGGGAGCGCCTTGGAATCGGCGTTGTACCCCATTGCAGCGAGCGCGTTTCCCGCGGCTGAATCTCGGATACGGATGCTTGCCTGTTCTCCGCCGTTATCCAGCGGATTGAACGGGATGACTTGTCCGATAGTGTTAGTCCCGGCTGGAAGTGACCCGGACAACGACACATTCACGGTGCCGTTGACGCTGACTACGAGATGCCCCTGTGCATCCACAGCCACCGGTTGCAGCGTCCAGTACGTCACCTGAACGCCGGTCAAACTGGCGACCGAAGTCGTTAGGCCGCTGTCCTTGTAGAGCGGAATAACGCCCGTCTGTCCGTTGGCCTGGCCTGCGTACAGCGTATTGCCGCCTGAATCCTTGGCGGTGATGTCTTTCCCATTGATGAGGCGTTGCCGTCCGACGCCACCTGAATCGACGTACCAGTCATGAGTGGCGTCGATGATCGGTAGATTCGTCGCCTGAAAGTTGCCGCTGGCGTCCGTGTTCCCGGTCTCCGTTACCTGCACCGCTGCCCACAGGATTACGTCCTGCGCGTCGGCTGTGTCCTGGTATCCGACCACTGGCACGTTGTTTGCGCTCGAATCACGCCGGGTCGTGAACCCACCAGCCATCACAACCACCTCTCCGTGTAATCGAAGGTCACCGCTGCACCCGCGCCCATCGTGTCGAACTCAGTCACCGTGTTCGCGCCAGGAGAAAGCTGTGGGAAGTCGCCTTGCCAATACTGGAGCGCGTTCTGACCATTGAGCGTGACTGTGTAATTCCCGGTGTCGATGGCCACCGTGTCACCCGGCCCGATGTTTCCGGTGTACGTTACGGGCACGCCACTTATGGTCAACGTCACTCCCGCTGTCTGAGAAGCTCCACCCGCCGCTCCCAGGCTCGTCGCACCAAGCCCGGAGGCCTCGAATTCTGTGGAAGAGGTGGCTGGCGACTGAATCGTGATCTTGACCGGGCACGACGCCGTCCCATTGTTCGTGAGAACCGTCTGCCCTTGGTACGGCGCTTCCCATTCGATGCGCTGCGGTGTCGTGCTGTATATAAACGGGTCGGCGCACTTGAAACCGATCTGCACCTGTCCGATGAGCTTCTGGAAGGTGAGGAACGGTTGCTGTGCGCCGTTTCCCGTTGATGTGTACTTTGCCAGGTAGTACTTGTCCGGCTCATCATCGAAGATGAGTTGTTGATACCCTTTGCTCGGATCAATGGACGCGGCGAAGGCGTGCAATGCCGACAAAAGATCGGCTCTCGTATCCCCCACAGTGGCCAAAGTGACCGAAACGTAACGCTTGTCGTACTCGGTGCGGTAGTCGTACACACCAGGACGGCCGTAGATGACCTGTTCAATGTCCCGTGACTCCGGAACCAGTTCGATCTGCTTTTGTACGAGGTACAGTCCAAAGTCATTGGTATGTGCGCCACCAAAACTGAATCCAGGGAGCGTCATGAGCTTCGCACCCCCACTTGTCTGATCCCCATGCCGCGCAGCACGTTCTGGTTGGCGTTGTAGAGTCCCTGCTGGATTTTCTGGATGTCTTGGTCGTTGCGAACGGTCAAGTTCTCGATGTGCAGGAGCGGTCCGTTTACGGCATACCCGCCGCCAGTTACTGTTGCCGCAGCTGCACCCGCCGAACCCGGATTGACGTTTAAAAGCGCCCTCACGTTCGGATTCGTGACGGTGGTGGGCGGCGTCAATGCCTTGGACAACGCGGCCTGGACCATCGGCGTGTACTCCGTGATGCCCTGAGCAAACATCTTCATGAGGTTGGGAGCCCACACGTCCGCTTCGGCGCCCGGACCTTCCTCTGCCGGGCTATGAAACCCAAGGAACCGCGCCACCGCGTGCGCGACATTGCTGACCGCATTTCCGACTGCCCCCAGCATGCTGCTGATGCCGGACACGAATTCGCTGATGAGGTTCTTCCCCCATGAAAAAGCCTCGGACGCGAGGGACCCTAGCGCTGACCGGATATGGCCGGCTGCATTGCTTATGACGGACGTGATCCCGTTCCATGCGGACGAAGCCGCGGAACGAACAGCATTCCAGGCGGAACTAAGTACCGACCGCACCGCCGATGCACCAGAATCCACGACAGACCGCAGTCGACTCCACGCCGACGACACCGCGCTTGAGATGGCATTCCAGACCGCACTTGTCGTGCTTCGCACTGCATTCCACGCCGACGAGATGGCAGAATGGATGGCATTGAATACGCTCGATGCCGCGGAACGGAGGGCGTTCCATGCGTTAGTCAGGAATTGGCTGACTTCTCGCCAGTGCGTGATGATCAATACCGTGCCCGCGGCGACAGCAGCAACAATTAAGGTGATGATCGCCGTCACAGGATTGGACATCAACGCTACGAAAAATGCCCGCAGCGCGGCAATGGCCCCCGTGGAAAAGGCTCGAATGACGCCGAGCAAGGAGGTAAATCCACTACCCAACCCGGACAGCAATGGTGCCACCGTCTTCCCAACGTTGGCCAACACCTCGAATGCTTGCTGGACCGATTTGATTACGCTGGACACCGATTTGACCGCGTTTGAGACTGACGAAATTCCAGCGCCGAACAGCTTAAATGCACCAACGCCGGTTATGACGTACCCAACGAGCGCCGCCAATTGAGGGTGCGCAGTGAGCAATTGATTCACGAATGTCGCCAATGACAGCGCAGTTTGCAAGATTTGGTGGCCCAATGGTGCCCAGGCAACGAGCAGTCGTCCAGCGATAGACGCCAGCTGGCCGATGAGTTGCACCACCATAGGCCCGTTGGTCCGCACGTACGTCAAGAACTGCTGGAATCCTTGACTTGACTGTAGACTTGTGGCCCAGGCCGCAAATCGCTGCGTCAGCGTCAGCAATCCCTGCGCCATGCTTGTACTGAGCGGCTGGAACGCCATGAGCAAGGCGGCAAAGCCCTTGACCAGGTTCCCTATGGCCTCCCCAAAGTCCACAAGCATCGGCCGGGCGTTTGTTCCCAGGAACGTGAAGAATTGTTGCCAGAACGGGGAGCCGAGCGCCTTGGCTGCTTCGCTCTCCAGCTGCGTGAACGCCTGCGCGGCGGCTGTAATGATCGGTCGCATATCAGTCAATAGCTGCTGGAGCATCTTCAGGCCGTTGGTGAACATGTTCAGGACCGGGCTTTGGAAACTTTGTGTGAATCCCTTCCAGAACATTTCAAACTGGAGCAGGGATTGGGCTGCTTGGCGTTCTTGCGCGTCCAGTCCTTGTAAGCCTTTTTGACCCTGTTGGGTCGCAGTAATGACATCATGGATGGTCGGCACTGCGACCGCGGCCAAGCCACCGGCCCCTGCAACCGCTGCCGTAAAGGCGGATGCCAGTCCCATTGCACCTGCTGTCGCCGTGGCGAGAAGCGGGGAGAGGGCGGGTAACGCGGTAAGCAAAGCGCCGATGCCAAATCCGCCGCCCCCACCAGTTTCCTCGGTGCGCACGCGGATCTGCTTTTCTTCGGTCTCGGTATCGCGGGCCAGTTCAGCACGGGCCTCTGCGTCATCTATGCGGACGGTGATGACTTTGTCGCCCAGCTTCTTCGCATCCAGTTCGTCCAACCGAGCTTCTTCCTTGTCCAGTTCGGCTGCGAACTGTGCCGCATTGAGGATGAGTCTTATCACCAGACTCGTGTTGTCATCAGCCATGCTACCTCACCCCGATTCCCCAGGTGTTCTCACCCATCGGCTTCAGAAAATCAGCATTCTGCGCATTTACACGCTCCTGCTCCGCCATCCGATCGGCCCTGGCCTCAAGCAGATCAACAATGGACGCCCATGAAATGCGATCCCAAGCCGTCCGCGGCGTCCATCCATAGGTCTCAGCACAAAACTCAATCACTTGTTCGATTGGAGTACCGTCCCCTGGAGTGCTTTCTCCAGGGGCTGTATAAAAGTGCTCAGGCTATCCAGCCGGTTGAGTTTGGCGATAGCTTTGAAGGCTTCGACCAACTCCGGCAGTGTCGGCCCGTTCTCGGCATCCGTAAGCAATCCTTCTGGCAACGTTGGAACGAACGTTCGAACGAACGTTTCTACGGCCCCGCCGAATTGCGTCACAAGCAAAGTGATGGCGCTATCGACGTCCTTCACGTTGTCAGACTTAGACAGGGCATCAATCGCCCCGCTCAGTTGCTTTGCGAGGCTCACCAGTTTTCCGATGGGTACCGCCTTGGCAACGTACTCTTTTCCGCCCAGCACTACGGTTGCTGTAGGTTCAAGGCTCACGATGCGGCCACCTCACTCACTGTTCCGAATTCCTGCCCAGAAGGTTGTGTGAAATCCGGCAAGCATTCGAAAGTCACCTCAACGTAAGCGGGCTTGTCTTTGGCGACGGTGTACGAGCCCGACGCCATGGCCGTCGCTCTGTTTACCGTGAAGGTCCGAGTTTTTCCGTTCGGCCCCGGTCCAACGAACGTCAAGGTATGGTATTGAAACTTCGGTTGCGCACCAATGGCAAGCGTCTCCGCACCGCTCTGAGCGTCCGTTGTTGGCGAAGTTGGCTGGTTCCACGCGATCTGCAAGTTCTGCAACGTGGCTTCGGCCAGCTGCGTCTTGACCGTCATGGTGCGGTCGGTCAAGCCACGCGCAACGATGCCGATGTACTGGTCGATCTGGATGTCTGTATATTTGTCCTGAATTTGGATCTCGACGCCGCCAGAAGTCGCCCCGATGTCCTGACCGTCCACCTGGAACGAGGAACACGGGCCGATGATGATGTTCTGAGCATTGACTGGCACGACATGTCACTCCTTTCCCGGCATAAAAAGAGCCGCCTTATCGGGCGGCGTTACGGTTGGGTCTTCTGTTGGCCTTGCGCAGGTTGCGCCTGAGACTGGCTTGCGGTTGCTGCACCGGCCGCTCCCTCCTGCACTTCGACGATAGCGCCGGTCTTGAGCGCTCCGGATACATCCTCGGGATTGGCCATGAACACCGTGCCCGGCCCCAGGCTGATATTGTGCCGCTCTGTCACCACGTAGGTTTTCATGCGCTTGGTACACCTCCTGCCACAACGCGCTCGATAGCACGCACTGTTATCCCGAGCATGAGATACATTGTCCCTCCGTACTCGGCCATGCCGTATCGATACCCCGTCACACCACTGTTCTCGACAACCCCGCCGAGGCGCGGGTCGGCGTCAATGGCCTGCCTTAGCTTCTCAATCCACGGTTTGGCCGCGACGTCTGATTGCGGCGCGTCAGCCCGGCCGAAAAACACACGCACGTCGATGTCGTGCTGGATCGTGTATGTCACATCGCGGTCCCATGGAATACTGCCACCGGCCAGCCAATGCAGCACCGAAGGCAACGTCCCGATGGATTCCGGCAGATTTTCGTACACTTGCGCTTGCGGCATAACCTTCTTTTCGATGCCCGCAAGGGCGTGGATGATGTTCTCAACGGCCATAATTGTCCAGTGCCTCCTGTATGCGCTGCTTAACGATTTGGACGGCTTCCTGGCTTTTGGCCAGGTACGCCCGGCGCATGAAATGGATGCCCTTGGTTCCTCGCTTCCGCACTGCTAACCAACCGCGAATTACGAGTTGGCTATGTAGCGGCGTACCACGGCGCAACGACACCCCGGTTGCCCTGAACCCTTTGACCGTGGCCCACGAATCAAACGCACCAAGCGGAGCGATGTGGGGGCGTGTATCGTACTCGACGAATGGCGCATAGGGCGCCTCGGCGGACAGCGTTCCCGTGATGTTCCCGCCGTCCGGCGGCAGTACGTTGACATTCAACGACTGTGCCAGGTGCCCCGTGGCGTATCGCTCGGCGCGCATAATGCGGGCTGCTTCTGCCTGCATGATGTGCAGTCCAGTGCGCAGACCCTTGGCCCCGGCGTCCACCACCGCACGCGCCACTGCCTGTAAGTCCGGCATATGCTCGACACGAATCTCGCTCATCATCACACCCCCACCCGTCGACGCTGTTGGAGCATAGCCAGTACATCCTTAGGCGCAGCCTTGGTGTACTGGAGAATTCCAAAGTCCGTGGACCCTATCACATCCGAGTAGCCGCTGTCCTTTTCCTTCCACAGCCGCGCGGCCAAAATAGATGTGGAGCGTCGGATATCCGCGGGCATTTCATCGTCGGGATAGCCCCCGGCATATTCGACGGTTACGCGTACCCGCTGGAACCGCACCAACGGCGCCATGCCGCCCAGGTAGGCCCGTATAATGTACGAACCATCGTCCCACCAGATTTGATTCGCCGGGACGCTCCAGGCCGCATCAAACGGGTCGGTCTGATAAGTCAGCGAATACACTTGTTGCACCGGCGTATGGTCCACCGATAGCAAAATGGAGCCATCGTGGCTCACCTTGGCGATCCGGGTGATGGTCACCTGGTCGGTATACGCCCACCCGCCCGCGGGCGTGTACGTCAGCTGGTCCACCAATCGGCGATCAAGTCCGAGATTGTGTGTAAAATCCCGTCTCTGGTAGACGTCACAAAATGTTCACAGTCAGGCGTTTAGGATATGGAGCTTAGCTTGTTGGCCTGATTCTTGCTGCTGTTTCTTCCACTGCCAGTACTCGTCCATATTCAGGTAACGGTGTCCCGTGGTCCAGGCTTCGTCGATTTCCATCAGCAGCGCCCCCAACAGCCGGATAGCGGATTCTCGGTTCGGAAAGATGCGAATCACCCGTTCTCTGCGCCGGATTTCTTCGTTCAGCCGCTCCACACCATTCGTCGTCCGCAGCCGGCGACGGTATC
>NZ_AUCA01000046.1 GCF_000429525.1 Alicyclobacillus contaminans DSM 17975 | reverse complement strand
AGGCGTTATTCCGGTCTGACAGGCAGATTACCCACGTGTTACTCACCCGTCCGCCGCTGACTTCCAGGAGCAAGCTCCCTTCCGTCCGCTCGACTTGCATGTATTAGGCACGCCGCCAGCGTTCGTCCTGAGCCAGGATCAAACTCTCAAAAAAGTTGTCTCGCTCAAAACAACACTTGCGTGTTGATTCACTCTCTGTGCGTGTTTAGTTTTCAAGGAACCACTCAAAACAGCTCGAACACCTTACCACGCAACTCCTGTACTTGTCAAGTGTTGGGGTGATGTTCTCACCGTTTGCCGCGCCGTCATCGGAGCGACAATGTGTAATATACCACCCTGTCACGTGCGGATCAACAGGAAAAATATGAAATATGGACGTGAATGTATCTCAACACTCCATTGTCCGCATTCGCTTTTGGACTCGTGGGCGAATACCGCGGTCATCTCGCCATATTACACGTAGACTGTTAGCGTTCAGAGGATTTCTCGAGGACGATGAAACTCGTCGGAAACCGCCTTGACCGAAGGATGGCTCCTACGGAAATTCACAACCGTAGGAGCCTGTTGATGTGCGGCCATGTATGCCAAACCACCATCCCGTGATGAGGACCCCATCAGGTGGACACCTGACAAACTGCCAGGAGAATCAACATCGCTCCGGCCGCCAGTGACGCATATTCTCCAAGCAGCGCTGCCAGCCATCGCTTGGCAAGGGTGTTGCCAAGCCAAATCACGAAATACCCCATCCCGGTGATGCTGGCGACGATGAACCAAAACGCGGAAGGGTTAGCGACCACACCGCTGAACCCGCTCGCAAGATTCGAGACGGAAAGAATCATTCCAATCACGAGCCCGTGGCGTATGGAGGGCGGACGCATCGCCGGCACGGACTGTCCAGATTGGGAGGGAACCAAACGCGGATGAATGTACTTAAAATACAGAATGACGCATCCCATCATGCTTAACCCCAAGCACGCCAACCATTTCGCCGCATCCACCGTGATCAATCTGGACATCTCGGCCCCGGCCATCGCCCCTATCCATGCTGCGGCCAGTCCAACCCCGTTGATGGTCGCGTTCACAGCATGCGAGATTTTCATACCGGCCGTTCCGTAGGCAATGGCCAGGCCACAGTTGTCCAAGTTCGAACCGATGCCAATCATCAGCGCGATGAACAAGGAGAACAGCAAATGACAGCACCCCCTCCAGAGGTTTGTGGTACAGAATACTAGAGGGGGGTGCCGCTTGAAATGGACAGTCGACCACAGCCCGATCCATTCCCCCGCACACCGTGCATCTCCCCGACAAAAACATATGACCGCATCCCAGCTGGAATGCGGCCATATCGCTCATTCAACATCCGTGTGTCACTCACACCGGCGGCATACCGCCTCACGTCCCGAGGTTACCGGTTGTCGACGCCGCCATCCTCCTCCATTTCCAGAGTCTTCAACAGCGAGTTGACCCATCCATCCACATTCATCGCTTCTCCGGATTCTCCCACAACAGCGGGTGTCATGAACGCTCGATAGGCCTGGATCATGTCGTTGATCTCCTGCAATCCGAATGGTTTTGCCAAGAAATAATTTGCACCCATCGCATGGGCGGTTTGCTGAACCTTCAAATCCGCCTCCAACGAGCACATCACCACAAAAAGATGTGGAAACTCTCTTCGTACCTGACGGCAGATGTCCATGCCGTTAGCGTCGCCGAGCTGAATATCCAAAGACACAATATCGATGTCCGCCTGCCGGGTCCGAATGGTTTCCAGCGCTTCGAGACCGCATGCCTCGAATCCGACGACCTGGAGGTGTGGGTGCGCATTATACACAGTGCTCAACGCTTCTATGGTCTCCTCCGCATCGTCGACCAGAAACATACGAATATTCAAGAGGGCTCCCCCCTGTAATTTACATTCTGTTCCGTCAGCAAGTACCGATGACGCCGGCCCGCCACGTCAAGCACCGTGTTAGGATGACAGACGTCCGCCGTAATTCCATAATCGGCCGAATTCACACGCACCGATGTTTCGGTGCCGCCGGGAGCCCCCAGTTCATTGGCGTGGATAGATTGCTCGGCGACCATGAATCCGCCGCGGACGTATCCGTGAATGCGGATGGATCCTCCACTTTCCACATGCGACCAGTACAAACCCACCGCGATTTGAATGTCTCCCGTGGCCCGAAGCATGCTGCGTGTCACGCTGCGAACGAAAGCGGGAGACGGCTGTTCCGTCAGCGCCACCTGCATGTTTTCCAGGTACTTCTGAATGCGCTGCTGAAGGTGCAAAATGTCCCCGAGACCAATTTGCGTCCGCTGAACCCCCAACCACTTGGTGCGAATCCATTCCACCAGTTCCGCATAATCTTTGTCAATGTCCAATAGCTCAGGAGAACAATCAGAGACAATCGATTGCAGGAGTTGCCCAAGATACGGATGCCGTTTTTCAAACAACGCACCTGAGATCTTAGGAATCAGGTCCTTGGAGTTGGATCGCTGCATTGCATGCGCCAACATCAACTTGTAGTCATCCAAAAATGCCTGTAAGTGGTGATGCAGTTTGGTGAGCAGCACCTTGAACTCTCCGTACATCCATGGCGTGAATCCGGACCACACGTTTGAACCGACCAGATTTCCCGTCACGTGAATTCCCTGTTCTCCGATGATGGTGGCCCCGTACACATTACCAATCACGGTCACTGTTCCATTAGCTCGGATGTACGAACCGTCCAACACGTTCCCCTTCACCACAACGTTTCCGTGAAACACGATTCTGCCGTCTTTCACCGTCACGTCGCGATGAATCACCCACTCCGGAGTCACGTCGATTCGGTTCGCGGTGAATTTCACGCGCCCCGGACGAACAGCGACCACATGACCGTTCACCAATGCCACACCGGGACCCAGTGACACGTTCGACGTCACGGTCGGCGCCGGCACTTCTTGTCCATACACATCTCGCCCCGGAACACCTCGGATTTCGGGCACACATACCGCAACGACAGCCCCTTCGGAGACGGTGGGCAGTTGTTCTCGCCCAGTGTACGGATCAACCTCGGATGTCAAATTCACACGCCGATACTGCATCGGTCGTCCGGCGGTCGGCGGAGTCCCTCGGAGGACCACCTTGGCGCAGGACGTGGTTACCTGACCGAGTGCCTCCAAAGCCTCTCTGTCCATCGCGCCGTGGAAGCCTTGCTCCAATAACATCTGCTCAATATGCCGTGCGGCAGCTGCATTGACCGGAGGAGGCACAACCTCTTCCAAAACTCGAAGAATCACTTTGCGACTCGGCTCCGCATCCTCCAACCGATACCTCACCCCTGGCACCACATGCGCTTCGACCGAAACGGACAGCCTATCGTCGGATACCGAGATGGCATAGGAAACCTCAGGCGCTCGATTGCGAAATTGCACTTCGATGAGGTTGGATGAAGAAACAATGCACGGTCCGGTGGCAGGCCGATGGTCGATGGTGACCGTGCACTGTGGATGCGCCGGAATCACAAGGACAGGGAACGCCCCGCTATCGCGCGGATCGGTGATCTGAATTTTGCCGTCTCTGATGGAAATTTTCCCATCCACCGCTGTAGATCCGGTGTACGAAACGGGTTGCGGCATGGCCGATTCGTTCCGCGCCACATCCGTTTGGTGCGTCGTCGACTTTGTTTCACTGCGGGTAAACCATTGGGTGATTTTTGCCACGAATTCGCTCAATGCTGTTCCCTCCCCGGTACGCTACCGTGGTTCACTCAGCTAATTTCATACAATTCAGAATATATCTCCGAGCTCCCTCCCTTTTACCAAAGGCTAGACTCTCTCTTGTGTTGCCAGGCGTGGTTGACTTCATTCGAACAGACTTCCAAATACCTTGACCAACTCCGGATCGAATAACCGCCCACTGGCTTGCTGAACATCGCGCAGCGCCGCAGAATGAGGCTGCTGTCGCAGAACCACGCCGGTTGCGTAATGGTCCACAATCGCGAACAATCGGGACAAATACGGGATCTCCACACCCTTCATCCCATTCGGAAAGCCGGTGCCGTCGAAATGTTCGTGGTGCGCGGCAATGATGTCCAAAACCGCGGACTCCACACCAATCGCTCGGAGCATATTGACACTCAGTTCCGGATGACGTCGGTATTGTTCCCGAGTCACATGGGAGCGGTCGGGCTGAAAAACCACGTCCGGTTCCAGAGCGGTCAGTCCGTAGTCCGCAAAACGACAGGCGTGAATGAGCGTCCGTTGATCCTCCCGCGAAAGCTGAAGGGCATCCGCGAATACGTTGGCATACATCGCACGGACGTCCAGGAGTGTGGAGAACTGCGGGCCCATCAACTCCTGCGCGTTCAATACGTCGAGCAGGCGTATGAAACGTTCCACATCTGCTCGGCATATCGACGGAACAACGGACGCTCGGACAGGTGCGGCTGACGTCTCCCACTCATCCATCAGCGCCTGAGCCTGAGCCCATTCCCGCCACATGCCGAGCTGTCCGAACATCAGTTCCGCTTTTTCCAACAATCGAATGGCCAGGTTCCTCTCCCCGATTTGAAACGACAGGCGCGCCAACAACTGACAGAGCTTGGCGACCTCGTCCTTGTCATGGTTGACCACCGCTGACCACACGAACTCCGTGGCTGCTTCCCCAAACTGCACTGCCTTGTCCAACTCGTTGGACAAAAAGTAGAGGCGGCTCAAATCCATCAACGTGAGGAGAGCTTTATCTCCCATCAATGGAAGCGCATACAAGAGATTGGATTCCGCTTCCTGGAACATGTGCAAATCGAGGTAAGCCGCACCGATGTTGTTGTAAATGGTCGCGTATTCCATTTCAGGGGCAATCGTTCGCCAGATCGCCAGGCTCCGTTGCGCACTGCGCAAGGATTCGGAATAGAAGCCGTTCAGCCCCTGCACATAGCTCAAATTCAACAGCGTCATGGCAATGTCCAAGGGCCGCTGCGTGATTGCAACATCCTTTGCGGATTGGACCATAATGCGCAACGCCCGGTCATATTCGTTCAGACGGCAGTAGACAATAGCAAGATGACCTTGATATTTCGCTTTCCGGCCAGGATCACGCGTCAACCTGATGGCCTGTTCAATACATGAGCGTGCGGTCCGATAATCGGCCAACTGCAGGTGAACCAGTCCCATGTTGTTCAGGATCCTGGCCCGCAATTCCGGCTGG
This sequence comes from Alicyclobacillus contaminans DSM 17975, assembly GCF_000429525.1. GTDB lineage: Bacteria > Bacillota > Bacilli > Alicyclobacillales > Alicyclobacillaceae > Alicyclobacillus_A > Alicyclobacillus_A contaminans. Next base: position 14,838 of record NZ_AUCA01000046.1, on the reverse strand, counting down.
GACACTGTTTCCTGTACCAGAAGCGACCAGGTTTCGAGCGCCGCGTGAAACAGTCGTCGGGACGCCAGCTCGACGGCCTTCTCGCAGTGATCGGCGAAACGGGAAGTCATCCTCCGTTCACAACCTCATTGGGAAACAGCGGTGCCGGACACCGGCACCACGATGACGAAGGTAGTCCCATTCCCAGGCGAGGATTCAATTTCCAGGCATCCCCCGAGATATGCCGCCCGTTCTCGCATGCCGACGATGCCGTAATGTCCCTCGGGAATGCAATTTGGATCAAAGCCTTTGCCATCATCACGGATTTCAACCCGCAGATGCTGCTCCTGGCATGTGACGGAAACGCGCACCTCTGATGCCTGTGCATGTTTGTGGATGTTATTGAAAACCTCCTGGATCAACCGATAAATCGCCACCTGCTTTGCCGGGGCCATCTCATCGGTCACTTGCTGGTCCACATGGACCAATACAGGCAGTTTCCAATCGTTTTGGCATTTTGACGCCAATTCTCGAACAGCATTGATCAATCCGGCTTCATCAATCGCAACCGGCCGGAGATCATAAATCAGCCGACGAATCTCATTGATGGCTTCCACCAGCCGACCGTTGACCTTATCGAGTTCTGTCAACGCACGATCCGGATGGTTGGCGATGACGTTGCGCAATACCCCCAAGCGCATGCTCAGATTGGTCAGCGCTTGAGCCGGGCCATCGTGCAGGTCCCGAGCAATGCGACGCCGTTCTTCCTCCAATAGGAGGATGCCCCGGTCCGTGTGGTCACTGATGGGAAGCACACCCGACTTCATAACAGAGCCTCCTCAACAACGATACATCTGTGTGGCAATGAGAAAAGAAGCAGGCATTGCCCACAGGCAAGCGCGTACCCGTTCAGTCCGGGCGCACGATATATCCGTAACCATCAGGGGTGACTTTGTTGGCCGCTGCGATAATCGCCTGTACACTTCCGGAATTCGACACATGTTGGTAGGTTTGACTTGTGGAGTCGTTACGAAGAACACTTGCAAAAGCGGGGACTGCGGAAGAAACAACCGCGGTAGCAACAATCAAAGATGACACAACGAAACGCTTCATTCTACATACACTCCCTCTATCGGTTGGGTTCCGGCAACCCGGCTGCCATAGCAATTTGCCTTAGGCCCGTGGCTTTGCGTCCTATTCTTTCGAAATAGTTTGCCGTGAAGCAATTCTACAGAATCTAATAAGCTATGTCAAGCAAAATCCGATTCAGTTCGACATCATTCGAGAATCAACAAGAAACGGTCGCATCCGCATACTTTGGATGCGACCGTCATCGTCCATCATCCGCTGATCAAGCGGTGCCTCGATTACACGTCCAGGTCGTCGCCCACACCGGCGGCCGACGCCTTTCCTTGCTGAATGGCCAACTGCCAGCGCAAATACGCTTCAATGAAGCCATCCAGATTCCCATCCACCACCGACTGAGCATTGCCGACCTCATAACCCGTACGATGGTCCTTCACCAACGAGTACGGATGGAACACGTACGAACGGATTTGGCTGCCCCAGGCAATGTCCTTTTGTTCTCCGCGAATGCCCGCCAGCTCCGCCTCCTGCTCCTGCCGCTTTTTCTCATACAGGCGCGCTTTGAGCATGTTCATGGCGACGGCGCGGTTCTGAATCTGGGATCGTTCACTTTGGCACGACACCACAATGCCGGTCGGCAGGTGCGTGATACGCACGGCGGAGTCGGTCGTATTGACGTGCTGACCGCCCGCGCCGGATGATCGGTACACATCAATCCGTAGATCCTCAGGACGAATTTCCACCTCGATGTCGTCGTCCAACTCAGGAATGACGTCGAGCGACGCAAACGACGTGTGCCGACGCCCGGAAGCGTCAAAAGGCGAAATTCGCACCAGTCGGTGCACGCCCTTCTCCGCTTTCAGGTAGCCGTACGCATTGTGTCCTTTGATGAGAAGCGTGACGCTTTTCACCCCCGCCTCGTCGCCGGGCAGGTAGTCCAACGTCTCCACTTTGAAACCTTTATCCTGCGCCCAGCGCGTGTACATGCGCAGGAGAATCGCCGCCCAATCCTGGGACTCCGTTCCACCGGCGCCGGGGTGCAGTTCCACAATCGCGTTGTTCTTGTCGTGCTCTCCGGACAACATCAGTTCCAGTTCGAACTGGCTGATGGCTTCCGCCTGCGCGGCCGCCGCAGCGTTCGCCTCAGCAAACAGCTCCATGTCGTTTTCTTCCGCCGCGAGCTCCAGCGTGACCTCCAGATCCTCCTGAGCGGATTTCAACGCGTTCATCTTCTCAACGACCGACTTCAGTCCATTGAGTTCGCCAATCACCTTTTGCGCCGCACTCTGATCGTCCCAAAACGAAGGGTGCGACATTTTCTCTTCCAACGTAGCAATGCGTGTTTCCTTCGCAGCTACGTCAAAGAGACCTCCCGATTTCCGCTAATCGCTTAGCCATACTTTGAATCTCTGTGCGCAGTTCCCCGAATGTCTCTGCCACTGAAATACCACCTCTCCAAAACCGGGCACGCAGTTCCATCGCGCCCCGGCATGTACTCACATGGATTTATCATACTTACCGTATGCGCATCGCGCCAGCATCCACCACCGCATTCGCCACCCTGGTTGGCCGCGAACCCGGCGGAGCCCCATCAGCCGCCCTGCACCGGCACCCCTTCGTGGATGGGAATGGGCTGCGGCGCCGTCTGCACGGACGCCTTGAAGACGTACAGAATGACCTCTTCTTCGATGCTGTGAATCATGGCCTCGAACATTTCGAAGCCTTCCTTCTGATAAATCACCAGCGGATCCGCCTGACCGTAGGAGCGCAGGTGCACGCCCTGCCGGAACTGGTCCATCGCGTCGATGTGATCCATCCATTTCTGGTCCACCGTGCGCAGAACCACCACTCGTTCCAGTTGTCGCAGGAACGGGCCGAGTTCTTCCTCGCGCCGATTGTAGTTCTCAATCATCAGCGCTTCCAGCCGCTCATACAGCTCTTCCCGAGACAGTTTGCGCAATTCCTCTTCCGTCACCTGCCCCGGAAGCAGGAAGCGTCCCTCGGCGTACGCAACCAGTTCGCGGATGTTCCAGTCCTCCGGCACCTGCTCTTCCGAACAGTACACGTCGAGCATGTGCTCAATCAGGTCCTTGCCCATACCTTCCACGATGCCCCGCAGGTTTTCCTCTTCGAGGATCTGCCGACGCTGGCGATAAATCACCTCGCGTTGCTTGTTCATCACGTCGTCGTAGCGCAGCACGTGCTTCCGAATGTCGTAGTTGTTTCCTTCCACTTTCCGCTGCGCCCGTTCCATCGCGCCCGTCAGCATCTTGTTGTCAATGGGCTGATCCTCTTCCAGGCCCAGGCGGTCCATCAACCGCGCAATGTTTTCCGATCCGAACAGCCTCAGCAAATCATCCTCCAACGACAGGAAGAACTGAGACGATCCCGGGTCCCCCTGACGCCCGGCACGGCCGCGCAGCTGGTTGTCGATGCGGCGGCTTTCGTGCCGCTCGGTGCCGATGATGTGCAGGCCGCCAAGCTCCGCAACACCCTCGCCCAGCAGAATGTCGGTGCCGCGACCGGCCATGTTGGTGGCGATGGTGACGGCGTTCGGCTGTCCTGCCAGCGCTACAATCTCCGCTTCCCGCTCGTGGTTCTTGGCGTTCAGCACCTGATGGAGAATCCCGCGGCGCTTGAGCAGTTGGGAGAGCACTTCCGACTTTTCGATGGATGTGGTCCCCACCAGCACGGGCTGTCTCTTCTGGTGGCGCTTGACCACCTCTTCCACCACCGCGTTGAACTTCGCCCGCTCCGTCTTGTAGATGACATCCGTGAGGTCCTTGCGAATCATCGGGCGGTTGGTCGGAATGACGACCACGTCCATCCCGTAAATTTCACTGAACTCTTTTTCTTCCGTTTTCGCTGTACCGGTCATGCCGGACAGTTTCTGATACATGCGGAAGTAGTTCTGCAGCGTGATGGTTGCAAGCGTCTTGCTTTCGTTCTGGACCTTCACGCCTTCCTTCGCTTCGATGGCCTGATGCAGCCCCTCGCTGTAGCGGCGGCCCTGCATCAGGCGTCCGGTGAACTCGTCCACGATGATGATTTCATCGCCGGCCACCACGTAATCCTTGTCACGCTTCATCAAGAAATGAGCTTTCAGAGCCTGCGTGATGTGATGCATCAACGTGACGTGATCCGGATCGAACAGGTTGGTCACGCCGAAAAAGCGCTCGGCTTTCGCCACGCCGCTGTCCTCGGTGAGGTTCACGGTTCGCATTTTCTCGTCGACCACGTAGTCGTCCGGCTTCAGGCTGCGGACGAACAGATCCGCGCGGAAGTAGAGATCCGCCGACTTCTCCGCCGGGCCGGAGATGATGAGCGGCGTCCGCGCCTCGTCAATGAGGATGCTGTCCACCTCGTCCACGATGGCGTAGTGGAGCTTGCGCTGTACCATCTCGTCGAGCGACATGACCATGTTGTCGCGCAGGTAGTCGAACCCGAACTCGTTGTTCGTCCCGTACGTGATGTCCGCGTTGTACGCTTCCCGCTTCTCTGCGTGCGACATATCGTGCACGTTCAGTCCGACCGTCAATCCGAGGAAGCGGTGCAGACGACCCATCAGCTCGGCGTCGCGTCGCGCCAGATAGTCGTTGACCGTGACCACATGCACGCCTTCGCCGGTTAAGCCATTGAGATACGACGGCAAGGTGGCGACGAGCGTCTTCCCTTCACCGGTCTTCATTTCGGCAACGCGCCCTTCGTGCAGGACGATGCCCCCCATCAATTGCACGTCGAAATGGCGTTGGCCGGAAACGCGCTTGGATGCTTCGCGCACGACGGCAAACGCCTCAAACAGCAGATTGTCCAATTTTTCGCCATTGGCGAGCCGCTCCCGAAATTCCACGGTCTTGGCCGCCAATTGTTCGTCGGAGAGTTTCTCCATATCGGGTTCCAACGCGTTGATGCGGTTGACCATGCGTCGCAACCGCGCCACCTCGCGCTCATTCCGATCAAACATCTGTTTTAGGAGTCCCACCTGGTGGCTACACCCCTCTCATTCAGCTTGTCCGTCGCCGTGGCACGATGGACCGCACCGTCCGCGTGCCGGACAACCTTACCGTATTGGGTGTGCGAGGCGTGATGGCCCCGCACACCCAATACATCTCCCATCATAGGATTGTACAATGAATCAGCACCGTCCCACAACTGTCATTGTTCAGAAGGCCGCAACACGGATTAGCCTTCCTTTCCTTCAACCCCTATTTTTCCCGTAATGATTCCCACAAACACACCGACAAGGAGCATGAGCCACCAGACGGAAGAGATATTGGCGAAAGCAATCAGGAGCAAAACGGCAAGCACAACGTTGAGGACCAGTTCACCCACCAGTCCAAGGCTTTGTCTGCTGACCACGTAGACGGTTCCCCAGTGCGCCACCTTCCACGCGATGAAGAACAGCAAAATTTCGCCAATCCACGCAAGCACAATCACAGGCGCCCTCTCCTCCCGCGGATGCACAGGCTCCTGGGCCATCGCCCAGGTTTGCAGTACATCTCTATGCGGATGGGACGGAAGGGGTGCGGATGAAACGCCGCGGCCGTCGCAAAACGTCATCCGACGGAGACCAGCCGTGTTGCGGGCATCAACCGGCTCACCGCCCCGCCTTCGACACAATGCGCCGCAGGTGATGCACGCGTGCCGCCAAGCAGTAGATCCCCATCAAGATCACGTACAGAGCGGCGACGATACCAAAAATCAGCCATGCGTGCGCAGCATCGGAGCGAGATATGCCCGTGAACAGGATTTGGGTGAGATCCCACATGGCAAACGTGCTGTGCACGATGGCCACAAATGTTGGCGCAAAGAACAGCAGGACCAGTTCACCAGTCAAGATGCGCCCCATCTCCGATGACCGCAGTCCAATTCGGGACAGGCTCTGGTACTGTCTGCGGTCGGACTCGGTCTGCTGCTGAATGCGGAAATACAGCGCACTGGCACAGGCGAGCAGGAACAACCCACTGATGAAGAATCCGGCAAACAGCATCACAGAAAACGTCTGTCGCAATTCCGCGTACGCGGTGTCCCTGTCTGCCACGGACACAAAACGGGACTGAGACACCTTCGCTTTCAATTGTTGCACCGCAGCAAGGCTATGTTGCCAATTGGGCACCACGAAGCCGTCCACGCGCGTGAGCGACAGCCCGGAACGCAAACACTGTGCGTAGTCCGCATCGGAGACTTCCAATACGAGATCCGGCAATGCGCGATTCTCCGTTTGATTAAAGAACCGTGTATTGTCCTGCTGCGCGTCCACCCGGATTGGCACACCATTCACTCCGCCGACGCGCAGCTGTTTCCCGGGAAACACCTGACTCATCATGAGCGGATAGGGGACAAACACGACACCATGTCCCCGGGCCACCGGCGGCAAGGGTGGTAAGTACGGTCGCAGTTCCGGGCTCTCGTCCCGCAGCGCCTGCCTCGTGCGCTGTAACGTCGATTGCGGCACCACCACAAAGGAAGACTTTCCACCATTCCACGATGCTGTGGCGAACAGCACCTGGGCCTGCACATGCCCCGTGGCCGGACTCCCGTGGTTGGCCAGGATGGATTCGACGGTGTTTGCGGATACTTGGCCCGTGCCTACCGCCGGTTGAATGACCATGACCCCAAACGGTTCGGTCAGCAAGACGTTTTGTTTCAACAGTTCACGAACACTGAACATGGCTCCCATGCTGGACATCACGGCGGCCGACAACAGCGTCACCACGGTCAGCGTCCGCGTGTGATCTTTCAAGCGGTGCGCCATTCGCCCGGCGACCAAAAGCCCTGTCCCCCCCAAGGATTGACGCCGAAGCCATCGTAGGAGAAATACGCTCACGTGACTGAACAGACAATAGGTGCCGATGGTGACCAGAATCAGAATGGGAAAGAAGTACGGTCCCACCGACTGCAGGCTGTGTCCCACCGCCAGGTAATACGCCAATCCCAGCGTCAGCAACCCGGCCAGAACGCCGATTCCCGTTGCACGAGGCGCGGTTTGACGCGTTCTTTCGGCCAACAACAGCGACTTCGGCGTGCTCCGCGCTGCCCGAAATGCGCTCCAGGCGCCTTCCACCACAAACAACAGACCAAACAGGAGGAGAGTCGTCCAAACCGCCATCAGGGGCACGCAAAACGGTATTGATCCGGGGAGTTCGAGCAGCCAACCCATTGTCATCAGGAACAGCTTCAGGAACAGCGCGCCCAGCGTCATCCCAATTCCGATGGCCACGCCGCCAATCCACACGCTCTCGCTGAACACGGTGCGCCACATCCGCCCCGCGCCCATGCCGAGCACCCGAAACAGGCCAAATTCGCGGCCGCGTGATCGCAGCAGCGCCGAATGGAAGAAGAGAATGAAGAGCACCGCAAACACGATGACGATGTACTCGCAGCCACTGAAGATGTGGACAGCCGTGCGCGTCATGTAGCCGTGAACCACCGCCGGATTCAGGGAGAAGCAGGAGAACATGAAGAACACCGTGACCGCCAGCGCGCTGGATGCCAAATAGCCCAGATAGCGGCGAAGGTTGAACAGTGCGTTGCGCCATGCAAGCCTGCGCCAGTTCATCGCTGACCCTCCAGTACCGCGAGCGTGTTCAAAATCTCTTGGAAGAAGACATCCCGCCCCCCCGGCGGGGCGTTGAGTTGGGAATAGACCCGCCCGTCCTTGATGAACACGACGCGCCGAGAGTAACTGGCCGCAAACGGATCGTGCGTGACCATCAACAGAGTGGTTCCATGTTCATGATTCAGCCGTTGAAACGTTGTCAGCAGCGCTCTCGCCGCGGTTGAGTCCAGGTTTCCGGTGGGCTCGTCGGCGAGAACCATGGCCGGATGGTGCACGACCGCCCGCGCGACCGCAACGCGCTGCTGCTGTCCACCGGACATTTCATATGGATACTTGTCGGCCTGTTCGGCCATGCCCAGATCGCTCAGCACCTGCAGCACGCGCTTTCGCACCGCGAGCCCCCGCTGACCGTCCAACGCGAGCGGCAGCGCCACATTCTCCGCAGCCGTGAGACTGTCGAGCAAGTTGTAGTCCTGAAACACAAAACCTAGGCGACGACGGCGAAAGAGCGCCAATTCCGCAGGTTTCATGGACGTCAGGTCGCGCCCGTCCAGATACAGCCGACCGCTTGTGGGTTGATCAATCCCGGCCAAGATGTTGAGCAGCGTCGTTTTCCCGCTGCCGGACGGCCCCATGATGCTCACGAATTCGCCGACTTCGACGTCCAGATCCAGCCCCTGCAGGGCACGCGTCACCGCGCTCGCGTGGCGTGCTCCGTACACCTTGGTCAATTGACTCGCTTGCAGGATTGCCACTGAAATTCCTCCTCACATCCTCGCAGCGGCCAACGCAGCCGCCTGTGATGCGAGTATGCCATGTCCCCGCGAATTGCCGCCCGCATGAAAGCTTACAATGCAAGGACTTCCATCTTACAGTTTTGTCACATTCCTTGGTGCAGCCGTGCCGGACGGTGGTAGTCCGCATGTTTGAGCAGAAGGGTGACCGTGGTCCCCTGACCGAGTGCGGATTGGATCTGAACGGTATGCCCCAGCTTGTCCGCCACCATTCGAACCAAATACAGTCCCATGCCCGTGGCACGGGAGTGGGTTCGACCATTCGCGCCGGTGTAGAATGGCTGAAACACACGCGGCAAATCCTGCGGCGGAATGCCAATGCCCTCATCCGTGAACGCAACGCATACGCCCTCTTGACCAACCCGCACCTCGACCACGAACGTCGCCGCTTGTCGTTCTCCCGCCTCGTCCAACCGATACCCGTACTGCAGCGCGTTGCGCATGATCTGCTCCGCCAGGAAGGCGAACCATTTTCCATCCGTGCTGGCATGGACAACCGGCTGGTCCGATACGAGTTTCGGGTAAATTCGCCGCCGAATCCAATTGTTCTTGTGTGCTCGGATGACCTGCCGCAGCACGGCAACCACGTCCAACTGCTCCATGTGTGCGTCAAACTCGAACGCGCGCAACCGCGCCGTGTGCAGCATCGCATCCACGGATTGCTCAAGCCTTTCCACGTCATCGGCCAATTGATCCGCCCAACGTGATGCGTCGGCTGCATGGGTGGGATTTAGCACCGCACGGAGGGATTGTTCGAGGAGCCGTAAAGAAGTCAAGGGCGTTTTCATCTGATGCACAAAGCGCTGGATGAAGTCGCGAAAGAACTGCTGCCGCTCCTCCTGTTCCGCCTGCGAGCGTGCGGCGCTGCGATACCATTCGGAGAGCAGGGCGGCCATGCGCTGCTGCTCCCAGGTGGCGGCGGGCAGTACCAGATCACCGTCAAACAGCTGCACCTCGCGCCGCATCCGCTCCTCCAAAGCCCGCAGGAACGGCCTTCGCACCAACCACTCCGCAGCGCAGACCACAACCAATACAAACGCAGACAACAAACACGCGTATCCCACCAGCGTCCATGGCAACCTTTGTCCCATCTCCCTGCATCCCAACACCACGACCACGGCAAACAGCAGATGACTCGCCACCCAGGCGGCGATCCAGCGGACGTTGTCGCGGACCAGCCACCGCCACATCACGGCGCATCCCCCTGCCCCAGCTTCTCATCCGCCCCGGCATCACCGTCTGGCCACTGGAACCGATACCCCATTCCGCGCACGGTGACAACGCATTCCATCAGCCCCATCGCAGCCAGTTTTCTGCGCAGGCGGGCCACGTTCACCGTGAGGGTATTGTCATCCACGAACTCCGTATCGTCCCACAACCGTTCCAACAGCGCATCCCGCGCGACCAATGCGCCACGCGCTTCCAGCAATGCGCGCAGCAACGCCTCCTCCGTCCGGGTCAGCGACACTTCTTGGTCGTGTCCCGCCAGCACCGCCCGGCGCAGGTCCACACAGACATCGCCAATCTGGTACACATCCGACGCCGGCCGATTCACATCCGCATAGTCTCCGTACGCCCTGCGCAACAGCGCCCGGATCTTCGCCAGCAACACGTCTGGGTGAAACGGCTTCGTCACGTACTCGTCCCCGCCGCGTTCCAGCGCAAAAACCTGGTCCATCACCGTGTCGCGAGCGGAAAGAAACAGAATGGGAACATTCGAGAACGTGCGGATCCTCCGACACCACTCGTATCCGTCGTAATACGGCAGATTGATATCCAACAGCACAATGTCCGGCGCAGCCGCCTGCACTTCGCCGACAATATCCTGGAAATTGTCCACCCGCGCCACCGAGAATCCATATCGCTCGAGGTGTTCCTGCAAGCGTGACGCGACCTCCACATCGTCCTCAATCAGAAGAATCCGATCCCGCACCACGTCCCCCTCCTCGCCGAGAGACCTACCCTCTTCCCTCTGCGGCGCTTTCTCGCCACAACTTGTCTCATCCATATCCGGTACTCCCATACTACGCACAAGCCCGTGAACTGGGCAATGCCTTCCAGAAAACGCTTAGGCCCACCGGAAGAGCCGATGGGCCTGACATTTCAGATTTATACGGACACGCAATCATACGGGGATTTATTCATTTGGCTCTATCAAGCCGTACGTGCCGTCTTTCCGGCGGTATACGACATTGACCTCGTCCGTCTCCGCGTTGGTGAACACGTAGAAATCGTGTCCCAACAAATCCATTTGCATGAGCGCTTCACGCACATCCATGGGCTTCATCGGGAAACGCTTGATCCGGACAAGATCGTCGAGCAAATCCGGTTCATCTTCATACGCCGCCGTCGACGCAAGCTGGAATGCTCCCTGATCTTCCGACGAGCCGATGCGCGTGCGCACGCCCTTCTCACGGAACCGTTGGTTGAGCTTGGCTTTGTGTTTATGAATCTGCTGCTCCAACTTGTCCAACACCACATCAATCGACGCATACATGTCGCCAGACTTCTCTTCCGCACGAAACAGGACGCCGTGCACTTGAATCATGACTTCCACGCGATGAATGCCTCGTTCCACCGACATGGTGACAGAAACCTCTCGTTCAGGCGGAGCATCAAAGTACTTTGACAAGCGACCAATCTTCTTCTGCGCATACTCATGAAGAGCAGGCGTAATCTCCATGTGGTCACCGCGTACTTGAATGTTCATAAACATCAACTCCTCCCTCTGTGTGCTCAGTATATCAGAAGAGGAGGGGTAATTGTCAGATAATTTGCGGCTGTGTAAAAGGAAGTTGAACGCGGCCTGCCCATCGTTAGAACTGCAAATCCACCGTCAACCCCGTAATTTGCCGCGACTCGGCAAACTTTCGAAGTCCCTCGGGTGGGAACTTCTGAATCACTTGACCGGACTGTTTGTCCACCACGTTCAACCACAGTTCATTGGGCGGCGACTGTGGATCGAAGACAACCTGCGTCTGCATCCCAGCCAGGTGCTGATTCAACTCGTCCACAGCCCGCTTCAATCGGTCCATATCCAGCGTGTCCGACGCTTTCCCCGCGTTGGGACGGTCCTGAACATCCGACGTATTGGACAGTTTTAGAGTGATATCTGTTGCGTGCCATCCCGACGCAGGTCCGGTCACTCCATTCTGATTTCCGGTCAACGACGTGTTGTTGATGTTCATGCCCATCCCCCACCTCTTACCTATATAGAGAGCGCTTCATGCCGCTATCCCCGCTGATCCACCGCCAACCCCGGGCCGAACGCCAACTTGGTCGTACGGTACGTGCGGTTGAAGTTACGCATCTGCTGCAGGCGCTGCAATGCCGCCGAGACCTCGGCGCGGCGCGGCGCCAAGTACGCGGTGATCTCCTGATTCTGCGCCCATACCTGTTGGACCAGGGCTTGCACCTTTTCCAGCAGTTCCTGCCACCCCTCTGCGGCTGCAGCGGCCAGCAGTTCTGGACTGTTCAAAGTACACCCCTCTGGCAGCAAACACTGGCGCAACGACTCAAACGCACGGTTGCGATCCGCCAGGAGAGCCAAGATTGAAGACCAATCTCCCTGTTGGTCAGCGCCGGACGCTACCCCCTGCTCTCCCGTTGAATGCATAGCCCGGATCTCCTGGAGAACGCGCTGGCCAATGTCGAGGATGCGAGGCAGCACATCCACGTAAGCCGCGACCGAAGTGCGGACCCCCAGCGACTCACTCATGACGCAATGCCTCGCCTGAACTTAACCCCTGCGGCGCAGCCGCAGCTTGTTCCTGTCGCGCCTTTTCGGCCACCTGCACCCAGGTGTCCCGAAAGTCCCGGACATAGACCAACACTTCGTCAATGGGCGCCGCGTCCTTTTGAATATTGGCTTCCACCAATCGGCGGTGCCAATAATCATACAACGCAGCCAGTGACTTGGACACTTCATAACGCATGTCGAGCGGTGCACGCAGCCCCTCGCTCAATATGGACTGTGCTTTCAACAGTTGCTGATGGGCCCCGGCTGCATCCTTCGTCGCAATGGCCGTTTTGGCCCGCTCCAAGGCAAGAATCAGACCATCATACAGCATAATGATCAATTTGTCTGGACTGGCCGTCTGAATGGCCGTCTGACGGTAGGCAGCGTATGCAGAATTCACGCTGCATCATCTCCTTCTCACGCTGAGCTGGAAGATCCCATCATACTAGATAGATAGCTGGACTGCGAACTCAATTGAGCCAGCGCCTGCTCCATTTGACTGAATTCGTTCTGGTAGCGTTGCTGCAAATCGGAGATCTGCTGTTGCATATCCTCTGCGTTCGTATCCATGCTACTGATCTGCTGCCCCAGGAAGCTGACATCCAGGCTATCCGTTCCAAACAGGGTAGAGAAATCCGCATTCGGATCGATGAGCGTATAGGGCAGCAGTCCCGCCCCGGCGATGGTTGTCCCATTCGAACTCTTGGTCTGTATCTCACTGTCGATGTCGGGATTGGTCCCCGCTTCATCGGTCAACTGCTGGATGGCGTTGGTCAGATCATTGTTCAACTGCACCGCGATTCCAGTGCCCATGCCAGAACCCGAGGAAAACTGGGGATTGTTGGTGAACAGTCGCATTACCGCCTGCGGATCTGCCTGAATGGCTGCCCGTAGTTGATCCGGATCAATTTGTAGCAAACCGTATGTGTTCCAACCGGTGGTGGTCACGCCCGGCGCTTCCGCCCCGGACGATACGCCGTTCATGGGATCGATGGGCGTGATGCCGATGGCCGCCAGAGAATTGAGCGTCACCTGCTGGCCGTTGACGGTGGACTGGGTTTGGCCGCTGACCTGCAACTGCATGTCATCTTCCATCGTATTCATGATACTACCGAGCAGCGGGTCATTGGCCAACATGCCACTCTGGGCCTGTTCGTTCCACTTTTCGATTTGGTCCTGTGTCATTTGCGCGGCCTGCTGTGTGGTCAACGGTTGATAGTCATAATTACGCTGTTCATTGTACAGACCCTGCATCAATTGCAGCGTCTGGTTGTATTGCTGGACGAAATTTTCAATCGAGTTCACAATCGCATCCACATCCACGCCAACCGTCACAGTCACCGGACTGGAGGTGGTTGCATACAGATTCAGCGTCAGCCCGTTGTAGTTGACCTGGTTGGTCTGGCTGGTGGTGCTGTATCCGTTCACCGTAAATTGCGCGTTTTGACCAGTGGGTGGATTGGTGGAACTGATGTTGATGTTGAACGCTGTCTGAAAGAACGCCGCGGTCGTATCATCCACTTGAATTTTGGCGTTGGTGCCGGTGGCTGTAGTCTGCATGACGACGTTCCCCGAATTGGCGTCATAAAACGTGGAGACGCCCGCACTGGTGTTTCCATTAATTTGGGACAAGACCGTTTGCAGTGTATCACTGCCCTGAAAGGTGAACGACTGACCATTGACCGTGAGCGTCACACCTGAGCTGTATCCGAGCGATGACAAAGTGGTGTTGCTAGGATAGTTCGGATCTGTCGAGATGGGCGAGCTCGAATACACCATGGCGCCCTGGGCCAATTGCTGAACCGTCACACTGTATGTACCATTGGGCGCCAGTGTGCCGGCCGTCCCAGACACCACCGTGCTGTCGGAAGACGTCACGCTATGCTGCATGAACGTAGACTGCAATTGCATGGACTGGACTGTGTTTTGCAACTGCGTCAGCGAGGCGTTCACCTGTTGATAGCGCATTTCCTGCCATTGCAGAATTTGACGCTGTTGCAACAGTTGCACCAGCGGCACCTGTGCCGACTGCACCATGGCGTTGACCATGGCGTCTGTATCAATCCCAGACGCCAAACCGGATATGCCAGACCCCGGCGTGTACGTGATCTGGCCCGAACTGCTCGTCCCTCCGGCCGAACTTCCGCCAGACAAAGAACCAATGAAGGTCATGCCTTTCCCTCCTCATCACATTAAGCAAACACCTTTGCAAGAAAGGTCATACGTGATTAGTGAAAATCCCGACCTCGTCAGCGTATCAACCGAGCAACTTGAGCACCAACTGCGGCTGCTGGTTTGCCTGCGCCAGCATGGAGATAGCCGCTTGTTGCAGCACATTGTCCTTCGTAAACTGAGCCATCGCCGATGCCATGTCGGTATCCGTGATACCAGACTGTGCCGTGGTCAGGTTTTGCGAAGACGTGCTCAGGTTGTTGATGGTGTGCTCCAGACGATTCTGGTACGCACCAAGCGTGGACCGCTCGGACGACACCGTTTGAATGGCATTGTCCAAAGCAGTGATGGCCGTCTCGGCACCCTGCTGCGTGGAGATGTCAATGTTGTTGATCCCAAGCGACGTGGTGTCCATTGCCTGGATGCCAACCTTCATAGTCTGGTTGGCATTCGCACCAATCTGCATGGTCAATGCATTATTGGTGGTTGTAATGGTAGACTTGCTGTTT
>NZ_AUCA01000045.1 GCF_000429525.1 Alicyclobacillus contaminans DSM 17975 | reverse complement strand
GTTTTCTCAAGGTGCTACGCCGTCGTTATCACCGTTCCGAGCGGCTGTACATCATCCTGGACAACTTTTCGCCGCACAAGCATGAGCGTGTCCGAAACTGGGCGGTCGAGAACAATGTGGAATTGGTCTACACTCCGACACACGCATCGTGGCTCAATCGGATTGAGTGTCATTTCGGGCCGTTGCGCAAGTTTGTGCTGAGTGGCAGCAACCATGAGGACCACAAGGCACTTGCTGACGCAATTCGGGCATATATTCGCTGGCGCAATAAGCACAGGCGAAACGCTAGCCTTCTACGGGAACAAAAGAAGATCAAGGTTGCCTGAAGGGGCACTAGCTCGTATACTTTCGATCTTCCAATTCGCAAGATTTGTTGAACTTCCGCCAAAGTGAGCATTTCGGTCATCTTATCCTCCTCCAATGGACTCATATGTACGCAACACCGCTTATCCGACTTGCCCGACAAGCTATGTATCACCGTGTCGCTATTTGAATGAATGCGTCCATCACATTCCTTGCCACGGGCGACTTGAGAAACATCGCCAGTCGCTTCATTGCGCGGCGTGTTAGGTAGTACTGCTTACGTTTGGTCTTGAAATGCACCACGACCTTGGCACCGTCACTCTCAAACTCGTCCCAATGTCGTCCTAACACTCGCCGAATGGTTTTGATCTCGACTCCAAAATAATCCGCAGCTTCAGATTCCCTGTAATAAGTTGCATACGGTACCGGTTTGACAAAATCCAGTACATCCAACATGGTTTTACCCTCCCCCATGCTTATTCCCGCCGCACCTAACCACATTGTGCAATGGCGTTATTTGGCCGTTAACTGTTCAACCAATTCAGATTCCATTTCATCGAGTCGCTGCATAATCGTATGGAATTCTTCTTCAAGAGAATCGGCGTTGTTATCTACCCATACTTGCAACATCAATTCACAACGGTTGCTGAATTGGAGAGCGAAGTTTAACTGTGCATCAAGCCATTCAGCAAATATAGCCTCATCCTCTTGTCCCTCAGGCTCCAATTCATCAACTTCGATACCGATTGCGTCAAAGAAGTCTAAAACCTCGTCAAAAGGCAATTCGCGAAGATAGTCACGCGCCCAATCAACGACATCCCAATTTCGTTCTTCAATGCACAGAATCGCATAATCACCGTTATCACATATTGCTACCCACTCCTCTTCGGAAGGATCAAAGTACAGACAAGCCCCATCCTCGTGACGTGCAGCCAAACAGTGAAGTGACGCCACATCCGTCAATGACAACAGATCCTTTGCCTTACGCACCAATCTCAACCGTTCCCACATGTTCATGGTTCTATACCTCCTAACACAGCATTAAATGATATTGTTGATATAATCAACATATATGTAAACGTCGGATGCCGCCTAGCGGAGGCACCCTGCGACATATCCAATGTGTTGTGAAACCTACTATTCCTCGTTCTCCGGCTTAACGGACTGCACAACACCACTTTTGTCCACAACTACCTTGGTGGTGCTTGACGGAGTGTCGATAAATCGTTTGCGCGCAATCGCAAATGCATCTAGGAGCTTGTCATGCTCTTCTCTCATCTGATCGTATTCCGCCTTCAAAGCCTCATACTTGGTCTTATACTCCTGCAATTCGTTACGAACCTGCTCAAGTTCTTGTTTCATTTGCTCCACATCCTCGTCCACAATTTGAACAGTGCGCAGGAAACGGATCAATTCTCGCTGAGTCATGCGTGACTCATCATCGTCGCCGTGTCTCACGATTTCGGCCACACGACCGCGAATGGGATTCTTGACACCTTCAAGAGAACGTTGCGCGATTGCTTCGCGCCCCTTTTCCAGAGCCTGCAAATACTCATCTTCACACTGTGGCTTTATGATCGTTGTCCACTTATACCGATTGGCTGCCTTTGTGCGTAGCCCATTGGTTTCCTCTTCGAAACGTATGCAGCCGTCCATGATGGTGCCACCCTCACTCACGGATTCCAGGATGAGAGCCTTGAGTCGTTCGAATTCACTTTCTTGCCACGGGATTTTAGATGAACCTGTCGGAAACGCCATTGCGTATCACTCCTATACCGGATCAACCGCTATAGATAGTATATATCACGTTATACCGAAGATCAATATATATTCGCAATAAAATTTTACCCCCTCTTAGAAAAGGGGGCTCGTCTCAATTTCCGTTATTGTAACTGATCAAACGGAAGTAGCTTTGATAGCTTCATCACAGCATTTGTGGAACTTATATAGTGTGCGGTAGCCTGCGCCATGTTTGTTGTATCGCCCGGCGTTTTCAGATGTTTATCCATGTATTGCATGGTCTGAACGAACTCCGAAAGGGTTGTCTCCAACTCTGTGTTGAACTGTTGGTAATCCTTCGGAACACTCATGGACTTCAACTGCGTTACCACACTTTGATACTTCGGAATTCCCGTGGCATCCACATTTTCGAGTTCCTGTACATCGTTTTGATTCGTCTCATCCAACGATTGTACGCTCGTTCCGTACTCAGAGATGATCTTTAACATGTTCCTGATTCCCATACTATTTAGTTTGTCAACATACGCCTGTTTAGGGTCAACCGTTACTTTTTGTGATGAAGAAGACGCGCTTACATTTGATGTCGTGCCGCCACAACCGACTAACAATAGCGTCATTGTACTTGCCATGACACACACCGTCGCCAATCGTCGCATACTATTCACCCTCCCCTTGCTATGTGCTATGTATTCCTCATCGATCAGAATATTCCTGCATTGGAAATGTGGTAAAACAAAAAAGCGCCCACCCTCCGTGTGGTGGAAGGTGGGCATATATCACATATGACCAAATGCCAGTTTGTTTGAGCGAATACCATTAGACATATTGTGCATCCTCGCCAGTCCACCGAGTTGCGCGACAACCTCTTGCGCAAGCTCACGCTTGTCCTTGCCATACCCGTTGATTTGAATCGCGCCCTCGTGAATGTGGATGTCACCGCCACGGTGGGTTATTCCGCCAACGCTTCTCATCACACTACCAATACTCGTTGGTACAGTAGCATTGGACAGATGATTCGCGGCATGTGATACAAGATGGGCATTGTTTGTCATACCAATAGCAAGTCCTTGCGCCAAATAACCGCCGAATTCTTGGAATACCTTAGATGGACTGTGTATCCCCAAAAGTGATTTAACGGGGCCGGTGATGCACTTATTGACAAATCCGCTGATTTTAGATACAAACCATCCCACCATACCGCTGATACCGTTCCATAGTCCGAGTACGATATTTTTCCCCCAACTTAGCGCCTCGCGTCCAAGGTTCCCGAAGAACGTCTCAATTTGCTTCCAGTGTGCAATAATCAACGCCGGAAGTCCTATAATGGGCATGATTGCAGCTATGGCGACTTGGGCACCTACGCCGAGATTTTTGAACCATTCCCACGCCTTTTGGAGCCACGATACGACCGTCTTCCAATGCGTTACGAGAAGGGCAATCACGGCGATCAACGCGCTTATACCCGTGATGATCCACCCCACAGGTGACATACGCATTGCGACATTCGCCACCATTTGCACAGCGGCCCAAACACGTGTCAGACCAGTAATACGCCCAATCCATCCGGCCAGTATACCGATACTTCGGCCTACTATTTTAGATGTGCCGCCGAGTATTCCAAAGTCATGCACAAGGAATTTAGCCGTACTGCTTAGTTTGGCGAAGTCACCGAACAGTTTGGTAAACGTGAACATCGTGTTCATCGCCTTGGCAGCACCGCCTATGGCCATAAGAGAGCCGCGAAATAGTAGGGCGACCGAGGCGAGTTTAACAAAATCCCCCGCCATCTTCATCATCGCCGGATGAACAAGCTCGAACTGGACAATTTTGGTGACAATACTATTGATCGTTTTGAGGAAGTTCAACGCACTTGACAACTGCGGCATGCCTAGTCCAGTCATCATATCCTGCCAGCCCACCTTGAGTCGTTGCATTTGACCGGATATCGTATTCATTTGCATCGCTTGAGACTGTTCAATGCTGGGTACAGCACCGATTTGCTTTTGCAGGAGTGCGTTCATTTCCTTGGCATTTACACCGGACAACGCTAGGGCGTATTGCCCACCTTGCTGGCCCCAAATTTTGGTTATCGCCTGTATTTCAGCTGCTTTGTTGCCGTGAAACCGTGCGCTAAACTGCTGCATAATGTCGATCATTTTGTCCAGACCGACAAATTTACCGTTCTGGAAAAACACACTTTGTCCATTCTTGTTGATGAGCCCATACTTCTTCATCAATGCGGCTGCGGTATCAGTTGCTGGAGTAGCTGCACGTTGCAGAAAATCTTTGATGTCCGCTCCGCCACTTCGTCCATTTCCAGCAAGACCACTACGCACAAGGAAACTCTCCATTGCCAGCGCATCGTCGGCGTTAATACCTAATCGATTTGCCGTACCCGCAAAAAAACTGAAAATTTGCTGGTACGGCTGAATCCCCTCGTGTGTAACAGCCAAAGTTTTCCACAGACGATTTTGAAAATCCGCCAGTTTCTTCGGATCGGAATAGAGTTGGTACTCGTGCGACATCTGCACCGCCGCAGCAGCGGACTCGTCAACGGGTGTTCCATCGCGTTGATATAACAGGTCACTGAATTTGAGATATTGATCAAACACAGTCTTATTAAGAAGTGCATTTAGCGGCAAACCACTCTTCGACATAGCACTTTGCACTTCTGACACCATTACACTTGATAAACCAGTATCCAAACCACCGAGCATGGCATTCGAGGTGAGTTGTTTGATTTGTGCTGCATTTGCATGTGTCGCAATCTGCACCTGAGTCATGGCTTTTTGTAGGTCGGCAGCGTTTTTGATCGGCTCAATCATCGTCGCAGCAAGTCCTACCCCCGCCGCAGCAGTCAATCCGCCCTTTAGCATCAACGATTTCGCGGACGCCAAACGCTCCTGTGCATCGGCGAGTTTGTTAAACCCTGCGGCCATCGCCTCGATCTGCGCGGTTGTCGCCCCCGCCGCCTTCATGTCTGCTGCAAGTTGGTTGATCTTGTTTGCCCGCGCCATCTGGTTTAGCGCGGACGTAACCTTATTAATCTCAGCACTTGACGCACCAAACATCGACATAGCGGCCTTAACCGTTTTCAACTGTTGCTCTGCGTACCCAAGGTTTTTCGAAAATAAACTCAGTTGCTTTGAATATATGTCACGCAACCTGACAACAACATCAAGCTCATATATACTTCCCGGCATCAGACCACCTCCTCATCGAATAGTCGCTCCAAAATAGAGTTGACAACACGGAGAAATGGAATTTTCAGTATGTCCTCAGCACCGCTCGGCATCTGATGTGAGCCTTTCGCAATCGCACGATGCACTTTGCGTTTCACCTTTTTGATTCGGTTTCTATTGGCACGCAACATATCCTCCGACTCTATATAGGACTGCGCCAAATCAGCTATCGGCACATCCACCGACCGCAGTGTACGTCCTGTCTCATCGAGCAGTTCACACCGCAACACTGCACCGACCTGGTGCATATACACTTGTTGGCCTGACGGGTATGGCACCCGTAGCTCCGGCAACGTGATCATGTATATCTCTCCTCGTCATTTGAATAGTCGCGGCAAAACTCCGCCGATGGACTTCTCTACTTCAGACAAAATCCAATCCGTTTCTTGGTGCAACGCCGGACGCAAAAATGGACGCGGTGGCAATGGTGTTTTACGTCCAGGCAATCCAAACTCATGCCACTTACCGAGTGGACTATTCGTGCCAATATGCGCCTCTAATATGGTTTTGTCTACGTGTGTCTCGATACTGTCCTTCAACGCCGTCGGCCACATACTGTTTGATCCGTTGGAGTATCGTCCTATCAACGGATCTTCCGCACCTTTTCGCATCACATAATCGGGGTTTAATAATGCCCATGCAACATACGGCCCAATAGCGGGTTGATATTCGCCAAATTTGGATTGCGCGGTTTGTTTGACACGCTCGGCTGCGACAACCAATGTAGCCTCCAATTCGGCACGAATAGCGTATGACGCTTTGGTTACGTCGACGATCAACTCATCGAATGATTCATGAACGTTCGTACATATCACCTCCAACAAAATCCGTAATCTTCTAACATCACCGTCCGACACATACCGTCATTCACGTTGACGTATACTGCCACTCAGGTAGGGCGGCATACGTGGCCGTTATCGGTCGTCAGCAAAGGCGGGGCTGACGGCCATTCATCACAACGCCTGTTTTATGACCGTGCATATGGTACACTTTTTCCGTTTTCGTGCGTTGTACATGCGTTTCTTAACCCCATTTCATGTGACTGTGACCAATTAGTCATCCAACACATTTCGTCTGAATTACGCCGTCTCAACATCACATTTGAGCAATCTCCGTGCCACTCGCTTACGTGATGTAGGAACGCGCCATTGACGTGCGAATAGTCGACCATCGCGGTAATATTCGGCCATCAATTCAAAGTCGTCGCGATAACGCCTAATGGATTCCCATACGTGGGGATCTTCCGAATACGCGGCAAGCCATTCCCGATCCAACCGCCACAGTTGGTTCACTCGATCTCACCTCCCAATAAAAAATCCACCCGTGTATAGGTGGAGTTGATGTGGCTTAAAATATTTCGGAACACGAAGCAGTAGCAAAATCTGCATATCGAATTGAGAGTGTGGGCAGCAGAATAGGTCAATTGGAATATTATTACTAGGGAATTTCGTGCATACCACAGGATTTGGTAAATAACGACACTTTCCGCGCCATGACTGGGTTTATAGCACTTTTTGGTCAGATTAAGAATAGGGAATTTCGTGCATACCTAAAATGCCGATAAACCGCGCCGTTACGCGGAAAATGCCGTTTGATCACTTCTTATATCTTGAATTTATTTAGTAGTGTTCGATCAATGTTTACGTTTCTTTCGATTTTCGCTACGTTCTTTTGATCGACGTACCATATTAGCAAATGTGACGATGATAGTATCGTCTGGTTTACCATCGCGTCGATAGAAAATTTCGGGATTGAGCATGTACTCCATTTCATCGCCAACACGTACACACGCAAATACTGGATTGTTAGCAATACGCATACGTCTCATCTTACTTGTCAATGTTTTCTCGTCCAATTTAGTGATCTCCGCCAAGTCTTTGCGGCTCATTGTGCTCACATTGTCTGGATCAGTTTCATCGGGATTATGCGATAAATAGTTGGTCGACCAGTGTACGTATGGCAACAACTTGTAAACGAATCCCAAGTCCTTCGCATTATTCGCGCTGTACATCTCGCGTACTTGTTCGTGAAACGATTTGATTTTACGCAATCCCTTATATGACTGTCCCCGAAACACGTATTTGCGATTGATTTTGTACGTTTTAATTCCATCGACAACAACATCCTTGATGATACCGTGCCGACGCATAGTAGTCATAAACTCCTGATAGGTACGTTCCGAGATCCCCAACGTAGACATGACATCACTCTTTGACATGGGCGTACGGTTACGATCTGTATTGTGGATGATATCGTCATAGCCTAGATACGCCGTCAATCCTAGCAGATACCCGCAATGTTTATCCTCGATCATGCTCATTTCTCGTATCGCCTGTATACTGTGAAACGAGAACTCCCCTGATTCTGCGCGTCGCTGTTGACGTTCGATATTCTCTTTGTATGCGTCGCGTTGCGCATAGCTGCGTACATAATGTGTCTTTGCCGGTGCGATGATTACCGGTTCACCATTCTCGTCAATGTCGGTGCGGACGTTGAGAAAATACCGATGCTCAATTGAGTCACCCTGCAATGCTCGTGATTGGATCGGTGCAATATCATTGATATAAGTGTCGGCCTTTGATACGTCATCGCATACGCTATTATCCATCGTCATATTACATCGTTATCCTCCTACAGAACATATGTTCTGGTTATGCACATACCTCAGGTGTATACTAAGAACGCGAACATTAGTTCTGAGGTGAAACAGAATGCCGAAAGTCAAAGGCATGACATTGCTTGAATTTCAAAGCAAATTTCATGACGAGCAAAGCTGTCGAGAGCACTTGTTTCGATTCCGCTGGGGCAACGGGTTTTCTTGTCCACGTTGCCACGGCGACCGATTCTATTTCATCGAAAAGCGCATGCTATACGAATGCCCGTCATGTGGTCACCAAACCTCACTGACTGCCGGAACCATCATGCACAAGACGAAGCTGCCGCTTTTGGTTTGGTTCTGGGCCATTTACCTGGTTGCTCATGACAAACGAGGCCGCTCCGCCTTATCCCTGGCGCAGGTCCTGGACCTGAACTATCGGACCGCCTGGCGGCTCCTGCACAAAATCCGCCGAGCGATGCAGGAACGGGATGCGCATTACCGCCTAGCGGGTCTTGTCGAGATGGATGACGCCTATTTTGGCGCTCCCAAATCCGGTACGGATGGACGAGGAACCACAAAACAAGGTGTCGTTGTAGCGCTTCAGACCGACGCCGACGGGTATCCCCAGTTCGTACGGATGAAAGTCGTGGAACGAGTGACGATAGCAGAGATTCATCGAGTTGCCCAGGAAGTGATTGCACCGGGGTCGACCATCATTTCCGACGGACACACCTCCTACAAGCGTCTGCCTGAGCTCGGATACCAACATGCCCCTCAGGATTTCAAGAAATCCGATCCGGATGTCTTTCTCAAGTGGGTGCATGTATTGATCGGCAACGCCAAAGCATTCATTGACGGAACCTACCACGGCCTGGGCACTCGCTTCATGCAAACGTACTTGGACGAGTTCTGCTACCGATTCAATCGGCGACAAAATCCGAACGAATTGTTCTGGAGACTGCTCCATGCTTGTGTTTCTGCGACTCCAGCCAAGGTGTCCTGAGCAGAGTGCATAACCAGAACATATGTTCGTATACAATGTGTGAAGCGTGTTTCAGCGCCTTACGGCGCAACCAAGCAGACCAGGATATATTGCGCACGATAATGGTGTGGTACAGTTCGATTTAGACGCCGCCTTCGGCGGGGACTTATCAGACCGGAAATGTGTGATGGGGTATCGGCGCGACATATGTTCACGGTTGCGTAGTCGCGCCGCAGGCGCTATGTGATGTGATTACTTTGCCTTCTCCAATCCAAGCGCATCCATATACGCGCCCACCCATGATGGGTCGATAGTCACGCTGTTTTCCAAGTCGATAAGCTCCTCCCGACTCATCCCTAACTTGCGGGACATGTGACCAAGAGAGACACCAGCACGGCGTCGGATGCCTGTGAGTCTCTTGCCAACACACATACGCCGCATATACGATTCCTCCGATATATCAGGCCGCCACGATGGACGGCCCGTGTGTTTGATATAGATTGGCAACGGTATATTGGTGTGATTTACTTGCGAGCCAATACGACAATACGGCCTTTGATGGTCAGCAAATCGTAGTCATGCATACGCTTAAAGAGATTTTGCAACTGATGTGGCTGGGCACGCTGTTCGAAGTCCATTACGATATACTGATCGTCGCTCGATGATACGGGAGTGAAGCCCATTTGCTCGACAAAATGTTTGATATGTTTGGGGTCATCCACACTGATAGAGTACGTGTCGTCGAATGTGTAGCACTGCTTCTCGATCCCATAGCCTGATCCGGGAGAATACCTGCGTCTGCCGTCTTGGAGTTTGACTGCCATGTTATTTTGCCTCCTTTTTCCTCGCGTAGATACCGACTAAATCGGCCATCCCTACAAATTCCCAACCGCTAACCGTCTCCAATTGCATTTCGTAAACCACTTTTGGTTGAAAGCGGAGCAGTCCAAAGTTAACCGTTCGGAATTCCCAGTCACCCTCGTCATCGATCTGTCCTGCGCTACACAGCAGTTTCCTCGTGTACTCTCGGATGTCCTGCGGATTTGTGAAACGCTTGCCATTGACCACAATCGCCATTAGTTTGCCTCCTTCTTAGCAAATACAAGTCTGACCATCGCCGTCGGGTTTGGCTCATACTTTTCCTCGCTCACTAGTGCCCACCCGCTGTGTAGCCTGGTGAATATCTCCTTGTCACGCATGGCGTTTGATACAACAATGCAATCGAACTGATATTCTGCCTTTTGCGTTCGCGCTTGCTCGGCGCGCATCATCTCCTGATTCAACTTGCTACGTTTCAGTTGTTGTTCCAGTGCTAGGTTGTCTGATTGCGTTGATTTGTTAATTCGTTGGGCACGACGTTCGAGTACATCGGCAAGCTGCTGCATTGCTTCCACTGTCTCAACCATTTTGGCGAGTAATTCTTCTTGCGTTTTCGGGTAATTTGCCATCTATATGGCCTCCTTTTTATCGATAAAATCAGAACTCGTAAATCCTAACTCAGTTAGTAAACGGTGCTTCACCTCGTCTGTCAGTCTTCGCTCCCCACGCTCAATGGCAGAGATATACGCGCCAGTGCACCCCGTTCTGCGTCCCAATTCTCTTGCGCTAAGTCCGCAGCCCATGCGCATGTAACGTATTGTTCGACCACTAATTTTCACGTGTATCACCCCTTTCTTGTTTGCATTGACAACAAAAATGGACAGAGAAGGGCGCACCAGGAGGACTAATACGCCCTTCTTTAAGGAGGGGGGGGGAGGAAGACGATATGGACGATATGGACGATATACGCAGTGCGCACCCTCGACCTCGTCATATATAAGTACTTTGCGAGACGTTTTTACAAGTTTTTACCTCACCATTCAACGCTGGATATGACCAAAATCCCGATATCTTCTTTAAGTACGGATCGTGAGGCAAATCAGCCCATCGTTTTCGCTTGTTACGTTTCCCGATCCGCATGTCAAATTCAGGTTCGTCTACCGAATCCATTTCAGTCCCATAGATCAATTCATCCATGTAAACTCGTTCGCGTGGCTGTCCTTTGAACGTGCGATCCTTGCCCAACCAACTCTTCGGAAATCGAATTGGATACTCTTCTCCATCTCGTTCTTCGTTGTACGTTGTCCTATCCTGCGCGTTGCCCGTGATACCAAACCGTTGCTGAATGTATTTGCGAACATCATCGGGAACTCGCCACCACTGATTCTGGTTGTACAGCACATCGATCATCCACTTGTCCCACACAGGATGAACACATTTCAGGTTGCGATCATGTACGTTCTGACTCAGAGGAACATGTGCCATAGTTAATGCTCTAACCAGGTTACGTAGACAGCGCGTTACACGATCAGATATAGCCTGTTGTGTGATACCAAGTAATTCCGCAAATTCGTGTTCATCAAGGTTCAGCAAATACATGCAGATGATTTGTCGGTCACGCGGTGTCAATGCATTGCTGGCCAGTACTCGTTCGTAATCCATTCGGTAAGCCAGCGCCCACATGTCTCCCATTAGCTCTCGTTCGTAATACTTTTCGAAATTTTGTAGATCAAATTCTTCATATGACTTGATTCGCTGCGGCATTCATTGACCCCCTCGCTATGTACTACGGTGTGTCCTCACCGCTATATATATTATATCACACTATATATGATATATCAACAGACGATGATATAGATGCCTCTTTTGCCTGTGAGATGCGTTGTACTGCACTCTAATGAGCATATGTGGGGTGTGGACGGGTAAATGGTCATGTGGGGATGCAGAAAAACGCGGCGTGCCGATATACCGCGTTTTGCATAACGAGCATTAAGGAAAACACTTCCGCAATGATTGAACAAGGTCGAATGATTATCGAGATACGAATTATTGCATGGGTATGGAGCCAGGACAATCTTGCGATTGACTATTAGGTTCCTGTGATAAAAATTGTTGAAATTCCGCCAAGCAAAAATCAGCTTGTTTTCCGTTTTCAGGAGAGTATATCTCTAAATCATTCGCCAAAATAGACATATCATACCACGTGGAGGGAACGGGAGTTGGATTATTGGGCGTTGCTGGAGGAACGTAGCCACTAAGGTCATTTACAATATTCTGACCGTCTTGGATTAGAGTTTGGTCATTTACTGTATGCTGTTTATCTTTAATAGCTTCGGCCTTGTTAAGATCTGCTAGTCCATCTATTACATCTTGGTCATCATAAGCTTTTAAGAACAAATCAACCATGTCATTGTAGACATCGGCATTCACTGTGAAATCGGTTATACCGGGCCCCCCATCAGAGCTATTACTATCAACAGCATTAGAATTTGTTGTGGACTTCTCTGAAGAACGATTAGGGCCAAAGTTTGGTGTATGAGAATTCGAAATCATAAACGCAACCGCGCAAATAGCCACAGGGATAACAATAACCCAACCTAAGAATTTTCTCTTCAATGTTACTCCTCAATTCATAGAAGATAAACACGGCATCAAGACCATAATTCTGCTACGAGCATGACTGCCCATTACCGCGACAATCCCCAAATTAATGCAACCACGGCAATTCCGATGGCAACACCAGATAGGACACCAACGCCTAAATTCCCCGATAAAATCCATACAGTAAAACCAGTTGAGCCAAATGAATAGACAAAAACGTTCAAAAAGATTTCTGCATCAGAAAGTTTTCTGTTTTGCACCTGAGACGTCCTTGCCGATCTATTACGAATCATTTTCTTCTTTCGCATTTGTCTAACAATAAATCTGGTTTGATAAAAAGTAGGATTTCGTCTCATAATACAACTCCACAAACGTTATTTTCTTAATTAGTTTCGCCACGCGAAAGAGTTTGATTTCATCATCTGTTGTATACATAGGCAATTGGTTAAGCGGCGGAAGTGCGGGGCAATATGACACTTAGAACATTTTTACAGTGCTTTTCCCATTCAGCACTACACAAATTTCGTTTAAATGGTTCTCCATGCGCTTATCTAGTGATTCGAATTTCTCGTTTAGTAGCTCCAATTCGTGCAGGATTAATTGTAGATTCTCCTTTAATTCGTCCATTGCTATCTCCTCCATAACACACCCTCCCGCTAATTCATTCGACGCTCGGCGGAGTTCTCCTGCTGTCATATCCTCTCTGGTCGAGGTTTTCTGGAAAAATTTTATAACTAAATGGGGATCGCGTTTTTGCGGCATAGTGAAATCGTAAGTGGCGCAATAAGTTTGACCATATAGAAAATTTTACCAGTGAGTTCGCGTGATCTATTTCATCGCGGAGTCTAGTTTGTGTGGCACCGAGGTCGAAAATAACAATTTTCTCAGGGGTTTGACCCCCATCCCCTTTCATTCCGCTAATCTCCTATCTATTCATTCGCGCACATCCCGATACGTTACCTCGGTTTTACGTTCACTACTCTCCCACCCACACCAAGTCTGCCCTCTCGACGCTCAATGACTTGCGCTGCCAAACACCAGACGTTACCCCATGCGTTCCCCTGTTGGTGGTGGGGAGTGTTGTCATGATACGTTGTTGGATGTCCTGTTTCTCTCACCGTTTGTTCTCGTCGCTTGTCGAATGGATTTTACTCTTGTGAATGAGTTTCGTAGAAGTTGACTTCTCAGAAATTCAAAGCATAAAATGAGGATATAGATGATGTTGAACGGGGTGTTTATCGATGAAAAAAACTTTCGTAGAAGTCATCGAGAGATTCCGTGTTGCACAAATCGAAGCTGGTAAGAGTGATCTGACCGCTAAGACATACGCACATACGCTTCAGTCCTTTGCTGATTGGTTGACCACATCAAATGGTGATATCAACAATCCAACACGATTCGATGTTCAGTCCTACATCACACACCTGGACGAACAGGGAAAGTCAGCTGTAACCATCGACAAGACGTATGCTGCAATCAGTGTGTTTGCCGATTGGCTTGAACGAGGAGACATTGTACGCGACATCCGTAAAGCAGAGGTACGAAAACAACGTAACATTGCCCCCAAATCACTCGACCGCAATGAGCGTAACCGTCTCCTGCGCGACGTGGAACGCGACGGTAATACACGTAATATCGCAATTGTATATATGCTTCTTCAAACCGGCTTGCGAGTATCTGAGTTGTGCGCACTCGACAAGACGGATATTGTTATGTCCGAGCGCAAAGGACAAGTTAATGTACGTCACGGCAAAGGTGATGTAGCACGTTCCGTACCACTCCCTCGTGAGGCACGTTTATACTTGCAACGATATTTGGAGACGCGCACCGACATCAATCCTGCACTATTCCTGTCGCGTCAGGGACGTATCACCCCGCGCATGGTGCAATACATCCTCGGTAAATATGGGATACACCCACACATGCTCAGACACACGTACTGTCGTGATTTGGTGAGTAATGGCGTGGACATCGCAGTCGTAGCTGAATTAGCCGGACATTCCGACATCAACGTAACACGCCGATACAGTAAGCCGACCCAGGATGAATTGCACAAAGTGATTGACCGCGTATTCTCATAGTTGGAACAATGTGGTATACTCACCATATCGGGTGTGCCTATTCATTGAGTCACCGTCCATGTCGCGGCGGTGGCTTGCTTTGTGAGTGCGAGATTTCAGGAAGCGAGAACGGGCGGGCGCGGTTGCTTGTCTATTATCACGTTTTACCACAGTGAAGGTGTATATTTGTCCAATTTTGTACACCCTCCCCCTCACCCATAAACGCTCAATATTCGGCACTAGCACGGCATTTTTTATCACCTGGTACTAATTTTGCTCCGGTGGACACGCTTAATCAAATCTGCTCCGGCTTACGTCGAATATCTCCCACATTCTCCTGTTTTCTGGCGTTTACGGACACGAACCGGAATAGCATCTGAATTGGACACTGCTACTTTATGTGCAGTTTATTCACGGTCGCCCAGCAAAGGATTTCATTATAATCGTAGGTTGATATATCGTACAAGTCTAGTATGTCACCGTCCTTGAATTCCACCTTCAGACTGTTCTCTCGCGCCAACTTTGTCACCTTAGCTACTCTTTCCTCCGTCAGCGTAGAAAACCCACCGTCATCCTCAAGAATAATGGTTGGCCCAAAAATGTCACTTTTCCCGTCCTCGTGTCTGACATGAGGAGAACGCATTGGCAAATGAAACATTACATACCCCTCCCAAATGTCGACGTCTCGCTATTCCTCGTCTGGCTCCCATTTTATCCAATGCCACGGCTCAACGCCTAACGCATTGCAAATGGCATCGATGTGCCACATTTCCACGCGGGAGACGTTTTTCTCATTACATATCTGATTTATACGTGCCCGACGTACACCGGATATTGCTGATAACTCGGATTGGCTGATTCCTTGCTCTTTCAGCAATCTGCCCAATTCAAACCTGAACATTTTATTTCCTCCAGCGTATTGACCTGTACGCCTAATTGTACTATGTTCTATTTAAAGATATGTACGCCTAGTCGTACAGTCGTAGGGGAGGTGACCGTACAGTGCTCATCCACTCCATCGGCGACAAGCAACGGCTGTCCGCCGTCCATCGACAGTATCAGTGCATCATGCAGTCTCATCTGTCCACGCAACAAAGGGACATGGCTCTGGCATCCCTGATGACGCAAATGGAGCGAGAATTCCACATCCCCTTGCTGCGTGATGAGCAGTGGGAACAGCGGAACAAACCCGTAATCGCGCTGTATCGCATCATTTCAGAGAGTAGAAAACAGTGGAGGTAGATCCTATGCACGCCATACAGCTTACCTGCACGCCCGAAGAGTTCGCTGAAGACATCAAACAGCTTGCGCGTGTTGCAGACGCGGAATATCGCGAAGCCGAGGTAGATTTGATGGCGGAATTGTACAGAATGGGAGTAAACGCCGACGACATACTCGTACCGCTGGACATTGTGTTATCGCGGTTAACGTGGATCGCATATCGAGCGGGTTACATGCTGGCCAAGCAAAATTAGGAGGGGGAATGGGAAATGGATGAGAAACGGGATAAGAGAATAACAGAAGTCGTGAAGATCATGGACTCCAAGGGCGTAGAATGGGAATTCGTAACCGTTGAGGATTTTGAGGAAGGCCAGGGCGAAGATTTGATGGACATCTTTGTCGACATTGTCCTTACGTACTATCTTTAAGGAGGGGCATCCAGATGGAGAAGACGTTTGTGCCACGAGTTGAATACGACACGTATGTAGATAAGTATGGGAAAGTATGGGAGATTGAATATGAAGAAGGTGAAGAGGACTTGATGGATATTATCGTAAGGATTTTGCCCACTTTACTGTCAAACTAAGAGGCCGATGTACGGGGGAGTAGGATAGCCTACTCCCCTTTTTCATCCAAGTCGATGCCGAAGTATTCGCGGATTTTGCTGACGACTATTTCGCTCTGCCGACGTAATGTATCCCGATTCCTAGGTAATCTACGATCTTCATATTCATATATAAAATCCAAATATGAGTCTGACCAAAACTCGTGACTTCGCCAAGCACTATACATAGCCTTCATCATGACGGTTGGATCACTTAGCACCAATCTCTCCCAATCGCTAAAGTTCCGTTCGTATTGAATTTCCATTTCGTGCTTGCGCCGTGCCGCGTCCCGTTCCGCGTCTTCGTACCTAAAGAACACATAATCAGGCCATTCGGACACGTTTCCCGGCAACTTCTCCGGCGATTCGTCTGCAACACGTCTCAAATGATATTGATAATCATTTTTATGCGGTTTCATCGTAATCCGGTAAACATCTACTCGCTTCCGTTTCGAAAAATACACGATATCGCCACGCTTTAAGTTTAGCACCCGTCCACCACCTCAACATCAGTATGCGCAAATATGAAGGGGAACCTCAATCATGACGGTTCCCCTTCTAACTGTACCAGTTCACCCCATTAAGCAGTTGTGTCTAGTGTTTAATGACCCAATCCGTTCCATTCCAGCTAGTCTGAAATCCCATACGCTTTAGGACTTGTTCGACATAGTAAACGGGTACATACGTGGTTGACACATGGCTGTATGCATCCGGTGCTACAATACGTGGCGCATATTCGACGATAGTATTTGTGTTTGTAAAGCGAATCGCAATTCGCGCTGAATCTGTTGACTGACTCTTAGGTAGCTGACTCACATTTGGCTTCCACGTTTTTGGAAGTGTGATGTCCCATTCATGTAAAGTAGCATTCCAAGATGCGTGTACCCCGGCCTTTTCTAAGACTTGATTCACATAATATATAGGCACCCAACTTGTAGACTTTTTTGACGACGGATCAACCGCGACAATATGTACGGACTTAGAGACAGTCACCCCATTATACGATATTACAGTCGGGGCGGTTTTGTAGCTCTCCAATGCTTTTGTTGTCGCAGTAGACTTGGATTGTGTATGTGTGCTCGATGAAGTCGCGGCAAATGCCACTGACGATGATGCCAGCAGTGTAAGTGTTGCCACTGTTGGGATGAGCATTCTCCTCATAGTACAACCCCTCACGATCCTAATGGTTTCATTGCTTCAAATCTACCGTACTGCATTAATTTTAGAGTTCTATGAACGATAGATGGGCATTTGATTAGATCATTAAACCTGATAAACGCGAGGCGAAAACGGGGATAAGTCTCGTGACAAATCAAAAGCGCGTCCTCCAGTGAGGGGACGCGCCGTGTATCGCTGTGGCTCTGAACACCACTGCGGAGTCGTTACAGACAAAAAACGGCTTGGATGTCCCATGACAGGAGCAACCAAGCCATGTAACCATGCAACCATTTTGCAACCGAACGTCGTACAACACCTTAAAATTGAGCGATACAGAACAATACTCCAATACCGTACAATCCGCGCCAACACAAAGATTTTCCCTAATACGACGATGAGTTTAGGGGTCTTGGTTTTCGACTTAAAATCTGCCGGGGGCAACCCCGTACGGGTTCGAGTCCCGTTCTCGGCACCATAGTAGTGACGCGGCTTCCCGGGTTTTCCGGGGAGCCGTTTTTTTGTTGCAAACACTCATTTGCAAACGGATTGCAAACCTTCGTGTTACGAAATAAAATTGCACAGAAAGAACCTTGCCATGTGACAAGGTTTTTGAGAACGGTGTCTGCAGTACTTTTCAACCTTTCTCCCCGTCTTGGATCTGACTCTCAATCCAACCGTCCACGTCCACCTGCCGCACAAAAATTTGATTTCTGTACGAACGCGGCCGTCACCGCAAACGAAAGTAGGTCAGTGAGACAAAGGAGAGTCGCCCCTCCCCTTTGCTCCTACCTTCAGTATAGCACGAAAGGAAGCCTGGGTATGCTTAGCGCGATCTCGGATTTGTTTGCCCGCATCGGATTGCCGTCTGGAGGTTGAAATTCGGAAACTGCGCCATGTTACATCATCCTTTCAAGTGATTTTCAAGAATTTAGGATGACGCCCCACGTCTGCGGCCCCACGATACCGTCTGCCGTGAGCCCGTGTGCAGACTGCCATTTCTGCACGGCCGCCTTTGTGTCCGGCCCGAACACGCCGTCTGCGGTGACACCAACGATGGCTTGCACGGCCTTCACGGCATTGGTGTGACCGGATACGCCTTGCTGCAGATTCGGTACTTGCACGTCTCCCTCACCTCCTTGTACCGCCGGTTGAGCCGGTTGCGTGTCGTATTGGTAGAGCTTGTACTGCTCAATGATGCTGATGAGCGTCTGCGCGTAGTTTGGCGCCGTAGCGTAGCCGTCCTGTTGATGAGCTGGCACGCAGTCCGCCAATCCGCGCCTATTTGGAGAGAGCGCGTCCTTTCCTGCATGGGATTAGCTGTCTTTGGCATTCATGCAACGCCCCTCTCTTCGTCTCGCATGGAATTAGCAGGGGGCCTTCCCTCGAATGCGGTTTTGTTGTCCAGCATCCTCAGGCGGTACTACGCCCCCATCCGCCACCCTTCTGGCAGAGCACCGACTTCCCGGGGCTCACCGATTATACGGTCTCCGTCTCCTGCTTAGCAGGGCCAGGGAGGGCTTCCCCAGTTCCGATGATGGCCTTCCATCCGTTCCGCTCCCCTTACCGCGGCGAGTTCCTCGAGACTGCCATCCAGGTTCTTCGCCTCTTCCATGGCCTTCGCCGTGACACACCCGGCTCGGCTCTCGCTTGTTCCCCTTCTGGGGCTGTCATCACGCGGCGGCAGGATTCGCTTGATGCTACGGACCGGCTGGTTGCTCCCCCTATAGGGCTTTCGACACGGCGCTTCGATGCCCGGCGTTTCTCCCGAACACCGGCCGTCTGTTACCGGGCTCCCTGGCGATTACCCGGACCGGACTTTCACCGGCTGGTCACCATCAGCTTGCGCGGGTCCAATACGCCCCGCTCTGGGCACACTGTGTACCTGGCAGCGTTGGACAATGGCCGTGTCGCCAAGCACATCCCGTACCGCCGCCCGCAGCGCCTTGCTTCCGTCAATTACGACCAGAATTCCGTCGTCGGTCTTCAAGCCACGTTCCACCAGGTCGGACAGGAGCGCTTTACACACAGCGGCGTTCTCGGTGGCTCCGTGCCATACCCCTAGCATCTGCTTCTTGCCATCTGCGTCAATCCCCATGGCCGCTACCACGGTGTGCTCTGCCATCACGATGCCGTCGATGATGAGGGCCACATAGTGCCGATCATCCAGACGCCGATGCATCAACTCAGCCAGCAGCTTCCTCGTGGCTGCAATGAACCGGCGGCTGACGGAACTCTTACTCGTGCCAGAGGACTCCAATTCCTCTCCGACCGGCTACAGACCGTACGCATAGTTGCGGGTGGACAGTCCGTGGATCATCCGCTCCAACGCAGCTTGCGTCAACAGCTCCGGATCTTGCAGGGCCTGATACGTCTCGAGTGGAATCTCCCGGCCATCCACGCTGCGTACTCGCACCTTCTCCACAGCCACCTTGCGACCGCCGAGGATGACGAAACCTTTCTCTTTTCCATGCAGTACGGCCTTGCGCTCCGGATTGTGCTTGCCCTTGGGACCGACGAGCGTATCCACCTCTTCCTGCATCATGGCCTGGATGACACGCAAGCCGGTTTGCACCGCTAGCGCCATCAGACCTTCCTTGGTCGCTTCCATGACATCCAGCAGAGCCAGTTGGACAGAGAGGTTCTTTGACGTGTCGAATCTTGTAAACTGCTTCTGGTTTTTCAGCGCAATCTCGTGTACTCTTGATTTCGATAGTGGCGTTCTCCTTTCCTGATATTCCCCAAACCCGTTATACCAAACGGGGTCAGGAGACCGCCACTTTCAAATTTCCACGAAATCCGGGACTACGCCCGCTCCCACGAAAATCGTTTTAGGTTAAAGCCCAGAACCTAGAACATACACCTCTCCATATCCTGAGTAGTGAAAAACGAGGGCACATGTCCGAGGTACACCCGCCCTCAATACAGGAGATGGGAGATGGGACGTATTGAACCCCACATTGTCAAGACAGATGGGATGGCTTTTAAGAAAGAGA
>NZ_AUCA01000044.1 GCF_000429525.1 Alicyclobacillus contaminans DSM 17975 | reverse complement strand
CCTCTCGACGGCGGTTACCGGCTCTACCAGCGTATCGGACAGGCCTCCCCGGATAAGAACGGCCCCTTTCCTCTCATGCACCCGCCGCATCTACTGCCACAGCCCTTGGCGACTTCGGACTTCGTTGTGTTTGGGCAACTCATCCGACTGTGACAGCCTCGAATGCGATTCGTGTACCTCGGGTCGAGAGTTTGCCTCCAGCTTCCTTCAGATTCCACCTCACAATGGACACCCTTGCTCTTGGCTAACGGTAGGTGTGTCGCCAACCCCCGTTCGGGACTTTCACCCTATAGGGACCGCCCATGCCGGGCGTACCAAAAAACAACCCTTTCACCGGAACGGAAAGGGTTGTCAGAGTGGCTATCAGCCAACGGACAGCGTGAGGCTGTCGAATTCAATGAGCCGCCGGCTCGCAGCGTAAAATGCGTCTCGGTCGCCCATATCCAACGCGCGATTGACCTCTTCCATCAACTTTTCGCGCTGGTAGTTGCGGATTGCCAAATCGATGATCCATTCCGCCTGCATGGTGATGAGCTCTCTCACCGCGGGTTCCAGCTCTGCGGTGACCGTTTCCTCAATCACCGATGCGTAGGCGGCACACGCCGTTCGATCCTTGAAAAACAGACCGATGTACACATCGTCGTCCGGGTGTTGGTAAAGATCCAGAAACGCCTGTTCAACATCGGTCGAAACCGGTTTGTTGCGGCGGTAGTAGCGGAAAGGTGCCACCTGCACACACGTGGTGGCGACGACGATGACTCGCGGCAGCTGACGGAAGTTTTCGACGAAATGGACTCTGCGCAGCACGTTTTCCCGCGTCATCATGTAGCGCAGAAGCATTTCCGCTTCACGGCTCTGCAACTGATAGTTGCCAAGGAACCAACGCAGAAAGTGTTTTTTTTCGGCGACTGTTACAGTATTGCCCATAGCCGTCTCCTCCCTGAGTGGCTGAAGCCCATTGTCCTAATTTTGAGCAGATCCGCACGTCACCGGCGACCATCGTCGTAAGAATCCTTTGAGTATTCTATTCGAGCGGACAATTGGATTTTCCTGCACACCTGTCCTGTGCCCCCATCCATCCTCGCCGATTTGGGCGAGACGAAGCTCAACTGGTCAGCGTATCTTCTTCCGGGTTGTCCGGACTCGCCGCCCACAACCGATCCCATTCCTCGATAGTCCGCTCCACGTTGCCCGGTACCGGTGTCTGCGAATGGTTGTGCAGAAAGGTCAGCCACTGCTGCAGTGACCTGCCGGCCGCCACGCCTTTGCGGATGGATTCCTCCGTCATTCGATAGATGCGCAAGACCCCTGCTTGTCTCAACTCGGCAAACAACGACAGGTTCGCGGTGACAGTGGGTTGGTCAGCGGTCACGACAATCTCGAAATTCGGCTGTACAATCAGGATGCGCTGTCTTTCCGCTGTCTGTTCCTGACTTCCCGGTAATGCATCCGGTGTTAGCAATTGTTGACCAAGTTCCGTGATTTGAAACCACGTTTGCCCATTTTCATCGTCGCCGATGCGGATGAGCCCGAGATGACGAAACATCTTCAGAATCCGAATCTGCCAAATTTGTTCGGGCGAGTCGTAATAATAGGGCTGCACGAAATCGGAGAGCGCGGCGAACATCGCTTCGCTCGCTGTCCACCGGTGCGCCGTGTGCGCCAGCAGCAGGGCAATCTGGGGCAGGCGCTGAATCGGCCGGCGGTACAGGGACAGGTAAAAGCGAACCAGAGCGCGCTGCCGTTCTTTCGCACTTTGGGTCATCCAGGCCTGAACGCCCTCGGACAAACGTAGGAATCCGTCGGCATCTTCGCTGACCAAGTCCGTGTGGTAGCTGTAGTCGTACAACAGCGCAAATCGATCCGGATAATCGTGAAATCGCCTCCCGTATCCGAATCGCCAGCCTCCCTGCAGCGGCGCTTCCGGAATCTCCAGCAGCTCGAGCACCTGGGTCAGATGGCGCTTGTACATGCTGCCATCGGTGGTCAATCGCACGTCGTGGTTGCGAACATATTCGAGAAACACATCCACGTCGCGGGACAGGGCCGTTTCTTCGTCCTGGTAAATCAACGGACCCTCGCTCGCGGTGACCAGTTTTTCAGCGAACTGTTGTACGATGGCGCTCCGCAGCCAGCGATGCAGTTCCGTGGGAATGCAGTACATCAACCGTCCTCCGTAGCGGGTCGTCGGAAACAACCACCCTTCTTCGAGCGCCTCTTCCCACTGACCATCTGCGCCAGAGGCCGCGAACACCGCCGCCAACTCTTCAGGTGAGAACAGTTGACGCGATTCCAACGCGAGTCGCAGCATCACATAGTCGCGCCCTTCTGTCCATTCGCGCATGGCGCCGTGCAAGAACGATTTGGATTGAAAGGTGTACAGGATCTCCTGCATCAGCGCCAATTTTGAATGACGCGAACAGCTCAGATTGTAGTGGTTTGCCACACCGCGCAGCGTGGCGATGTCCGCAGCGTTTAAGCATTCGGACAATTTCAATGTCAACTCCTCCTCGCTTGACCTGCCCCCGTCAGGACCGATGCTCTTCACGTGGCGGTCCGAGCCACCTCCGCCGATTTCGGCGCGGTGCCATCGCCCCCGATGCACACCGTTTCCGCGTCTTCCAGGTCGTAGGTGTATCCTTGCTCCACCAGATACAGTTGCCGGTGCTTGGCCATCCTCATTTCCACCGTTCCGTCGCTCACGAGACTGTAGAAAACGCCTTCCTTGGTTCCCGGACGCAACAGTCTGCCGAGTCGCTGCGCCTCCTCCTGTCGCGAACCAAAGAGACCGGACACCTGAATGGCCACCGCGGCATTGGGGAGGTCGACCGCCATGTTGGCCACCCTCGACAGCACCAGACAGCGAATGCGCCCCTCTCTGAACTGCGCGTACCACAAGTCTCGTTCCGTCTGCGGGGTCTTCCCCGTGATCATCGGACATCCCACATCCTCGGCAATGTCTTCGAGCATCTCCAAGTAGTGCCCGATAATGAGGCACGCTTCCCCGGCATGTCTGCGGAGAAGCGCTTGGACCACCGAGTGTTTCGCGGGGTTGAGCGCAGCGAGGCGATGCTGTCGGCGAACGTTGGCCACCGTATATTGCTCGCGCCAGTCTTCGGGCATGGGCACCCGAATTTCAACGCATCGTACGGCAGCCAGATAGCCGGCGCGTTCGAGCTGTTTCCATGACGCTTCGTACAATTTGCTGCCGATGAGGCTGAAGACATCGGTCTCCGCGCCATCTTCCCGAACCAACGTCGCGGTCAAGCCCAGACGACGGATTCCTTGCAGATCCGCCGCCAGACGGAACAGCGGCGCAGGGAGCATATGGACCTCGTCGTAGATCACCAATCCAAAAGCATGTCTCGTCAACCGCTGCAGGTGCTGTCTGCTGCCGGTCCGATTGCGGGCCGCGACTTTTTGGTAGGTGGTGATGGTGACCGGCGCCAAAGGCTGTCTCTCGTCGTAGAGACGCACGTCCGCATCCGTGAGCGTCGTGCGGGACAGAAATTCGTCACGCCACTGCTTGGCCGACGTGTGGGTCGGAGTCAGCACCAACGCGTGTTGTCCCACCGACCGAATGGCACCAATCCCCACCAGCGTTTTTCCGGCGCCACAGGGAAGAACAATCACACCGCTCTCGTACCGGCCTCCTTGATTCAGCCGATCCATCGCAGCGCATTGGTAATCGCGCAGCGTCGTCCCGGGCACCCAGTCGAACTGCAGCGGTGGCGCGGATGCATAGCCGACTTGGTCCTGCACCGGCCAGCCTGCAGACGTGAGAAACCGTTTGACCTCCGCCCTGCTGGACTCGGCAAACACGATGCCATCCGCGGAGTGCTCCAAGGTCCACGCACGGATTTCCGGAAGTGCCGCGATGGCACGCAGGTCTTTGGCCGGACCGCGAAGGACAATGCGTCCACGGGCGCCCGCTTGCAGGATCAGACGTCCCCACTTGCTCATCTCGTCCACAATCATCTTTTGCAGCGGAAACGGAATGGGATGGGCCGCGTATTTGCGAAGAGAGGACAGAACCTGTCTCGGCGTGATGCCTGTGGCAGCGGCTTGCCACAAGGAGATGGGACGGATTTGGTACACATGCATCGGGTCCAATCGTTGCACGAGGTCGGCAAATACGCCCACCTCCGCCTGTACTTCTCCGTACGTCGGGTGGTGAGAAGGAATGAGCAGCGTTCCGTCTCCCTGCATGTACACCATGGACGCCACGGAATGCCTCCTTTCCAAATTTCGCCGCAATCCAGCGGCGCGCGAATGCGATGACGTCAGCAACCACCCGTTTTCATGAATTCCCAGTCTATTCACAGTATGACGCACAAAATGACAGGGTATACGAATGCGTGATGAGATGGGGGAAGGACCGTCCGGTAAGCACGGAATCATCCGCCGGACATTCAAAAGCGGTTCGGGGACGAACCGGAAAGAGGAAATGCACAAAGAGGCCCGCCCCCCTTCCGCGGTTCAGAGATAGCCCAAGAATTCCTTCGCCTCGTCGGACATTTTGTCCGGGTTCCACGGCGGATCCCACACCACGTTGACCTGTACGAGCCCTACGCCGAACGCCTGCGCCGCTGCCCACTCCACGCTGTCTCGGAGGGTGTCGTGCGCCGGGCAACCCGGCGTGGTCATGGTCATTTCAATATACAGCGAGCCCTCCCTCACCTCTTCCAATTTGTAGATGAGACCGAGGTCCACGACGTTCACGCCAATCTCGGGGTCGTACACGTCGCGTAGTTTTTCCCGCACTTCTTCGATATCAATCACTGGGCCTCACAGCTCCTTTCGGTGGAACGCGGGAGCACCATTGTCGCCCTCGATTCGCCGGGAAGCCCCGGACAGGTTGCACATCATCATGATGGACTGGCGTCAACTCGGGCGTTGTGAACTACATCACAGCCGGGCTTTTCGTTGCAACTTGAAATATGATGGAGTGGTGAGAACACACAAAAAAAGGGGGAACCCGACGTATCAGGTTCCCAGTGGATTTGCTAGGAGTGGAGAGAAATCAGACATAACACCCTTCACCGTCAGGATAGCGCTTTCATTCCGCGATGTCAATACAGAATGTTCAGATATTCAATATACTTTGCAGGTAGTATCGGGGCGAATCACACGTTCGCCCCGATATTCCGCAAGGTGTCTTGGAATGTTGGGTAAGAAATCCCGACGCACGACCAGTTACGGAGTTCCACGCCGCGCGCCGACCCGAGGCCCGCCACCGCAAAACTCATGGCAATCCGGTGATCATCAAAGCTGTTGACCACGCCGCCCTGAACTCCCTTCGGCCCCCGGCCGTGCACCACAAATCCGTCCGGCCGTTCTTCGGCTTCCACGCCAATGGCTGTTAGGCCTTGCACCACCGCCCGAATCCGATCCGATTCTTTCACGCGCAGTTCCTCAGCGTCGGATACCACCGTGTCCCCCTCCGCGAAAGCGGCGAGCACAGCGAGGATTGGAAGTTCATCAATCAACGTTGGAATTTCGGGACCGCCGATGGCCGTGCCGGACAAGCCGGAACTCGATACGGTCACGTCACCGATGGGCTCGCCCGCCACCACGCGCTGATTGGTGATGCGCACCTGGCCGCCCATGCGTTTCAACACCTCGAGAAAGCCCGTGCGGGTTGCATTGAGCCCAACACCGGCGACCGTTACTTCCGAATCGAGGACGATGGCGGCGGCTGCAAGAATGAACGCAGCTGAGGAGATATCCCCAGGCACCACCACCTCGGTGCCGCGCAACCGTCCGCCCGCGCTGACCGTCACCCGATGCACACCGTCCACGGTGGCCTCCTGCAACGGTGCGCCAAACGCGCGAAGCATCGTTTCGGTGTGGTTTCGCGTTGGCTTGTCCTCCGTGACGGTGGTGTCGCCGGATGCGGCGAGCAGTCCCGCCAAAAGCACGGCGGATTTTAGTTGAGCACTCGCGACCGGCAGTCGGTATTCAATCCCGGTCAGCGCCCGGCCCACCACCGCCAGCGGCGCGTACTTGCCCTCGCGCGCGATAATCTGCGCACCCATCTGCGCCAATGGCGACAGAACCCGCGCCATGGGTCGACGGCGCAAGGAGGCATCCCCGGTCAGGCACGCGAACGGCACACGGCCAGCCAAAATGCCGAGAAGGAGTCGGATGGTGGTTCCCGAGTTGCCGCAGTCGAGCACATCGTCCGGTTCCCGGAGCTCACCCCCGGTGCCGCGTATGGTCAAAATATCGTCCTCCACGGCAATTTCCGCTCCGAGCGCCCGCGCCACCCGAATCGACGAACGGCAATCCCCCGCGTCCAACCAATGCCTGACTGTGGTGGTTCCGTCGGCAATCAGCCCAAATAAAATCCCGCGATGTGTGATGGACTTGTCACCGGGCACCGAAACGCAGCCGTGCAAGCCGGACACGGGCGCGAACCGCATCGTGTCGTGAATTGTTTCACTCGATGGAATCATCTCGGACCTCCTGCTCCCCACGCTGTATGTACGTCCCTTGCGCCTTCCAACCACGCCTTCATGGGCCCTGGATCTCCTGCCCGAAGCAGGTCGGAGACTTCGTGCAGCGCCGTCTGCAACTGTTCCAGATAACCCTGCACCGCATCGCGGTTCGCGAGCAGCGTGCTCGTCCAGAAACCGCTGGGCGACGCGGCCAGACGCG
Source organism: Alicyclobacillus contaminans DSM 17975 (assembly GCF_000429525.1). Classification (GTDB taxonomy): domain Bacteria; phylum Bacillota; class Bacilli; order Alicyclobacillales; family Alicyclobacillaceae; genus Alicyclobacillus_A; species Alicyclobacillus_A contaminans. Next base: position 13,889 of record NZ_AUCA01000044.1, on the reverse strand, counting down.
TGATATCGCGAAACGCCGGCCCCACCCAGTGCTGCCATTCACCGCCCATCCGCTGTTTCTCCCTGTCCGCCGCCAGCAGTGCACAGAGAGACGTGACGTGAATGCCGTGACTGACCGAGGCCATTGCGGCATCGTGGACCTCTGCGGATGGCACAGTCTCCACTTTGGCACCGAGCCCTGCAAGAAACGGGGCAAGTACGGCGCACGCCGGCCAGCCATCGAGGATGAGCCATGTCCGTTGCTCAAACAGGTCTCCCCGAGACGCCGACGGCCCTGGAACGGCCAGCCCCGCCATGGGGTGGGTTGGCGCGAATTGCCCCTGCACGCCGCTGTCCACAGCAGCCTGACAGATCTGCTGCTTCACACTGCAGACGTCCATCACCCACCTGGCCACGCTCGCCGCCTTCGGCAATTGGCGGCACGCCACGTCCACCGGGGTGGCCAACACCGCGAGGTCGAACACCGGACGCTCGGGCAGGGAGCTAACGACCGTTTCGAACAGGCCGCTGGCTTCTGCCCATGCCCGGTATGCAGCGTCCACCTCGACGGCGTGCAGTCGACATTGAGGAAAGTGGGCATGCACCGCTTTCGCGAACGAAGCCCCCAACAACCCGCATCCCACAATCAGAATGGATTGGGGTTTCCAGTCGGACATGCTGTCACCTTCTTCAGGGTTTTGCAGCGTACAGTGGATCTCCAACCGGGTTCAGCGCTTGGGAAATCAGCTTGACTTCCCGCACCATTTGTTCAAAGTTTTCCAGTGTCAGTGACTGTTCGCCATCCGAGAGCGCTTCTTTCGGATTCGGATGGACCTCCACAATCAATCCGTTCGCGCCCGCCGCGATGGCCGCCCGCGCCATCGGCGTCACATATCGCCAGTGGCCGACACCGTGGCTGGGATCGACAATCACCGGCAGATGCGACAGATACTGCACGACCGGAACCGCGTTGAGGTCTAGCGTGTTGCGCGTGTAGGTCTCAAACGTGCGGATGCCGCGTTCGCACAGAATCACGTTCGGATTGCCTTCGGCCAAGATGTACTCGGCAGCCATTAGCCATTCCTCCATCGTGGCGGAGAGGCCTCGCTTCAGGAGGACGGGGGTCTGCGTCCGGCCGACAGCCTTCAGCAGCGGGTAGTTCTGCATATTCCGCGCGCCAATTTGAAAAACGTCCACATATTGCAGCATCATATCGAGCGCTTCGATTTCCATAATTTCCGTGACGATGGGAAGGCCGGTCTTTTCACGAGCTTCGGCCAGGTACTGCAGACCCTTCTCGCCGAGACCCTGGAACGAATACGGGGATGACCTCGGTTTGAACGCACCGCCGCGCAGCAGCGTAGCACCGGCCGCCTTGACTCGTTCGGCCGTCTCCAGAATTTGTTCACGAGACTCCACCGAACACGGACCGGCGATGATGACGGGATCGGCGCCGCCAATGATCTGATCTCCCACCTGCACCAGCGTATCCTGGGGATGGAATGCGCGACTCGCCAGCTTGAACGGATTGCTCACGGCCACCACCTTCTCCACGCCCGGCATAGCTTCCATGGGGAGTTCACGCACCCGTTCCTTCGGCCCGATGATACCGACAATCGTCTTTTCTTCTCCCTGGGAGAGGTGAACACCGAGCCCTTTGTTTTTCAACAACTGCACCACATTGTCCACCTGCTCGCGCGATGCGCCTTCTTTCATGACCACAATCACCGCTGATTCCCCTCTCCATTCCGAATCTCCATCGTTTCCGGCCGAGTCGCTTGTTGCATGGCCACAGCCAGTTCTTGTGCAAAATCATACACGCATTGGCTAAGCGTGGAAAGCTCCATCGGCGCGTTTACCAAACATTGTTCAATCCGACGAATGAATGCACTGCCCACAATGACGCCGTCCGCATACCCTGCAATCTCTCGCGCCTGCGCCGCTGTGCTGACGCCAAAACCGACCGCCACGGGCAGCGGACTGTATCTTCGCGCGGTCGCCACCAATGATTGCACTCGATTGGACATCTGCGCCCGCTCACCGGTTACTCCAAGCGACGAGACGCAATAGATGAAGCCGCGCGCGCTTTCGGCAATCGCCTGGATCCGCGCTTCGCCGGACGTCGGCGCCATCAGCGGGATCAACGCAATGCCGTGGGCGTCGGCCACCTCGCGCACCGCTCCGCTTTCCTCCAGCGGCAAATCCGGCACAATCACGCCGTCCACCCCAGCGTCCGCAGCATCCCGAAAGAACCGTTCGGGCGTGTACTGGAGCAACGGATTCACATAGGTGAACAGCACCTGCGCGTGATCCCCCTCCTGGCGCAGCGCCCGCGCGATCGCAAAGCTGTGCGGCAATTGGAAGCCCGCCTGCAGACTGCGCAGCGCCGAGTTTTGAATGACAGGGCCATCCGCCAGTGGGTCAGAGTATGGCGTGCCAATCTCAATGATGTCGGCGCCTGCCCTGAGAACGTTTCGAAACAGCGACAACGACGCTTCGAACGACGGATCCCCGGCGTTCAAGAACGGGATGAGCGCAGCTCGGCCGTGTCGACGTTCAAACGCCCGTCGGATTCGGTCCATGTTGTCCGCCTCCCATCCGACTTGCGATTTGGTCCACATCTTTGTCCCCGCGGCCGGAGAGACACACCACAATCAGGTGATCCCTCGACAGTTCCGGCGCCATCTTGATGGCCTGCGCCACGGCATGCGCGCTCTCCAACGCCGGCAGAATGCCCTCGGTTCGCGTCAGCGTATAGAATGCGTCGAGCGCTTCCTCGTCCGTGACGGGCACGTAGTTGGCTCGGCCGCTGTCGTGCAGCCAGGCGTGCTCGGGGCCAATGCCGGGATAGTCGAGCCCGGCGGAAATGGAATGCGCCGGCGTCACCTGTCCAAATTCATCCTGAAGTAGGTACGTGAGCGATCCGTGCAGCACCCCGGGCCTACCTTTGGCGATGCTCGCCGCATGTTCGCCGGTGTGGAGCCCGCGGCCGGCGGCTTCCGTGCCAATCAGCTGCACCGACGGGTGCTCCAGGAATGGATAAAACATCCCCATGGCATTGCTGCCGCCTCCGACGCAGGCAATGGCGGTGTCGGGCAGCCTGCCTTCGCGTTCCAGGAACTGCTGGATGGTTTCATCCCCGATGACCCGTTGAAAATCTCGGACAATCATGGGATACGGATGGGGCCCCACCACCGAGCCGATGACGTAATACGTGTCCTCCACGTGCTCCACCCAGTGGCGAATGGCTTCGTTCGTCGCATCCTTCAACGTGCGGGTTCCGGATGTGGCCGGTACCACCTCGGCGCCGAGCAGGCGCATGCGAAACACGTTCAGTTCCTGGCGTCGCATGTCCTCTTCGCCCATGAACACCGTGCACTCCAGCCCAAACAGCGCAGCGACCGTGGCCGACGCGACCCCGTGCTGACCCGCGCCCGTTTCGGCGATGATCCGCTTTTTCCCAGTGTGAACCGCGAGCAGCCCCTGGCCCAAGGTGTTGTTGATTTTGTGCGCCCCGGTGTGATTCAGGTCCTCGCGTTTCAAATAGATTCGCGCGCCGCCCAGTTTCTCCGACAGCCGTTCCGCGAAATAGAGCGGTGTGGGGCGCCCGGAGTACGTCCGCAAATAATGCTGGAGTTCGCGCTGAAACCCGGGATCTCGGGTCAACCGCCGATAGTCAGCTTCCAGTTGATGCAAGGCGGACATCAGCGTCTCCGGCACGTATCGGCCGCCAAACGGTCCAAAACGTCCGAACGAATCCGGGTAGGTGGTTGTCTCATTGGTCACTCTGGTTCACCGCCTCTATCAACTTCTGAATTCGGGCAGGATCTTTGCGGCCGTCCCGTTCAACACCGGAAGATACGTCAATTCCGTCCGGTAGACACGTCTCCAGCAGGCGCGCCACGTTGTCCGGCCGAATCCCACCGGCAACCCACAGCGGCACGGGCAGTTTGCCTCCCGCGCGCTGGAGGAGTTGGGTTAGTATCGACCAATCCCAAGCCTGCCCGTGCCCTCCGGACACAACCCCGGCCGTTTTCGGCGGCGAGGCATCGAGAAGGATGGCGTCCACGACGGGCGAGTACCGGTCGAGGGCCGCCACCAGATGATCCAGGTTCGGGTCCGTCCGCGGCACCGAAAGCGACTTCCACACCGTGTAGCCGCTGGCGCGGAGTTCCGCGCACAGTTCGGGAGATTCGTCTCCGTGCAACTGGGCCACGGACACGCGGGCTTCGTTGAGCATGGCCGCGATGGTGGCAAGCGTCTCATTGACGAAGACGCCAACCGGGGCCACGCCCCGCGGCAGGGCCTCCACCAATTCGCGAGCTTGGACGGGGCGGATGTAACGGCGACTCTGCGGCACGAACACAAAGCCCACGTGCGCAACGCGCGGCGAAGCGGCAAAGCCGACGTCATCCCCAGCCTGCAACCCACAGATTTTCAGACGAACGGTCATCGCGCGCCCTCCAACCGGTGGCCGCCGATACCCGCCCGCGCAAAGCGCGCCACCTCTGCGGCTGCGCCGCCGGGACCGCCGCTTCGCATCAGCGCTTCTCCGACCAAAATCCCTCTTGCTCCAGATGCTGCCAGAAATGCGGCATCTGCCTCGGAATGAACACCGCTCTCGGCAATCACCACCACATCCCGAGGTACGTGCCGCAGCACCTGCCGAGTGGTCTCCAAATCGACTTCGAACGTGTGCAGATTGCGGTTGTTCACGCCAAGCACCGACGGTTCCGCCGCCAGCGCGGCCGGCAACTCGTCGACCGCGTGGACTTCCACAAGCACGTCCAGTCCGATGGACTTCGCGTAGTGGGACAGTTCCCGCATGCGCTCGGGATCCAACGCGGCGGCAATCAGCAGAACGGCATCCGCGCCGGCCATGCGCGCGTCCCAGATCTGCACCTCGTCGATGATAAAGTCCTTGCGGAGCACGGGAATGTCCACGGCCGCGCGAACCCGCTCCAAATCCGCCAGGGACCCTTGGAAATAGCGGCTGTCGGTGAGCACCGAGACGGCCGTGGCCCCCGCGCTCGCATAGGATGTGGCCATTTCCACCGGATCGAGATGCGGAGCAATCGCCCCTTTGGAAGGGCTCGCCTTCTTGAATTCCGCAATCACCGCCAATCCCTCTGCCTCCGCAATGGCGCGGCGAAATCCGCGGCACGCCGGCAAATCCCCGGGGATGATCAATGACGGCACCTGCGATCTTCGCAAAGCCACTTCTTCCCGTTTGGTGTCGAGAATGCGCGAGAGGAAGGTACTCATTGCACCACCTCCACTGCGGCCGCCTGATTCGAAACCTGCACCAGCGCGTCGAGAGCGCGGGCAGCGGCGCCGGACGCCAGCAGCGATTCCGCCGTGCGCACACCCTCCGCCAGCGTCGGGACGGCATTGGCAGCGTACAGGCCCGCCCCCGCGTTCAGGGACACCACGTCGCGACGAGGGCCAGTTTCACTGCCGGAGAGAATGCACCGCAGGATCTCCGCGTTTTCCTGGCCGTCACCACCTTCGAGGGCTGCGAGCGGAGCCGCCGCCAGTCCCACGTCTTCGGGGCGGATGGCGTACTCCACCACGCGTCCGTTCCGCACCTCCGCCACGTGCGTTTCGCCCTGCAGTGAAAATTCGTCCACGCCGCCGGCGCCATGAACCACCAACGCGTGTTCTGTGCCCAGCTCCAGCAACACCTCCGCCACGGTTCGAACCAAATCGTCCCGGTATACGCCGAGCACCTGGTAGACTGCGCCCGCCGGGTTGGTCAACGGTCCAAGGATGTTGAACACCGTCCGAAAGCCCAGCTGTTTGCGGGGTTCGGCTGCGTATTTCATCGCGGGATGAAAATTCTGCGCGAATAAGAACGCCACGTTCGCGCGCTCCAGGCACTGGAGCGCTTGGCTCGCGGAGAGTTGGATCTGCACGCCGAGCGCCGCAAGCACGTCCGCGCTGCCGCTCCTGCTGGACACGGCGCGATTCCCGTGCTTCGCCACCTTCACACCGGCTGCGGCGCAGACGAGGGCACTAGCTGTGGAGATATTGAACGTGTTGGCGCCGTCTCCGCCGGTGCCACAGGTGTCGAGCACCGGAAACGGCGGGTGAATCCGAACGGCATTGCGCCGCATGGCGCGCGCGAAGCCGACAATTTCCTGCGTCGTCGCCCCGCGCACCGTCAATGCTCCGAGAAATCCGGCGGTTTGTACCGGTGTCACATCGCCATTCATCAATGCGTCCATGAAAAACTCCGCGGAATCCGTGGACAGCACCCGACCGTGGGCGACGTCCTGCAACACATCGCGAATCTGCATCTTGTCTCGACTCCTCTCAGCTCAACTCAAAGTCTCAGCGACTCGGCGGGATCCGGCGCGAAGTATAAAAAATCCACAGACTCGGTTTCACCTCACCTGCGGACACGATTCCCTCTCGTTCATACCCTTCAACAAGATTGGGAATGGATATACACTCCGCTCGGCTCCACTCAACCTCATCTCACTGGTTCCTACGCTTCCATGAACGAAGGGTGTACCACCGCCATGAAAACGGTGCGCTCGCAACCACCCGGCGAACCCGGCCGCCAGCGCGGTGAACAGCGCCAACTCAACTACAGCTCAAGAACCTGCTTATTGTGTACTATCTTACGGGGGATTCCCGGATTCGTCAACCGATGGTTTCGGTGCGAAAGCGATGCCGGATGAAATTTTACACAGACTTCACACGCGTCCCCGGCATCCGCTTTAGGCGCCCTCCACCATATCGGGACGCAGGCGGACCGCCTCCCCCAGGTAAACGTGCTGAATGTCCTGCTGCGCTTTGTCGGTGTTGACGTGCACCAACATCCGGATACACCGCGGCATGGCGCCTGGCACCGACAGTTCCACCGCGCACATCAACGGCACCCACTGCCATCCGGCAATGCTGCGGACCGCCTTTGCCGGAAAGTCGGCGTTGAGGTCTGGCGTCATCGTGAGCAACACGCTGGCCACCTGTTCCACGTCCAACTGATTTCTCTGAATGACCGTTTCCATCAATTCTTTCGTCGCCGCGAAGATGGCTTCGGGCGTGTTTTCGGCAACCGTTGTGGCGCCCCGAATGCCACGTATGACCACTAAATTTATCCCCTTTCGTGCACCGTGTCCCACGCCGTCCGCAACTCTTCGGGCCGGACATTCCGGACCACGCTCACCGCGCCGATGCCGTGCGGCAACGAGAACGTCCAGGCTGCGCCACGATGCTTCTTGTCGTTCGAGAGGTACGGGAGTATCTCATCCAGCGGCACGCCCGGGGCTCGCACCGGCAATCGGTGGGCAGCCAGCACCGCTTCAATCACACGCTGCTCTTCCTCCGTAACCAGGGCGCGCCGCCTTGCAATCTCCGTCTCCACCGCAATCCCGATGGACACCGCTTCCCCGTGGTTCAATCGATAGTGCGAATGCTGTTCCACCGCGTGTCCCACGGTGTGCCCGAGGTTTAATTTCATGCGATCCCCGTGTTCGCGTTCATCCCGTTCCACAATGCGAACCTTGACGGCACACGCCCTGGCCAGCAGCGATATGCACCGCTCGGCACCTGGAAACTCCGTCAACGGCCTCTCCAGCAGTTCCTGAACCAATGACGCATCGTCAATCAGTCCGTGTTTGATAACCTCGGCCATTCCCGCCGCCCACTCTCGGCTCGGCAACGAGGCGAGCAGGTCCACGTCAAACCAGACCGCCAGTGGATGGTGAAAGGCCCCCACCAAATTCTTTCCGCTCGCCAGATTCACGCCGACTTTTCCGCCGATGCTGCTGTCGTGCGCCAACAGGGTGGTTGGCATCTGGATGAACGGTATGCCGCGGTAATACGTGGCCGCGACGAATCCGGCCAGGTCGCCGACCACGCCGCCGCCCAGCGCCAAAACCACGCCGTTGCGGCGGAGCCCCGCCGCAACCATCTGCTCGTACAGCCGTTCTGCCATCGCAAGCGATTTGCTCGCGTCGGACGGCGGGATACACCCAATCGCCACGGCGTATCCGCTCCGCCGACAACTGGCCGCGACCTCGTCCGGATACGCCAGTGCTTGCAGATGCTCGTCCGTAATCAGAAACAGCGGTCTATCCGGGCCAACGCCAAGTTCCGCCAGCAGCTCTCCCACGCGGTGCCGCAGACCCGCTTCAAACAGTACCGGATACGTGCGCGCCGTGGTGTGAACAGACAACCGCACCGTCATCGGCTGCGCACCCGCGCTTGGTACGCGTTGAACACATCGCGAATCTGTTCCATGGAATCATTTCCGAATTTCTCCAAGAAGGCCTGGGCAATCACCCACGCGGCCACATTTTCCCCGACCACCGACGCCGCAGGCACCGCGCAGTAGTCGGACCGCTCCACGGCCGCCGGCTCGGCCTGCTTCGTGACCATATCCACGGAGTCGAGCGGTTTATACAGCGTGGAGATGGGCTTCATCGCGACCCGCAGCACCACCGGCTGCCCGTTGGTCACACCGCCTTCGAGTCCGCCGGCGCCGTTGCTCGGTCGCAAATAGCTGGTGCCATCGTGCAGAATCGGATCGTGTACGTTCGATCCGAAGCGCCGCGCCGCCTCGAAGCCGAGGCCGATTTCCACGCCTTTGATGGCCTGAATGCTCATGAGCGCACCGGCCAAGCGCCCGTCCAGTTTCCGATCCGGATGCACGTAGCTGCCGAGGCCAATCGGGCATCCCTCAATCACAATTTCAAAGACGCCGCCGAGCGTATCTCCCTTCGCCTTGGCCTCATCAATCAACGCCATCATGGCTGCCTCGGCGTCTTTGTCCGCGGTGCGCACGGGGGAGGCATCGGCGAGGCGAACCAACTCGTCCCAGTCTGAAGGGATGTTTGTCGCCCGCACCGTGCCAATTTCCACCACGTGGGCCGTCACGCGAATGCCGAATTCGGACAGCAGCTGCCTCGCCAGCGCGCCGGCCGCCACCATGGTGGTGGTGTTCCTGGCGCTTGCGCGTTCCAGCACGTTGCGCACGTCGCGGTGATCGTATTTGATGGCGCCCGCCAGATCCGCGTGCCCGGGACGCGGCCGATGAATCTCCTTGCCGTTTTCCGGCGGGGCTCCGAACACGGCCATTCTATCCGTCCAGTGGCTGAAATCCCGGTTGATGACCCTCATGGTCACCGGGGAACCCAGCGTGCGGCCGAAGCGAACGCCGCTGGTGACCTCCACCTGGTCGCTCTCAATCTTCATCCGCATGCCGCGCCCGTATCCCTGCTGGCGCTTGCGCAATTGCTCGTCGATGATTTCTTTGGAAACGTTGAGGTTACTGGGGAGCCCCTCCACAATCACGGTCAGTTCCGGACCGTGGGACTCCCCGCCCGACAGATACCGCAGCATCAAGCGTCCGTCCTCTCTCTTCTTCTCATCTCAACTCAGTAGGCTCATTGGTTCTTGGCATTATAGCACAAAGTGCCGATACCGACGATAGACGGGCTGTCCCCCCGCCCTTGGCAGAGGAACAGCCCGCAGGCTCACGCTTTCGACATGGCGGCAAGCGCACGGTCAAGCCACTGCACAGCAGCGGTCGCATCGCTCAGATTGACCATCGTCACCGCGCCGCCCACGTAACGCGCGGGATACGACACCCCGCCGACCGCCGTTCCATCCACCGCCAGCTGCACCGCGCCCGCATCCGACAATCCGCGCGGCCAAACCTCGTACTGAATATCCACGCCGGCCTCGGCTGCGCTCGAGATCAGAGCGTCCTTGACCGCCAGCGGCACCACTGCGGTCCCGTCCATAATTTTCACGGCAGGACCGGCGCCAATCCGAAGGTCCATCCGCGGCCCTTCGGGTGTATCCCCGGCGGGTGCAGCATCAATGACAATCGCTAAATCCGGCTGCAATTGGTAGGTCGCCACGCGGGCGCCGCGCGCACCCACCGTCTGTTGCGCCGTGAACACCACCGAGACATTCTGGCCACGTGCCGCGGCGAGTCGAAACACCTCCAGCGCCACCGCGCAGCCCACCCGGTTGTCGAGGGCCCGTCCCGCGAGACACCCATCGCCCAGTTCCTGCACCGGCGCATCCACCACGCCCGCCAGGCCCACGTGCACCTTGCGTCTGGCCTCTTCGGCACTCGTCGCGCCGATGTCCACGTACAGTCGATCATACGTCAGTTCCTGCAGTTTCACCCCGTGCTCCACGCCAATAACCCCGCGGACGCCGTTGGTGAACTGAATCGGCCGGTTCACCAACGGGTGGGGCGCGAGATCGCCAATCGGCACAATTCGCAGGAACCCCTCATCATCCACATGGATGACCAGAAAACCAGGTTCATCCATGTGCGCCACCAACGCGATGTGCTTCCCCTGACCCGATTTTCGCACCAGCAGGTTGCCCAACGCGTCCACCGACACCTCGTCAGCAATCTCTCGCACGCGCGTCAGCAGCAGATCCCGCACGGCACCTTCAAAACCGGACGGCGCGACCTGCGCCGCCAGCTCCAATACGAACCCCTTCATGCGGTGAATCCCCCTTTCGCCAGCTCCGTCAGGATGGCGGAGACCAAGCGAATTGTGTTGTGGTAGTCCTCCAGCGAAATCACCTGCGCCGGGGCATGGATATAGCGAACCGGCACGGAGATCCCGCCGCCGACAATTCCGCCGCGCACTTTGTGAATGGCGCCGTAATCGTTCGATCCGCCCTTGACCCGACGCAACTGATACGGAATGTTGTACTTCTCCGCCGTCGCCATCATGAACTCCAAGAAGCGTCGATCCGCGATGGTTTGCGCGTCGTACACGGTCAGCGCCGGTCCCTGCCCCAGCACCGTCGACTGACCGTGCCCCGGCGCGTCCACCACGTCGAAACACACCGTTCCCTCGATGGCGATGGCGATATCCGGCTGCACCCGGAACGCGACCGGCCCCGCACCGCGCAGCCCCACTTCCTCCTGCACCGTGAAGGCGCCGTACAGGGGAAGATCAAACGTCTTTTTCAACGTTTCCACCAGCACTGCGCAACCCACGCGGTCGTCGAACGACTTCGCCTTCGCACAGCCTTCACCAATTTCTTCATACTTGGTGGTGAACACGGCCACGTCACCCGGTTGGACAACGGAGAGCGCGTCCTCTTTGTCCTTCGCACCGATGTCAATGAACAGTTTGTTCAAGGGCAGCGGTTGGGTCCGTTCGGAGGCCGATTGCAGGTGAATCGGCTTGGCCCCAATCACACCATATCGCTTGGCTGTGCCAATTTGCACCGGCTTCGAAACGAGGACGCGCGGATCGACCCCGCCGAGCGGCCGAAAGCGCAGCAATCCATTCTCCTCCACGTGCACAATCATCAGGCCCACTTCGTCCATATGCGCATCCAGCAGCACCTTCGGCCCGGATTTTTCAATCCCCTTTTCGCAGATGAGGCTGCCGAGCACGTCGGTGTAATGCCTATCCACGTGGGCGCCGACCTCCTGCCGAATCACATCGCGAATTTCATCCTCAAATCCGGACGGGCCCATCACTTCGGTCAGTGTTTTCAATAACATGTGAGTCCCTCCACGGTTTTCGCGTTCACCGAGGCGATGTAGTATGCCAGGAGTCGCCCGCAGTCCAGCACATCGTCATAGCTTCCCGTCTCCACCGAACAGTGCATATAGCGGATGGGAATACCGACAAGACCGCAGGCAATCCCTTCTCGAGCGATTTGGAAGGCGCGCGCGTCGGTCCCCGTGGGACCCTGCGACAGTTCCAACTGGTACGGAATCCGATGCTCGACGGCCGTGTCGCGCAGGCCTCGGAACACCTTCGGATGGATGTTGGGGCCAAACGCTACCGCCGGACCCTTGCCCATCTTGAAACTGTCGTCCGGCTCCTGTCCAGGCATATCCGCGAACGTCACGTCGATGGCAATGGCGATGTCCGGCTGGATGCCGTAACCCGCCACCGTGGCGCCGCGCACACCAACCTCCTCCTGGACGGATGCCATGGCGTACACATCCGCGACGTGACGCAGCGACCGCAAATACTCGAGACACTCCAACATCACCGCGATGCTCGTGCGATTGTCGAGCGCCTTGCCGGAGATTCGGTTGTTCAACAGGTGCATGGTTTCCCGGTGCAGCGTCACCCGATCTCCCACCGTGACCAATTCACGCACACGCGCTTCCGGCATGGCCACATCGATGAACAGATCTTCCAGAGGTGCCGCCTTGCTTCGTTCTTCCGGAGATGTCAAATGCGGCGGTTTCGAGCCGACGATGCCGCGCAACGTTCGTTTGCCGTGGACCACGACCTCCTGCCCCACCAAGGTGCGCGGATCGAACCCTCCCGCCTGCCAGACCCGGAGGAATCCACCTTTCTCAATGCGCGTGACCACCAGTGCGATTTCGTCCATATGGGCGGAGAGCAGGATCTTGGGACGCGGAGCCTCCCCTTCCCCCGGCACCCTGGCAATCACGTTGCCCAACGTATCCACGGTGATATCGTCCGTATACGCGCGAAACGCCGTGATGCACCGCTCGGCAACCGCCTGTTCAAAGCCGGGACCGCCATGGGACTCCAACAATTCAATCAACGTGTCTTTGTGGCTGTGTTCTGTCACACGCACACCCCTTTCCACGACTTGCTTCAAGCTAAAACACGCGGTACGTCCACGAGGCGAGGCAGGGCGGGATCTTCCAACTGGTCAAAGACCGCCGCATCTCCGCCGAGCGCTGCCCACAGATTCCGCAGATCGTCTGCCACCGGGGCCACCACCGTACACCGCTCATCGCGAATTGGGTGCGTCCAAGTCAGTTGCACGGCGTGCAGCGCCTGCCGGCCGAACGCTGCCAACAGTCCGGCCGCATCCGCAGACTCGCCGGACATTGCGGCAGCAACTGGACGCGACGCGCGACCATAGATGGGATCCCCCACCAACGGCATTCCGACGGCCGCGAAATGGACGCGGATTTGATGGGTCCGCCCGGTTTCCAATTGAATGTGCACCAAACTGACGCAATCCGTCGCAGCCAGACGCCGGTAATGCGTCACCGCGCGCTGTCCCGTCGCGGTGACCATGCGTCGTGAGGGCGTTTGCGGATGCACGCCGATGGGGAGATCGATGGTGCGCCATTCGCCTATCGCGCCCGGATCGAACGCCGTGTCATGATACACCAGTGCACAGTATGTACGATGCATTCCCTGCCCGCGCAGAGCGACATCAAAAAGGTGATGGATGTGGGCGTGTTTGGCGAATAACACCGCGCCGCTCGTATCCCTATCGAGTCGATGCACGCAATGCGGAACGGCTCCCTGTGGCAGCAGATGATGCACCACCCGCGAGAGAAGCGTGCCGGACCGCTCATGCGCCGTGGGATGGGTGAGCATTCCCGGCGGCTTGTTGAGCACAATGACCTCCGCGTCCTCGTAGCGAATGTCCAGCGGCCCCGGATCCGGCGCCACACTGGGTTGTTCGGCCGGCAATTGAACGTGAATCACGTCCCCCGCCTGCACCGGCTGGTTCAGATACGCCGGCACTCCGTTTTTCAACACGGCTTGGTGCGGCTTCAATCCTCGCAGCAGACGGGTTGAGAATTTCAACTCCGACTGCAGGATGTTCTTCAACCGTCGGCCGGCCCAGGCGTCGGGAATCGTAAACTCGTACACGAACGCGTGTTGTGAATGCGTCACAGACAGTCCCTCTTCATGCAATGTTCAGCCTCACTGCTTATAGGTATACCACACTTTTCCGGTCTTCTGGGCTCGGGAAGACAGTTGAAATTTCTGGGCGCGCGGTGTATGCTGAGAGTTGTCAGAATCATTGCGCGGACGTAGTTCAATTGGCAGAGCGTCAGCTTCCCAAGCTGAATGTTGCGGGTTCGAGTCCCGTCGTCCGCTCCATCGAAAAGTCGCGAAATCCCTTGCGGTGTAAGGGATTTTTGTTTTTGGTCATTTGATGCAACGGAGGTGTTAGGAT
>NZ_AUCA01000043.1 GCF_000429525.1 Alicyclobacillus contaminans DSM 17975 | reverse complement strand
TCTTCAAAGTGAGCAAGTCTTATCTCAGGCTCACCAAGGAATTACAGGGACGTACATACGACCAGATGCTCGCACACACGACCATTGTGTTCGCCCGCTACATCATGTTGGCAATAGCCTCCAGAGATGCCCAAGATCCCCGAACTATCGGTGCCTTGTTTTTCGATTGCTGCGACGAACTCGACGACATCCGATTTGTAGATGCTCTTCGGTTGCTTCTGGAACTGCTCAGAACCGCCATAGAGGTGACATTGGCTCAAAGAAACGACGTCATCGAACAAGTGCTGCAGCAGTTCATCGATCGTTTACCCAGTGCGGTCAAGGAGAAATTAGCTGCCTGAGGGTGCGAAACTTGAGTTCCTAAGATTAACGGGAGTCGTACCAACTTGAATAAGATGATCTTCCTTTTAGACATGAAGGAAAACAAAATACAAACAGGGCACCGTGTAGATTCAGCATCAGTCCAGCTGACGCCTTCTACAACAGCACCCTCTAGCTGATATCATGATACCATATCGATTTCATTATGCAATCCATTGTGAGGGGATTGACAGCCTATTTTTAAATCTTGTTGGCGAACGTGCGTTTGCATAAGACTGTGCCTGCCGCATAATCCCCTTACGCTCAACATGTCCGAGGTGTCGCATGTTGTGAGGCGGTGGAAGCAAAAGCGGTTGGCCAGATGATAAAGGGATAAACAAACAAGCCGCGAATATGAGTCAGCAAAACGGGGTAAGGGGGATAGGGGTTCATGTTGTGGACGATCATCATTTTGCTGATTCTCATCGGGGTTATTAGGAAAACAATGAGTTCAAAATCCAGAGACGCTAATCTCCGGCGAAGAAAGGCGTTTGGTGTTCCACCGAAAACTCCAATCGTCACGCACCACAGCGGACTCGTTGTGCCGTCGGGTGATGTTTACACGTGGAAGAGCGAAAACGGAATTGAGTTTGTGAGTCGAGCCACCGGCGCCAAATGCACAATCCCATTGGACCGCATTCTTGGTTTGCAATACGTCCAAGACATCCAAACATACACAACTGGCGGCGGACGCTCTATCGCCGGAGCTGCTGTAGGCGCGGTCATTGCCGGCCCGGTTGGAGCGATAGTGGGAGGACGGTCGAAGACGAAAACAAAGACCGAAGACCGTAGCTTAATCGTGATGCGTGTTAAGTCGGAAGCTGGACCAGAGATGGATGTGCTGTTCAAGGGATCGGAGTTTTCCTATCAGGCGCTGAGCAAAGTGCTGAATGGGGAGGTTTTGCGTCCGGATCCGTCGTAATCTACACTGGCAAACTGACCATGACAAGGGCCCCGCCGAAGCGGGGCTTTTTCTTCTGATCAGCGTCCAATCCAAAAACGCGAAGGTTAAAAAGTTGCAACCGAATGCTACCCGAATTGCAACCCAGGTTGCAACCGTACGGTGTGAAACTTGACGGACTGCGTGGAACCAAAATCTTAGAATCCCAGTACGGGGCGGTTTCGGCGGAAGCGTTTTTGCAGTTCGATCCCAATCTGATCCCAACTCCATCCTAACACCTCCGTTGCATCAAATGACCAAAAACAAAAATCCCTTACACCGCAAGGGATTTCGCGACTTTTCGATGGAGCGGACGACGGGACTCGAACCCGCAACATTCAGCTTGGGAATCTGGCTTGTCCCGTGGTCAGCAAACCTCTATAGAAGTCAAAACCCGCGCCACATCAAGATTTTAGGCCGTTTGCTTTGGCCAGTGGTGGCCAAGATTTATCTATGTTATCCAGCGTTTTGATCCCAATCTGATCCCAATTACGTCGCTTGGGATCCACGTTTATTAGCAGCGGGATTGAGCTTTTCAAGCCTATCCGCTGTCTCGCGGCTCACGAGTTCAGAAGCATGTGTGTACAGGTCAGCAGTCGTAGACAAACGAGCATGGCGCAGGCGCTCCTGAATGGCCTTCAGGTCTGCGCCGTCTTCACGTAGGAGTGTGGCCGTGGTATGCCGCAGGTCATGCAGTCGGATGCGCGGAAGGTCGTGGCGTTGGAGAAATTTTCGCCACCGGTAAGTGGGGACAGTCGGATAGAACGGCTCACCGTAGCCGTTGTGAAAGACGTACTGCTTGTCCCCTCCGCGCCACTGCGAACCTCGTTGAAGGCGCTCCTCCAGCCAGCGGCGTTTATATTGTGCGAGTTCCGCCATGTACCACTTCGGCATCGGGACAAACGCCGCTGACTCCTCAGTTTTCAGCTCGGCCTCGACACGCCTACCATCCTCTGCAAGGGAGATCTGCTTTTCAACATGAAAACCGCCAGCGGCGAAATCAACATGCGGCCATTGGACGGCCAGCATTTCACCACGCCGAAAGCCGCCCAGCAGCACCCCAAGAAAATACAACCGCCAGTGCTCCGGCTCGTCACGGAGCGCTTCAATCAGGTCCAGCGATTCCTCCAGCGAATATGCGCGTTTCCGCGTCTTTAGGTCGCGGCGCTCCGCCTTATCCGCGACAGGTCGGTCAACGCCCTCCATGGGATTCTGCGCAATGAGCTGCCACTTTTCAGCGGCATCAAAGATAGATTTCAAGGTCTTATAGATGTTTAAGAGGGTGTTCGTAGCAAGAGGCTTTCCCCGACCATCCTTGCGGTTCTCCGGTGCGCGCAACTGTGCCATATAGGACACGATATGCATCGTCTTAATCTTGCTCATCTCCATGTGTCCAAAGACAGGGAGGAGCCGAGCGGTTACGATTGCCATGTAGTTCTTCCGTGTGTACGCTCCCAGGTGGAGATCCGCGTAATTTTGTTTCCAGGCGGGGATGAAGTCCGCAAAAGTGATACGCTCCGGCTTAACATACTGTCCGGATTCGATCTCCTGTCGGAACCGTGCAAGTTCCATATGGAGATAGTCCTGAAGTCTACGTTTTGACCGCAGGATCTCCTCGTCCTCGATGTGAACAGTCCGGCGGTGAAGAATGCGCTTGCCGCTCGCGTCATAGCCTCCATCGACGGTGAGGCGCCATGAGTTCTCGCCGCGCTTTTCGATGCCAGGCATAGCTGTCACTCCTCTTCCCAAAATGATTAGCAGGTCTTGTCATATTACATGGACCCCACCGCCTTTCCAGACGTATCTAATCGCTTGAGCCGCATCAACTCGTATGGCACTCCATATGTCGCAGCGACTTCTCGTACCGTTGTCGACTCATATGGGTCCATGACTTCTTCGTCTGGCACCAAAAGTTCTACGGCAAACGAGTTGGCTTCGCGCTCGACTCTGTCGACGGAAAAAAGCGTGTTCCGCCGCAAAAATGGAGTGTTGAGCTTAGGGTGCAGTACAGAGTGCCCAAGCTCATGAGCGCATACGAACCTGCGCAACGGCCCCTCCAGACTGTTGTTAAGATGGATCATCTGTATACGTCGACTCGTATTGAAGTAGCCGAGAATATTACCTAAAGGTTCAGACATGATGAGGATGTTCCGTTTCTCGGCAATTTCGAAAGGATCGTTAGTACCGTACTTGTCTACCAGCTGCTTAACACACTGCTTTATACTCACACCAGCACCCCCACCCCGCGAACGTCACTTTCTATATTTTTTAGGGGTAAACTTCTTCTTCGCGACTTGTCGCGCCAATCGCAGCGAATTCTCGAGCGAGATGCGCAAGAGTTCTTTATCCTCATCGGTCAACGGTTCCCCGTCAAAGGCAAGGGCGCTGTCGCTTTCCAGAGACTCCATGATCCTTTCGAGGTCACGGGCGATGTCGTGTTCGTCTTTCGCGGTGAGGTGGTCGAATGCCGGCCCGAAAGCCTCCTCAATGCTTTCCCGTGGTCCGTCATAACCCGGGGGCTCCTGTCGGGTGTATGCCGAGGCGAGTACCTTACGGTCCATTTCCAGAGCAGTGGCCAGACGGTCAATCAAACCATTAGGCTCATAGTCCCAGGGCTCTGGTTGCAGCTGGTCTAAGTCTTTGAGCTTATCCAAAGTGATCCCAGTCTTCTTGGAAAGCTCGTCCCACGACATGTCAATCTCCTTCATGCGACTTTCAATCAGCGCACCTATGGACTGCCCCAGTAGGTAATCAACTGAAACACCAAAGTAGTCGGCAATGGTCGATAAGACATCAATTTGGGGATTCTTGGTGGAGCCATTCAATATCTTAGAAACACCCGTGTAGGAAACCCCAGTATCCTTCGCCAGTCTATATGCTGTAATTCCTCTCCTATCCATCAACTCCTTGATGGTCGCGCCGACTATGCTCATGATGAGCCTCCTTATCAATCAAAAAAGTTATGACCCTATGAAGTTATAATAAAACACTTTAGAGTGATACGTCAAGAAACGGCGAGAAAAAAGGAGAAAAACAGCGTTAATATAACTCTGTGGGGTTATATGAAACTTTGAATGTATATCTATAGAGTTATATGATTGGTGGCGGAGGTGATAAGAAACATGGGGCGGGCTATCCAGGACAACGTGCAAAGAATCATCAAGGCCAAGGGATGGACGCTTTATCGGCTCAGCAAAGAGAGCGGTGTTTCATTGACCGCTCTATATAGCCTAGGCAAGAAAAAGTTCGGCCCCACGGCGGACATTCTCGTTAAACTCGCTGATGCGCTAGGCGTGACGGTGGATGAGCTGGTACGTTGACAGTTGACAACGACATGTGAAATCGTCTCGTTTCAGCTTGAAGCAAGCAGAAAGGAGGAAAAGACGTGGTAACGACATCGCAACAATTGATCCCAATCGAACAGAAGCTGGTGCCGTTTGATGGTACTGAACTATTATGCGTCAAAACGAAAGACGGAAAGATTCGCGTCGGCGTCGCTTACATCTGCAGCGGAATTGGCCTCAGTGAGAAGCAGAAGGATCGGCAAGTTAGCAATATTCAAGATGATGTTGTGTTACAGCAAGGGGCTGTAAAGCTGCCCCTCAAATTTGGGGGGCAGGTCAGAGAGGTGTTGACGCTCGAACTCGACTTCTTACCGCTCTGGCTGGCCAAAATCTCCATCACACCAAGCATGAGGGAGAACAACCCCGAGGTGGCGCAAAGACTCATTGATTACCAGCTTCGGGCAAAGGACGTCCTCGCAGCAGCGTTTCTTCAGCAGCCCAAAACACAGCTTGAAGTTCTACAGGCTGCCATCAATCAGCTCGTCGATCAAGAACGCCGAATAGCAGCAGTGGAGGAACGAACTGCGGCAGTAGAGCGAAAGCTCGACACTACCTCAGAGCTCCTGGCTCTCCACCCGGTTGAGTGGCGTAAAAAGGTAACCCGCATCCTCAACAAGATCGCACAAGCGCGTGGCGGCTATGAATCCTACCAAAATGTCAGAGCGGAAAGCTATCAGATTTTGGAAGAGCGAGCCGCTTGTAACTTGTCGATTCGGCTTACCAATCGAAAGCAAAAGATGGCTCTCGAGGGCGCGGCAAAATCAAAGATTGACAAAGTTAACAAAATGGATGTCATCGCGGATGACGCACGGCTAACTGAGATTTACTTGGCGGTCGTCAAGGAAATGGCCATTAGGTACCAGGTTAACCTTGCTGAGGTGAATTCCGATGTCGCTCTTTGAAGCAGCAATGCAAGAGATGCAGTTCAGCATTATCGAGGAGCTAGAGCGACGCATCTGGCAGCGCCTTGAACCTCGCATCCAGCAGGAACTCATGGCGCGTCACATGTCCATCGCTGAGGCAGCTGAGTACTTGCACGTTTCAGAGCAAACGGTACGTCGGATGGTGCGAGACAAAGAGATTCCGTCGTTTCGAGTCCGAAACCAAATTTTCGTCCGACAAACGGACGTTGATGAGTGGATTGAGAGCCAAATTCGTCAAGGAGCTGGGTGACGCCTTGGAAAGATGTGTTGACTTTGGACAAGCATTACACGTGGTTTGGCGATAAGCAGCACAGACAAAGTTGGCGCAAAGATGGCGCAATTTCGGTGAAGTTCTGAGATACCGTTATGCAAGGAGGCGAAATCACCATGACCCGACAGATAAAAAGATTCCTCTCCAAGCGGAGAGGCACACGAGAGTATCCACGTCCACAGTCTACACCGCCATTGGCTGAGATCGCAATAGAGAGGAATTTGGCCACCATCTTGGCCGAAGCGCGAGGAGGTGGCAGGCCGACGATAGAGATCACCACAGACTTTTTGCAAGTCCGCGTAACAGCGACAGAACGAGACGAACACCACGAATGGCTGCACCGCCATGCACTTCACCAGCTCATCAGACTGTACCGCAAGGAGTATGGGACCGAAGCCACTGAGTTGCTGATGCAAGAGCTCAACGCATACCACACGCCGAGGAGGTCAGGGATCCAATGATCGAGATCCAAATCAACGTTAAAGCGGAAGACTCTGTGGAGGCCATCCAAGACCTGCAAGCCTTAGCGCAGACGCTGGCTGGCAACGTAGTGCACACCGTTACCGCCGCCAAGGAGACGGTTGACGAGACTACTGCGGTCGTACCCCAGACAACATCAACCGCACCGGTCGCCCAACAGTCCACTCCGACGCCCCCGGCGTCACCGGTGCCAACTACGCCCAGTCCGGCAGCACCTGCGGCCCCGGCCGTGCCGACTGCACCTGCTGCGCCAGCTCCTGTAACCTCTCCTGGGGAGGCGCCACAACCAGCCGCTACGCCGACGCCCGCACCTTCTGCGGTGCCGACGGCAGCGCCGAGCTACACATTGGAGCAGCTGGCCGTGGCAGCGACTCAACTGGTGGACGCCGGCCGGCGCACTGAACTGGTGAACCTGCTCAGCTCCTTTGGCGTACAGGCGCTCACTGAGCTACCGAAAGAGCAATATGGCGCCTTTGCCACGAAGCTCCGCGAAATGGGGGCGAAGCTGTAATGGGCCACGCCGAACGCGCCCACGCGGTTCTGGCGGCGTCCAGCTCCAAGCAGTGGCTAGCTTGCCCGCCGAGTGCCCGGCTGTCGGAGCAGTTTCCCGACAAAGGATCGGAGTACGCAGCGGAAGGAACGTTGGCGCACGAAATTGCGGAGCTCAAGCTGCGCAAGGCCGTCCTGGAGCCGATGGGGCCGCGTAAGTTCAGCAAGGCGATCAAAGAGCTTCGATCCAATCCACTGTACCAGCCAGAAATGGACAAGCACACCGACACCTATGTCGACTACGTGCTTGGCATCGTACACAGCTACACATCCCCGCCGTATGTGGCGGTCGAAAAGCGGCTGGATTACAGCGCCTACGCTCCGGAGGGCTTTGGCACGGGGGACTGCATCATCATCGGCGGCGACACGCTTCATATCGTGGATCTCAAGTACGGCAAAGGTGTGCCGGTTGATGCAGAAGGCAATACGCAGTTGCGACTGTACGCGCTTGGGGCGGTCACGGAGTACGGATTCCTGCATCCAATCCGGCAAGTGCACATGGTCATCGTACAGCCCCGCGTCGTGGAAACACCATCCGAAGACACCATCACGCTGGACGAGCTGCTGGCTTGGGGCGAATCTATCAAGCCTACCGCCGAACTGGCGTATAAAGGCGAGGGTGAGTTTAACCCAGGCGACCACTGCCGGTTTTGCAGGGCAAAAGCCGTGTGCCGGGCGCGCGCGGACGCCCATACCGCCCTGGAGGTATTCGGGGGCATGAAGCCGCCGCTTATCTCCGATGCCGAGGTGGGGCAGATCCTCGAGCGCGGTAGAAACCTAGCCGCATGGCTGGAAGACCTCGAGAAATACGCACTCAATCGGTGCCTCGAAGGCGGAGACATCCCAGGATGGAAAGCCGTCGAGGGACGCGGATCCCGACAATACGTTGACCAAGACGCGGCATTCAAACTGTTGATGGAACACGGGATCGACGAAGCGATGCTGTACGAACGGAGACCGTTGTCCGTGCCAAACGTCGAGAAGTTACTGGGCAAAGCGAAATACCGCGAACTACTCGAGGAAACCGGACTCGTTGAAGTGCAGCCCGGCAAACCGACACTCGTCCCGATGACCGATAAACGACAAGCCATCACGAACAAGATCACCGCCGCAGAGGCGTTCAATTAGGAGGAGTTAGACCATGGCAAAGATGAGCCCGACAACCGTTACAACTGGACAAGCCCGACTCAGCTACGTGCACCTGTTAAAACCGTATGCTCGTCCTGGTCAGGAACCTAAGTACACCGTCACAATCCTGCTCCCCAAGTCGGACGTGGCGACCAAACAACGCATTGACGCTGCGATTGAAGCCGCAGCGCAGGAAGGCGTGAATAAGGTTTGGAACGGCGTCCGTCCACCACAGCTCAAGACTCCGATCCACGATGGAGACGGTCTGCGCCCAAACGGTGAGCCCTTTGGCCCCGAATGCAAAGGACACTGGGTTTTCACGGCCTCGAGCAAACAGCCTGTCGAGGTTGTTGACATCAATCTCAATCCGATCTTGAACCATACCGAAATCTACAGCGGCATGTATGCGCGCGTGAACGTTAGTTTCTTCCCGTTTTCAAACAGCGGAAACCGGGGCATCGGATGCGGCCTGGGACCAGTGCAAAAGCTGGCGGACGGTGAACCGCTCAGCGGGCGCGTTAGCGCTGAGCAAGCCTTCGGGAGCAGTCCGGCTCCGGTACAGCCTCAGGCACCGGCACAACCCGGGTACGCCCCGGCGGCACAGGCCGGCTATGGTCAACCGGCGCAGCCCGGTTATGGCCAGCCAGCGGCGTACGGACAGCCGCAGCAGCCCGGATACGCACCCGCTCCGCAGCCGTATCCGCAGCAACCACAAGCTCAGCCGCAGCAGGCACCCCTTGACCCGATCACCGGCCAGCCGCTGAGCGGGGGCATCATGGGGTTGTAAACCATGAGACATCTTAGCGTGGACATTGAGACGTTTTCTAGCGTCGATATCAAAAAGAGCGGCCTGTACAAGTACGCGCAGAGTCCGGACTTCGAGATCCTTTTGTTCGCGTACTCGTTTGATGGACAAGCCGTCCAGGTCATAGACCTGGCGCAGGGTGAGCAGTTGCCGGCAGAAGTCCTGTCGGCGCTGCAAGACCCTACGGTCATAAAACACGCGTACAACGCTCCGTTCGAGTGGTATTGCATCAATCGGTTTTGGTACACGCCGCTCGAACAGTGGCGAGACACGATGCTCCACGGACTCTACTGCGGGTACACCGCGGGGCTGGCGGCTACGGCCGTCGCCCTCGGTGTACCCGAGGACAAGCGGAAGATGGGCATTGGCTCTGCGCTCATCCGGACGTTCTGCGTGCCGTGTAAACCCACAAAGACGAACGGCGGCAGGACCAGAACACTGCCGCACCACGAGCCGGAAAAGTGGCAGTTGTTTAAGGAGTACTGCCGTCAGGACGTTGCAGTCGAAATGGAGATTGAGCGCCGCCTATCCGCGTTCCCGGTGCCGGAGCAAGAACAAAAACTGTGGCAACTGGATCAGCAAATCAACGCCCACGGCGTGACTGTGGACATGGACTTGGTCTATGGGGCGCTGGCCATCGACGAAACGGTGGCAATGGAGCTTACTAACGAGGCCATCCAGTTGTCCGGCTTGGAAAACCCGAAAAGCGTTCAGCAGCTCACCAAGTGGCTCGAAGAGGAGACCGGCGAGGAAGTCACAGACCTGCGCAAGGATACGGTCACAGAGCTCATCAAGTCGACTGACGATGCCGTGGTGAAACGGATGCTTGAGATTCGTCAAGAGCTGTCCAAGACCAGCGTGAAGAAATACAGGGCCATGCACGACGCGGTATGCGCGGACGGACGCGTGCGGGGGTTGCTGCAGTTCTATGGAGCGAACCGAACGGGCAGGTGGGCCGGCCGGTTGGTTCAGGTTCAAAATCTTCCGCGAAATTATCTGGAGACATTGGCCCACGCACGCGAATGCGTGAAACAAAAAAAGATAGATGCTTTGCAAGTCATATACGGGAATGTGCCTGATACACTTTCGCAACTCATTCGGACGGCTTTCATCCCTTCGCCGGGGCATGTCCTGGTCGTCGCGGACTTCAGCGCCATTGAAGCGCGGGTCATTGCCTGGCTGGCGGGGGAACAGTGGCGGCTTGATGTGTTCAACACACACGGCAAAATCTACGAAGCATCGGCCAGTCAGATGTTCGGAGTACCGATTGAACTCATCGTTAAGGGCAATCCGGAGTACGAGCTGAGGCGGAAAGGGAAAATCGCGGAATTGGCCCTCGGATATCAAGGCGGTCCAGGTGCGCTAATGGCTATGGACACCGAGAAAGAGCTCAACGAAGACGAGCTGCCGGACATCGTGCAACGGTGGCGCGCGGCGAACAGGCGGATTGTGGACCTGTGGTACAGCTTAGAGAACGCAGCCCTGGACGTCATGCGCACCGGGCAGCCCGTTGGCATCAAGGGACTGATTCTGGCACGCGAAGGCGACTACGCGACGCAGCAGGACTTTCTCACCATCACACTGCCAAGCGGGCGGAAACTGTACTACGCGCGACCGTTCCTGCAACAAAACGAGATGGGCCGCGAGGCGCTGTACTACCACGGAGTCAACCAAAAGACAAGGAAATGGGAAGTCATCCCGACCTACGGCGGGAAGCTCACGGAAAACGTGGTGCAGGCCATTGCCCGAGACTGCCTGGCCGAGAGTCTGGTACGACTCGCGAACGCCGGATACCAGGTAGTGATGCACATACACGACGAGGTCGTTCTCGATGTGCCCCAGGAGCGGGCGGACCTGGAGGCCGTGACGACGCTCATGGGGCAACCCATCCCGTGGGCACCGGGGCTGCCGCTCCGGGCAGATGGCTTCGTGACGGAGTTCTACAGAAAGGACTGATAGCGGATGCCAAAAGTGACCCTGAGTTTCGTGGAAACGCTGCGCTACACGCGTAAAGTACAGGTCCGAATCCCGCCCGGCATGACGGAGAGTCAGTTGGAGACCGCGCTGGGTGCGGCGGAGCGTTCCTCAGACAGCGTCGAGAGCTTTCTGCGGGAGCTCAAGGACTGGGGCGTCAAGGCCATAGAGCCGGTCGATGACGACCTGAGCTCTCCGGATGATCAGGAAGTCGAGTGCGACGACTACGAGTTTGAGGACTGAACGGGGGAGGCGGTCGGATGGAACAGGACGTGTGCGGGTATTGTGGCCGCTCCACCAGTCAGCCGCTGAACCGATACGGAGTACATGACTACTGCTGCTATGACGCGGAAAGGGAGGAAGACAATGCAGACAGTTGAGTTTCAAACGACCAAAAAGTTCGTGGAGGCGTTCAAGCAAGCGACCGCCGTCGCTCCCAAAAAGTCGCGGATAAAGCAAATCCTCGAGCACGTGAAATTGTCGGTTGACGGACAGTCGGTGACCGTCGAAGCGACAGACCTGCAAGTCTACTACCGGCGCACCGTTAAGATCGATGGCGTCAGCACCCAGATACCGGTGCAGACCATGCTGCATCGCAGCGCGGCCAAAGCGCTCAAACCCGGGGTGCGTATCGCCCTCGCGGAGCAGACCTACACCGTAGGGCCTGTGACGTCGCTTTCTGAGGATCCACTTGCCTTCCCAAGCTGGCCACTGGTAGAGGGCGACAGCGTAACGGTTGACCCGGCGTACTTCACGGCGCTCGCCAGTGTGGCCGAGTTTGCAGACACGTCGGAGGCTCGCCCGGTGCTAACCACGGTTTGTCATCGAGGGCACACCGTAGTGGCCACAGACGGGATGTACCTGCTGGAGGCTCAGGCCGGTTGTGAATTTGCGCGCGAAATAAAGGTTCCCTCCAATGTAGCGCCGACACTCAAAAAGGTTTTCGGCAAGACTGGCGCCACACTGACCTACGACGACACCCGCGCACTCTACTCGCACGACAGCACAGAAGTGGTGGTCAGACTGCAGGACGGTTCCTATCCTGACACGTCCCGACTGTTCGAGGACGGGCTCAAAGTGAAGTTCTACATCCATGATGTGGCGCCGTGGATCAACGCACTGGATGACGTGATAACCATGTACCAACTCAGTGGAACCGACAAAGGCCAGCACCCAGTTTGGCTGCGACAGCAGAATAACGAAGTGACGTTGTCCGCGCACGGAGCTGGCACCTCGTTCAGTACAAAGCTAACAGTGAGCGGTCCGGCGGGGGATTGGGAATACACAATAGACGCCACGCTCCTGCGCACAGCGCTGGCCCACTCAACCGGTACGGTGGCCATGCGCGCAGGCGAGCCTAAAAAGCCGATCCTGCTCGAGTCCGACGGGCGGAAAGCGCTCATAGCTCCATTCATCGTGCCATGAGTACGCACGTAATGCACAACCCTGCGCTCGGAGACGCGGACGAATTCCTGCGGAAGCACTTGAAGCTGGTCTACTTTGTGGCCAACAAGTTTCGCATGACGGCTGCCAAAGAGGAGCTCGACTACGACGACTTATGCAGTGCCGGGATGCTGGGGCTGACGAAAGCCTACCGCGGATTCCGTGGAGACAACGGTGCCAAATGGGCAACGTTCGCAGCTCAGTGCATTCGGAACGAAATCTTGATGCTGTTGCGCAAGACGCGGAACAAGTCTGCGCCAGTATCCCTGGAAAGCACGGTGTACTCAGGCAAAGATGGCTCCGAAATCAAGTTGTCGGACACCCTCGTTGGTGGCCATTTGGACACGACATCACTTGAGACGCAAGCATTTTTGGAAAGTTTGTCCACCTTCGAGCAGAACCTGGTCCGAATGAGAGTGGCTGGATACACGCAAAACGAAATCGCAGATCACACAGGGCTATCCCCAAGCATGATAAACCGGTACACCAGAAGGATCGCGGATAAGTACACATCCGGTGAATGGAAAAAGGAGGTAAGGAGCATGGCGGCAAAGCCGAAAATGACCAAGGAAGAGTACCTGCGCATGCGGCAGCAGGATATGTCAAAAGCGTCCATCGCGGCGCACTCAGGAGTCTCCATCACCACGCTTTACAACTGGTTGGAAACGTGGGGCATCCTCACGGCCGAAGATGAGCGGCGAGAACTAACACGACTCGAATCTCAAGCGGGAGTACAGAAGTGCGCCCCAGCCGCACCGGCGCCCGCAGCGAAAAAGTCCAATATGGCCAAGCTGACTCTGGATGACTTCTCCTGGGTACGGCCGGACTTCCAAAAACCGACGTTTCGAGTCTCCAAAAACGGTGTGCGAATCAGCGGAGACATCACCCGGCACCTTGATACGAGCCGGAGGGTTGAGCTTGGGTTTGCACAGAGTGGATTCGTAGCCGTGCGGAATGGTGAACACGGTTGGAAGCTCAAAACGGGCAAGCGGTCGAAGTCTCTCCTCATCTCGGGTAAGCGCGTGACACAGATACTGGCTCAACGGGGATACGTGACTGGGACAGTGCTTGACGCAGAGTGGAGTCCGGAACTAGGCGTTATCCTGGCGCACTCGTGAGGGGAGCGTGTTAAAGATGGCCGTAGACAAAAACGGTAACGAACTAAGACCAGGCGTGACCTACCAAAAAGGGACTCGAAAGCGCACATTCCTGGGTTACTCATTGTGGTTTATTGTCTACCGAAACTCTAGGGGCACGGTGGCGGATGCGCACGCTGAGAAGTGGTTTAAGCAAGCTGTCCCTGTGAAGGACGGTGACTCCTAATGGACGACGTACGTGCAGCGACACAAGCAGCAAAGATACCGGACAACGTGACACCGTCGGAGTGGCTTGCTGGCGTAATACTGGCAATGGCACATGGATACAGTGCAGATGAAGCGCAAGAGATCGTGGCTGACGCGGCGTGGGAATTGGAGGCGATAGGCGGATGAAAATCTACATCAGCGGCCCAATGACGGGACTGCCGGAATACAACTTTCCTGCGTTTAACCGCACCGCGTCGTTCCTCCGGAGTTTGGGAATCGAGGTCATCAATCCAGCGGAGGGTGTTACTGAGTTGGACAAGCCCTGGGACTGGTACATGCGCCGGGCGTTGCGGCTACTTCTCGACGCAGACATGGTGTTGATGCTCCCGGGGTGGCAGCAAAGCCCCGGGGCGCGACTGGAACGCGACGTCGCTCAAAGACTCGGAATGCCCGTCTCATACCTTGAGGCGTTGACTGGTTTGTTCGGTAAATACCGCTCGTGATAGAAGGTGACCGCAGTGATACATGACAGGCTACTCACCATATCCTCCGCGGGCAGCCGGCGGTCAACCCGCTGGCCAGCGCAAAAGATGTACTGGTCCGAGCTGGTGGACAAGCTCCGCGTGCCCGCGCGCGGCACCGAGACCCTGGCGGAGTACCTGCAACTCCCAAAGTCAAAGCAAGACGAGCTGAAGGACGTTGGGGGCTTTGTTGGCGGTTACTTCCACGGTGACCGCCGCAAGGCCGCCAACGTGGCGGGCAGGGATGTCGTGACGCTGGACCTGGACAACATCCCCGCCGGCGGCACAGCGGACGTCCTGCGCCGGCTGGACGGCCTGGGCTGCGCCTATGCCGTGTACAGCACGCGCAAGCATGAAGAGGTGAAGCCGCGGTTACGGGTTCTCCTGCCGCTCAGCCGGACAGCGACGGCGGACGAATATGAGCCGTTGGCCCGAAAAGTAGGCCAGATCATTGGCATCGAGTTATGCGACCCGACGACGTTTGAGGCGTCGCGGCTGATGTACTGGCCGAGTTGCTGTGCTGATAGCCAGTATGTCTTCCACTTTGGGGACAAGCCTTTCCTGGATACTGACGGGTTGCTCGCAATGTATCAGGACTGGCGCGACATCTCCGAATGGCCGCAGGTACCCGGTGCCGAAGATGCGCACGTCAAGCGAGCGGCCAAGCAGGCTGACCCAACAACCAAGCCCGGCGTGGTGGGGGCGTTCTGCAGAATCTACAACATTTATCAGGCGCTCGAGACTTTTTTGCCAGGCGTGTACGAGCCGACGGACGACGACAGTGGACGGCTTACATACACCGGCGGCAGCACGACTGGCGGCGCCATCGTGTACGACAACGGGTTGTACCTCTACTCCCATCACGCCACTGACCCGGCCGGCGGCCGACTGGTTAACGCCTGGGACCTGGTCCGGCTCCACAAGTTTGGAGAGCTGGACGACGACGCAAAGCCAGACACACCGGTCAACAAGCTGCCATCGTATACGGCTATGTGTCAGTTTGCCCTGCAGGACGCAGGCGTGGCCGCGCTGCTGAATCAGGAGCGGTACGAGCAGGCGGTGAGCGCGTTCACAGGCTTGACACCGACGGAAGACGAGCCCGCAAATTGGATCAGCAAATTGAAAGTGAGTCCAAGCAGCGGGGCACCGGCGAAAACCATTGAGAACGTGATGATCGTGCTTGAGCATGATCCAAATCTTCGCGGCCGTATCCGCAAAGACACGTTTGCCAACGCAATCTACGGATTCGGGCCGCTACCATGGCCGCCTCGTACGCAGGAAAACTCCTCTTTCCGATGGACGGATGACGACGACGCGGGGTTGCGCGCTTATATCGAGCGAGTCCTTGGATTCCGCACGCGTGACGTGATTCAGGACGCCCTGGTTCAATGCGCCGCGAAGAACGGATTCAACCCGGTTGCGGCCTATCTGGACAGTCTCGAATGGGACGGAGTGCCGAGATTGGACACGCTGTACGTGGATTATCTGGGTGCAGACGACCATCCGTATACCCGCGCTGTCGCCCGCAAAGCGTTCACCGCGGCGGTCGCCCGGGCGATGACACCAGGCTGCAAGTTCGACTACATGACCGTCGTGTGTGGCCCGCAGGGCATCGGTAAGAGCACCCTTTTCACGAAACTCGGCCGGGATTGGTTTTCGGACAGCATCAAAACGTTTGAGGGGAAAGACGCGGCCGAGCTTATCCAGGGCGTGTGGATTGTTGAAATCGGCGAGCTGGAGGCGTTCAGCAAAACGGATATCAAGGTGGTCAAGCAGTTTCTCAGCAAGCTGGACGACCAATACCGGGCCGCATATGCGCGCACAACAGAAAGACATCCACGGCGCTGCGTGTTTTTCGGTACCACCAACGACCATGAGTACCTACGTGACCCAACAGGAAATCGGCGATTTTGGCCGGTCGACGCAATGATGCAGGAACCCACGAAGTCAGTGTTTACCGATTTGACAGACGAAGAGATCGACCAGATATGGGCGGAAGCCGTTATGCGGTGGAGGTTAGGCGAGCCCTTATTTCTTTCAGCCGAACTCGAAGAAGAGGCGGAAAAGCGCCGGCAGGTACACATGGAGCGAGACACACTGGAAGGCCAGATTGAGGCGTTTTTGGAACGGCCGATTCCGGTGGATTGGCAAAAATGGACGTTGGAACGTCGGCGACTATTTTGGGGCGGGGGCATCCGCGACGACATCACCTTGGTGCCGAGAGACCGAGTATGCGCGGTGGAGATTTGGCGAGAATGCTTGGGCGATTATCGGGCTGTCATGCCAAAAGCAGAGGCGCACCGCATCAACGCTGTCCTGGAAAATCTGCCTGGGTGGGAGCGTGCCGGCATTCAGCGATTCGGCCCAGATTATGGCAGGCAAAAGGGGTTTCGACGGGTTATCACCCCTGTCCAAAACGGCAGTCAAAGTGTTCACCAAGTGCCTAAAAACGTGTCAACCAACGCCCATTTTGTTCACCATCCCCAAAATATGGATGTCAACCATGAGCAACCAAAAATGACTTTGGTGAACGGGTTGGTTGACTAAAAAACCGTTGTCCCATAAGGGGTTCTATAGATTTGTCAACCATGTCAACCATTTTACCTATAGAGAGATGTAGATAGGTAAATAGGCAAATATACCTACTAGCCTAATACGCCTAATTAAAAAGTGCGTATATACGCGTATGTGAAAGGTTGACAACAGGAGGACGAAACATGCGAGAGCGTGACATAGAGACCTATCTTCGAGAGCAGGTGAAAGCAGCGGGCGGACGAGCTTATAAGTTTGTCTCGCCTGGCAACGCTGGGGTGCCCGACCGGTTGGTGTTGCTGCCTGGTGGCCGGGCGGTGTTCGTTGAGTTGAAGGCGCCGGGGCGGCGCCCGACGCCGCTGCAGCTGGCGCAGCACAAGAAGATCGCCGCACTGGGCTTTGAGGTGGCGGTCATCGACAGCAAAGCAGGAGTGGACGAGTTTATCCGGCAGCAAAGCGGGAGGTGACACCGATGAAATTTCAGCCGCACGCGTACCAACGGTACTGCATCAACCGGTTGCTAACGGATTCGTCGTTGGGGTTGTTCCTCGACATGGGTCTTGGCAAGACGGTGATTACCTTGACGGCCATCAACGACTTGAAATTTAATCGCTTCGCCATCAGCAAAGTGTTGGTTATTGCCCCGAAGAAAGTGGCCGAAGCCACCTGGGCGAGGGAAGCAAAGAAGTGGGACCACTTGCAGTTGCTGCGAGTCGTCCCGGTGCTTGGGCCGTTGCAACGTCGCATACGCGCCTTGAACACACCGGCCGACATTTACGTGATAAACCGAGAGAACGTCCCGTGGTTGGTCGAGTACTACCGCAATGCTTGGCCGTTCGACATGGTTGTGGTTGATGAGTTTTCGAGCTTCAAGAATCCGCAGGCCAAGCGATTCAAGGCGTTGACTCTAGTCCGGCAGCACATCAAACGGTTTGTGGGACTCACGGGCACGCCGGCACCGAACGGGTTGTTGGACCTGTGGGCGCAGGTGTACTTGCTGGACCAGGGCAAGCGGCTTGGAGCCAAGCACACGCACTTCCGGGAGAGGTACTTTGAGCCAGACCAGCGCGACCGAGACCACGTTTTCAGCTACGCCCCGAAGCCGGGGGCCGAAGAAGTGATTCAGCAACTGATAAGCGACATTTGCGTCAGCATGAGGGCTGAAGACTATCTGGAACTGCCGCCGGTCACGTCGGTGACAGTACCCGTGGTTCTAGACGGTAAGGCGCAAGCGGCGTACGACAAGCTGGAGCGCGAGATGCTGCTGCAGGTGGACGAGACGACGATTGACGCCGGGAGTGCCGCTGTGCTGACCAATAAACTGCTACAGCTGTGCAATGGCGCCGTGTACGACGAGGACAAGCGCATGGTAGAGATTCACCGGTGCAAGATTGAGGCGTTCCTGGAGTTGGTGGAGGGGTTGAACGGCAAGCCAGCGCTGGTGTTCTACAGTTTCCAGCATGATCTTGAGCGATTGCAGCGGGCCCTCGCGAAGACCGGTTTACGTGTCCGAACGCTTTCGGGGCCACAGGATCAGGACGACTGGAACGCCGGTAAGATTGACCTCTTATTGGCGCACCCGGCCAGCACGGCCTACGGACTTAACTTGCAGCAGGGCGGCAATCACGTGATCTGGTTCGGCTTGAACTGGAGCTTGGAGCTGTACCAGCAGGCCAACGCACGTCTGCACCGTCAGGGTCAGACGGAGCGCGTTATCATCCACCACCTGGTCGTCGAGGGCGGCGTGGACGAAGATGTGATGGCGGCGTTGAGCGACAAACGCGGGACGCAGGATAGCCTGATGGAGGCCTTGAAAGCCCGTATCGAACGTGTGGCAAGGGAGGCGGTTGGATGAGCCTGACACCAGAAGAACGCAAGGCGCTGTATAAGATTTTCGCGGACTATCGGGCCGCCAAGGAGGCCATCGCTAACCGGAGTGTACCGGTGAAGCGTGGATACGCGTCAGCCATCCACCCGGACCTTATCCGCGCGTCGCGGGTTCACCCGCCATTACCGAAGTCGGTTACCGGGTTCTGCATCACACCCGACTTTAGTGACGCCAGCTTCCGGCGCTTCATATGGCGGATTGATTGGCACGTCAGGCGATTGCGGCCGTACCGGCGAGCCCTTATCCGGAAAAGGTTTTTGGGCCATGAGCCACTACCAACAGATGCAGCCGTCTATGACGAGCTGCGACGGGAAGGGTGGTACGTCAGCAAGAGTTTCTACAACGTCGAAAAAAGAGAGGGATTAGAAGAGTTGTTTAGATCGCTAAAACTCAGCAGTGGCGCGGAAAATGCGATAAAAAGTGTGTAAAAAATCATGTAAAAAATCGGCCATGAGTCTAGTGATTTTCCGTGCAAAACATGATATGTTTTTTGCGGAGAAAGTGTGTCCACAAGGTACCCGGATCGGGTGCCTTTTTCAGTTGCTTATGACCACGGGCATCAGCTGCGGCTGGTGCCTGTTTTATTACGTGTAAAAAGGCGGCACACGGGATGGAGTGATGCAAGTGAAAGCATGCCAAGAGGGATACAAGTGTGTTTGGGGCAGAGAAGCAGGGACATGCATTGTGTGCAGCTTGCCTTCCTGTCCTATCGTGCATCTGCAGAGTGTCACAGTAGATAAACTTTTACGACGTGTTGAGCGACGGAAGTGATGATATGCCAAACAGACCGCTGCGACCTTGTTCAGAACCCGGCTGCAGTGAATTGACACGGGATCGATACTGTGAACGACACCAGCGCAGTGCACTGGAGTACGACAGGCACCGCGGTAACTCGGCACAGCGAGGATACGACAGCCGGTGGCGCAAAGCACGATTGGCGTACTTGCGAGCGCATCCGCTATGCGCGGAGTGTCAACGCCAAGGTAGGTTGACTCCGGCGACTGTGGTGGACCACATTAAGCCGCACAAGGGAGACAAAGCGCTGTTCTGGGATGTGCACAATTGGCAGCCGCTCTGCAAGTCATGTCATGACGCTAAGACGGCGAGGGAGGATGGTGGGTTCGGAAATGATATTACCCAAGCTACCTGACGGATATTGCTACGGTTTCCTGTTTTCTATAGCGGCAGGAAAACGATTGGATGTTTTCGGGAAACGCGAACAACTGCCAAGAAAACGGTGGTGGTTCATGAAAGAACCTGACTACATGTACAAAAGGCGCATTGCTCTGAGCGCTCTGCAAAGTTTGATGAGGGGTAGGGGGTAGCAAATCTCTACCACCCTTGGCCCCGTGACCGCGCGGGCCTCGCGGGCGCACAAAATTCCCCACGAGATTTTTCGAAAGGAGGCGCGTCAATGGCCGGTCAACGTCAACCCATCGAGCTGTTGCTTATCAAGGGCAAAAAGCATCTAACCAAAGCCGAGATCGAGGAACGCAAGTCGCGCGAGATCCGCGCGCCATCCGACAAAGTGAAGGCTCCGTCCTATCTCGATAAGGACGCTAAAAAAGAGTTCAACAAGATTGCCAAGGAATTGCTCGAGATCGGCATCATGACCAATCTCGACGTCGACGCCTTGGCTCGTTTCGTTATTGCGCGCCGGATGTACCTGGATGTCACCCGCGAGCTACTGCAGCTCAGTCCGCGTGCTCGGGAATACGTCGACTTGCTCCAGGCGCAGGATAAGCTGTTCAAGCAGTGTCGACAGTCCGCGGGAGATTTGGGGCTCACGATTTCGTCTCGTTGCCGGTTGGTCGTGCCGAAGAAAGAGGATCCGAAGCCCAAGACCGAAGAGGAAAAACTCTTTGGTGAGCGCCTGTGACTCTAATAGAGCGCGTCGTCAACTACGCCCAGTCCATCGCGGACGGTAGCATCCCGGCCTGTCAAAAGCACATCGCTGCATGTCGGCGGTTCCTGCGTGACGTAGAGCGCATACCCGACGATGACTTCCCATATGACTTTGACGTCGACGAGCTCTACAAGTTCGATAAGTGGGCGGGGATGTTCAAGCACCGGGAGGGCGTGCTTGCCGGTCAACCGATACGGCTGACAGACTTTCAGCTGTTCGTCGCGGGCAACATTTTCGGGTGGAAGCACAAAATAACGGGGCTGCGCCGGTTCCGCAAGGTGTACATCCAACTCGCGCGGAAAAACGCCAAGTCTCAGTTGCTGGCTCTCATCACGTCCTATTCCTGCTTTCTGAGCGATGAGCGCGAGGAATGCTACATCGCAGGGTGGGACCGAGAGCAGTCGAGCATCGTCTACAGCCAGATCCTCGGTCAGATTCAGTCTTGTGAATTACTCAAGGGCAAGTACTCGGACAGCTACGGCCGGATAACACACTTGAAAAGCGGTTCGGTCATCCAGCCTCTCTCAAAAGAGGCGCGGAAAACGGGCGACGGCAAGAACCCGAGCGTGGCGGTCATCGACGAGTATCACGCCCATGAGACAAGCGAGATTTACGATGTCCTTATCTCCGGTATGGTGGCCCGCAAGAACCCGCTCATCGTGATCATCACGACGGCGGGTTTTGATTTGTCTCGGCCTTGCTACACGGAATACCAGTACGTTTCGCAGATTCTGGACGATGGCTCGCCTATCGAGAACGATGAGTATTTCGTCATGATCTGTGAGTTGGACAAGGACGACGACATCAAGGATGAGTCTGTATGGATAAAGGCAAATCCCATCGTGGCCACCTATGAAGAAGGTATGGCATTTCTGCGCGGCGAGCTTAAAGCCGCCTTGGATGTGCCGGAGAAAATGAGGTCCTTCTTGACCAAGAACATGAACCGATGGGTGGACCAGCGGGAGGACGGGTACATGCCGATGGGCAAGTGGCGTGCCTGTGGAACAGATGCGCATATAGACCTGACTCAATATCCGTGCTACGTCGGCGTCGACCTTTCCGCGACAACGGATTTGACGAGCGTTGGCCTGGTCTACATCCTTGGCGACGGCAAGTGTTTTGTGCGGCAGCGCTCCTTCATCCCGGAAGATAAACGTAAGCGTCAAACCCCTCACACCTTGCGCTTCTCCAGACTTCGTGCGAGAGTCATGCACAGCAACAATCAGCCCCGCCAGGGAACCCAGCGGGGCGATTTCTCATGCTATGCTTTTTTCCCGCGCCTGCGGATCCGTTCCGGCAGGCGGTCCGACCACGGGAGTAACTCATCCATCGCCGCCCGGTCGTCCGTTCGGATGTTGGGCAACCGCTCGAACAGGTATTCCAGGTACAGATACGGGTCCAGCCCGTTCTCCTTGGCTGTCTCCACCAGGCTGTAGGCAATGGCGCTCGCCCTTGCCCC
>NZ_AUCA01000042.1 GCF_000429525.1 Alicyclobacillus contaminans DSM 17975 | reverse complement strand
AGGGTACCTTGGAGAAAGGATGTAGCGTGAGCGCAGGGCGGAATGCAAAGCAGAAGCCCAGGCAATCACGATACACATAGAGGTTCGCGGGGTGTCTGCGAACGGCTCGCTTGAGGGCAGGAGTGAGCAGACACCCACGAACCGGGTCTGGTGGCGATAGCGGAGGGGAAACACGCGTACCCATCCCGAACACGACCGTTAAGACCTCCAGCGCCGAGGATACTTGGGGCGGGAGCCCCTGGGAACGTAGGACGCTGCCAGGCGAAGGAACATGAGCCCAACAGGTCTTCACCTGTTGGGCTCTTTGTAGTAGTACGCCCGGCACGGGCGGAATCTTTAGGGCGAGGAAATAAAAGGGGAAGGACCACATGTATCCGGGGAGGGCTGTCAGACACGCCGGCAAGGTCGGTCAGCGCGAAGGGGACTCCTGCTTGAAGAGTAGCGGTGAAGCCGCGAGAAGCAGGGATGAGAAGGTCGAGGCTGTTGCAAATGCAGCCCCCATCTTGAGAGAGGATGCTGGTGCGGGCGAATCTGCGTCTGACAAGTCGCCGGATCAAAGCCAATCAAACGGGTCGAAATTCCGATGGTGGCGTGAGAGGTCGGGAGATGAGCACCCCCTCCTAAACGAGGTGGCGCATGAACCGGCCGTATTCGGAGGTCAAGGGACACGGTTGATTGATGTTTGAACTGATGTTGTGATATACTAATTCAGGAATCGTTGTGCACAGGCGGGTGTGGCGGAATTGGCAGACGCACCAGATTTAGGTTCTGGCGGGCGACCGTGGGGGTTCGAGTCCCTTCACCCGCACCACGGAGACGGTAAGCGCCGTCTCTTTCGTTTTATTTGTCAGGAATTTAACAACCATACAGGCTTGTACGTATCCGATTTGGATCGTGTTATGATAGTTTCACAATTGCTGAGGGAGGTGGTTGGCTTGACGGTCACGATTTATGACGTGGCGCGTGAAGCGAAAGTGTCAATGGCCACCGTGTCTCGCGTCTTGAACGGTACTGCCGTCGTAAAAGACGAGACAAAGCGTCGTGTGTTGGATGCCATTGATCGGCTTGGATATAGACCGAACGCAGTCGCTCGGGGGTTGGCGAGTAAGAAAACCAGGACCATTGGAGTGATTGTTCCTGATGTCTCGGCTGCATTTGTGGCTGAAGTCGTCAGGGGCATCGAGGATATCGCCGCGATGTATGAGTACCACATCATTCTCACGAACTCCGATGGTCAGCTGAGTCGCGAAGTGGATTTGGTCGGCACGATGTGGGAAAAACAGGTGGATGGAATTATTTACATGACCCATAAGGTGCAGAAAGAGCATGTGGATGCATTCGAGCAAGCGCAAATCCCCGTAGTGCTTTGTGCGACGGAGGATCCAGAGCGTCGCATTCCTTCCGTCAACATTGATAACGTGCGAGCCGGGCGGGACGCTGGACAATATCTCCTGCAAAAGGGATGCCGTCACGTCGTGTTTGTGACGACAGACGAAGGGTATTCCGTGCTGGCTGATCGCAGAGGTGCCGGTCTGGCGAACTGCAGAGAATTTGAATCATTTGTTCGGCTGGAAATTGGCGATGGTCGCTATGAGAAGGCACTGCCTCGCCTTTCGGAGCACCTGCGAAGCCACGCGGTGGATGGGATTGTCGCCGCGTCGGACGAGTTGGGCTTGGCATCGATTCATGCGGCGCAGGATGCTGGCATGAACGTGCCGAAAGATATCAAGGTCATTGCGTTTGACAACACGAGGTTGGCCACCATGGTTCGCCCAGAAATGACCGTGATCGCCCAGCCGATGTACGATTTTGGTGCCGTGTCCATGCGCTTGTTGACAAAATTACTGCATGATGAGCCGGTTGACAGCTATTCCGTGATATTGTTGCATAACATTGTGGAACGGCAATCAACCTGAGCCCATGTGAAGTCGTTGTGGAGGAACTCGACATGTTCGCATCGTTTGTACAGGCTCACCGTGAGGAAATGGTCTCGACCCTTCAAGATTTGCTCCGGATTCCAAGCGTAAAGGGACCGGCGGTGCCGAATGGTCCATTTGGACATGCCACCGCAGAAGCTTTGCAGTATATGTTGGACTTGGGAAGTCGACACGGGTTGCGGGTCAAGAACGTGGACGGATACGCTGGTCACATTGAATACGGTGAGGGCGATGAATATGTCGGTGTCCTCTCGCACCTCGATGTCGTTCCGGAGGGCACGGGATGGACGTATCCGCCATTTGGCGCGGAGATCCACGACGGAAAAGTGTATGCCAGAGGTGCCGTGGACGACAAAGGTCCTGCCATGAGCACTTTTTGGGCATTGGTTGCGTTGAAGGAACTGGGCATGAAACCGCGCCGAAAAATTCGACTAATTTTTGGTCTTGATGAAGAATCGGACTGGGAATGCATGAAATATTACTTTGAGAAGGAACCCGCCCCTCTCGGGGGATTTACACCGGATGCAGATTTTCCAATGATTTATGCGGAGAAGGGAGTTTGTACCCTAGTCATCCGAGTGGCCGCCGATACCGATTCGCTGAATCCTCAGGTGATTCGGTTTGAGGGAGGGCATCGGGATAACATGGTCCCGGATTATGCGCTCGCGGTGGTGGATTGCCATTCTGAGACTGCAGCATCGGAATGGGAACAACGCATCCGCAAGGATGCGCGGGCGCGGCAGATTGACGTGGATGTGGAGCAACGCGAATCACACGTTGAAATCCGGGTGCGCGGTGTATCGGCCCACGGCAGCATGCCTCATCTCGGCCGAAATGCCATTGTATCACTGGCGCAGGTTCTGTCCGGGCAGCCCGTGTCGAACGCGTCGATGTGGCGGTTTGTCGCTGCCCAAGATCACGAAGGTAAGAACTTGGGTATCGATGATGCGGACGATGTGACAGGGGCATTGACCAGTAACTTGGGTTGCGCCGCTTTACGAAATGGACAGTTTGAACTGTTGTTCAACATACGATTTCCGGTTCACCTGAGCGCGGATCAGGTGCTGGAACGGTGTCGGCAATATATTCCGGACAAGTGGTTCGTCGACTTGCGGAACACGTTGGATCCATTGTACGTTCCTCTGGAAAGCCCGGTGATCCGTGTTCTCCAAAACGTCTATCGCACACAGGTTGGCTTCGACTCAGAGCCGTTGGCCATCGGTGGTGCAACGTATGCGCGGACGATTCCCAACGCAGTTGCCTTTGGTCCCCAGTTTCCTGGAGATCCGGATTGCGCGCATCAGGCGGACGAATCATGGAGCTTAGAGCGGTATTTGCAATGTATTCAGATATACGCTCACGCAATGTTCGAACTCGCGAATACGCTGTAGTAATACAATGAATTTGTACGATGATTACGCCCCGTCTTCAATGAGGCGGTTCTCAGGAGAACGGAGGGAGACGCATGCGGGTGGAACGGATTGCGAAGGATAAGGTCCGATTTTTTATCAGTTATGACGATTTGGAAGAACGCGGGATCGATCGCGATGAGATATGGCAGAACGGCAGGAAGGTCCAGGAGTTGTTTTGGGATATGATGGAAGCTGCCTATGAGGAAACGGGATTTGAAGTGGTCGGACCCATTTCGGTGGAAGCATTCACCATGCCCACGGAAGGAGTGGTGGTCATTGTGACCCGCGTGCCGAGTCTACCCGGCGTATCCAGCGAGGCAGAGGAAGATGATCGCGGAGTCGACGAAATGGCGTACTCAACGACCTTCGTGTTTCGCTTCAAGGACTTTGAGGACGTGGTCAGAGCGGCGCATCTGATGGATTCCTTCGGGGTGTGGACTGCCCTGTATGCCTATGAAGGTCAGTACTATCTTTACATCGATGAATCGTCCGTAGGCGACGATGTGTATATGGGCGTTTGGGCAGTGCTCCATGAGTATGGGGAGTACTCGGAGGTAACCAAGGCGGTGCTGGATGAGTATGGAACCCCCATCTTCGAGCACGATGCCGTTCATCAGATTGTGACCAGATTCCCGCTGTCTTAACGGTCATCCATTTCTCCGGCGGTCCTTCTGCGACCGCCGGATTTTGTTATGGGTGAAGCTTTTCGTACACCGACAAAATCATTGCCGCAATCGCCGTTGCCATCAAGGGCCCCACCGGCATCCCCCCGAACAGGACAATTCCAGCAACACTTCCGATGACCACACAAATCAGCAGAGAGGGATGCATCTGCAGCAGGTGCAATCCTCTGGCGTTCAGCACCGTTGCCACAGTACCGGCGAGAATCGTAATCAGACCAACGGGGCTGAAGATGCTTCTCATCATGTCTCTGGCATCAATCCGGCCACTGGCTAACGGGACGAGAATGGAAATCATGAGAAACAACAGCCCCAGTTCCAAGCTGCGTCGTTCGAGCATGGGGAGAAACCTTCCGAAATTCAACATGCGGATCACCAACAACATGCTCGCGGCGACCGATACAATGCTGACGCGGCCCACAGCGCCTACGATGATGAACAAAATGAGTAACAGATCCGGGGTGAACAACTGTCAAGACCTCCCATAGTCTCGTCCCCTTTATTCGTATTCATCAATCCCCGGATCATACCGCGTCTAGCTGCGCGCCTTGTGCCGACTTGCCATGGGACGAACGCCCTGCTGTGCCGCCTGCTGATCTTGCGCGTTTGCCTCAGGGCGGATGAGCAACCAGGCCAGCAATCCACACAGCGCAGCCAGAGATGCCACGGTGACAAACATCGCAGCTGTGGACACGCCGAGCAGCCAGGTGAACACTGGGGGGCCGAAGGCCACGCCGAGAAACCGGACACTACCATAAAAGCTCGTCACGCTGCCTCGATTTGTTTGATCGACCGCCGACGTGATCAGCATGTTCAAACTGGGGAGCACAAGACCGGTACCGATGGCACCGACCGACATCAGCGCGATGAGCATCCATGCGTTCGTGGCGAGCCAGGTCGCACACAGGACGCTGGTCGCGAGTATGGCAAATCCTACCACCAAGAACCATTTCATCCGCTGCTTCTTCTTTTGAATGACGACACCGGTGATGTATGACGTGGTACTCAATACGAGTAGCGGAATGGCCAGGATGAGTCCCTTGATGATGCCGTCGATGTTGTATTTCGACTCGAGCAGATCGGAAAGATAGAAAAGCACGCCGAACAGCGTAAACAGGGCAGTGGCTCCACAGAGATAGGCCACGCTTAACCAGCGGCCTTCGCGTTGGGCGATCTTGCCAAGGGATTTTAGGTAACTGGAAATGGATTGCTGTTCTGTTTTTTTCTTTGAGGCTTCCGGAACCATCCACCAAATGGCAGCGGCGAGGGGGAGACAGAGAACCGGAAAAATAAAGAACACAGCAAACCAAGCCAGGAGGGCCACAGCGGCACCAATGATGGGGCTGACCACCTTGCCGAAGGCGTTGCCGGCTTCGTTGATGCCGAGCGCTTTGCTGCGGAGATTGCCTTGAAACAAATCGCCCATAAATGCCATTGCGATGGGGGCGGTGCCTGCCGCACCGATTCCCTGGATGACGCGGCCAACGAGAACCACCCAGTAGGGATGAGACAGCCACCATGAGGCGAACCCTGCCACCACACCCCCTGTGCCGAACAGAAGAATGGAAGGCACAATCACCCATTTTCGACCGATTCGATCCGAGAGGAATCCGGCGAATGGGATGACGAGGCCTGCAGGAACGGAGAACAGCGTGATCAATAAACTGACCTGGAATTTGGTGACGTGCATGGTGGATTGCATGGTTGGCATCCCCGGAATGAGTACGGCGTTGCCAAGCACCATCAGGAGGGGAATGAAACTCAGTAGGACAATCAGCAACCAGTTCGGGGGGCGTTTCATCGCGCGTGTGGGCCTCCTTACGGGCAATGTGTGATGACGACGACATTGTTCCACGGGTTCCGAAAAATCATCCACCGGCGCAAGAGGACTTTGAACATCCGGATGCGAAGTTGTATACTGATTGCGGCTTACATACCAGTTGATTAAAGGGTGGTTTATTGACATGGCGATTGGTCAGAGCAACGTTTCGGAGGTACCGGAAACTGAGGCGGACAATCTGGACGTTCTGACAAGTACGCAAGCAATTATTCGTGAAGCGCTGGAGCGTTTAGGATATGACGCAGCCATGTATGAACTGTTGAAGGAACCGCTGCGGGTGTTGACGGTGCGATTCCCCGTGCGTATGGATGATGGGTCGGTGCAAGTGTTCACCGGTTATCGCGCGCAACACAACGACGCGGTTGGCCCGACCAAAGGCGGCATTCGGCTCCATCCCGATGTCACCGAAGATGAGATCCGGGCATTATCCATTTGGATGTCTATCAAATGCGGGATTGCCAATTTGCCTTATGGCGGCGGAAAAGGTGGCATTGTCTGCGACCCGCGGACCATGTCGTTTGATGAAATTGAGCGACTGAGCCGAGCCTACGTGCGGGCCATCAGTCAAATCGTGGGCCCCTCGAAAGACATCCCAGCGCCTGATGTATTCAGCAACTCGCAAAATATGGCTTGGATGCTGGATGAATACTCGCACATTCGTGAGTTCGATTCGCCCGGTTTCATCACCGGGAAACCCATCGTCCTCGGAGGCAGCAAGGGCCGTGAAACGGCAACTGCTCGTGGGGTTACCATTTGCTTGGAAGAGGCACTTCGTGTTAAGAACATCCCCATCAAGGGTGCCCGGGTCATCATTCAGGGGTTTGGAAATGCGGGCAGCTATCTGGCGAAATTCATGTACGAATCCGGGGCCAAGGTGGTCGGAATTTCCGATGCATACGGTGCGTTGTATGACAGCAATGGGTTGAATATACCCGAGTTGTTGGAGCAGCGCGACTCGTTCGGTACGGTGACCAAGTTGTTTGACAATACGTTGACCAACAAGGAACTGTTGGAACAACCGTGCGACATTCTGGTGCCTGCGGCGATTGAGAATCAGATCACGCGGGAGAATGCGGCGAAAATCCAAGCTCAGGTCATCGTGGAAGCCGCCAATGGTCCAACCACCACGGCTGCCACGAAGATTCTCACGGATCGAGGGGTTCTCATTGTTCCAGACGTCCTGGGCAATTCAGGCGGTGTAATTGTTTCTTACTTCGAGTGGGTTCAGAACAACCAGGGCTTTTACTGGACCGAAGAAGAGGTGGACGAGCGTCTGGTTACTCTGATGAAAAGGAGCTTCCAAACGGTCTACGACGCCGCGGAAAAGTACGGGGTGGACATGCGGTTGGCCGCCTATATGGTGGGCGTTCGCCGTATGGCCGAGTCGGTTCGCTGGCGCGGTTGGGTTTAAGCGCCGAATCGGTGTCGGTTGTGGAAGGACTTTGACGATTTATGCCGAAGTGAATCTGGCAACACCTGTTTATCTTCTTCTTCCCACGATCATACTGGTACGGATTGAGTACGGAGTAGGAGGTACACAATAGATGCGGTCGGAACCACTGGCGTCTGAAGGAGTGAGAGATGAAATGGTCTTGTCCAACCAGCGCGTGAAAGTGCATATCCGCTGCCGGAAATGTGGCGAGACGTTCATTCTGCGCGGCGTTCGAGACTCGAACGGGCACATTGAAACAGGATTTAAGCGCTGTTTGTGCGACAACGAGGACGATTTCGACATCGAGCCGTTGCACTGAACGGGGCGTTTTGCTTTCCAAATGCTATTTTATATATGCCTGTCCTTGGGACAGGCATATTTTATTTTTCCCATGGGAAACTACGCTGTGTCGTGACTTTGATTCCCGTGGGAGGAGTTACGTTCCAATGCGAAAGAAATTGTTACAAGTGCTGCTGGGAGCTGTCCTCGTATGGCCGTTGTTGGCGTCGCCCGTGCTGCACCAGCAATCGATACCGAGTGCCAAGGCGTTCACCGCGCGAAACCTTATGTACGGAAGTCGCGGATACGATGTGGACGAACTGCAGAATCGTCTTGGTTTTATCGGTTACTACCACGGTAAGGTGGACGGGGTATTCGGGTGGAAGACCTATTGGGCAGTCCGTAACTTTCAATACCAGTTCGGCATGAAGGTGACGGGGCTTGTCGATCTAAAAACCAAGCACAAGTTGGTTGCCGCGTCAAAGGGGTGGCACTACTCCGGATCGTCCCGTGGTGGCAGCGCCTCGACCGGCGGTGCCAGTGACCTGGCGGCTTCGGTGCCGGCGGACAGCAGATTGAGCATGTCTGACGTGAGGCTTATGCAGCATGTGGTCTACGGAGAAGCACGCGGTGAACCGTTCGAGGGAGAGGTGGCGATTGCAGCCGTCATTCTGAATCGGCTGCGCGATCCGAGATTTCCTCACACCGTTCCGGGGATTGTGTATCAACCCGGGGCATTCACGGCAGTGGCGGACGGACAGGTCAACCTGCAGCCGGATGCCAAGGCGATGCGAGCGGTGACCGATGCGCTGCATGGCTGGGATCCCTCTCACGGTGCCGTGTATTATTTCAATCCCGCCACCGCGACGAGTCCCTGGATCTGGTCGCGTCCGCAGATTGTTCAGATTGGCAAACACATC
Organism: Alicyclobacillus contaminans DSM 17975; assembly: GCF_000429525.1. Classification (GTDB taxonomy): domain Bacteria; phylum Bacillota; class Bacilli; order Alicyclobacillales; family Alicyclobacillaceae; genus Alicyclobacillus_A; species Alicyclobacillus_A contaminans. The sequence goes on along the minus strand of NZ_AUCA01000042.1, from coordinate 13,882 downwards.
TTCTGCAGGTAGAGAGGGGATGAACAAAGTGCTGCATAGAACGACGTGGTTCGCCATTCCGATTCTCGGGTTGGTCTTGGTCGGCAGCAGTGTGGGCTGGTGGGGTTACGACCAGTTCAAACAGCGCCAGGCCCTGGCCCTGCAGAATGAAAATCAGTACAATGCCAATTTTCACGCATTGGTTGACAATGTGCAAAAACTGCGCGAAGAATTGGGAAAAGCGCGAATCAGCGTGGACAACACGGCGTTTCAATCACATCTGCGAAACATTTGGCGCTTGGATTACGCGGCGGAGACGGAGATTGGGAAACTGCCGTTTGACCTGATGCCGATGCACAATACGCAAACGTTCCTGGATGTCATCAGTCACCGAACGGACGACTGGCTGGAGTCCAACGCAGGTCCTGGACAATCCGTGGTCCAGAGTCAATTGAAGGGGATGTACAATCAGTCCGGCACCGTGTTGGAAGGCCTTCAATCCATTCAGGCGAAGGTGCTGAACAATCAGGTGCGGTGGGCGGATGTGAACAACGCGCTGCTGAAAAACCGGGGCGACAACCAAGTGGTGGATGGATTTCGGAAAATCGATACCGCAACCACCGCGTTCGTGGAGTCCCAGGATTCACCGTCGAGTTTACAGCGAGGGAAAAGCCTGGCCATGTCGTCACAGCGGGATGTCAGCGGTCAAACGGCCGTCGCTGCGGTGAAAAAGTTTCTGCGCCTGCCCTCGAATCTGAAACTCCAAGTCAAGCAAACGCAATCCGGGGCGTACCGCCCCGAGTACGTGGTGACAGGAAACACAGCGCTCGGGCCCTTGACCGCGACGGTGAGTGCGGATGGCGGTCACGTCCTGTCTTTTATGATCACGCACGCGGCTGCGCCGGGTGACTACGACTTTGCCACTGCAGCTGACACCGCGCAGAACTGGCTTAACCAGCGCGGATTTGGTCCCCTCGAGCGGATTCAGTCCACGCAGTACGATGGGGTGGGTTACTTTGTGTTTGCTCCGAAACGTTCGGATGGCGCCCTTGTTACCAGTCAGGGGATTGCGGTGCGGGTCGCGCTGGACGTGGGCAGCATCATTGGATTCGATGCGAACAACTATTACTACTTCCCGGTGTCAAGCGTCCCACCCCGCAAGTACACGGTGGCCCAATTGCGAGCCGCATTGAGTCCGAACTTCCACGTCGAAATGGCACAGTCCGTCGTCGCGTTGGACAGCCACCAGCAATACCAACCGGCTGTGGCGTTTTATGGTACTGCCAACGGAGAGACGTACTGTGTGTATGTGAATGCAAATACCGGCCGAGAGATGCACATCGATCAATTGACATAGTAGGGGCTTCTTTCCTCTCGCAGACTCATTCTTTATAATGGAAGCAGAGTCGGGGAGGGGTAGTTGGTGGCAACAGTTCGGGTCGGTCAATCCCTCCGCATCCGTGTCGGAGAAACGGATGCGGAGTACTATCATTCGAGGCTTCTCGACATGAACTCGGCAGAATACTTTATCGATGTTCCGTTGCATTATAAGGAAAATCGAATCCTTGAAGTGGCCCCCACCGCTCTGATTTGGGTGGAGTTTCAAGGCCGGGACGGTGCGCTGTGCCGGTATGCAGCACAGTTCATTGAGGCAGTGCGCATACCGAATCTGGCGTGGAAGATCAGCAAACCTGAGCCTGGGAAAGTGAAGCGGGAACAACGCCGGGAGTTTGTTCGGGTACCGGCGGACTTTCCGGTCCACTTGGAATACGGCTCCAAAAGCGGATTGGTGGCTGAAGTGTACACCCGCGACGTCAGCGGCGGTGGTATTGCCTTGTATTTACCGAAACACGTGGTGCTGCACCCAGGTGAGATGGTGGGGATGCGATTCACCCTTCCAAACAGCGGTTTTCCGGTGGCGACGAGGGCAATGGCCATTCGCGTTTCGGATAGAAACGACCACGGCTACGCGATTGGCTCATTCGAATTCGTGAACATGAAAGAGTCCGTGCGGCAACGGGTGATTCAGTACACCTTTTTCCGCCAAAGAACGCTGCAGTGAACGGCGCTTGCCATCCCTTGGGACATGTTCCCTGCGCACCGTGCATACAATGCGGTGAGGTGGATGTGCAATGGAACGTCGCGAGCGGAAGTCCAAATGGATAGGTCCAGCCCTGCGGGATCGGCTGGAGGCGGGATTGGACGCCTCTTTGGTTCCCATTGCAGCAGGTTTTCTTTGTATGCTCTGTTTGGTTCAGCTGCTTACGGCCATTCCGGCCGTCCGTACCTACGTGGATGACACTGCGGGACGCTTCGTGGAACAGCCTGCGACCCTATCCGGAGCCGACCAACAGCAAGCCACAATTACATTGCTGTCTGCGCCGGATGGAACCTATCCCAACGTGAAGGTGGAAGTGAATGGGCAGGAAGTGGGAACCATGGATAACGCACGGCTGGAGGTAACCATCCACAACGGCAGCGTGATACAGATTGTAAATAGTGGAGAGACCACCGTGTTTGTATCGGTGGATCACAATGACGCTCGGCTGCTGACACCGGCACCGGGGCAGACGGTGGAAGTCGATGCGGGGCAAACGGCACAGTTTCCCTCCATCCAATTCATGAATTAGCAATCCTTGCAGTGTGACGGGCGGCTATGCTACTATGAAACTGCAAATGCGTAACACGTTGGTTTCCCGCTGACTGATATTCGTATTGTATTCTGCACATCTTTTGCGTTACCAAGGCGGGCACGGGCCTGCTTTTTCTTTTTCCTACTAAGGTTTGCGGTTGCTGGAGGTCCGATTTCATGCCACATCTCAACATCGCCATCGATGGACCCGCCGGTGCCGGGAAAAGCACGGTAGCCAAAGCGCTGGCTCGCCGCTTGGGGATTCTGTACGTGGACACGGGCGCGATGTACCGGGGCGTTGCATGGTTGGCGCTGAAGCACGGCGTCGCAGTGGAACGTGAGGATGAACTGGTGGAGTTGTTGCAACGCCATCCTCTGCACTTTGAGCGGAACAGTGACGGCGGTTTGGACATTTACTCCGATGGCCAGTGCATCAATGCGGAATTGAGGAATCCACAGGTTTCAGCGTTGGTCTCGCAATTGTCGGTGCACCCGCGCGTACGGGGGGTTTTAACCGAGTGGCAACGGTCGTTTGCTCGTCGTCATTCGGTGGTGATGGACGGTCGTGACGTGGGAACCGTGGTTTTGCCGGATGCTCAGGTGAAAGTGTTTTTGACCGCATCGTTGGAGGAACGAACGCGCCGCCGTGCGGAAGAATTTCAGTCCAAAGGCTACGAGATGTCATTAGAAGAGTTGCGCACATCCATTGTGGAGCGGGATGAACGAGATTCGTCTCGAGATGTCGCACCGCTGAGACCTGCGTCTGACGCGCATCCCATAGACTCCACGGGGAGAACGGTGGAGGACGTGGTGCGTGAGATTCTGGAACTCGTGGAGCGTTGTCGCTGATGGGGATTGCGAATCGTTACATGTCACCGGTGTATCGGATGGCTCGGGGCATCGTATGGTTGTTTTTTCGACTTGCGTTTCGCTTTCGGATTGTGAATCGTGATTTGGTACCCAAAACGGGGCCGCTGGTTCTCGGCAGCAATCATATACATAATTTAGATCCGCTGACGATTGGGCTGGGGACACCGCGATTTGTGCATTTCATGGCGAAGATCGAGCTGTTCAAATATCGCTGGTTCGCCGCCCTCATCCGTTATTTTGGCGCATTTCCAGTTCGCAGAGGCGCGGGCGATAAACAAGCGATACGGATGGCGTTGGAGATTCCTGAGCACGACGGGTGTCTGCTGATTTTCCCCGAAGGGCATCGTTCCAAAGACGGGCGATTGCAACGCGGTTTGCCTGGTGTGGCTTTCATCGCTCGCAAAGCACGGTGTCCCATTGTACCCGTCGCCATTTGTGGCGGATACCGGTTTCGGGGGCGTTTGACCATACGGTACGGGGAACCGTTCGTGCCATCGGAAGAAGACACCAACGAAATGATTTTGGAGACGCTGATGGGCAAAATTCAAGCGTTGCTGAATGAGGGGCACCCCAAGTGAGTGCAGCGCTCGCGGTGGAGGATCTGCTGGCGCTCGCGGCATTGCTCGCTGGGGTGTGGCTGGTGAAGGCTGGCGCGGCGCGAAAGGTCAGCGGAAAAATGGATACCCTGAAAGTACAAAAGGTTTGCCGACGTTTTATGTGGCTGGCATCCGTGCTGTGTGTCTGCATCATCGGATTCGGCGGGATGTACCAGGCAGGGGTGCTGCGGGGCGTAAGTGCCTACGCTGGTGTCGGCGGGGCAGCGACAGGGTTGTGGATTTGCTTACAAGTCTTCAAACAGCGGATGCGTTGACACGGTTCACGTTTCTGGGGTCTGAAGGCTGGTGATAAATCATTGCAGTGCATGAGGAGGGCGCAAGCATGTCAGACGATATGCAGAAGATGTTGAACACCGCCGATTTGTCGGTTGGAGATGTGGTGGAAGGCACGGTCACGGACATTGAAGACAAACGTGTCCTGGTGGACATTGGATACAAATTCCCTGGGGTCATCCCCATCCGCGAGTTGTCGCCTTTGCGTGTGGAACATCCAAGTGATGTTGTCCAAGTTGGGCAGAAGGTGGAAGCTCGTGTTCAAAAGCTGGACGACGAGGGCGAAGCGGTCATTCTGTCCCGGCGTGAAGCGGGTGCGGAGCGAGCGTGGGGCGACCTGCGCGAGAAGTTTGAAAATCAGACCGCGTTCGAGGTCACGGTCCACGATGTGGTCAAGGGTGGTCTCGTCACCGATGTCGGCGTGCGCGGTTTCATCCCGGCGTCGTTGGTGGATCGGCATTTTGTCGACAACCTTGAAGAATACAAGGGGAAGACTGTCAAAGTTCGCGTGGTCGAGTTCGATCCCGAGAACAACAAGCTGATTTTGTCCCGCAAGGCTGTGCTGGAAGAGGAGCACGAACGGGAAGTTCAGCAGAAAATCGCATCTTTCGAGCCGGGGACCGTGGTGGAAGGTACCGTTCAGCGCCTGACCAACTTCGGTGCCTTCGTCGATGTCGGCGGTGTCGACGGCCTGGTGCACATCTCCGAACTCGCGTGGCACCATGTGGACGATCCGGCTGAAGTCGTTCAGCCTGGAGATAAGGTGAAGGTTCGCATCCTGGCGGTGGATCCGGAGGCGGGACGTATCTCTCTATCCATCAAGGAAGCGGCGCCGAGCCCGTGGGAGCAGTACGCGAACGAGTTCCAGCCGGGCGATGTCGTCACTGGGAAAGTGGTTCGTCTCGTGGACTTTGGCGCCTTCGTCGAACTCCGTCCGGGCCTTGAAGGGTTGGTCCACGTGTCGCAGATCTCGCATCAGCACGTTGCCAAGCCGTCCGACGTGTTGGAAGAGGGCCAGGAAGTTCAGGTTCGGATTCTGTCGGTCGAACCGGAGCGCAAACGCATCTCGCTGTCCATCAAAGACACGCAGGAACCGCCGCGTCGCCGCGAACGCGAACCGCAACGGTACAGCACGCAACACGACGATAACAGCGGCACCGGAGTGACCATCGGCGACTTGTTCCGCGATCTCTTCAAGAAGTGAATCCGCGTTTCAGCATCGAGTCGGCATCCCTGGGATGCCGACTTTTGCATGTTTTGCGCGCCTGGTGGAATGCTTGGGCTACGAGGCGAAGCGAATGGAGTTCATGGGGCTGTTTGTATTTCTCTCTGCCTGGTTGTGCACGTTCACGTCGGAAAGCGATGAGCATGGCGATCCGCTTCTGCGGAGGTGGCTGCGATGTGCGGCATGGATTCAAGGCGCTGCCATGGTGGGCTATGCCGTTGGGCCGGATCGATGTCTGCGTCCGGATGCGGTAACGGCCGCTTTGTGCGGGGCATTGCTCCTCGTCCATCCATCTGAACTTCGTCGTCATCCGGGCGTAGTGGTCGGCGGTTTTGCCATGGCACTTCTCACCGTGAAGATTGGCCTGTGGATGCCCTTCACGTATGCGTGGGGAATTTCCTTGTATCATTGGGTGGCCTGGGGATGTGCGCTCACCGCCTGGATGTGCGCGTTCTACGCGATGCCTGTCGAGTACGCCATATGCACTGCGTATCTGGTTCTGTTTGCGGTCGCGGAGATGTGGACGACGGTGGATGGCGGTCTGTCCGAGCCGGAAGTGGCCGGCTTTACCGTGCCCGTTCTGTGCGGAGTTTTCTGGATGAGCCTGTGCTTTGCGAGAGTGGGGGCGTGGGTGCGCGGTCGTTTGCGGATGAAGAACCGTGTGATTTGACTGGGATTTGACGGACATGGGGACATCCGTGCATAATGGTGTAATGGCATACAGTCGTTCACTCCGGGATGGAGTGTTTTTTGATACAACGTTCATAGAGGACAGGGAGGATGTTCTCCATTGCCGAAAATATACAAGGTCAAGCCGGGATCGTTGGCTGAAGAACTGGAATTGGCGCCTGGCGACGAGCTTCTGAAGATCAACGGTCAGCCCATCCGGGATATTGTAGATCTGCAATTTGCCTTGGCGACCGAGGAAATGGAGCTCGAGGTCAAGAAGGCGGATGGCGAGGTCTGGATCATCGATGTGGAGAAAGGGTACGACGAAGGCCTGGGCGTGGAATGGGAAAACCCCACCGTGGATCGGGTTCGGCTGTGCCACAACAAATGCGTGTTCTGTTTTGTCGACCAAATTCCAACCAATATGCGGCAGACGCTGAATGTTCGCGACGATGACTACCGGCTGTCGTTCCTGCATGGCAACTTCGTCACCCTGACGAATGTGAAGGATGAGGAGCTGCAGCGCATCGTGGATTTGAAGATGTCTCCGCTGAACGTCTCGGTGCACACGACCAATCCTGAATTGCGCGTGCGTATGTTGGCCAACAAGCGGTCCGGGGAAATTCTGCGACAAATCGAGTTTTTGGCCAAGGGTGGCATCGAGATGAACACCCAGGTTGTGCTGGTGCCGGAGTGGAACGATGGTGACGAACTGGATCGGACCATCCGCGACTTGGTTCCGTTCTTTCCAGCGGTGCGGACACTGTCCGTAGTCCCGGTGGGACTCACGAAACATCGCCGCGGTCTGCACAAATTGCGCCCGTGTACGCCAGAAGAGGCGGCGCGTGTCATAGATCAAGTGACGCGCTGGCAAGCGGAACTGCGGCCGTGTCTCGGCGCGTCCTTTGTGCATGCGGCCGACGAATTCTACGTGTTGGCGGACCGGGATGTTCCGCCGGGAGACCATTATGACGAGTTCGCGCAGACGGAGAATGGCGTGGGCGTGATTCGCATTTTTCTCGATGAGCTTGACGAAGTCTGGCCGCGCCTGCCTCGCCACATTGTTGGGCACCAACGCCGTGTCGGCGTGGTGACCAGCGTGTCCGCGCGCAAGATCATTGAGCAATCCCTGCAGCGGCTGGGAACTGTTCCTGGGCTGGAGACGCGTGTATTCCCCATCCGGAACGATTTTTACGGGCACAACGTCACCGTTGCGGGACTCATCACCGGTTCCGACATCGTGGCGCAGATGAAGGACCAGCTCAACGGATTGGACACCCTCCTCTTGCCGGACATCATGCTGAAGGATGATGCGGACGTGTTCTTGGACGACTACACGGTGGAACGGGTGAGGGAGGAACTCGGCATCTCTGTGACGATTGTCCCGGCGACCGGCATGGGCCTGATGTATGGCGTACTCGGACATACGCAGGCGCTGCCGCCGCGCAGGAGATACGAGGCGACGCTCCGGGAAATCAATCCGCCGTCGGAAGCGGCCGCCTCCATGTGAGGCGCGGGTGGTACGGCGGACCCATGACCGGGGGCCGCCGAGCCCGCGCTTGGCTTCAAAAATTCCTGAATTCTTAAGGATGGGAATGGTTGGACGTATGTCTTTGCCGGTTGTTGCTATTGTCGGACGAGCCAACGTCGGGAAATCGACGTTGTTTAATCGCATTGTCGGGGAACGCATCTCCATTGTGGAGAATGTTCCCGGCGTAACGCGGGATCGGATTTACGCGAAGGCGGATTGGAACGGACGGGAGTTTCACCTGATTGACACGGGCGGCATTGAGCTTGCGGATCAGGATGAAGTGTCAAACCTCATTCGTGTGCAGGCGGAAATGGCCATCGACGAAGCGGACGTGATTGTGTTCTTGGTCGATGGCCAGACCGGATTGATCGCCGCGGACCGGGATGTGGCGGAATTGTTGCGGAGATCGGGAAAGCCGATTGTGCTCGGCGTGAACAAGCTCGACCATCCGAAACATCATGAAGCGGCGTACGAATTCTACGAACTGGGATTCGGGGAACCCATTGCCGTGTCTGCGGAACATGGCTCGGGCACGGGGGATTTGCTGGACGAAGTGGTCAGGCAATTGCCGGAGGGCACAGATCCTGAGTACAGTGACGACGTGATTCGCATTGCCCTGATTGGCCGGCCGAACGTGGGAAAATCTTCTTTGATCAACGCGCTCGTGGGCGATCACCGGGTGATGGTGAGTGACGTGGCGGGGACCACGCGGGACGCCATTGACACACCGCTCGAAGTAGACGGCCAGCGCTACGTATTGATTGACACGGCGGGCATGCGCCGAAGAGGAAAGGTGTATGAACGTATCGAAAAGTACAGTGTGCTCCGTGCGCTGCGCGCCATCGAGCGTTCCGATGTCGCCTTTGTCGTTCTGGACGGACATGAAGGGATTGCCGAGCAGGACAAGCGAGTGGCTGGATATGCGCTCGAAGCGGGGCGGGCCGTCGCGTTCCTGGTGAACAAGTGGGACATCGTCGACAAGGACGACAAAACCGCCCATCAGTTTCAGCAACAGATTCGCGAAGAGTTTCAATTCATGCGGTGGGCGCCGGTGTTGTTCGTGTCCGCCAAGACGAAGCAACGCATACATAAGATCCTGCCATTGGCGAGGGAAATTGCCGAAAATCACGCGATGCGCATCGCCACATCCACGCTCAATCAGGTGATCCAGGATGCCACGGCGTCGGTGACGCCGCCCTCGGACCGGGGGAGACGACTGCGCATCTACTACGCGACGCAGATTGCCGTGAAGCCACCGACCATTGCCTTTTTCGTGAACGACGTAGAATTGATGCACTTTTCGTATCAACGGTACTTGGAAAATCAGCTGCGGCAGGCGTTTGGATTTGAAGGTACGCCATTGAGACTGACGACGCGGAATCGTTCCTAATCCGTTTCGATGGGGTGCGACTCGTCATTGAGGAGGAGCCGTTGTGTTGATTGTATCCGTCATTCTGTCGTATTTAATCGGCTCCATTTCGTCAAGCACGCTGCTTGGCCGATGGATTGCCAAAATTGACATTCGGGAGCACGGCAGCGGAAACGCGGGCGCAACAAATACGTTGAGAGTGCTGGGATGGAGATTGGCGATAATCGTTCTGCTGGCGGATGTGCTCAAAGGCATGGTCGCCATCTGCCTGGCGTGGAACCTTGGCCACGGCGGCGCTTGGACCACGTATCTCAGCGGATTGGCCGTCATTGTTGGGCACAATTGGCCGATTTTCTTCGGATTTCGCGGAGGAAAAGGTGTCGCCACAACCATCGGCGTCCTGCTCTTAACCATGCCGGTGCCGGCGGTGTTGGCGGGTGTTTTGGCGATTGTGCTGGTGTTGGTCACGCGCATCGTGTCGGTGGGTGCCCTGACGTTCACCATTCTTACGCCCATCTTTTTGATTCTGCTGGAACACCATCGAACTGGCGCTCTGGTGTTCGCGATTGTGATTGCTCTGCTCTCCATCTACCAGCATCGTCAGAATCTGGTACGTCTGATGAACGGACGGGAAAATCGGATTTTCAGCAAATAAGCATGGGTTTCAGTGCATGACGTGGAGGTCAGAATGAACATCACCGTCTTGGGTGCCGGAAGTTGGGGCACCGCCTTGGCTTCGGTACTGTGTCACAACGGCCATCGGACGACGCTTTGGGTGCGTCGTCCAGAGCAGTGTCGGGAAATCAATGAGCGACACACGAACGTCAAATATTTGCCGGACGCGCGGCTGCCGGAGGCATTGGTTGCGAGCACCGACTTGCACGAAGCTGTTCGCGACGCACAGATTGTGATTTTTTCCGTTCCTTCTCAGGCGATGCCGGAAGTGGTACGGGACGCCTCGCCTTTGGTGCAGTCGTGCGACGTTGTGGCGCACGCGGTCAAGGGGTTCGATGTGACCACCGGACAGCGAATGAGTCAGTTGATTCTGTCCACCAAGCAGGTGGGGAAGGCGCAACTCGCGGTGATCACCGGCCCCAGTCACGCCGAGGAGGTGGTGGCGGGACTCCCCACCACGGTGGTCGTGGCTGCGTACGAGCGCGCAACCGCGGAATTGCTTCAGGACGCGCTCATGAACCCGTACTTCCGGGTATACACCAATCCGGACGTCGTGGGGGCGGAATTGGCCGGATCGCTCAAAAATATCATTGCGCTCGGCGTCGGAATGGCCGACGGTCTTGGTTTCGGTGACAACGCGAAAGCTGCCCTGATGACGCGCGGATTGGCAGAAATGGCGCGGTTGGGGATGAAGATGGGGGCATCTCCGTTAACGTTCGCAGGTCTGTCCGGGGTGGGCGACTTGATTGTGACGTGCACGAGTCAGCACAGCAGAAACTTCCGCGCCGGTCGGCTCATTGGATCGGGCTTTTCACTGGAAGAGGCGCTGGGCGCGGTCGGCATGGTCGTGGAAGGCGTGCGCACCGTCCGGGCCGCCGTGGCATTGGCCGAGCGGTTTCACATTGAGATGCCCATTGCCAACGCTCTGTACGACGTGCTGTTCACCGGCAAGAAACCGTCCGTAGCCGTAGAAGAGCTGATGGGTCGAGAACGTGGCCATGAAGTCGAGGAAGTGGCGCGAGAGCTGTTGGCACCAAAGTGGGACACGTAATTTCCTGACGCAGCCGTGTGCACTGGAGTGTTGGTGGACGGTTTGGTACACTGGGACAAACAGCGATTCCACCGGGTGTTACCAAACTTGTGGCGTCGGAGGGTGCGCTGACGTGATTTACCCATACAGGAGGGTCTGGTATGAGCCACGTTCCAGCTGAATTGAAGTACTCGAAAGAACACGAATGGGTGAAAGTGGAGGGTAACCAGGCACGGATTGGGATCACCGACTTTGCCCAGGATGAACTGGGGGACATCGTGTTCGTCGAATTGCCCGAAGTCGGGACGGAAGTTCGCGCAAACGAGACGTTCGGTTCCGTTGAATCTGTCAAGACGGTGTCGGATCTGTTTGCGCCGGTATCGGGAAAAATAGTCCAGGTGAACGGTGCGTTGCAGGATTCTCCGGAATTGGTGAACTCGGCTCCGTATGAAGACGGGTGGATGATTGTGGTGGAGATGAGCGATCCGGGAGAGTTGGATGCGTTGCTCGACGCCGCAGCGTACACCGCGCATACCGCGGAGTGATGGAAGAAAATCCACAAGATTTTACTGAGCAGCCTGAACAAGGCTGCTCTTTGTCATTGACCCTCCTGTATCCATGCGGATCAAACCCTGCGCATTGAATGCGCCATCTCGTTTCCCCTCGTTCTATCGGTTTTCATCGGACAATATACATAAAGAGTGTCTAGGACGGCGATACCTCACCGGCATATTGGGCTCCCGTGCGCATATATATGTATTGTCCTAAGAACGTGGACAGTTTCGGGGGATTGTCAGTGGCTCGGGGAGGATGTACGGGCGAAGCAATCTACGCCGGTCATATCAGGGTCTGGTGCCCGCAGTCCTGGCACAGGAGGGCAATTATTGCCGGCACCGCCAGGCCAGCGGAGCCACCGTATGGCCCGCGAAGCGAGGGGGAGAAAGCGTGGAAAAGTTCGACGTATTCAAAGACATTGCTGAGCGGACCGGGGGCGACATCTATCTCGGCGTAGTCGGCCCCGTGCGCACTGGCAAGTCTACCTTCATCAAAAAGTTCATGGAATTGATAGTATTGCCGAACATCAAGGAAGAGGCGGACCGCGTTCGCGCCACGGATGAGCTGCCCCAAAGCGCGGCAGGCCGTACCATCATGACCACCGAGCCGAAATTTATTCCCAATCAAGCAGTGGAGGTTTCGGTGGCGGAAGGACTGGATGTGAATGTTCGCGTCGTCGATTGCGTGGGATACGCGGTGGACGGCGCGCGTGGATATGAGGACGAAAATGGGCCGCGCATGGTCAGCACGCCGTGGTTTGACGATCCCATTCCGTTCCAGGAGGCTGCGGAAATCGGGACGCGCAAAGTGATTGCGGATCATTCCACACTCGGTGTGGTCGTCACCACCGATGGCAGTATTGCGGAAATTCCCCGCGAGGGCTACGTGGAAGCGGAAGAACGGGTCGTGCAGGAACTCAAGGAGCTCGGTAAGCCGTTCGTCATCATTGTGAACTCTGTCCATCCGGAACATGACCGAGCGCAACAACTACGTGCTCAGTTGGCGGAAAAATACGACGTGCCCGTCATCTGCCTCTCCTGTGCGACGTTGACTGTACACGAAATCAACGCGGTGATGCGTGAAGCGCTGTACGAATTCCCGGTCAAGGAAGTCAATGTGAATCTGCCGAATTGGGTGATGGTTCTCGACGACGATCACTGGCTTCGTCAACAGTTCCAGACCTCCGTGCAGGAAACCATTCAGGACATCCGGCGGATTCGCGACATCGACCGAGTGGTGGCCAATTTCTCCACCTACGACTTCATCTCGTACGCTGGACTGTCGCACATGGACATGGGTCACGGGGTGGCCGTCATCGACCTGGCTGCGCCAGATGAGTTGTACGACCGGGTCTTGACCGAAGTGGTCGGGGTTCAGATTAAAGGACGAGACCAGCTGCTGCGCATGATGAAAGACTTCGTCTATGCGAAGAAAGAGTACGACAAAGTCGCAGAGGCTCTGAAAATGGTGAAGATGACCGGCTACGGCATTGCTCCGCCTGCGCTCGAGGAAATGACGTTGGACGAACCCGAACTGATCAAGCAAGGTTCGCGGTTCGGCGTGCGCCTGAAGGCGACGGCGCCATCCATTCACATGATCCGCGTCGATGTCGAATCCGAATTCGCACCGATTGTGGGAACGGAAAAGCAGTCGGAGGAACTGGTTCGCTATCTGATGCAGGACTTCGAACAGGATCCGCTGAAAATCTGGGAGAGCGACATTTTTGGCAAATCGCTTGCGGCCATTGTCCGCGAAGGCATTTCCGGAAAACTGTCCATGATGCCGGAAAACGCGCAGTACAAGTTGAAGGAAACGCTGCAGCGAATCATCAACGAGGGCAGCGGTGGATTGATTGCCATCATTCTGTGAGAGATAGACGCTAAACAGATAGCATGCAGGCGCGGGTTGCCGGAAGCAGCCCGCGTTTTTTTACGCTTTTGAGTGGGAGAATGTATAAAAGTTGCCGCCTCGGATCATAACGTGACTAGTCTTACATGTTTGCGAGGTGTGATGAGTGAACAAATCGGAACTGATTCAAGCCGTGTGCGATAAGACGGGGTTGACCAAGAAAGATGTCAGCCAAGCGGTGGACGGTGTCATCACCGCCATCTCAGAAGCACTTGCCCGCGGCGAGAAGGTACAGCTCACGGGGTTCGGGAACTTTGAAATTCGCGAACGCGCAGCGCGCAAGGGACGCAATCCACAGACGGGCGAAGTGATTGACATTGCGGCGAGCAGAGTGCCCGCGTTCAAGCCTGGAAAGGCATTGCGGGAAGGGCTGCAATGAGCAAACCCGCGAGGTTGCCGTCGGAATTCCGGCGGCAACCTCGCCTTTTTTGAACACCATTGCGATGGGTAAAAAGAGCGTGTAAAGTTTCAGTAGGGGCTTTTCCTCGAGAGGAAGGGGGAAGGAAAAAATAGAAGAGACCTCACTACAACACCCAAAACAACCGCGTT
>NZ_AUCA01000041.1 GCF_000429525.1 Alicyclobacillus contaminans DSM 17975 | reverse complement strand
CGTCGTTATCACCGTTCCGAGCGGCTGTACATCATCCTGGACAACTTTTCGCCGCACAAGCATGAGCGTGTCCGAAACTGGGCGGTCGAGAACAATGTGGAATTGGTCTACACTCCGACACACGCATCGTGGCTCAATCGGATTGAGTGTCATTTCGGGCCGTTGCGCAAGTTTGTGCTGAGTGGCAGCAACCATGAGGACCACAAGGCACTTGCTGACGCAATTCGGGCATATATTCGCTGGCGCAATAAGCACAGGCGAAACGCTAGCCTTCTACGGGAACAAAAGAAGATCAAGGTTGCCTGAAGGGGCACTAGTGCAGCCCCACCGCGCGCGCCAACAAACCCACGCACACGGAATGCTCAATCGACGTCACCAAGAGCGACACGCCGTTCAGCCATGCCAGATGCACCAACAATCCGCACGTCAGATAAGCGACATAAATGCCGCAGAGGGTACCCAACAATCCGGACAGCCATCGTTCGCGTTTGGACGGCAGCACTCGAGACACATCCCAGAGCGCGTCGGACACATAACTGGCCACGGCGAACGCAAGAAAGATGGCCACCGTGATGGCGGTGTGGAACACAGCCCGAATGAGCTGAAACGCAATCCACTGACTGGAGTTCATACCGGTGGCCGCTGGAACCGGCGGCAAAAACGTCGACAACGCATTCACCGTTTCCGCGGAGGTGGAAATGTGTACCGCAAGCCAGGCGAGCGCCGCCGCATTGGCTGGAACCAAATGTTCCGTCAGCCACGAGGACAAATTGGACGCCACATAGCCCGCAGAGACAATTCCACCTGTGAATATCAGCGCCCGGTGCACACCGCGATGGGTGATCCACAACATCATCCAGCTGGTTTCCGCGAGCAACAGGATGTCCAACACATGCAACCCTCCCGAATTCCTGAACGCGGATTGGTAGCCGCCGGCCAGGTATAGTTGCCAGGTATAGTTGATGGTACGTCTACGTATACTGGGAATATTCCGAGTGAGGGGGATTTCCTGAGTGGACAGCAGAACCTCTTCCGATCTCTGTGAGAGGACCGGTGAATTTCCGGTGTTTCGGATTGGATTTGACCATCCCGATGCGGTACCCCGTCTCAGCCAAATTGTGGACGAGGTGCTGGAACAGGCAGGAGATCGGGAAGTTGTCATCATTTGCGTTGGCACGGATCGATCGACCGGAGATGCGTTCGGTCCCATCATCGGATCGAAACTGCATTCGACCGCAGGCGCAACCGTCTATGGGACGTTGGACGAGCCCGTGCATGCGGTCAACCTTGCAGCAACCCTGGATACCATCGCGCAAATCCATCGAAATCGTCCATTCATCTTGGCGATTGACGCCTGTTTGGGAAAATTCGACCACGTGGGACATATCATTGTGGAACAGGGACCGCTTCGGCCCGGTGCCGGCGTGAAAAAGACGTTGCCCGAGTTCGGCGATTTCACCATCACCGGTGTCGTCAACGTCTCTGGATTCATGGAGTATTTCGTCCTGCAGAACACGCGGTTGGGTGTGGTCATGCGGATGACGGACATTGTGGTCCATGCCCTCCGCAATGGACTGTTCCGGCGAAACATGCGGCTTGGCATCTCGCAGGCCGTCCGTGGTTGAACGCAATCCCTCACCGATGGCTTGGCGTGAGCAAACGCAGCGCGTTAGCCTGGACAGACACCGCCAGATTCACCACCGAAGGCAGCCATTCTCCGTCCAACTGGGCAGACTTGCAGCCTTCGGGCAAGGACATTTGAATGGATTGGCCCCGGAAGAACCTCACATACGGCAAATGCACGTGACGGCCGCGGTACACAGATGGAAATAACATCAATAACCGCGGCTTTGTTATACCCGCCACCACACAGACATCCAACAGACCATCGTCCACGCAAGCCTGAGGTGCGAGTCTCATCCCGCCGCCAAACGCGGGCCCGTTGGACACCACCACCAGAGACACGTCGTCCGCGCACACCTGTTCTCCATCAATCAACATGTGCAGGGAGAAACGTCGATGACGGAACAGAACCCCAGGCAGCACCGCAGCGTATGCCAGACGACCCATC
Source organism: Alicyclobacillus contaminans DSM 17975 (assembly GCF_000429525.1). Taxonomy (GTDB): domain Bacteria; phylum Bacillota; class Bacilli; order Alicyclobacillales; family Alicyclobacillaceae; genus Alicyclobacillus_A; species Alicyclobacillus_A contaminans. The sequence continues at coordinate 21,140 of NZ_AUCA01000041.1, read as the reverse complement.
CGCTTGACCGTGCGATGGCGCTCCACCGCCTCGACCACGTCCGCATCCAATCCGATGCCCATGGCATTCACGGTCCAACGGTCGTTCACACGCAGGATATCCACGACGCGTTCGCATCCAGCCATCATTTCGTGCAAGGCCTGCACGGGATCGGTAGGAATGCCTATGGTTTTCACGAAGTCGTTGCCGGTGCCCGCAGGGATGACGGACAGTGTCAAGCTAGACTGCATGGCATGTTGCACCGCGCGATGCACCGTACCATCTCCGCCTACAGCCACCAACACGGTGGACCGAGACAGATGGGGCAGCCCCGAATCCGAATCATGAACCTCATACTCAATGTCTGGATATGTATGGCGAAGCAATGGCTCGATTCGAGTCCAGACGCGCAGTGCTTTCCCACGCCCGGCCTTGGGATTGACCAGAAAACAAAACCTTCGCTTCATACACGTGTGGACCGCTTGACCGGAGCTGTCATAGACTCGCCATGAATGACCGTTTGCTCTTCCTCCGTCAAGGTGTAGGACGACGTGCCGGATGCCACGGGCTTGGCGTAGGTTCTCGATTCATCGCGCCCGTAGATGGACGATATCACCACCCCGTCGGCGTAATCGTCCAACAACGCCACAGAAAAACTGAGATCGCTGCCCGTATCGGCAAACGCATTGTACCGTACAATCTTCGCGGTTGAGATTTTCCGCCGCACCTGCTCACGCAATTCCTGCATGTCGGATTGAACTTGCGCCACCTCCTGGCGCAACTGATCCACCTGTTTCAACGTCCTGGCGTACACTTCTTCCAAGTCCGCACTCGAATGGATAGATGTCCAACGTTTCATTTTACGTTTCCACCCGGCAGCAGAAGCCACTGCAATCGCCGTGAAAATGATGCAAATGAGGGCAATCGCCAACGCGCCAAGTGTCAGATAGATTTCATACTGTTGAAGATAGGCCATGTTTCTTCTCTCCCTGCGTCGCCGAATACTCATGTCAGAGGACGGACCTCGTCTTCGAGCCCAGTCCCCTTCAGTATCTGCTCTCAAACGGCAGTTCCGACATCCAAAATCTGTTCAACCGTGAAGCCGCTGCATCACCCAAGGGACCAACCATTTCAGAACCGGAGACACAAACATCGCTGGCAGCAAGTTCCCGACATTGATCTTTTTCACCCCCATCAGACTGATGCCAATACCCACTATCAATAAGCCGCCCGTTGCAGTCATGCAGGCGATGACGGGCGGATTTTGCAGGACGGCACCGGCAAAGTGGGAGATGGTTGCGATGGCTCCTTCGTAGATGAGAACTGGTATCGCTGCCAATGCCACGCCCAGTCCCATCGTGGTTGTAAAAACAATCGCGGATACCATATCGAGTAACGATTTGGCGTACAGGGTCTTATGCACCCCGCTGACCCCGCTCTGGATGGCCCCCACAATCGCCATGGCGCCGACGCAAAAGACCAAACTAGCTGTTACAAACGCTTCTGCCGTACTTCCTTGCACCCGGCGCGTTCGAGATTCGACCATCCGGCCCACACCCAACAACTTGCCTTCCACGTCCCACCATGTGCCGAGCAACCCACCGATGACCAGACTGACGATGATGTACATGATGTCCTGGCTGTCTTTCAACGCCATGTCCAGTCCAATCAGCATCACCGCAAGGGCCAACCCTTGCATCATGGCCTCCTGAAATCGTTCCGACATCCTCGGAATGAGAAAACCCACAAACACGCCAAACAGGATGGCACCCGCGTTTACCAAGCTGCCCAATAAAAACACGCGGGACACCTTCCTTCACAGCAATTGATCAAATCGTCCACCTGATGAATCTCTCCCTACGATTGAGACAACAAGTTCAGAATTCGTTCCAGGTCGTCGGGAGAAAAGTACTCAATCTCGATCTTTCCTCGCCGCTTCCCCTGATGAATTTTCACCTGTGTACCGAGGAACGACCGAAGTTTGTCTTCGTAATGCCGAATGTACGGCGTGGACGCGGTCCGCTTCGGTGTTTCACGTGAAACACTCTGCGACTTCGGGTACGTCACAGATTCCAACTTGCGAACGCTCCACTCTTCACGCACAGCCCGTTCCGCCAGTTCCTTCTGCTTTTCCTCATCCTCCACCGCCAACAACGCACGAGCATGTCCCATTGACAATGTTCCACGTGAAACAAGGGCTCGAACCGGGGCCGGAAGCTGCAGCAAGCGTACCATGTTGGCCACGTGACTACGGCTTTGTCCCACGCGCTTCGCCAGTTCCTCCTGTGTCATATTCGCTTTTTGCATCAGCTGGACATACGCTTCCGCCAGCTCAATGGCGTTCAAATCCTCGCGCTGCAGGTTCTCAATCACCGCAATTTCCATCAATTCAATATCCGAGAATTCGCGGATGACCGCAGGCACGACGGACAAACCCACCAACTGCGCCGCACGAAACCGCCGTTCCCCAGCCACAATATCATACCCGCGAACGCTGCTTCGCCGTACAACCAATGGCTGAATAATGCCATGTTCCCGAATGGAATCCGCCAATTCCCGCAGCTTTTCTTCGTTAAATTCCTGTCTGGGTTGATAGGGATTCGGTCGCAGCTGTTGAACATCCAGTTGTGCAACAGCGTCGAACTCCGTGACATTCAGCTGGGGTATCAACGCCTCAAGCCCTTTGCCAAGTCCCTTCTTATTCAACCTTCACCACTTCCTTGGCGAGATCCATGTACGTTTCCGCGCCTTTCGATTTCGGGTCATAAAAAATGATGGGCTGCCCATGACTCGGCGCCTCACTGAGCCGTACATTTCGAGGAATGACCGTCCGGTACACCTTATCCCGGAAAAATTTCTTCACATCTTCAATCACTTGAATCCCCAGATTTGTGCGCGCATCCAACATCGTCAGGAGCACGCCTTCCACTTCCAGTGAAGTGTTGAGATGTTTCTGCACCAGGCGAATGGTGTTCAACAGTTGGCTCAAGCCTTCCAACGCGTAATACTCGCACTGAATGGGAATGAGGACAGAATCGGCGGCCGTTAACGCGTTCACCGTCAGCAACCCGAGAGAAGGCGGGCAATCGATGACAATGTAGTCAAACTCCTGTCTCAGTGGCTGAATCGCGCGGCGCAGCCGAACCTCGCGGGAGATGGTCGGCACCAACTCGATTTCAGCCCCCGCCAACTGAATCGTTGCCGGCAACACACGCAAATTTTCAACTTGAGTCGGTAGAATCGCTTCATGAATCGGCACGTCGTTGATGATGACATCGTAAACGCAGTAGCGGACATCCGCCTTGTTCACGCCGATTCCTGATGTGGTGTTGCCCTGCGGATCTATGTCAATGAGCAAAACGCGCTTCCCCAGATTGGCTATGCACGCTGCAAGATTCACGGATGTTGTCGTCTTGCCGACACCGCCTTTCTGGTTTGCAACGGCGATCACTCGACCACTGGCCACTGATGCATCCTCCTTAAAAACTCCGGTGTCTACACGGTCCCACCGGATTGACCTCATTGTACTGCAAAATCCAAAGCGCGTGGCCATCAGAATGGATGGAGAGGCGCATGTTCTTTCATACCCTGCATGGCCCGACGCGAAACGACATTCACGGCGCAACGAAAAAGCGGCGACAGACTCGATGAGGCTGTCGCATGCGCAGCAATGAAAACCAGTTTCTACACATGATGAATCCATACGATACCTGTTGTTTCGCGAACGTCTCAGGATTTCTTTGGAACTCGAATCACAAACTCGTAGTAATCCTCATCGTCGTTTTCCTTGCAATCCACAACCAAACCGGACTGTTGAATCATTTCCAGCGACTGACGAATGGTGTTCACAGCCAGCCGGACATCGCGGGACAGCCCTCGTCTGCGCGGTCTTGGTTTTTCCCCCGACTGCATCTTCACAAGCAGAGATTTCACCCGTTCTTCCATCTGCTTCACATTCCAGCCGCGCTCCACGCATTCCTCGTACAGCTTGACCTGTAATTCCTCACTCGGCAATGCCAACAGCGCGCGCGCGTGCCGCTCCGTGATCTTGCGAGCCAACAACCCTTGCTGCACCGCTTCGGGAAGGTTGAGCAGGCGCAGTTTATTCGCAATCGTCGACTGCCCCTTGCCCAGACGCTGGGCTAAACTCTCCTGTGTCAACCCGTGCAGTTGCAGCAGTTGCTGATACGCCACCGCTTCTTCAATTGGTGTCAAACCTTCCCGCTGCAGGTTTTCAATCAGGGCTGCCGAAGCTGTTTGCGCGTCGTTCATGACGCGCACAATCGCGGGAATCGTCGTCCAGCCAAGTGACTTCACGGCGCGCCAGCGCCGCTCGCCAGCAATCAATTCGTATACGCCGCGATTCGACGCACGACAATCGGCTGAATGATCCCGTGCGTCTGTATCGTCTTGGCCAGTTCACGAATGCTCTCTTCATCAAACACCGTTCGTGGCTGATACGGGTTTGAAACAATTTCATCCACGGAAATCTGAACGACGTTCCCTTCATCACCGCCGCTATCGCGCGACCCTCCGAGCAAACGACCCCACGTTTCACGCATAGCCATCCATACCCCTCAATTCGTCCACGGTGGCATCCGAACTGTCTACGACACCAGATGTTCCACACCGACAACAGCGAATCCTTCCGACTGACAAAGGATCCATCCAATCAACAAGTTTCGACACCTCATTATAGAGGCTGTTTCTTCGGTATTCCCGACTTTCTCGGATACGCCTTGGGCGTGGGTTTCTGCTGAACCATCACGACGATGGTCCGTTCGGCTCGCTCCTCACCGAGCGTTGTACGGTGAATCCCCGTTACCGCGCCACCAAGGAGGGCGGCAGCCCGCGTCCCTTCCGCCAACTCTTCATCCACGCCGGGTCCTTTGTAAGCGTACACCGCGCCGCCAACGGCGGCCAGCGGCATTGTGTATTCGGCAAGAATGTTCAAACGCGCGACGGCTCTCGACACCACCGCGTCAAACCGGTTGCGATAGGCGTTGTCCCGCCCCACGTCCTCGGCGCGCCCGTGCACAGCTCGCACGTGACGCAACCCCAGTTCTGCACACACATGAGACAGAAAATGAACTCGCTTTTGCAAGGAATCAAACAGGACAAACTCCACATCCGGCATGCAGATGGCCAGTGGAATCCCCGGGAATCCAGCTCCGGTTCCCACATCGGCCACCCGGCGCAGCTGTTGCCTGCGCTGTTTCCACTCGTCTGTTTCCACCACCAGCAGACTGTCGACGAAGTGTTTCACCCACACGTCGTCCCACGCTGTGATGGCGGTCAGGTTCATGCGCTCATTCCACGTCACCAGCAGTTCAAAAAATTTTCGAAACTCCGATTCGTGGTCACGAAACAGAATCTCCGCCTCACGCATTGGCAACCCTTCCTCGGTGTTGCTCAAGGTACACGAGTAAAATCGAGATATCAGCAGGCGTCACCCCTGGCACACGGGATGCCTGACCCACCGTTTGCGGCCGGACGGCGGACAATTTCTGCCTCGCTTCCGTCGCCAATCCGCGAATGCTGTGAAAGTCAATGTCGATGGGAATTCTTCGCTCCTCCAACTTCTTCATGCGTTCAATGGCCTGCTTCTGCTTTTCAATGTACCCAGCATACTTCGTCTGAATCTCCACCTGCTCCACCACATCCGCCGGCAGCGACGCATCACCGGTTCGTCCTTCCATGGCCAGTACGTGCTCGTACGTGACCTCCGGCCGGCGCAACAACTGTTCCAAAGTGGCAGCATCCTCAATGGGCGCAGATCCAGCGGACTCCAAGACCGGGTTCGCTTCAGCCGGCTTCACGCGCGTTCTCCGCAGCCGCGAAAGCTCGCTCTCAATGCCGTCCCGTTTTCGCATCATCGCGTCATATCGCGCATCCGACAGCAGGCCAACGCGGCGCCCGAATTCCGCCAACCGCAGATCCGCGTTGTCATGGCGCAACAACAGCCGGTGCTCGGCCCGAGAGGTGAGCAATCGATACGGTTCGTTCGTTCCCTTGGTCACCAGATCATCAATCATGACCGCAATATAAGCGTCCGAGCGCGACAACAGCAGCGGTTCCCGTTCCAACACCTGGCACGCCGCGTTGATGCCGGCAATAATACCTTGTCCGGCCGCCTCCTCGTAACCGGAGGTACCATTGATCTGCCCGGCCGTGAACAATCCCTTCACCGCCTTTGACTCCAAGGTGGGCCAAAGTTGAGTGGGGACGATGGCATCGTACTCGATGGCATATCCCGGACGGATCATCTCCACCTGTTCCAGTCCTGGAATGGTATGCAGCACCGCCAATTGGACGTCTTCCGGCAGACTGGTCGACAATCCCTGCACATACCATTCCGCGGTCTGCCTGCCCTCCGGCTCCAGGAACACCTGGTGGTTTGGGCGATCGCGGAACCGTACGACCTTGTCCTCGATGGAGGGGCAGTACCGGGGACCGGTGCCTTTGATTTCACCCGAATACATCGGCGCCCGATGCAGATTCTCGAGGATTAACTCGTGAGAATTCTCGTTGGTATACGTCAACCAGCAGGGCACCTGTTCCCGCGGCGGCACGTCCGGATCGAACGAAAAGTGCTGCGGTTCCGGATCTCCTGGCTGCACGATGAGTTTGTCGAAGCGAATGGAATTTTTGTTGACCCGCGGCGGCGTTCCCGTCTTAAACCGAACCAGCTGAAACCCAAGGTCCAACAGGCTTTCCGTCAGTTGAATGGCAGGCATCTGCCCGTTGGGACCACTCTCATACGACACTTCTCCAATGAATACCTTTCCGCGCAGATACGTCCCGGTGGTCAACACGATGGTTTGCGCATGGTACTCGGCGCCCGATTTGGTCACCACGCCCTTGACCCGGCCGCCCTCCGTCAGGATCTCGTCCACCATGCCCTGCTTCAGACTGAGATTGGGCTCGTTTTCAATCTTGTACTTCATCGTCAGTCCATACAGGGATTTGTCGGCTTGGGCCCGCAACGCCTGGACGGCCGGTCCTTTCCCCGTGTTCAACATGCGCATCTGAATGTACGTGTAATCGATGTTCCGAGCCATTTCTCCGCCCAGCGCATCGATTTCCCGCACCACAATCCCCTTCGCCGGACCGCCAATGGACGGATTGCACGGCATATAGGCGATAGTGTCCAGGTTGATGGTCAACAGCAACGTCTTGCAACCCATTCGCGCCGCCGCCAGCGCGGCCTCGCACCCCGCGTGGCCAGCACCAATTACAATCACCTGGTACTCACCGCTGAAAAACCGCATTGCCCTCACCTCACATCGACGTGGTATCACTTGCCGAGACAGAATCGGGAGAAAATCTCATCCAACAGATCCTCCCCCACTTCTTCCCCAATCACCCGTCCCAGTTCCGCGTAAGCCGCCTGCAGTTGCACTGCAATAATGTCCAATGTCGCCCCCATGCGCGCGGCATCCATGGCCAACAGCAGCTCCTGCTTCGCCGACTGCAGCAACTGCGACTGACGAGCGTTGGTGACGTAACTGAGGTCCCCGGGCTCCGCAGCGCCCCCTAAGACCAGTTTTTCCATGCACTCTTCCAACATCGCGAGGCCTTCCGCTTCGCGCGCGGACACGCGCACCACCGGATCGTCGCCAACCCACTGCTTTAACGACGCTAACTCAAAGGCCGCTGGCAGATCCGCCTTGTTTACCACAACAATCCGGGGCGATCCCGATGTTTCTTGCAGCAGTGAGATGTCCTCGTCCCGAAGCGCCTCCGCACCGTTCAACACCATCAGAATCAGTTCCGCAGACTGAACCATTTCACGGGATTTCTCCACGCCGATTCGCTCGACGACATCTGCCGTCTCGCGAATTCCGGCCGTGTCCACCAGCCGGAACGGAATTCCGCGGACATTCACATACTCCTCCAGCACATCCCGTGTGGTTCCCGGAATATCCGTCACAATCGCGCGATCTCTGCGCAACAGCGCATTCATCAACGACGATTTTCCCACGTTGGGACGCCCCGCAATCGTCGTCATCACACCTTCTCGAAGAATCTGTCCGGTGCGCGCCTGGGCAATCAGGGCATCCAAGTCTCGCACCAACGACTCACCCGTCTTCAGCACCTCGGCGCATGCCACACTTTCGACGTCATGCTCCGGGTAGTCAATCGTAACCTCCACGTGCGCCTGCAGGCTGATCAATGTCTTGCGCATGGACCGAATCCGTTCGCTCAGTTTCCCCTGCACCTGCCGCAACGCCGATTTGCTGGCCAAGTCCGTCTTCGCGCGGATCAAGTCCATCACCGCCTCGGCCTGAGACAGATCAATCCGACCGTTCAGGAAAGCTCGTTTCGTGAATTCCCCAGGTTCCGCCAACCGCGCCCCCGCCCGCAGACAGGCCTCCAGGGCAAGCTGCACCACGCGGATGCCACCGTGTACCTGCAGCTCCACCACATCTTCGGCCGTATAGCTTCGCGGTCCGGGCATCCATAACATGATGGCTTCGTCGACCACGTCTTCCTGAATGGGATCCACGACATATCCGTATGTCAACATCCTATCCGAAGCGAGTTCCGCGCGGCGCCCGCTCGGCAGTCTGAACACGGCATCCGCCACATTCCTTGCTCCGGCGCCGCTCACCCGCACAATGCCAACGCTCGACTCGCCCAACGCCGTAGCGATAGCCGCAATGGTATCCTCTTGTACCAACAACCCAGGTCATCTCCCTGCGTTCAGCAACAACACCCTTCTCGGTCGGAGAAGGGTGAATGAAACCTATTGTACAATGCTGCCTCACGGAATGGAAACGGACTTCGGCGGCCCCGATTGAACCACGGGAACCACAACCACCTTCCGATGTGGTTCCGCGCCTTCGCTCGACGTCGTCACATCGCTCCGTTCCTGCAAATACGTGTGAATAAATTTCCGATCTGCCGCCGGCATCGGATCCATGACCACAGGCCGTTTGGTCCGTACCGCCCGCACGGCCGCCCTGTCCGCCATACGCTGCAGCCCTTCCTGGCGACGGCGACGGTAATCCCCCGCGTCGACCACTACTTTGACGAATCGGTCCTGCCCCTGATTGACCACGACATTCGCCAAGTACTGCAGCGATTCGAGCGTGGTCCCGTGGCGGCCAATGACGATGGGCAAGTCTTCTTCTTCACACACCACATCCGCGTGAAGCCGCTTTCGCCCTTCTTCTTCGATCACGCGCGTGCGAATCCTGGCTTCCACGCCCATACGGCGCAATGTGCCGCCTAAAAACTCTCGCAACGCATCTTCCGGTGCCAGTTGAACCGACACTTCCACCTCAGCATCGCGAGCACCGAGAATACCGAACCATCCTCTTACCGGTTCACGGATCACCCGCACACTCGCCTGCGACCGGGTAACGCCCAACTTCACCAGCGCCGACGTCACCGCATCATCAATCGTACGGCCGGTGGCAATCACCTTTTTCATGTAAATCCCCTCTTGGACGACGGACTCACATCTGATTTATTTACCGGAGGCTGCTTGTTCTCGTTGCATCGGACGCACTCGGATGAAATACGTTTGCACAGTGGTGAAAATGTTGCTGTAAATCCAGTACAGGGCAAGACCTGCAGGGAAGCGGCTGCCCAGCAGGAAAATGAACACCGGCATGATCAGCAACATCATGCGCTGTTGCGGATCTGACCCGGACATCGTCACCCGCGACGACAGATAGGTGGTGACCGCCGCCAACAACGGCAAAATGTAATAATGGTCCGGTTTGCCCAGGTAGAAGATCGACAGGAATGTGTAATGGTACAGCCCCACGTTCCCTTCGATGGCACCGAACAGCGCGTACAAAATCGGAAGTTGAATCAACATCGGCAAACAACCGGCCATCGGGTTGATGCCCGCTTCCTGATACAACTTCATCGTTTCCTGCTGAATCTTCTGCGTGTCGCCTTTGTACTTCGCTCGGATCTTCTGCAATTCAGGCTGCATCTGCTGCATCATCTTGGACACCCGAATCTGCTTCACCATGAGCGGCAGCACGAGCAGTCGCACAATGACTGTGACGATCAACAGGGCAATTCCGTAGTTGCCCCAAAGGTGTCGCGCAAAAAAGTCAATAATATCGGAGACAAAATGAAGCACGTCTCCCCATGTGTTATGCGGCCATGCCCCTGGCTTGGATGGATACGGAGAGCATCCAGACAAGGTAAGCAACAAAAAGCCGCTTATCCCCCATAACCACTTAGCGTTTTTCTGCGTCAATTTCAACCGAAGACTCCTCCTACTTCTGTGTGGGTACAGGATCGTATCCACCTTTGTGCCACGGACCGCATTTGACCAGTCGCTTGGCCGCCAACCAACCGCCCCGGAGCGCGCCGTACCGCTGAACCGCCTCGACCGCGTACTGAGAGCAACTGGGCACAAACCGGCAACGCGGCGGAAACAGGGGGGATATCGCAACCTGATACAGGCGTATCAACCACAAAAATACGTACCGAATGATTCACCAACTCCTACCGAACATCATATCATGATCTTCGCCTTGCGGAGCAGCTTGGTCAGTTCGGTTCGAATTTCATCATAACTGGCTTCGGCAGCAGAACGTCGACAAATCACCACGAAATCCATATGAGTGTTCTCTATGTGCGGCGCGAGTTCCTGCCAGCAGGCGCGCAATCTCCGCTTGAGACGGTTGCGAACGACCGCATTGCCGACCTTTTTGCTCACGGAAAACCCCGCGCGGAACGTCGGTGTATGCCGATTTTCAAACCAATACAAGATGAAGTGTCGGACCGCAACGGACTTACCGCGGGCAAACACCCGCCGAAAGTCGCGATTGTCCTTCAAACGATATTCAGCCCGCAATGCCAACGCCCTTTCCCGGCAAATGGTGCCCATCCATTAGCATGAACCAAAACGAAACCGAAACAACCCCAATTCCCGCACTTGGCGCAGAACTGGGGTTGTTCAAGGCTTTATCGGCCAGTGCACCGCGAATCTCACGCGGACAACACCTTACGTCCTTTTTTCCGGCGAGCGGCGATAACCTTGCGGCCATTCTTGGTGCGCATGCGCTGACGGAAACCATGCACCTTCTTGCGCTTGCGTGTATTGGGGCGATACGTTGGTTGCATCCAGCCACCCTCCCTTCCTCGAACAAAACACTGCGCAAAATCTTATCAAACCGCTGTCCCCCTGTCAACAGAAGAAACCGCGCCTATGCTCCCGAGAATCCGAATGCCTCATTTCAATTATCCACAATCCACAACGCACGTTTCCGTCGACACGCCTCGACACTATCCACATAGATTTACACAGTTATTCACATCTGAACAACTCGTGAACAACCCTTCGATTGCATATATGAAATTGTGGACAATTCGTCCAAGTGATTGCGTACGCTCGATGAATTCTGCTATGATTGGCGATGCCAATTCTTCAACGCCCTGTGAATAACATAATTCATCCACAACCCTATCCACAGCCTGTGGATAATTTTGTTCACACACGACTGAGTATGTGTACAAATCCGATGTAAGTTATCCACAGCACTCCCGTACAATTTCCGACAAAAATTGCATTCCCCTATATCCATTGGGGGTTTGCAGTTTTCACTTGTCCACAGGGTTATCAACAGGGTGTGCACCAAGCAGGACTATACAGAGTGACAAGCACAGCTCGGGGGGTTCACAGTTATCACCATGGCGACAGCATTCGATACGCGGTTTTTCAACGAAGTTTGGGACCAAGTGCTGCTCATCATGCGGGAGCGCATGAGTGGACCAACATTTGAAACATGGTTCGCGGGCACGCGAATTGCCTCATACCATGAGGATCGAAACCAGCTGATTATCGAGGCACCCAATATTTTCACGCGCAATTGGCTGGAAAAGAATTACACACGAATTGTAGAAAGCACCCTGACGGCGTTGACGGAGCAGGAGTTTACTGTAAAATTTGTGGTGTCTGCCGAATCAACCGAAAATTCAAATAATGATGATGCGGGAATGGCCTCTTCGCTGGAGGCTTCCTCGCACCAGCTGAACCCGCGCTACACCTTTGAGACCTTCGTGATTGGCGCCAGCAATCGATTCGCACACGCAGCCAGTCTGGCAGTCGCCGAAACGCCCGCCAAGGCCTACAATCCGCTGTTCATTTACGGTGGTGTGGGACTCGGAAAAACCCATCTGATGCACGCCATCGGACATTACGTGCTGAGACACACCCCCAGCGCCAAAGTTCTGTACTTGTCGTCGGAACGATTCATCAATGAATTCATTCACGCAATCCGAGACAACTTCACCGAGGAATTTCGCAACCACTACCGTTCCATCGACGTGCTCTTGATTGACGACATCCAATTCCTCGCGCGCAAAGAGCAAACGCAGGAGGAATTTTTCCATACATTTAACGCGCTGCACGAGGCTGGAAAACAGATTGTGATTTCCAGCGACAGGCCACCGAAAGAAATTCCAACGCTGGAGGACCGCCTCCGGAGCCGGTTTGAATGGGGGCTCATCACAGACATCCAACCGCCCGACCTGGAAACGCGCATCGCCATTCTGCAGCGCAAGGCGAAGTCCGACGGCCTGCAGGTTCCGGAAGAGGTCGCCTATTTCATCGCAACCCAGATCAACTCCAACATTCGAGAACTGGAAGGCGCGCTCATTCGCGTGATGGCTTTCTCATCCCTGGTCAACCAGGACCTGTCCATCGATCTCGCGGAACAAGCGCTGCGCGACATCATCACCGTCGACAGACCGCGCGTGATCACCGTCAACCAAATTCAAAAAGTGGTGGGCGATCACTTCGGGCTGAAGGTGGACGAGTTGAAGGCCAAGAAGCGCACGAAGAACGTTGCGTTCGCTCGCCAGGTAGCCATGTACCTGACTCGTGAGCTCACGGATCTGTCTCTGCCCAAAATCGGCGATGCGTTCGGCGGCCGAGACCACACCACGGTCATCCACGCGTGCGAAAAAATCTCAGAGGAAATGTCCAAGGATGAAATGGTCAAGAGCACCGTTGAACGACTTGCGGAAGCCATTCGTACGCTTTCGTGAACATCCACAGGCGATGTGAATAAATCCGTACAAAACGCAAAAGTTGTGCACAGGTTGTCCACAGTGTGGATAACCTGATATCATCTGCAATTCAGACGCTTATCCACAATGTGCACAGGGTCTATTACTATGATTACTATATGTTCTGTACTACATTTATTCATGATCCCCAAAAACGATGCATGTCTCTGCGCAACCTTGAACCACGCATGCTCACATTGCGCAGATACCAGTACTTATGCGGGAAGGAGTCTTTTCATTCATGAAACTTTCCATCCGGAAGCACGCACTGTTGGAAGCCATCCAAGTGGTCTCGAAAGCGGTGGCAGTTCGGACTCCCAAACAGGTCTTGACGGGTATTCTCTTGACAGCAGAATCGAATCGATTGGTGGCGACGGCTTATGATTTGGAGTTGGCCATCCAGACACATATTGAAATCAACGAAGACACCGGACTCTCCGTCATCGCAGAGGGTTCCATCGTGCTGCCCGCTCGCTACTTTGCCGACATGGTGCGGAAACTTCCGGAAGACCAGGTGACATTGCAAGTCGATCACAACTACATGACGGAAATTACCTCCGGTCTGGCACAGTTTCATCTGCATGGCATCGACGCTGCCGAATTCCCGAAACTGCCGGAGTTTCACGGAGCACAATCGCTCAACATCTCCAGCGATCTGTTGCACACGCTCATCACCTCCACTTCCTTTGCCGCAGCCAACACCGAAGTGCGGCCCATCCTGACGGGCATTCACGTGGTCTGCGATGGGCGGGGACTGACATTCACGGCGACAGACGGATTGCGTTTGGCCACGCGGTCAGCCGCCATCGCCCAAACACAAACCCAGCCATGGAATGCCATCATTCCTGCAAAATCGTTGGCTGAACTGGCCAAGCTGCTGCCGGATTCCGATGAATCCATCACCATGCAGATCACACATACGCACAGTCTGTTCATGATTGGCACTACAAACTTCTACACGCGGATGATTGATGGGGCGTATCCGGACACCACACGAATCATCCCAACAAGTTCCAGGACCGAGCTCATTGTGAACACGACGGAGCTGATGAACGCGATTGACCGGGCCGCCCTCATCGCGAGAGAACGAGAAAACAACATGGTTCGGTTGCAATTGGACGATACCACCATCACCGTCTCGTCCAGCTCTCCGGAGATTGGAAACGTGTCGGAGAGCCTCAAAGCCAACGCGAAGACGGGCGATGACATGGCGATTGCGTTCAATGCCAAGTACGTTCTGGACGCGCTCAAAGCACTTCGTTCCTCCGAAGTGGTGGTTCGCTTCAACGGTTGGAACCAGCCCTTCACTTTCCGGGAAGTCGGTAACGAAGAATTCGGCCTGCAATTGATCTCACCAGTCCTGATGCGTTGAAACAGGAGATGACGAAGTGGACATCGAAATTCATACTCCGTACATCACGTTGGGCCAGTTGCTCAAAGTAGCGGACATCGTTCGGAGCGGCGGGGAAGTGAAGTCTTTTCTCGAGCGCCAGTCCGCCATTGTGAATGGGGAGCAAGAACAGCGCAGGGGAAGAAAACTCTATCCAGGTGACACCGTAGTCGTTCAAGGTACGCTGTACACCGTCAAGGCGATGACCGACTCATGCACGTCCAGTCATTGACGCTGACCAATTATCGCAACTACGAGACGCTGCATATTGCGTTCTCTCCATCCGTAAACGTGTTCGTCGGGGAAAACGCGCAGGGTAAAACGAACGCGTTGGAAGCCATTTATTTTTTGGCTATGGGCAAGTCGCATCGGACCCACCGGGATGCTGATTGCATTCGCTGGAACTGCTCCGATGCGCAGATTCAGTCTGAGGTGTTTGTTCACGGCAAAGTGCGCCGTTTACAGATAGATTTTCACCAAGGTGCGAAGAGGGCGTCGGTGAACGGCGTCAACCAAGCCAAAATGACAGATTTCGTCGGGCAATTTCAGGTTGTCTTGTTCGCGCCTGAAGATTTGCAGCTGGTCAAGGGCGGACCGCAGGGCAGGCGCCGCTTTATTGACATGGAACTGGGCCAGACCTACCCGAAGTACCTTTACCACCTGAGCCAGTACCAACGAGCGCTGCAGCAACGAAACTCCCTGCTGAAAAACATGTTGCCAAACGCGTCAGCGCTGTTGGATGTGCTCGATGCGCAACTGGTCGAACATGGAAGTGAAGTCCTGCTTCGCCGATTGCGATTTCTGGACCGGATGAAACAGCTTGCGGCGGATATTTACACGTCCATTTCCGACGGGCGCGAAGAGCTGGCACTCGATTACGCCTGCAGCGTGGCCCCGATGACAGATTCCGAACCACCGGACAAATCCCGCATCCAATCTCTGTTCTCCGCAGCACTTGAACGACGTCGTTCCGCGGATATGCAAGCAGGGCACACCACGGTGGGGCCGCACCGGGATGATCTGTTGTTCACGCTGAACGGTCAGCCGGTTCAGTCCTTCGCCAGTCAGGGCCAACAGCGAACCATCGCGCTGTCCCTGAGGCTCGCGGAAATCGATCTCATCCAACAGGAGGTCGGAGAATACCCGGTGCTGCTGTTGGACGATGTGCTGTCAGAACTGGACGACATTCGACAACGCAATCTGGTGTTCAATATGAGTCAAAAGGTGCAAACCATTGTGACGACCACGAGCCTGTTTCAACTGCGAGACAAGCTGCAGGCCGACGTACGTTTGTTTCAGGTACGTTCTGGTATAATACAGAATGAGGGGTAGGTGTCTCTGTGTTCATACATATCGGCGGCGATACCATGGTGTGCATGAAAGATGTTATCGGGATCTTTGACATTCACGTGCAGGAGAGCCCCCTCACAGCAAAATTTATAGAACTCGCAAAACGCAATGAAGCGGTTGAAATTGTGGAGCTTGGAGAGATTAAATCGTTCGTCGTGACGGAACAGAAGCTGTACTACTCTCCGATTTCGTCGTTAACCTTGAAAAAGCGAGCACACTTACTCGATTCCGGAGGCAGAATGGAGCAAGAATCCGAATGATTCACGGCTCATGCATTGCCTTCCTTTTGCATGTTTAGACCAGGATCTTCAGCTTGGAGGGAACTCAGTGGCGGAACAAGTCTACGATGAATCACAAATCCAGGTGTTAGAGGGCCTTGAGGCCGTTCGCAAGCGTCCAGGCATGTACATCGGATCGACCAGCGCACGAGGGCTTCACCATCTGGTGTGGGAGATTGTCGACAACGCCGTGGACGAAGCCCTGGCCGGCCGTTGTACGAAAATCATCGTTCAAATCCACAAAGACAACAGCGTCTCGGTGATTGACAACGGCGCCGGCTTCCCCGTCGGCATCCACCCAAAGACCGGGCGTCCCGCTGTGGAGACCGCGCTGACCGTGCTCCATGCCGGAGGCAAATTCGGCGGCGGTGGATACAAGGTGTCAGGAGGCCTGCACGGCGTCGGGGCGTCCGTGGTGAACGCGCTGTCGGAGTGGCTGAAAGTGGTGGTGTACCGCGATGGCAAGATTTATACGCAGGAGTATGAGCGCGGCAACGTCCTGTACGACCTGAAAGTGATTGGCGAGACGGATCGAACCGGGACCACGGTCACCTTCAAGCCCGATCCGGAAATTTTCACGGAAACCACCGAGTTCAGTTCGGACATTCTGCAAAGCCGTCTCCGCGAACTGGCGTTTCTCAACGCGGGGTTGGAAATTGTCTACGAAGACGAGCGAGAGGACAAGCAGGTGACGTACTGCTATTCCGGCGGTGTGGCGGCTTTTGTGGAGTACCTGAACAAGTCCAAAGACGTTCTGCATCCCACACCGGTCTATGTGACGGGCGTTCGGGACGACGTGACGGTTGAGATTGCCCTGCAGTATAACGACGGCTACTCGCAGACGCTGTTCTCCTTCGCCAACAACATTCACACGCACGAAGGCGGATCTCACGAATCCGGGTTCAAGAGCGCATTGACGCGGGTGATTAACGACTATGCGCGGAAGAACAACCTGGTCAAGGACAATGAGGACAAGTTGACCGGCGATGACGTGCGCGAAGGACTAACGGCAATTGTCAGCGTCAAGGTGCCGGAGCCTCAGTTTGAAGGACAGACCAAGACCAAGCTGGGGAACAGCGAGGTCCGTGGCATCGTGGAGAGTTTGTTTGCCGACAAATTGCAGATTTTCTTCGACGAAAATCCCAGCGTGGCGCGTAAGATTGTCGAAAAGTCGGTGACCGCGGCGCGCGCTCGCGAAGCGGCGAGAAAAGCGCGCGAGCTGACGCGTCGCAAAAACGCGCTCGAGGTCAGTTCATTGCCCGGAAAATTGGCCGATTGTTCGTCCAAGGATGCGTCCGTCAGTGAACTGTATCTGGTCGAGGGTGACTCCGCCGGCGGATCTGCGAAACAGGGACGGGATCGGAATTTTCAGGCAATCCTCCCGCTGCGCGGTAAAATCATCAATGTGGAGAAGGCCCGGTTGGATAAAATCCTGTCCAACCAAGAAATTCGGGCCATCATCACCGCGTTGGGCACGGGAATTGGCGACGATTTCGACATCACCAAAGCCCGGTATCACAAAGTGGTCATCATGACCGATGCCGATGTGGACGGAAGCCACATTCGCACGCTTTTGTTGACGCTGTTTTACCGGTTCATGAAGCCGTTGATAGACGCTGGCTACGTGTATATCGCGCAGCCGCCACTCTACAAGATCACGAAGGGAAAGTCCATTCGCTACGCGTATTCCGACCGAGAGTTGGAAGCCGTTCTCCAGGAAGTGGGGCGGCAAGGGGTCAACATTCAGAGATACAAAGGTCTCGGTGAAATGAATCCGAGCCAGCTTTGGGAAACCACCATGGATCCGGAGGCCCGCACCCTGCTACAGGTCACCATGGAAGACGCGATGGAAGCAGATATGATTTTCACCACGCTGATGGGTGATAAGGTGGAACCGCGCCGGGAGTTCATCGAGGAACACGCGCAGTTTGTTCGCAACCTGGATATTTAAGGCATGACGGTTTAGGAGTGACGTTCGTTGGCAGATGAGACCAGCAGCCGCGTGCTGCCCGTAGAACTCAGTCAGGAAATGAAAAACTCGTTCATCGACTACGCGATGAGCGTCATTGTCAGCCGCGCCATCCCGGATGTGCGCGACGGCTTGAAACCGGTGCACCGGCGGATTCTGTACGCCATGTACGAAGTCGGAATGACGCCGGATAAGCCGTATAAGAAGTCTGCTCGCGTCGTGGGTGACGTGTTGGCAAAGTATCATCCGCACGGCGATGCGGCCGTCTATGATGCATTGGTTCGCATGGCGCAGGACTTCTCCACGCGCTATCCGTTGGTGGATGGGCATGGAAATTTCGGATCGATTGATGGCGATTCCGCTGCTGCCATGCGTTATACGGAATCCCGGATGTCGCAAATCGCCCTGGAACTGCTGCGGGACATCAACAAAGAAACGGTGGATTTCGGGCCGAACTACGACGAGAACGAACAGGAGCCCTTGGTGCTTCCGTCACGGTTCCCGAACCTGCTGGTCAATGGTTCGTCCGGTATCGCCGTTGG
Source organism: Alicyclobacillus contaminans DSM 17975 (assembly GCF_000429525.1). Taxonomy (GTDB): domain Bacteria; phylum Bacillota; class Bacilli; order Alicyclobacillales; family Alicyclobacillaceae; genus Alicyclobacillus_A; species Alicyclobacillus_A contaminans. The sequence continues at coordinate 2,588 of NZ_AUCA01000041.1, read as the reverse complement.
GATGGCGACGAACATCCCTCCGCACAATTTGGGCGAGGTCATCGACGGCGTTGTGATGATGATTGACAAACCGGATGTCACCATTGACGAACTGATGACCGTGATCAAGGGGCCCGATTTTCCGACGGGCGGCATGATCCTCGGGACGGATGGGATCCGCGAGGCGTTCCGGACTGGGCGCGGATCCATCACCATTCGGGCGAAAACCCAGTTTGAAGAAGGGCCGGGCGGGAAAACGCGGATTATCGTCAACGAGATCCCGTATCAACAGAACAAAGCTCGCCTGATTGAGAAGATTGCGGAACTGGTTCGCGACAGGCGGTTGGATGGGATCACCGACCTCCGGGACGAGTCGGACCGCACCGGGATGCGCATTGTCATCGAACTCCGACGCGACGTGAAACCGCAGATTGTTCTCAACAACCTGTTCAAGCATACGGGGCTTCAGAGTTCGTTCGGTGTCATCATGCTGGCGCTCGTAAACGGGCAGCCGAAGGTTCTCAACCTTCGCGACATGCTGCACCTGTACCTGGAACACCAGAAAGATGTGGTCCGGCGCCGCACGCAGTTCGATTTGAACAAAGCGGAGGCGCGAGCGCACATCTTGGAAGGGCTGCGCATCGCCTTGGATCACATCGACGAGGTGATTGCGCTGATTCGCGCATCTGCCACCACGGATATTGCCCGGGATGGCTTGATGACGCGCTTCTCCTTGAGCCATGAACAGGCGCAAGCGATTTTGGATATGCGTCTGCAGCGTCTGACCGGTTTGGAGCGGGAGAAGATTGACAACGAGTACAACGAATTGTTGAAACTGATTGCCGAGTTAAAGCAAATTCTGGCGGACGAATCGGTGTTGATGGGAGTTATCCGCGAGGAAATCTTGGAAATCAAACAGCGCTTTGCCGATGAGCGCCGCACCAGCATCGTTCGGGCGGAGGGCGAGATCAACGAGGAAGATCTGATTCCCGTTCAGGACGTTGCGGTGACCATCACCCACGCCGGATACGTCAAGCGTGTGCCCGTGACCACCTACCAGAGCCAGCGGCGCGGCGGTCGCGGGATGACGATGATTGGGACCCGCGAAGAGGATTTCGTCGAACACATGTACATCACGTCTTCGCATCACCAGCTGTTGTTCTTTACCAACAAGGGACGGATGTATGCGTTGAAGGCGTACGAAATTCCGGAGTACAGTCGCCAGGCCAAGGGCCTGCCCATCATCAATCTGATTCAGATTGATCAGGACGAAAAGATCTCTGCGGTGATCCCGGTGAAATCCATGGCTGCGGAAGCCACTGCGAACATGAACCTGTTCTTCGCGACCCGCAGCGGGATTGTTAAGAAAACGCCGCTGTCCGAGTATGCGAACGTCCGGAAGACCGGGCTGATTGCCTTGAACCTTCGCGATGAAGATGAGGTCATCGGCGTACGATTGACGGACGGGAATCAGGATATCATCATGGCCACCCGCAACGGGCTATCCATTCGCTTCCATGAGTCTGACGTCCGCACCATGGGCCGTCAAGCGACCGGTGTGAAGGGGATTCAGCTCGGCGAAGGCGACGAGGTCATCGGCATGGACGTGGTCTATCCAGAGATGGATGTCCTCGTGGTGACCAGCCGCGGCTATGGCAAGAAGACTCCGTCCAGCGACTACCGCATTCAAACGCGGGGCGGTAAGGGCATCAAAACCATCAACTGCACGCCCAAGAACGGCTGCGTGGTCGGGTTGAAGATGGTGCTTCCGGAGGACGATCTGATGATCATCACCAATGCGGGGGTCGCCATCCGAATTCACGTCCACAGCATTTCCACCTTGAGCCGCAACACACAAGGTGTCAAATTGATCAACGTCCCCGAAGAGGAAGAGGTTGTCTCAGTGGCGCGCGTTGTCAATCACGACGATGAGGAGTAAATTAAATCGTGTACACAATCCTGCGCCGACTCGTTCAAACACGGGTCGGCGCAGATCGGTGAGTATACGAGAACGGATGGAGGTGTGGTTCCCAATGACAATGGATCCGCTTGAGCAGCTGGTAATCCACCAAACCGCGATGTTTCTGGGGCTGGCCATCGTGCTCGGCATCGGGTATCTGGTGTTCAACGCGCTGGTCGGCCGGAGATGATTCAATGCGTTTTGCGCGGAGGATCTCCGGCGAACGCCGTTGCACAGTCATTTTCCATAAAAAGTATGTTTTGAAATCGCGAATTCAGGTTGCATTGAGTCGTTCGGCGTGGTATATTACACATTGTCGCTCCGGTGACGGCGCGGCAAACGGTGAGAACACCACCCCAACACTTGACAAGTACATGAGTTGTGTGGTAAGGTGTTCGAGCTGTTTTGAGTGGTTCCTTGAAAACTAAACACGCACAGAGAGTGAATCAACACGCAAGTGTTGTTTTGAGCGAGTCAACTTTTTTGAGAGTTTGATCCTGGCTCAGGACGAACGCTGGCGGCGTGCCTAATACATGCAAGTCGAGCGGACGGAAGGGAGCTTGCTCCTGGAAGTCAGCGGCGGACGGGTGAGTAACACGTGGGTAATCTGCCTGTCAGACCGGAATAACGCCTGGAAACGGGTGCTAAT
>NZ_AUCA01000040.1 GCF_000429525.1 Alicyclobacillus contaminans DSM 17975 | reverse complement strand
CGATGAAGGCCTGCCAAATCAACCACGAGCGGACGGGTTACAACAACCCCGATGCTGACGGATACATCGAGCGATTCTTCCGGTCGCTGAAGGAGGAGGAGGTCTGGCTGCAAGAATACAGCAGCTTTACCGAGGCGAAAGCGGCGATCGAGTCATACATTCACTTTTACAACACGGACCGACCTCATTCCGCACTAGGTTATCGGTCACCGTCGGAATTCAGAAACTGGAAAATGCAACAGAACGCAGCGTGAGACGGTTTTTATCTGAATTGTAAATCTATCATCTCTTTCTTAAAAGCCATCCCATCTGTCTTGACAATGTGGGGTTCAATACGAAAATTCTCCCTGCGTTCCATGACGCGTGGCGGGCTGTGAAGAAAAGTGAACACCTGTACTACGTGTTCAAAGGCGGCCGCAACAGTTCCAAGTCAACGCACATCAGCATCATGTTGATCTATGAACTCATGCGCTATCCCATCAACGCGTTGTGCATGCGGAAAGTCGGAGAGACGATTGAGTCCTCCATCTTCGAGCAGTTGCTATGGGCGATTGACTTTCTCGGTGTGAATCACTTGTGGAAGGTCAACAAGAGCCCGCTGAAACTGACATACCTTCCGCGTGGAAATTACATCACATTCCGTGGCGCTGATAAGCCAGAGAAAATCAAGTCCATCAAGACGAGTAAGTATCCAATCGCACGTCTCTGGATCGAAGAGTTGGCGGAGTTTCAAACGGAGGATGAAGTATCGACCATCGTAAATTCGGTGGTTCGTGCAGAGCTTCCGGAAGGGCTCACGTACAAGATCTTTTACTCCTACAACCCGCCGAAACGTAAGCAGTCATGGGTAAACAAGAAGTTCGAGAGCAATTTCATATCCGACAACGTGTATGTGCATCACTCCACGTACCTGGATAACCCGCACGTCTCACAGGCGTTCATTGACGAAGCCGAAGAGATCAAGCGAAAGAACCCATTCAAGTATGACTGGGAATACCTCGGCAAACCCATCGGTAGCGGAATCGTACCGTTCACTAATCTGGTGTTTAGGACCATCACTGATGAGGAAATCAGCACCTTCGACAACATCCGGCAAGGCATTGACTGGGGCTATGGTGCTGACCCATTCGCATTCACACGTTGGCACTACGACAAGACGCGCAGGCGTCTTTTTTGTTTGGATGAGATTTACGGTGTGAAGCTATCAAACCGTCAGGTGGCCGAGGAAATCAAGCACCGTGGATACCACACGACCTTGACCATTGCCGACAGTGCAGAGCCGAAGTCCATTGATGAAATGAAGATTGAGCATGGCATCCGCATCAAACCGGCGGAAAAGGGGCCGGGTTCAGTCGAGTATGGGGAGAAGTGGCTTGACGACCTGGAGGAAATCGTAATTGACCCCAAGCGAACGCCAAACACGGCGAAAGAGTTTGAGGACATCGACTACCAGACGGACCGAGACGGCAATCTCAAAAACCGACTGGAGGACAGCAACAATCACACGATTGACAGTTGCAGGTACGCGCTAGAGGACGACATGAAAGCACCGCGTAAGTCCAATATCTCGTTTCTGGGGTGATTGTATGGGATGGCTACCGTATGCCTTCCGGGACATCGTGATTGACCCTGTAGGACGCTGGAGCGGCGTCATAGACCTGATTGACGACAAATGGGTTTACATCGTCCATGCACAGGCGTCAGCACGTCACAGAAAGCGAACAGGACGGTTCAAGGGGATTCGACTGGACCGTGAGCGGTTTGACCGTGATGTGAGAAACGGGCGGTACGTGATTGTGCCGTGCGCGTGACAAGACGGTCTGTAGAAAGGTGGTGACAACTTGGGAGCAGAGTTCATTGAGGTACAGAAAGCGGGTCCGGAATTGGATCCTGCGCCAGCCGGGGTGCAATATTACTCGGCATATCAAAACCTGTACGGCATCGCACGGACGTATTTTGAACTGTACAAGCGGGTGAGTTGGGTTAAGGCGTGCGTGGATATTATCGCGGACACGGCGACGAGTGAACCGGCCATCATCCGCGTTGCTGATCAGCAGCAGGAGTTGGATGACCAGGATGAAAACCCGCGTATTCGGGCGCTGAAGACCGTACTAGACCGCATCAACCCAAACTACGACAACATGGAACTGGCGAACATGAACATCCGCGCCATGGAGATTAACGGCACGGCCTACAACCGCATTCTCCGCAAGGCAGGCGGCAAACAATTCGTCGGGATGGAATACATCTCATTCACGCGCGTTAAGCCAAACGTGGACGACAACGGGGAGATAGTTTCGTGGTCTGTTCGCAACAAGCGTGGTAGCGGAGTCACGGTGATACCAGCGCGTGACATGGCCGTGTTCAAGTTGCCACATCCGGACGATGATGTAATAGGGATGTCTCCGCTTGAATCTCTCGACCTACCAACGGCGGTGGACATCCAAGCGCAGAAGTTCAACGAGGCCGCGTTCCGCAACGGTCCGTATGCGTCGATGGTGCTCAAAATGAACAACGCGGATGAAACGGAAGTCACCAGGAACCGCGAATATATCAATGCCAACTTTACCAAGCCGGAAAACGCACATAAGCCCATGTTACTTGAAGGCGACGTTGAGATCGTCGGTGACGCGCTCATGCGGCGTGCTATTGACGGATCCTTCATTGAGCTTCGCAAGCTGACGCGCGAAGAAATCTGTTCCGTCTACCGCGTTCCGGTGACGAAAATCACGACGGACGGCGTGAACCGAAGCAACACGGAACAGCACGACGTCACATTTATCCGTGACACGATTGAACCTTTGCAACGCCTCTATTGGAACCAGTTTAATCGCCGGATCTTGCAGCAAGAGCTAGGTATCTATGACATGTACCTGGTCGCAGGAAAGAAGCAGGACGTGACCATGGAGGCCGTGAACATTGCGAAGGGTATGATCCAAGCCGGTGCAACCATCAATGAGGCCCGTAAGGTGATGAACCTCACTAGCCAGGATGGATATGATGTGCCGATGCACGCGAAGTTGGTTGTGCCAGAAGACAACGCGGAACAGGCGGCGGCATCCGATAACAAAGGCCAGACGCTGATTGAACCCGCACCAAAACAGAACGTGAAGAAGGCACAGTCAGATGACGCAGGGATTGCGGTCGAGCCGTCAGACACGTCAGATGACGAGAAAGAGTTCATGGCGATTTACCTCGCGCTGATGGCGAGTCTTCGCAAACGTGCGAAACCTGCGCAATCACTACATGACCTGCTGAACGCCTGGACACCAACATCGGCAGACATAACAGCACTGACGGACGCCCTGACCGAGTTGTATCACTCTGTATGGCTGCAATCGTACAACCGTAGGCGCATTGAACTGGGTCAACAGCCATTGTCCGAGTTGCCTGCGGATGTGGCGCATAAGTTGCAATTGCTTGCGCAACAGACCGCGCAATCCATTATGGACACGTACAAGGGCGAGATGGCCGACAAGTTGCAACAGTTGGCATCCGAGTACAGTTCACAGTCTCCTGCTGAACTCTTGAAGTCGGTTGTCGTGGACATGACGGACTGGTTACGACAACGTGCCGCATACAAGGCGGAGCAGATTGCAGTGACCGAGGCCGGGCGCGCGTGGAATGTTGCGCTTTTCACGCATGACAAAAAGTACGCGCCAGACACGTTGTACACCGTGTTGCCAAAGGAAACCGAGCATGAAGCGTGCCAGGAGATTATCGACGGTGCGCCGTACACGCTGGATGACATTCCTGCGTCACTGCCACTTCATCCGAACTGTCCACACAGGTACTATGCAATCACCAACAACGCTGTCACTGTAGCCTGAAAAGGAGGTGAGAACTTGCTATCGGATAAGGCGATTGACGAGATTGTGAGCATCATCAAGGCCAAGCTGACCGCTGCGGAACGCAAGGATTTGCAAGACAGTGACTTTGCAGTGCCGGATAAGCGAGAGTTGCCGATTCACGACGCGGAACATGTCAGACTGGCGTGGGATATGGTCGACAAAACCAAAGACCTCACAGCCGAAGAGAAGGCGGAGGCCAAAAAGCGGATTCTCGCCCGAGCGAAAGAACTCGGCATTGACACAAGCGACTGGAAGACCGATGAGGTCAAGAAGGCCGCTATTTTTGTGCCGTTTGAGAAGGCAGACGAGGAACTGGGTGTCATATTCGGCACCATCAACAAAGCGGACGTTGAGGATGCAGACGGTCACACGATTCCGGCTAAGGAACTCGAGCGCGCCCTGTATGACTACGTCGCAAAGTGCCGCGTGGTCAAGGATACACACGGCGATGAGTTACCAGGTGACATCGTAGCCGCCTGGATGTTCCCGGATGGCTCCGCGAAGATTGGCTTCCGTCCATCCGACCCCGAGGTGTTCGAAAAGGCCAAACGAGGCGAATACGTCGGGTTCAGTATTGGTGGCTTCGGTCAACTCGTCGACTAAGGAGGTGATAAAGGTTGGGCAAGAAACTCACAAACCTGCAAATGGACGAAATCTCACTTGTCCGAAAGGGGTTCAGACCAAAAAACCCAGAGGCGACCATCGAGTTTTTCAAGGCGTACCCCGATGAAGCTGCCACGGAGACATCCGAAGGCGGCTTTTTTAGTCGGATCCGCAAGGCGTTCGAGAGAATTACGAAAGGTGCCGTGGCCGACAAGGTCAACCGCGACCGTCCGCACCGCGAAATCAACGAGGCGCTATGGGCACTATCTGACGCGCTCGATGATATTCGGTGGGGATGGCAAGCGGCCGGTATGACTGACGAACAGAAACGGCAGGCCATGCATGACGTTATCGACGAAGGCGCGAAACTCATGCATGAATCCGTGGACAAAATCGGTCAAACCGATGTCACAAAGGCCATGGACACCAAGTCCGGCGCCAACTACGAGCAACAAGACCTAAGCACGAACAGCCCAGGTAAGAAAAAGAAAAAGTCGGCGGACGACCCGGACGACGATGGAGACATCGACGACTCGGATCCGGCACTAGATACCGACAACGACAAAGGGAAAGGAAAGGTGAAGAAAGCAGTGGATGAATTCAAGAAAGCTATCGAGGACGCTCTGGCAACAGTGCCGGAGACTATCAAAAAGGCCGTGGAGGATGCTACGCAGCCTGCTCAAGAGGCCATTTCCAAGGCTCAAGAGGACGTTAAGGCGGCTTTTGAAAAAGCAACCGCCGATATCTCTAGCCTTGTGGAGTCTGCAAAGCAAGAGATCGCAAAGGCAGTTGATGACGCAAAGATTGAGCTTGGCCGCATAAGCAAGGCACAGCCTGGGACAACACAAGACACCCCAGTAATCAAATCAGACACAGCTTTCGGCGATGCGATTCGCACGCTGATGAATTCCTAATTGGGAGGCGATTTGATCAATGGCAATGGATATGGCGTATGTACGAAAAGCGATGGACACCGTGGCTGGTGCCAATTATGAGCGTAAGGACCTTTCGGCCGTCATTACACTGGTTGATGGGCCTCCGCGCCCGCTGTTGCAGGCGATTCAACCCGGTAAAGCCAAGGGCAAGACCCACTACTGGAATGAAGTCGGTCTTGTTGCTCCGACTGGTTCCACGGGCTACTATCCGGAAGGTGGGAAGCCGACTGCAGACAACAACGTGCCGAACCAGTTGAGCAACCACGTCATGCGCGTTGGTAAAACGGCTGCTGTCACTGACTCCATGGCAGCGGTATGGACCGGGGCCGGATCTTATCGTTTGGCGGACGGCGAAATGGAACGCCTGTTCCAGGAAGCGATTGACCTGCAAACGGAACTGAAGACCACCGAAGTCTTGAACGAGGTCGAGTACATCTTCATCAACGGTGACACAGCCAACAACAGCGCGTCTGTTGACCAATGCGACGGTTTGGTGAAAGTCATCAACGCTGGAAATGGTGCCGTTGTTAGTGCTCAAACGGATGGCACAGCACTCGAAGAATCTCTTGTGCGCGATCTCGCCAAGCAGATTGCGGATAACAAGCCTGCCATGTACCCTGACTTGCTGCTTGTCACTCCCGGACAGCGCGAAGTTGTCAACACATGGCGTCCGCAAATCATCACGTCGCAAACGAGCAACCTCAAAGCCGGTTACAGCGTAGATACCTACGACACTGGCTTCTTCACGGTCACGGTGAAGACGGAGAACTGGTTGCCTGCAGGTACCATGCTGCTGGTGAACTCTAAGATGTTGTCACGCGCTGACCTGATTCCGCTTGGTGCGGAAACGCTGGCTCGCGTTGGCACGAGCTTGGAGCGCATGGTCACCACAGAGACCACACTGGAATACCGCATGTTGAAGTCGTTTGGCAAAATCACCGGGCTGGCCGTTTAATCGGCTGGCCCTTTTGGTGGTGACGACATGAAGTTTGGCTCGAACTACGCAAGTCTACGGATCCCATATGGGGTCCCACTCAAAGTGATTCAGTTTCGTTTCGGTGAGTACGAGACTTCGGACCCTACCGAGATCGAGATCCTGACGAATCACTCCGAAACGTTCCGGATCGGAGGTGACACTGATGGGCAAAGCGGCGGTAACGGAAACAAGACGCCTAAACCGCGTCGCACGAGTGGCAACACTCGTAAACGGACCAGTGGCAGCGAATCAGGACAGTGATGTCGCAGAAGTCGGCAATATCGATACGCTGACGGTGTTCTTGGACGCTAGCGGGGCGGCCACAGTTACCGTCTACACGTCACCCGACGAGCAGAACTGGTATGTCGCGCAGGCGTGGAGTCCTACCGGAGCCGCAAGCGATGCCGTCAATGTCGCTCCGGCTCCGTTTGTAAAAGTACAGTCGTCCGCCGCAATCACGTTGAAGGCCCAGGTGTACGGCGTAGGCGGGTGGTAAGCGTGGCATCGTATGCGACACCATCCGACCTTAACACGTACACTGGGCAAACCGTAGATCCTGCGCTCGCACAATTGTTGCTCGACACGGCAACACAGGCCGTTGACAGTTACTGCAACCGGACATTTCAGTTGACCAGTACCACGGAGTTGTACTACGGAAACAACAGCAACACGCTGATGCTTCGGAACTACCCGGTGCTGAAACTGACGACAGTGCGCATTGTGATGCCGGGAGAGCTTCAGTTTAACATCCCGGTATCACAACTGCTTGTGCAGCCGGAAATCGGCAAAGTGGTCAACTACACGCCGCTCATGTTCCAGACACTCGGGTATGCTGCGGTATTCCCCGATAGCATCCCGATTCGTGTCGAGTACACGTATGGTCCGCGTGCCATGGTGAGTGGTGACAGTGGAACAGCAGACAGTCAATACAAGACCTATACGTTCAGCAACAAGAACTGGTTTCAGACGGCGCCAGTGAACGTGTACAAGAACGGTCAACTGCTGAAACCTGGCGTGGACTACACCGCGGACTACGACAACGGAACGATAACGCTGACGAACGCCGTCGCGGAATCTGATGTCATCACCGCCGACTACTGGTATTACCAAGTTCCATCGGACATCAAACTGGCAACACTCATGCTGGCGACGAAACAGTTGAACCTTCCAAAGAACAATAAGCTCATGATGGCATCGAGAGGAGATAGCGACTTCAAAGTGCAGTATGGTGTGGTTGATGCGCTCGCTGCCATGGATCAGCAGGTGTCGTCATTGCTTGCCTCCTACAAACGTAAGGGGGTGTGGTGATGGCTATTGACTTTGCGCAGGAAAAACGGGACTTCATCATCGAGTACGGCGACCCCATCACCATCCTCCGTTCGTCAGGGAATGTATCCACCTTTGGCCGATACGTGAAAGGGCGGCAGCTGCTCTCCCCGTTCGAGATCAACTTCATCAGGTTCATGATGTTCGCCTGGGACAGCGGCGTTCAGCGCGGCGACCTCATCCAAAACGAGACCACCGGCGCGCAATTCCTGGTGGCGTCCACTCAAGAACACACGCTGCAGCAGTCCCTCGTCAGCGTGGAGGCGGAGCTGTACATGGTCAATTACCCGACTGTGGAGATTCAACGTGTCATGCCTCCGGAGTATGACGACTGCGGCAATCCTGTCGATGGGTCGGGTGGTTGGACATCCATTGCATCCGTCCCCATGACCGTAGAACACGTGAATGGCAACGTCCCATACAAGGACGGACTGCTGCTGGCGGATACGGTGTTTAGGCTGACGATGCAGACCGCCGTTCCGCTGCAATTGATGGAACGTGTGATCATCGACGGTAACCCCTACGCAGTGAGCGACATCAACCGAAGCGTTTCGCCGGGGTTGCTTGTGGCTCAGGTGAAGCAGGACATGAGGTGATGCCATGCCGATAGAGACGCTGCTGTCGTTTGACAGTCAGGGCGCGTTTGAAGCTTTCTCGCAGGCGCTGGAGGCAGTGGTAAAAGACCTCGCCGACACAGTGCTGGAGAACGCGCGCGCAAACCTTGGCGGGGATTACCCGGAAGTCTCTGCATCGCTGCAGGCGAGTTTGACCAGTCTGGCGCAGTCCGGACTGATTGACGGACAGATTGGTTCAGACCACTGGGAAGCGTGGTTGGCTGAGTGGGGCAGCGGTTCACTGATGGACCGCACGAATCCGGACTTGGCGCAATACATGGGTTCAGAACTGTGGAACCCGGTACGCGATGGGTTTGACATCACCGGCCGGCCGGAGGGCCCATATCTCGGGCTTGATGGTGCCCTTCATGAGTCGTCCGGTAAACTGGCCGGCATCAGCCTGGAGGACTTGGTGGAGCATGACCCGGCGTTTCGCGAGTGGGCGGATACGCACGTTGGGCCCGGTGCCTTTCAACCCAAGCCGCCGCTGCACTTCATACGCGATGCCTTGGAATCGAATCGCGCGCTCATCATCGACCAACTCAACGGGGTGCTGGAGACGTTCAACTTCGGCGCCTTCTTGGTATAGGGGGTGGTTATGTGGGCTCTGCGGAATTGCTCGACCAAGTGTGGAAGTTGCTTGCGAACGATGCGACGTTCCTTTCGCTCCTCAGACTCACCACATCGACGGACAACGCAACAAAGGCAACCAAGATCGTGAAGGAAGAGGAAACAGACGGCATCGTCACGACAAGCACCATCCCGATGTGCCTGCTCTACATCCGCCCGGGTAAAGCGGACGTCCGAACACCGACCGTGTACCTCGGCAAGGTGGTCATTGACTGTTTCGCGAAGGATGGCAACACGGCACGTAAGATGTACGAACAGGCGCTGGCGCTGATGCAGAACTGGGAGCCGCCCGGTTTCTTCGTCAGCCGCATGGCATACGACACATCGTTCAAAACAGGCATCACAGGTGTAAAGGGACATCGAGTGTACTTCGATGTCTCTTATTTTGTTGGATAACGAAAAGGAGGTAGATAGCCTTGGCACTGATCATCCCGAACGTCGGTAATGCTGTCCTTCTGGATCCGGTAACGGGGGCAATCAAGGCGCCGTTCACCAAGATGGATTCGATCAAGCTTGACATCGACGGAAAGTTGACGCCTGTCAATGCTGGCCCTGGCATGTATCCCATCGTCAACATCTCAGCAGACCGTGCGCCTAAGGTCACTCTCCAAGGCTCCGAGTTGCCTTTGGCTGCAGCCAGCGCGCTGACTGGCGCGAATGTGACGGTGGCCGCAAGTGGTTCTGCCGTACAACAGGCCATGGTTGATTATTTGACCGTCGCAGCGGATGGTACTTTGACCTTAACGTCGCCAATTTCCGAGATTGTGACAACTGTGTCCATCATGAGCGTCTCTGATGGGAAACTGTTTCAAGGGGTCGCCTCTTCGCCAACAGCAGGCCAATATCAAAATCCGTCTGGCGGGGAATCAACGCTCACGTGCAGCACTGCGGATGCTGGCAAGTCTGTGGTCGTTTCTTACACTACAGACATCACGACCGGTGGAAAGATCGATGTCCTCACCACCTCGATCCCTGGATCATACAAACTGGTTGCACAGGGGAAGGTCGTGAACTCTGAAGACCCATCGAAGAAATTCGTGCCAATCACGTTTGTTGTGAACTCCTGTCAGATGATTGGCACCTGGTCGATGTCCATGGAACGTCAGAAGGCATCAAGTAACTCCGTGGAATTGAATGTCCTCGACCCGGGAGGAAACTTGCCTGCTATCTCCATCATCACACAGGCGAAGTTCGCGGGGTGATGACCAGTGGCTAAAAACACGCCGATCAAGGAAGCGCTTGGACTCGGCGAGGTCATCAAGTTCAGCGATGGGACGCAATTGCCCTGCGTCCCTGCTTGTCTTGCCGACCTCGAGGACGCCATACAACATTGGGCGAAGTCACTTGGCTCCGGCCTGAGCATCCAGGGCTGCTATCTCCCGGGCAACGAGGAAGCCAAAGAGGCGTTCGAGGAGTTATTGTTCATCGCATGTGGCCGCAAAATCCCGAAAGAGGAATTGCGGCGCAAAGTCACGGTAGCCGATGGCGGCAGGGAGGTAATGGACTTCCTGGCGCGATTTCTGGGCCTTAACCTACGACCGGCCGGAGAGCAACAAGGGTGACGGAAAAGAATCATTGTCATGGGATGAAGTGATTGCCAAGCTGGCGTTCTTGGGCATACCTCCAGAGCGAGTCGCCCGCATGACGTTGCGTCAGGTGCATTTCGTGATGCGTGCGATAGGCGATGACATGAAATTTAAGGTGCGCCTGGCTGGCAGAGACGTGCCCGACGAAGACAAAGAAGCAACGCTGCAAGACTTGCTTGGCTTTGGGATGTGAGGAGGGGAATAGATGGAAAGCGTGACGCTTATTGAAGAGCAAATTCGTTCGATCAAGGCTATGCTTGCAGCGGGCGTTGTTGAGGAGATTGCAGTGGAACTCCATAAACAACTTACCCGCTGCATCGAATTGCACGCTATACTCACTCATCAAAAGTGAAAGTGAATGTTTCGTTGGACTCAGAAAGCGTCGCTCTAACCAGAGGGAACATGTCAGTTATGACATTTATGGTCTCTGACAATGCTTGAGCTTCGGATTCGTCAGACGCGACTTGTTGACCAAATACTGTCCCGATGGATGTGCACAAACGGAATCGAAAACTCCGTTTAGGCGTGGCCTCTGCAAAAGATGTGTCGTTCGCACCGATAAATCCGAGGAACCCTGAAACGGTATCTCTGGTGTCAAGGAGAAATATCCCATGTGCACCTGCTGCTTTGGCGGCCTGTGCGAACCTGGCGACATCAAAGAGATCTTTGACCTTCATGTCCATCATTATCACCCCCATCTTCTATGACATGGCCGAACACCAAGTCAATTCGATGGGGGTGATGTAATTCCTTTACAGGAGGTGTGCTGTCATGGAAGATGATATGAAGCTGTCCGAAGACGACTTGAGACTGTGCCTTGAAGCGTTGCATGGTTTCGGACAGTCCGTACAGAAGGCAATTGAGGCCGCTCGTTTATGGGGTGAGCAGTATCAAGCGATGATGCGCAGAGTTGAGGGACAAGAATGATTGCCCCTCTGCATGATACCGAACGAATTTTCGGTATGATGTGGATGGACAAGTTTTCCTCGTGGTAGAATGTGGGCACTAGGCATGTTGGGGTGATGATCTTGCATCGTGTCATCCAACCGGATTTGTTCACGGCCACAACGGTGGACCATGAGCTTTTCGTGGAAACTATACACCACATGTTTGAGTTGAATGGCTACCGCGTGGAGAGAGCGCCGAATCATTCGGGTTTTCAGATGATCATTCACAAGGGCCGCGAACATTCATTGGTCCGGTGCAAGTCTTGGGCGCCAATGCGACCGATTGATATGGAAGACATGGTCATATTCCATGCCCATATGAAGAACCTTGACCTAGACAGTGGTTGGTTCATTTGCATGTCTGACTTCGAGTTTAGCGCCCATAAATTCGCCATAGAAAACCGGATCGTTCCGGTGAACCGGAATGATCTGCAGAAGATACTCGAAGAGTCGAATATGCTGTGATGGGGGTAGCGGGGATGCGGAAATGGATGCTGATATCACTCGTTTGTCTATCATTATCTGGATGTGCATCGGCCACTAATAACAATTCTCTGACGACGAATAGTAGCCAAACCACGACTGATACATCATCAAGTGATGCTTCATCGTATTACAACTCTGTGAACGCCTTGATTTCTCAATTCAATCAGCAATTCAAGGCATATTCCGATTTCATCAAGGATTACAATGCGGGTCATTATGGGGTGACACAAGGTATAAATGAATTGGGGACCTTACAAACGCAGTTAGAGGGCGTCAAGACGAAGGCATTGACGATGCAGCCGCCCGATTCTATGGCAAGTGAACATCAAGTATTCGTACAGGCTATCACTGACTTAATGAATTCCGAGTCGGCATTTGAAGATTCGCTTTTGAACTCTGGAAACGCGTCAAAAGACATCGACAACGCGACACGATTTATGCAGAATGCCGGAGATGGAATTCAAAAGTACTTAAGCGATTTACAAAGCCAAATCAAGTGAACGAAGCATAATCGAAAGAGCCGATAAGGCTCTTTTTTATTGGAGGTGCGCACAATGGCTGACGAAACTCAGTCCGGAGTCGTGAATAAAGTCGCGGCCCGACTGACCATTGATATATCAGACTGGCAGGCCCAATTGAAGCTCGCGCAAGATGCATATGACCAGTTCAACTCCAACCTCAAGCAGGCTGGAAATGAGTTTCAGAATGCTTTCCGCGCACCGCAAAACGGGGCAGATATGTACATTCAGCAGGCCAATGGAGCGGTCCTTAACCTGAGGAATGCCATAAAAGACTTGAACACCCAATTCAAAGAAGGCTCCATATCGGCGAAGGATTTACTTGAGCAACTGCAGGGGTTACGCCAAACGTATGCACCCGCACTCGATCCATCAACCAGTGTCGGATTCATAAATGACCAGGCACTCCGAAACGCCATTGCATCTGCTGAAACCCAGCTTTCCAAATACTATGACTTCCAGATGCAGACGGAAATAGACATGAAGAATCGAAAAATGGCCGCGGATCAGGAATACATCGACTGGTGGGAAAAGGCGCTCCAAAAGCAGGAAGCAGACTACTATGCATCGGTCGATAGGCAGGTGCAACAGGTAAAAATGCTGCATGATCTGCAGTTGCAGTCAGCCCAAGAGTCATTTGCTCAGCTGGCGTCCATTTACGAACAGGACTATGAGCGGTTTGAGGCTGACATCAACAAGAAGATGCAACTGCTGAAGACCATGTATGCCTACGAAAAGGAAGCGGCCGCCCAAGAAAGTGCAGCTTCATCCATGGTCAACAAAGGCGCACCGGCTACGTTTCTTAGCGGGTCAACCTCTTCTCATTCCTCAGGTTTCAGCATATCCCCTGAGGAAATGGCGAAGGACATGCTGATGTTCGGTGCATTCAGTACCTTATTCGAGAGTGTCAAGCAAGGTATTATCGACGTGGAAAACTCCGCAGCAGGACTTCAGCAAGTGTTCGGAGATCAAGCTGACACCCAGCAAA
The DNA here is from genome assembly GCF_000429525.1 of Alicyclobacillus contaminans DSM 17975. Classification (GTDB taxonomy): domain Bacteria; phylum Bacillota; class Bacilli; order Alicyclobacillales; family Alicyclobacillaceae; genus Alicyclobacillus_A; species Alicyclobacillus_A contaminans. Next base: position 10,421 of record NZ_AUCA01000040.1, on the reverse strand, counting down.
AACTTAACGAGATCACCAATCAGTTCATAGAGATCGCCAAGGAATACGGTACAACTGTCCAAGATGTGACTGATGCCGGAAAGCTGTGGGCCCGGCAGTACAAGGATGTTGATACAGCGCTGACACTGACTAGGAACTCAACACTGCTTTCCATCGTGGACAATCTGAATGTAGCAGATGCCAATAGGGCTGTTGAGTCCAGTTTGCAGGCACTCGGCATGAAAATCACCGATGCCAACGACGCCTACACTAAGAGCATGAAGATCATCGACTCGTGGACGGCAGTAAGCCATGGCGTCTCAGTGTCTACTCAGGATCTGACTGATGGCTTTGAACGTGCGGCTGCAAGTGCCAAACAAGTTGGTCTCAACGTTGATCAATTGTCTGCACTGGTGGCTGCTGGCGTGCGTAACAGTGGTAGAACGGGTAAATCACTTGCCCCCTACGCAGCGTAAGCTGGTAGCGAAAACGCGGCTATATGCGGGAAACACTGAGTATCCTTTCGTACCTGTGTCTCGCCAACACGCAAAGGTAAAAATCGAAAGGTGCAGTCAATCCGCAGGGAAGTCATGGCTGACCCCTCAACGACTACATGCCGCGCCCCTGACTTATCAGGGTGATGATATAGTCTGACCCATATGGCGACATATGGAGCGGGTACTAATAATCCCGCCACGCGGAAACGCGGAGTAACAAAAGTGACAGTGGTAGGCAACATGTGGAAGTCTGTCCTCGATAACATTGCCAGTGGTTCTCCAAAGGTCGAAGCGGCATTCAACGCGCTCGGAATTAGCATGTATACAATCGGTGCCGACGGACAAAAGCAGTTGAAACCCATCTGGGATCTTCTACTCGAACTGTCCCAAGCGGCCGAACATGCGACTGTTTCGCAGACTGAATACTTTTCAACCATTGCTGGCGGCAAGTATCAGTTTGACACGCTCCGAGCCGCGGTGTCTGACCTAACGACCCTCCAGGATGCTTACAACATATCGGTGAACAGCACTGGAGAAACGCAGACGCTTGCAGCAGCAAAAATGCACACTCTCTCTGTTGAACTACAGCGGTTAAAGGACTCCATTTCACAACTCTCATACAACCTGGCGTATGGTTCGAGTGGAATTGGTGATGTCCTGAAGGGCCTTGTTGTAGGGCTCGATGACTTCATAAACGGTCTGCAAAAGGTGCCTACCTGGCTTGGTTGGTCGGCAGCAGGTTTGGCTGGAGTTCTGTTGGCTGGGAGAACACTCACCGGCGTTCTAAATACTTTGTCATCGTTGTTCAATGTGGTTAGGAATGGCCTTCAATTTTGGGCGTCGGCAGCAAATGCAGCCACTGCATCTGTTGTGAGTATGGCCGGTGCAACCACCGCGTTCACCGCCGATTTGGAAGCCAAGACCATCGCTACGCAAGCTGATGTTGCTGCCAATGAAGAAGAAGTTGTTTCATCTACCGCAGCAAGTGCAGCTATTGAAGCAGAGGGGGCCGCTGCTGAAACGGCTGCAGCTGGAATGATGTCACTGGACGCAGCAGCCGCAGGCATCACGATGGGTCTGAGCGTGCTCATCCCGATTGTGGCAGCTGCGACGGTTGCCATTGGCGCACACACGAAAGCGACGCAGGAAGCTGCACAGTCCGCCCAAGATATGTCGGTCAAACTCCAGCAAGAGATTGCCCAGGAGCAATCCAATGCAAACACGATGGTGAACAACATCAATACGATCCAGGGATTGAAGAAGGCATACGACCAAGCCAAACAGGCTCTCGACACTGCAAAGGAAGGTTCTCAGCAGTATAAGCAAGCACAGGCAGAACTCGCGGATATCCACGAGCAATTGACGGCCATCGTTGGTAAGTCAGCTGCCGATCAGATTATGGCCAGCAAAAATGTCACAAAGGCCATGGATGATGAGATCAGCAGCATGATCAACGACATGATCAAAGCGGCCCAGGCTCTGCAAGTGCAGGCAGACAATCAAGCGAAGCTGACGCAAGAGACTATCTCACAGTCGGAAGCGCGCATAGCGCAGTATGCACGGGAAGCGCAAGCACTGGAGTTGCTTGCTAAAACTGCTACGGATGCAACTGCAAATTCTCCGGCCATGGCAGATCTGCAAGGTTCAAAGGCGTTTGCTGATGATACCAGGGCAAAGCAACTCCAGTCCCAGATCGCGCAGGAAAAAGCCATCGAGCAGCAGGCTAAGGATGCCCTGAAACAGGCGCAGCAAAAGGCAAGTGACGCAGAGAATCTGGTGTCGCAACTCAAAAACATCCAGGCCCAACACAACGCCAATCCGAACGCAACGGTGAGCATGAGCATACCGGATCCGTTCGGCAGTGGCACAGCGCTGGGGACGCCGAGTAGCGGCGGTGGAGGTTCGACGAAAAGCGGGTCTGGCTCATCTAAGAAAAAGGCGACGGGCCCGACACATCAGGAACTGATGCAGGCATACCTCCAGCAGATAGACAATATCCAGAAGGGCGACGACTACTACCTGCAGCCCTATACGATGTCCGTGAACAACGCGCAGGCCGCGGTCACCAAGTGGAGCGATGCGCTGTCCACCGCCATGAACAACCTGAAGCAGAACATCACGGACACCAAAGCGGCGTCCACGGTCATGTCGGACTACACCAATGAGGTCAAGGCGTATAACGACCACATCAGCGCACTGTCAGCGGAGAACAAGGTGTTACAGGGTGACATCAATAATGTGAGCGAGAAGATCAAACAGGTTACTTCCGATTTCAAGGCCGGGAAGATTGACGGAGACACATACCATCAGTCCATCTACAGTCTGCGTCAGGAACTGGACCAGCTCACGCAGTCCTTGAACAGCAACAACGAGGCCATCCAGAAGGACAAAGACTCGATGGCGCAGGCGGCTGCGGATATTGAATCGCAGATCATCTCGGACTTGCAGTCTGCCTATGAAGATGAGCAGAAGAGTCAAGAGCAGATCCTGGAGGATTGGTACAACAATCAAAAGTCCATCATCCAAAAGGCGCAGTCGGACTTCGACACGTCCATCGACAATCAGATCAAAAGCCTGCAGGATCAAGCCACGGCAATCGATAACGTCACCAAGGCGCTGCAGGAACAGTGGAATGCACAAGATGAGGTCAATCAACTGCAGGACCTGCAAACTCAGCTGCAACAGGTCATGGCGGACACGCGGTATCAAGTTATCGACCAAAACGGTAATGTCCAGTGGACCTATGACCAAGAGAAAGCAGCCGAACTACAGCAGCAGATAGCGGAGCAGCAAACTAAAATCCAGCAAGATCAGCAACTACAGCAATTGAACGACCAGAAAGATGCCCTGGACAGTCAAGTTCAGAACCTGCAGGACTATAAATCGCAGATGGACCAGCAATATCAAGATCAACTCCAGACGTTGGACAACTACTACAATGATGCCAAGCAGAAACTGGACGACTACTGGTCATATCGTCTGCAACAGGATACGTTGAAGCAGGAGGCTGACAACCTCATCTTGCAGAATGGGCTGTCAAAGGCCCTAGACATCACAACCCAATTCGCTGGTCAGATGGTCTCTCAGTACAACTCAGTTACATCGGCCGCTCAACAGGCCGCGGCGGCAATGGCACAGTTGATGGGGCTGCAGAATGCTGGTGGCACGTCCATTGGGGTGTCCGCTCCATCCATCCCAACGGTTCCGGCGCCGTCCATATCCGTGCCAAACTTCACAGCGCCGACATCGTCCACCACGAACTCGACCACGATCAGCATCAGCAATGTGAGTTTGCCGAGCGTGACAGATGGTCAGTCATTTGTGCAGAGCTTGACAGCTTTTGTGCAACAGTTGGCGCAGCATGGGAGGAGTGGCTGATGATCACGGTATCATCCGACCTCTTGGCTTTGTACCAAAACGGAGGCATTTTTCAACGCAATATGAAGTTGCAGGTGCTTGACCGAAACTACAATGTGTTAGCTGAGTTCATGGATGAAATCTTTGACGGTCAGATCACGTGTGACAACTCTCGCAAGGCGGTCCGCAGCCTAGACATTAAATTGACCAACACATCAGGCCAGTTTACGTGGGGACCAGATAAGCTGATCTGGTTAGACAAGCTGTTCAAGGTCTACTATGGCATATGGGTAAATGGGGCATGGGAGTGGATACCGCAAGGCGTGTTCCCGTGCTCACTCCCCATTGCTACATCGGATGCTTCGGACAATTATCAAAATGAAGTTGAGTTTTCTGGCGGCGACAAGATGGACTACCTCGGTAAGTGTACGGATATCATCGTCGTCAAAAAGGGAACGGACATCGCAACCGCGATCAAGGCGGTGTTGAACGGCATTGAAACGATGTTCGCGCTCGATGACACTAGCAACCAGCAAACTGTTCCTTACGACATGTCCTGGCCAGCCAATACGGACTACAGCCAGATCATCAGCGATCTGGCCGGTATCATCACTTGGGAGATCTACTACGATGTGAATGGCTACCTGCGGTTGCATGCCCCTATTGACCCGACGACGACGGCGCCATTGCTGACGCTTTCTGCGCAGAACTCCGGATTCAACATATGGGCTGGAGCACAGAGGCAATGTGACGACTCGAATCTTGCAAACTATATCGTGGTATACGGTGGCTCATCCCAGGTGGCCACCGTTTCTTATGTGTTGCAAGACACGGATCCAAACAGTCCAACATCGATTCAGCGCATTGGAAAACGGGTGTACCTGCACAACGACGGCAACCCGGATCCCGTCATCACAACACAAGACTTGGCCATGTATCGTGCCCAATACGAGTACAAGAAACGGTTGCAAGTCGTGGAGAAACTGAACTTTAAGATGTTCCCGGTGCCGTTCATGGACATAGACGATGTGTACGAGATTATCGACGAAAACAACGGGACAAGCGGCAAGTACCAAGTGGTCAGTTTTACGTTGCCGCTCGGGGTCGATAACTCGTCATACCACACAGGATACCTATGGCAGGTGAGAAACTTTGCCCAATAGTGCAGAGTACATGGACGCCATACGTTGGCTGGAGCAGTATATCGATAACGCCATCGACAAGAGATTGCGTGACTTGGGAATACCACGGTTGTTGATCCCAGGTGTTGTGCAGTCAGTCACAACGAGCAATGGGAACACGTTCGCTAACGTCTTCCTGAACGGCTCAACCACCGCGGCCACGAACATACCGGTGAATCCTGATATTGCGGCGAACGTCACTGCAAACACGCCTGTATGGGTGATGTGCGTGAACTTCAACAACCTTGATATGTTCGTTCTCGCAAGGAAACTTGCATGATTAGGGGGTGATATTTTGACCGCGCCATACGCACCGTCACAAGTGAACATCTCAAACTTTGATGCCAGCCAAGCAGCCACGTTGACGTGGCTTTTTTCGTCGCCGGATTCAACCGTACACCAGGCGTCATACCGAGTGCAGATCTACAACAACTCGACGAACGCGCTCGTTCTCGACACAGGCACAATAACGACTACGATGCAGCAGTATACGATTCCGGCCAATACGTTGGTAAACCGAACCGTGTACAAAGTTCGCGTGATGTATACGGACTCGGTGGGGAATGCGTCGCCATGGTCAACATATGTGGTGTTCACCTGTTCATCGACGCCTTCGGTGACCATCACGTCGCCAACGGTTTCGCAAACGGTAGCATCCAATGTCGTGCAGGTGACAGCTTCCTATGCGCAGGCACAGGGAGTCCTGGAACAGAGTTATCGGATCGTGGTATATGGCAGTGACCAATCGACTATCGTTGCGGACTCTGGAACGTTGTTCAACACAGCAAACCTGTTCACCGTGAACGGCCTTAGCAACGGGAATTACTACGCTCAGGCGACCGTGACGAGTGCGGATGGTTTAAGTGCAACTTCTGCCAAAGTTCCATTCACAGTGGCTTATACCAGTCCGTCGCAGACGCCAAGCATCAGCGCAACCCCATTACCCGAGGCGGCAGCGATCAGGCTTGACTGGCACAATCCACAGGAAAATCCAGCCACGTATCTGGGGCCAGGGCCAACCTACAGGCAAGGCAAGTGGGGGCAGGCCATCCAAGTAGCTGCCTATGGGGAAAAGGTGTATTGGCAATTAACGGCGTTCGCGGAGTTCGTATATCTCAGTTGGTTTATCACCAATCAGGCATCGAATATGATGACCGCCCACCAAGTCATAGCACATCTCCACTCCAATTCACTGAACTTCATTCAACTTCGCTATGATCCGTCTGACTCGAAGTTCGTGTTGGAGCAGTGCATCAATGGTCGGTCCATAACAACAAAGTCAGAGGCGGTCACATTCTCTTCGGGAGCGCAAGGCATGGTCGCCCTTCGACAGGACGAGTCTACGATTGCTGCATTCGTTTGCATCGGTGGTGAAGTCTACAAAATCACCCCACAAGCATATACGGCCAATCCACCAAACACCTATGGTAAAGCGACGTATGGCAGCGGCACCTATGCGAGTTCGGTGTCTGGGACTGTGCAAGATCTAAACACGGTATTTGTGGGATGCGCACCGGCAGATGGACAAGAGGCCAACATGTTGTTTGATCAAACGTTGTTGACGGGGAAGCTGCTGACAGACAATGATATCCAGTCCATCTACCTGAACTCAATACAGCAGACTTACGATTACCAAACCATGTTCCTTGCAAACTTTGACGGAACTTTGGAAGGAGGCGATGTGTCCGGTACGGCCATCGATCATTGGCAGATCGTGCGGTTATACAACGGTCAGCAAAAACTGTTGGGAACCGTGCAGAAATCAGAAAACCCAACCCTGTCATTCGTAGATTCCACACCTTTAGCTGACGCCACATATCAGTACAACATTGTCCCATACGATGCAAACGGAAACTCCGGGCCCCCGATGATTGTTCAGGGGTCTGTTTCTTTTGATGGGTGGTGGTTAACGGATCCTGATACCGGCGTGTCGTTCCAGTTCTACCTGAATGTTGGTGATGTGGAGATCCAGACGAACTATGGACGGAACGAATACAAGACATTTGGGCGATATCCTGTGGTGGCGTACGCGCCGACGCGATACCGTACTGGAAAGTTGTCTGGATGGGTCGTGGATCAGTTTATGACGACGCAGACGCCCTATGAGCAATACCAGACGTTACAGAGCATGATTGATGCGCATAAACCGCTTCTGTTGAGGGGGGATGAAGGATGGGGAATGATGGTGGACTGCTACAGTCCCACAAATACCATCCCGACGCGCAACCACAAGCAGTACAACAAAATTGAGATCCAATGGACGGAGGTGGCCAGCGCATGACTACAAACTATCCAAACGGCATTGACCAGTTCCCGATTCACCAGGACAACGCAAGTGAGACCATCTTGGCCGGTACGATCAACAATCTGCAGGATGCAGTCATTGCGCTGCAACAGACGGTAGGATATGGAGCGACAAAGCCAACATCTACACCGACACCCGGTGCGATTGTCAAGTTTGATGAGAACGGTCAATTGACTATATCACATGCCTCCACTGCTGATACAGCTACCAATGCTACAAACGCAACGACCGCCGCTAACGCTAATCAGCTAGGCGGCCAACCACCAAGTTATTATGCTGCGGCCAGCAGTGTGCCCAATACTGGTAGTCAGACGTTCACTTCAAGCGGAACGTTTACCGTACCTAATGGTGTCTACCGTATCTTCGTCCAACTTTGGGGCGGCGGTGGTGGCGGTGGCAGTGGTTCAGCGGGGTTTACAAACTCAGGTACGACTAAGTACTACAGTGGCGGAGGAGGCGGCGGCGCGGGTGCCTACGCAGAAGGTTGGATCTCCGTCACTCCCGGACAACAGATTCCGGTAACTATAGGGTTAGGAGGTGCAGGTGGTACACCAGTCTCAGTGTCAACCATCGGGGCAACGCAATCTGGCAATATAGGGACGAATGGAGGTAATACGGCTGTAGGAGGTTTAATAGCACTCGGAGGTGCGGGTGGAACACAAGGTATGGCGTCTAGTTCCGGGTCCCCTGTAACGTCCGCAGGTGGCAACGGCGGTACGTACACTGCACCTATAGGAGTCAACGGAAATGCGGGTTCAGGCTCAACTACAAATTCGACAAACGTATGGACGCCGGGTGGCAACGGCGGTTCTTCCAATATGGGGTCTGGAGGAACCGGTGGAACAAGTATCAACGCGAACGGCGCAGATGCAACGAATGTAGCGGCCGGAGGCGGCGGAGGCGCTTCTTACTTTTCTACTATAACTAGTGGAAGCTCTGGTAAGGGCGGAAACGGCGCGAATGGGAAAGTGGTTATCTGGTATTAAGGAGGCATGTAAATGGTACTAATTGAGTACGACCAAACGGGGAAGTTGACCAACATAGCGGTGGCCGATCCCGATCTAGATCTGACACATTTCCCACCGAATGTTGCGCTGATAGATGAGACGACAGTGCCGGGTCTGCTGCAAAACTGGACGTATGGAGTGTACGATCCGACGACGAAGCAGATCACATTTCAACTTCCTCCTCCGCCGAGTGAAAGCGAATTGTTGGTCCAAGCACAACAAGCCAAGATCGCTGAACTCCAACAGTCTTTCCAATCATCACTGCTGGCCGGGTTCCAGTCCTCAGCAGACGGCAGCCAACGTACCTACGGGTTCTCGCAGACTGACCAGCAACACTGGGATTGGCTACGAGGTATGGTGCTGTCAGCGAAGGCGGGGAATACCGCGGCACAGAATTCCTTCCCGTTGCAGGTCAAGGATACGGAAGGAAACCGCATAAAGCTGACTGTAGATCAAGCCGACCAACTCTGCACGGACGCCCAAACTTTTTATCTTAACAACTATATGCACTGGGACAGCTTGGAGCAGCAGGTGCAGGCGGCGACGACGGTGGACGCGGTCAACGCGATCAGCTGGTAGACTAGCACCCCTATCAAGAAAGGAATTCGATAGGATCACTAACCCCAACTCTATGTTTTCTTGCGCCCCTACCGATTTGGTTTTCCGGTAGAGAGGATAGGCGTTTTTCAATAGGCATGGTAGTCGATAGGCCAAGCGGCCTATTTTTTATGCCCAAAAATGGAGGTGAGGCCATGGTCATACCGCTCGTCGGTGACCTGCTGCTCGTTCGTGACTCGGACCTCGTGAGCCGCGCAATCGAGGAGATCACGCATAGCCGATACTCGCATGTGGCCGTGGTCACCGGTGCGAACGAGTTGGTCGAGGCGCAGGGATTCCGTCGCGTCGGCTATCAGGATGCCGGAGTGTACGCTGGGAAGGCCGACCTGTTCCGTTGCGACACTCTTACGGTCGAGCAGCGATGCCGAATTGCGGCGGCCGCAAAGCTGCGCATCGGCCAGCACTACGACTACTGGCTGCTCGTAATCGAGTGGGTACGGTATGCGCTCGGCATCGTGCTCCCGTGGCGTGAGCGCCACACCGTGATCTGCAGCACGCTGGCTGCGGATGCGTACCGGGTGGCTGGCGTGGAACTGTGCCCGAAGGTGCGGTACCCGGCGCCGGCAGACGTGGCGGAGTCACAGTTGCTGAGAAAAGTCGGCCCGTGGTGACAGCATGAAGCAATGGGAAAGGCGGTGGAAGGGTGGAACAAGGAGTCACGATAGGACTTCGCGAGATTTACGACCGTCTTTTGGAGGTGGGCTCCAGCGTGCAACGTATGGACGAGCGACTGCAGCGGCTTGAACAGGGCGCGCAAGATACAGAGAAGCTAGAGGAAGTGAGCCGTACCGCCCTCCAGACGGCACAGACGGCACTGGAAATCGCAAAGGAGACCAGGGAGCATCAGACATGGTTATGGCGTACAGTCGGCGGCGCACTCATCGCAGGAGCGATTGGTGCGTTGTTTTTTATCTCGAAAGGAGGCGGTTGATTTGCCAAGCATCCAGTGGATCGGCAGCCCAAACTTCTACGCCGGCCGCATGGGCTACAAACCTGCGTTCATCGTGGATCACGTGATGGACGGGACTCTCTCTGGAACGGACTCATGGTTCCAGAACTCGTCCAGCCAAGTCTCCGCGCACTACGGTGTGGGCAAGGACGGCAGCATCCATCAGTACGTGAAAGACACCGATACCGCCTGGGCCAATGGACAAGCCAACAGGCCAACGTGGGCTCTGTACTCGCAGTTCGCAGGGCACCTCAACGCCTCCAGCATCAGCATAGAGCATGAGGGCCAGCCGGGTGACGGGCTGACGGAGGCGCAGTACCAGGCCACGCTGTGGCTGCATCGGCAGCTTATCGCCAAGTGGGGCATCCCGGCGGATAGGCTTCACGTCATCGGGCACAACGAGATCGACTCGGTGAACCGCGCGGATTGCCCTGGCCCTAAGTTTCCGTGGGACAGGCTGATGCAAGACCTCGGCGCCAAACCGGCAGTGACTACGCCGGCCGCTCAACCAGCGCCGCAAGGAGGTGA
>NZ_AUCA01000039.1 GCF_000429525.1 Alicyclobacillus contaminans DSM 17975 | reverse complement strand
CTGACTGCTTTAGCCAACGGTTCAGGCTTCGCTGAGTGAATACGAGACTGAATATAGCTCGGAACACATCCAGAACAGCAATACCAGCTTGCTTGGTGACATTCGACTGCTTCAGGAGTCTTGCTATCCTGTACTCCTTGAAAAAGGCAAAAACCATGGATTGGAGTTGATCTTGGTGTTGAGGTTCACGTACCATAAGGGAAAACATCCTCTTCTCTGTAGATTGTTGTCTCGTCAACTTCAGTCTACCAGAAAATGAGGGTGTTTTTGCCTTTTCAGCGCCTGAAATCCCAGTCGCACCAAGGATTTATTGACTCAGACCGGGTGCGAAACTTGAGTAAGTAATGTATCGGTTTGATGCTGGGATCGTCAAGCAATGCACAGGATGATTTCCGCACCGCATCCAAAACCAAGTAATCAATAGAATTTTTTTCAGTGGAACAGGATGCGGAATCTGTGTGCATTCGGCCGAGCAGCTTGGGCCTGTCCGTGATACGATATGGTGGAAAAAACACTGCGCCGGACGTCCGGATGACTCGTGGATTTCACAGGGAGGTTTGGCAGATGATTGATGTCTTGCTGGGCGCTGTCCTCGTCGTTCAAATTCTGCTGTTGGTGATGCAATTCAGCCGCAAGGCGCCCACCGCGGATCTCAGTGGCGCGCTGGCACAGGTGAAGGAGGACCTCGGCCAGTTGGTGCAATCCGAAATTCGGCGACTGCGCGAAGACAATCTGCAGCAGTCGAAATTGATCCGCGAGGAACTGGGCGGCAATTTTACGCGCATGACGCAGACACTGCAGACGGGATTCACCACCATGTCCACGCAGTTGTCGCAGACGCTGGTACAAGCCCTCGAACAGCAGGGGAACCAGCAGAAGAACTTGCTGGACGCGTTCTCGAAACAGCTGAACGCCCTCACGGAAGTGAATGAGCGGAAGCTCGACGGGGTTCGCAACGTCGTGGAGGAACGGCTCATCAGGCTGCAGGAAGACAACAGCAAAAAGCTCGAGCAAATGCGCCAGACCGTGGACGAGAAGCTCAACGCTACCCTGGAACAGCGGTTGGCCCAGTCGTTCAAGCAGGTGAGCGAGCGGCTTGAAGCGGTGCACAAAGGGCTCGGTGAGATGCAGTCGCTGGCGGCCAACGTAGGAGATCTGCGGCGCGTGCTGACCAACGTGAAAACGAGGGGAACGTTTGGAGAAGTCCAGCTGGAGATGTTGCTGGAGCAAATGCTGTCTCCCGAGCAGTACGACAAGAACGTGGCGACGAAGAGGGGATCGGCGGAGCGCGTGGAGTTTGCCGTGAAACTGCCGGGTCGCGAAGATTCGAAGCAGATTGTGTACCTGCCCATCGACTGCAAGTTTCCCATGGAGGATTATCAGCGGATGCTGGACGCCCAGGATGCCGGAGACAGCCAGGCGTTCAACGATGCGGCAAAAGCGCTGCTCACCCGGATCAAGAGCGAGGCGAAGTCCATCCACGATAAATATATCAATCCGCCGAACACCACGGACTTTGCCATCATGTACCTGCCCATCGAGGGGCTGTTTGCCGAGGTTCTGCGCGTATCGGGGTTGATGGAGAGCATTCAGAAAGACTATCGGGTCATTATATCCGGTCCAACCACGCTGACGGCCCTGCTGAACAGCCTGCAAATGGGATTCCGGACGCTCGCCATCCAAAAGCGGTCCAGTGAGGTGTGGGAACTGCTCGGAGCCATCAAGACGCAATTCGGTACGTTTGGAGAGCTCCTGCAAAAGACCCAGAAGAAGCTGCAGGAAGCGAGCAATTCGATTGAAACGGCGACCAAGCGCACCCGAACGATTGAGCGAAAGCTGCGGCAGGTGGAAGAGCTTCCCGCCTCTCAGGCTGAGCTGTTGCTCCCGGAACTGTCGGCGCGGGACGAGGAGTTGGAATACGAGGAGATTCCCTGAGCCAGATATACAATTTCGGCAGCGGCCGCGGGCTTCGTCGGCCCGTGGTCCGGGCTCACCGCGACCGCAGTTGTAACGCGCATACGCTACAGGGCTTTGAGCTCCGTGTAGAGCTGGGACAGCGCTTGGTTCTTGCCCAGCTTTTTCTTGACCCTTGCCAACGCATTGTCCACCGGTTTTCGCGAGTGCAGTTGAAGCGCCTGCTGCGTCTCCAAGTAGGAATATCCCTCAAAGTAAAACAATTTGGTGCACCAAATCTCCAGTTCGGACAACGATGACATGGCGTCCGCCAACTGCTTGTGCAGGGTTTGAAAGAGGTGTTCCTTCAGAAACGTATCTTCCGCTGATTCCGTCTCCGGCAGGGCGATTCTCACTTGGTATCGAGACCATGTCTCATGTTCGCTGTCACACCCGTCGGAAAAGTCGAAGCGCGCAGCTTTCAAATCCGGCTCTTTCCGCTTCCCGTACTTGAGCCGCCGGAGTCGGGTCTTGATGTGATTCGTGACGACCCATTTCCAAAACGTGAAGAACGACATGCCATTCGGGTCGTACGCCCGGACGGCGTTCCACGTCTCAATGAACGCCCACTGTTCCACCTCGTCCTTTTCCACATTCCACTGGCGTGCATAGCTCGCTACGTAATAATTCAGGGAAGGCCTGAGCTCATCCAAGAGTGAACAGAAGGCGTCATCGGAGTGTTTGGCTTCGACGGCCAGACGATTCAGAGCTTCCACCTGTTGCGATTTGTCCCCACTCACTCAGACACACCTCTACTATACTTTCTGCCGTGATTTGACCGGAATGGCTTGGAAAAGAAAAGCGCATCCCGGTTTCGACAAGGGATGCGTCTCATCCGGCAACTGGCTGTCATAGCGTCGATGGACGCCGTAGACCCTCTAGCTTTGCGTCACTGTATTTCTACAGTTTTGCCCTTGACGAATTGATGTGGTTGGATGCATTTTTCTACACGCTTGGTAAAACTCCTCCTAATTGTACAGATTGGCCAAGGAATTCGCCACAATGTGCAGGAAGTTTTGAGGCGTTTGTCGAATATGGTACTTCGGAATGTCGGTGCAAAATCGCAGACAGATTCAAGGGCAAAGCTATTGAAAAATAGCGACGCAAAGCTAAAGGGGCTACAGCGGGGACAAGGACCTGCCATGCCAGCCAGCTGCTCGTTTCGCGGTCGGTCCCATTTCGGAAACGAGATGGGATTTTTCTTTTGGGCAGGATGCAGAGATAAAGAAACCGCGGGGTGACACGCCGTCCCGCCCTGCCAGCATGTCCGCATGCAGAGCGGCCGCGAACGATTCGACAAACAGACTTTGCAGAAAGCAATGGGGAGTGGATGCAGTGAAACAGGGTAAGGCGCAAAGGGCGGTCAGTCTGAAGGTGAAATTGTCCATCGCCTTCGCGGGGGTATTGATTCTGCCCACGGTGGCGGTCGGCGTTTTCTCCTACAGGACCGCGAGTACCAACACGCACCAGCAGATTTTGCAGAGTGCGGATCAAAGTGTTGCGATGGCAAACCAATTGGTTGAGGAGACGTTCACGAGCAAAGAGCAGGATATTGACAATTTGGCAGAAAGTGTATCTTCTCTTGAAAATCAGACGGATATTTTCACTGTATTGAATCGATATCAGACGACGCACGCCGGACTCTTGAACACGTATGTTGGGATGTCCGACGGTCAATTCATCACGGCGCCGAATCACGCCATGCCCAAAGGATATGATCCACGGGTTCGTCCCTGGTATCAGGATGCGGTTCAGCACGCCGGAGAAACGGTGGTGACGCCACCGTATCAGGACGCCATCACCGGTCACATGGTGGTCACCATCGCCAAAGAACTGCCGCAGAATCGAGGGGTCGTGGCCATCGACGTGGACACGTCCAATATCAACCAGTCGCTATCGGGCATCAAGGTTGGCACGAACGGATACCTGAGCATCTTTGACGCAAAGCACGAGGTCATTGCCAGTCCCCGACTGAAGAGTGGAACGGTGCTCAAGGCCGACTGGATGAATCAACTGTTTGCCAAGGATTCGGGGGACTTGTCGTTTGTAGACAACGGATCTCCGGAACAGGCGTCGTTTGTCTCGAACCCGGCAACGGGGTGGAGAATCGTTGGTTTCATGTACCAGTCTGACATCGCCAAAGCGAGCAATCCGGTGCTCTATGAAATGCTCACCATCCTCGTCATTGGATTGATTGTCGGCGGTGCGGCGGCCATGTGGATGACTTTGCACATCGCGAAACGACTGCGCGTACTCGGCGATACGGCGGAACGCATCAGCGCAGGGGACCTCAGCCAACTGGTGACCGTGGATACGGCCGACGAAATCGGCAGGGTGGGCCTGAGCTTCAATGCGATGACGGAGTCCCTGCGCACTATGATTGGCACCATCGGCCAAACGGCGGAACAGTTGGCCGCATCGGCGGAACAGTTGATGGCGAGTGCGGAGGAGACCACTCGGGCGTCCGAAGGCCTCTCCTCGTCCGTTCAGCAGGTGGCTGCAGGAACACAGGAGCACACGGCCAACACGGAACAGACGATACATGCGATTGCCGGCATGAGCGAGGAAATCCAGAAGATTGCCCAAGACGGACAGGTGGTCATGCGCTCGGTGGAAACTGCCACCGCGCTGTCCGAACAAGGAACGCAGGCGGTCACAAACGCAGTGCAAAAGATGCGTGAGATTCACACCCAAGCGGAATCGCTGGTCCAAATTGTGCAGGAACTCGGCGCGCATTCGGACAGCATCGAGCACATTGTGGGCACCATTCGCGACATCTCCAGGCAAACACATCTGCTCTCGTTCAACGCGGCCATCGAAGCGGCGCGCGCCGGCGAGTCCGGACGCGGCTTTGCGGTGGTGGCCCACGAGGTGCGGAAATTGGCGGAACGATCCGATGCCGAGGTGAAGCGCATTGCCGAATTCGTCGAAAGCATCCAGTCCGACATCCACCGCGCCATTGCTTCCACGGATACGAGTAAGCAGGCTGTGGAAGAGGGGATGGAGGCGGTTCACCACGCAGGGGAATCATTCGGCCAGATCAGCCTGTCGGTTGGCGAGGTTGCGGGCATGATTCGAGAGGTGTCGAATGCGGTCACCGGCATGGAGGACGACGCCCAATCGGTATCGGTGCGAGTCAACCAACTCGGCCAGGTGGCACAAAATATTGCACAGTCTATCGAGAACGTCTCCGCGATCTCGGAGGAACAGGTGGCGACCATGGAGGAAGTCACGGCTTCCGCGAGTTCTCTGGCTGACATGGCGGAGTCGTTGCAGATGACCATCGCGAAGTTCAAATTCTGAACCGCGTGGAGCGCGGAGTGGATCCGCTCGTCGCATCACATGAGACAGCGGTGACAAATTTACAATCACTTCACCGCAAATTCGCAGACCATTCACGAGTCTTCGATATATTGTTCTTGGAACCATCGTCGAGGGGAGCGGTTTGTGATTCCCCGGCGGGCAGAACAGCATGGGGAGGGCTCCGAATGCAGGAAGGGCCGTTGTTCATTGTCATTGACATCGATGGAACCCTGCTGAACTCCAGGCAATCGGTCGATGAAGACACGTGGGTTGCGATTCAACGGGCGATGGAAAAAGGACACTTTGTCACCCTGGCCACGGGGCGGATGGCCCAATCCGGGATGGTCTGGGCCAGGTATCTCCAACTGAACGCTCCGCTCATCGCGCTGAACGGAGCGCATGTAGTTCACACGCCGGGAGGGCAGCATATTCAGCGTTCCCCCATTCCGGAGGCGTCGTTGACGCGCCTGGCGCAGTTCGTGGAAGAACATCAACTGTACTGTTTGGCGATGGGAGAGCACGTGGTGGTATGTCCGGCGAACTTGCCGATTCCACCCAAGCACTGGCAGCTGCAGCGCCATCATGTGGTGTCTCCCAAACATCTGCAGGCGTATCTGGAGGACGAGGGCAATCCGGTTCTGAAAGTCACTGTTGGCGGTTTTTTGCCCCATCGCATCGACGAAGTTTACGCTGAACTGGCATCCTGGGGGATGTTTGAGATGGCGCGGACCAGCGAAGGCGAGATTGAGATGACGCGCAGCGGAGTCACCAAGTGGACCGGGATTGAACGCGTGATTTCGGCGCTCAACATCCCCGTGGAGCGCGTGGTAGCCTTCGGCAACGCGGAGAACGACCTGGACATGTTGCGGCACGCCGGGCGCGGTTACGCGATGGCCAAAGCGGAAGCCGCGGTGCTGCGAGAGATTCCACTGTGGACCGCGTCCAACGACCAGTGCGGTGTGGCCAAGGCGATTGAATCCATTCTCGCCGAGAGGGATCCGGTGTTGGTGCGGGCACGGTGACGTCGGTGTTGTCCGCACTGACCGGCTCGAACGGTGGTCCGGCGAGCGCTCGGACGTCGGTCCACCCACCTGCCGGATTCACGGCGTGCTCGTTCCCGTGGCGGTAGGCGACGAAGCGTGCGCATCAGGTGCGGCAGATGTTGGGAGGACACGATAGGCACTGGTGTTCACACTTCAAGTACGCCATGTTGTGGATGACGATATGAGGACCTTTGACGGACAACACCCCTTTGGCCACGTACGAACGCAGCATGCGGTTCACCGTTTCACGGGTGGCCCCGATGAATTTCGCCAATTCCTCATTGGTCAACCGGACAGGGATGCGAATGCCATCGGGCACCGTTTCCCCGTAGGTGTTTGCCAATCGTACGAGCGTGGCGGACAGGGCGCCGTGCTTTCCAAACAGCAGGAGATCTCGCAACTTCATCATCACAAGGGCGTTCATTCGAGTCTGCCAGCGAACGAAGGTCGAAGCCAGGTCGGGATCTTCTCTGAGCAATGCATCCAGCACGGACTGTTTGATCCAGCCGATGCGGGTGGGTTCGTTGGTGCGGATGGTCACCTGCTTGAGTGCCTCGTCCCAAAACAACATATCCCCTTCGTTCAGGGCAGACACCGTCACCTCTTTGCCCTGATCCGTGAGAATGTTCAATCGAACCTTTCCCCATTTGATATACAGCACATACATTTCGTCCGGGTTCCGCGCAATCGTTGTGTGGGTTGCGTACTCCCTGAAGCTCATATGCGACATCAGCTTCGCCATCTGCTCCACGGTGAACAGCGACGTGTTTCGCGGTGAATGGTTTACATACGCCAACGACATCGTGGTCCCCTCCTCCATCACCACAGTAGTCCAGCGGTGAACTTGAGAAAATGGTGAGAACGGACTATTTTCCTCCAAAAACCGTAGACCAATCGGCTCAATTTGTGACCAATATTACAGAATCTTCGAATGCAAAAATATACAGTTTATCGTAGCAAATGATTCGGAAGGAAGATCTGTATGGGTGACACGCTGCAGGTTCTCGAGCTGATCTGCCACTCTTGCGGTAAGTATCGAAGCCCGCGCTGCGCCACCTGTCCTGTCGAACAGCATCGCCAACAGGAAATGGTCCGGGCGGTCGCGGGCATTGGGCAGGAACGTCTCCCGCATCTTCCGAGGAACGTGTACCGGGCGCTGTTCCAACACTCGCCGTTCGGATTTGTGGTCACGGATGCCAGCGGTGTGGTTCGCTTGGTGAATCCCACGTTCACGCGGGTGACGGGCTACAGCAGTGACGAAATATTGGGCAAGACGATGAAGGTGGTCCAGTCCGGAAAGCATTCCAAAGCGTTCTATCAGCAGATGTGGGCGCAAATTCAGAGCGAAGGGTATTGGGAAGGGGAAATTTGGAATCGAACCAAATCGGGCAATTTGTATCCACAGTGGCTGATCATCAAAGCGTACCGGGAAGATGACAGCCTGTATTACTTTGGATACTTCGCGGATATCACAGAACAGAAGGCGTTTGAGGCTTCACTGGTGGAGAAGGCCAAGATGGACAGCCTGACAGGGCTCATGAATCGCGTGGCGTTTGAGGAACGGCTGCGTTCGCTGATGCAGAGTGAAAACGCTCGCGGTGCGGTCCTGTTTCTAGATCTGGATGGATTCAAGCGGATTAACGATTCGTTCGGGCACCAAACGGGGGATTTGCTGTTGCGGAAAGCGGCCAAGCGCATTCGAAAAGCGGTCGGCCACTCGGACGCAGTGTGCCGAGTGGGCGGTGACGAATTCCTCATCCTGCTCGCCGATGTGAAGCATCCGGGCGAAGTGGAGCGGATGGCGAAAAGGGTGCTGCAGGGGTTTGAGAGACCGTTTGTCATTCTGGGACGGGAATTGCTCCTCTCGGCCAGCATCGGCATCAGTACGTTTCCTGACGACGGGGAAAATCCCGAGGTCCTTGTCCGTTGCGCCGACAACGCCATGTACCAAGCGAAAGCGATGGAGGGAAATACGTATCAGTTTCATTCGGGTCCGTCCTCCGTCCGCTTGGGCAGTCTCGAATATGAACTGCAGTCCGCCATCGAAAGCGGATCGTTCGAACTTCATTTCCAACCCCACTACCACCTGGAATCCTCTGAGCTGGCCGGATTGGAAGCCCTGGTGCGTTGGCGGCATCCGCGCAAGGGCCTGGTGCTCCCCGGCGAATTCATCCCCATCGCAGAGGGCACCGGGCTCATTGTCCCGCTCGGGGAGTGGGTGCTACGTGAGGTCTGTGCGCAGATTGCGCGTTGGCGGCAACGAGGACTGCACGTACCGCCGGTATCCGTGAACCTGTCTCCGGTGCAGTTTCAACACTGGAATCTGGTCTCCATGGTGACGGACGCGCTGGAACAGGCAGAGTTGGATGGGAACGCCATTCGCTTGGAGATTACGGAAACGACGCTGGTGGAGGATGCAGAGCGTGCGGTTCAATCACTGGAAGCCCTGCGCGCTCTTGGCATCGAAGTCGCCATTGACGATTTCGGAGCTGGCTACTGTTCCCTCAGTTACCTGAGCAAACTGCCGGTGGACGTGCTCAAGATTGATAAATCCTTCGTATCGGACGTTGTGGTGAACGAGCGCAACCGCATCATCGTCCAAACCATCGTCGACATGTCTCGAGCGCTCGGCATTCGCGTGGTCGCCGAAGGCGTTGAACAGGAAGCGCAGCGCGACTGGCTGCGCGAGATCCGCTGCGATTTCGGACAAGGTTTCCTGTTCGCGAAACCGTTGCCCATTGACCAAGTGGAACCTCTTCTGAAACCGGAATGTTTAGTATGACCGCTCGTGAGAGAAACGTGACAGCCCCGTTTTCTGGATGCCCGTGAAGCGGGCTAGAGCACCCGCCGTCCGTACAGGAATCTTCCCGACCAGTAGGTGTCGCTGAGGTCAATCACTTTCAAACCGTGGGTGGTAACGGCAGCAAATTGATTTTGTCCAAGATAGATGCCGTCAAATGTGGCGGTGTTCCCCGTGTTGTCGAGATTGAAGAAGACCAGGTCTCCCGTGGTCAGATCGGAGCGACTGCCAACCAGCGTTCCGGTTTGCGCCTGCTCGGCAATGGTCCGCGGCAACTGGATGCCCACCTTCGCATAGACGGATTGTACGAATCCTGAAGTGTCCAGCGAATCTGGCACAGCGGTGTGCAGCATCTGCTGAACCGTTGCATACACCTGGTTTTGCTGCTGTGTGGGCTGCGAAGTGTCCGCTGGTTTCGAGGAAACAACCTGAATGGCCACGTTCGATCCGGATGTCGGCTGGACCGGAGGCTGATGAAAATGGTGCCAACCGTAGTTCACGGCAATGCCCAACAGCACCACTGCGGCCCCGACCAACCCGCTGGCGAACATTTTCAACCGGCTTGTCAATGTATGCCCTCGCTTTCTCACAGCCCGGCGCGAAGAAAATACGCCGGGCCTGGTGCTCGCAGTGTCGTTAAACAGTTCTGAGTCCTTCCAGAAAATCCTCCAGGTAAGTTATGTTATCACGCATCACCGAAGACGTCGCGGGCGATTTCAACCACGTGCCGCAGCTTTGCCCACTGCTCGTCTTCGGTCAACAGGTTCCCCTCTTCCGTCGATGCGAAACCGCACTGCGGACTGAGGCACAATTGTTGAGGGTTCACATATCGAGCGGCTTCGTCAATGCGACGCTTCACGTCGTCCGGGTCCTCCAAGCGGCCCGACTTGCTCGTGATGAGGCCCAATACAATCTGCAGATTCGGGTTCTCCACAAAGCGCAGCGGTTCGAATCCGCCCGCCCGGTCACTGTCGTATTCCAAAAAGAACCCGTCAATCCGGAGTGTTTGAAACAGCGTCTCGGCAACCGGTTCATAGCCGCCGGAAGCAATCCAGGTTGACCGGAAATTGCCGCGACAGATATGCATCGTGATGGTCATGTCCTTTGGTCTGCCCGCCATCGCCGCGTTGATGGTCCGCGCGTACAGCGCCTGGAGTTCAGAGGGATCTTCGCCGCGGGCGCGGATTTGCTGCCGTTGTTCCTCGGAGCACAGGTAGGCCCAGGACGTATCGTCCAGCTGCAGGTACCGACAACCGGCATCGTAGAACGCCTGGATGGCCTGTCGGTATGTCTCGGCGAGGTCGTGAAAAAACTCGTCTCGATCCGGGTACACGCGCGGATCTATCGTCCCCCGAAAGTGCAGCATGCTGGGGCTCGGAATGGTCATCTTGGCGGTGTGCTGACCGGCGATGCGGTGCAAGTAGCGGAAGTCGTCCAGCATGGGATGATTGGAAAAGCCCAATTTTCCCACGACGCGGACGGAATGGGGTTTGGACTGCGTCTGATGAAACTGGATGCCGGTCTTTGCATCGTATCCTTCCACCCCGTCCAGGTGCTCGAGAAAGTCAAAGTGCCAATAGGCGCGGCGAAGTTCGCCATCCGTGACGGCTGTAAGCCCGATTTCCTTTTGTTTCTCCACCGTGCGGGCGATTTCCTCATCTTCCAGGGCTCGCAGTTGCTCCCCAGTCAGTTGTCCATTCGCTCGCTGGAGCCGGGCGTCTTTCAGCCGTTGCGGCCGCAGGAGACTGCCCACGTGATCCGCACGGAACGGAGGTCGCTGCTGCGGAGCTGTGGCGAAGTGGTGCTGGGTCACCGTGGATCCCCTCTTTCTTTGGATTACTCCCCTACCTCACTGAACATTCTAGCGCATTGCGTCCGTCTGCTGGTACCGGGTTTTACGGTCCGACTCCATCGCTGGACGCCGCGCGGGAGAAACAGTAAGCTGTTAAGCATGAACCGATTTCGCACTGACACGCACTTTCATATTGACCAAGCCCGCGCTCCCAAGCGGGTGCTGCAGGCGGCCGAAAGAGCGGGAATCCGCCTGGCCGCGCCGTCCATGAACCCGGATTCTTACGCGGAGATTCGGCGGCTGCAGGCGGCGCATCCGCAGGCGCTGCAATGGGTGGGCATCGGGTTGCATCCGGAGCGGGAATATCCGGATGCCGAGTTTCTTCGAGCCTGTCGACTGGTGGAGCAGGCCGATGTTGTGGGAGAAGTGGGGCTGCCCTACTATGACCGCGTGGTGACGCGGGCGGATGTGGATCGATTTGCGACGTTCTGCCGGTTGGCGGCGGAGCACAACAAGCCGATGATGATCCACGCGGTCCACGATGTGGCGTACATGGCGCTGGATTTTCTCTGCGAGTACGCGGTGAAGCGGGCAGTCTTTCACTGGCTGAAGGCGGATGTGGACACCATCGACGCGATTGTGGACGCCGGCTACTTCATCTCCATCACGCCGGAGGTGACGTACAGGGAACGCGACATGCAGCTGCTGAAGCGGATTCCCCTGACCCAGATTGTTCTGGAGACGGACGGACCGTATGCCCACGGCGGGCCGTACGCCGGATTGGAGACGGTGCCTGATTGGATTGACGAAGCGGCGAGGGTGGTCGCGGACCATTACGGTTTGTCCTGGGAAAACTGGTGGCGCCAGCACGAAATCAACGTGGAGCGCCTGTTTGGCGTTCCATCTCGAAGCCATGAAGCATGAACCGGGGGATCCCCCGCGCTGCAGGAGCGCGGGGGATTTTTGCTTTGGGAGGCAACGGTGGTCCAAATCCCCGGACCATCCGCGCCCAGCATCACATCACCTTTTTCCCGAACAGAGACTCGACTAACTCCACGGCCATGCGCCCAGTCTGGTTCCTGTGGTCGAGAATTGGATTGACCTCCACCACATCCACCGACTGGACGAGTCCACTCTCTGCCAGAAGTTCCATGGCGAGGTGTCCCTCGCGATAGGTCACGCCTCCGTTGACCGGTGTGCCGACGCCCGGAGCGTACATGGGATCCAACGCGTCCAGGTCCAGGCTGAGGTGGATTCCTGTGGTTCCCCGGCTGGCGATCTCGATGGCCTGTTTCATCACGGACTCCATCCCGAGTCGGTCGATGTCGGCCATGGTGAAGAAGCGAATGCCGGATTCGCGGATGAGCCGGGCTTCATCCGGATCGATGGAGCGGATTCCGACCAAAACGACGTGCTCCGGCCGCACCTTCGGGGAAAAGCCGCCAACGCCCGTCAACTGGGGATGACCAAATCCCAGGCTGGCAGCCAAAGGCATGCCGTGAATGTTGCCGGACGGCGTGGTCTCATCCGTATTCATGTCGCCGTGAGCGTCGAACCAGATCACGCCAAACGGCTGTTTGGCCGCAGCGACGCCGGCGAGGCTGCCGATGGCGATGCTGTGATCGCCGCCGAGCACCAAGGGAATATGGCCGTCGGACCGCACGGCGGCCACCTGTTCGGACAAGCGTGTGCAGACGGCGACGACTTCGTTCAGGTACTTCAATTTCTGGTTGTCCACGTGGCGGGTTTCCGGTGTGGGCACGGGAATATCGCCGAGATCCTCGACGGTGTGTCCCAACTGCTGCAGCTTCTCCATCAATCCAGCGTAGCGGATGGCGCTTGGGCCCATATCCACGCCGCGGCGGCCCTGCCCAAAATCAGAGGGCGTACCGATAATGCGAATGTTGGCCATTCGAATCTCCTCCTTTCGGCCGGGGCACAATGGCCCCCGCCCACATCGTTCTCCTCACAGCCAGCCACGGTAGTGCATGGCTTCTGCCGTTCGTTCCATGCCCACCATGTATGCGGCAAGTCGCATGTCGACCCCGTGTTCTTCAGCCATGCGATAGACTTTGTCAAAGGAACTGAGCATGGTGCTGCGCAGTTTCTCCGCGACTTCTTCCTCCGGCCAGTACAGCCCCTGGTTGTTCTGCACCCATTCGAAATAGGAAACCGTCACGCCGCCCGAGTTGGCGAGCACATCCGGCACCAGCAGCACACCGCGCTGCGTCAAAATGCGGGTGGCTTCCAGGGTGGTCGGGCCATTGGCCGCTTCCACGACAATGGACGCCTGGATGCGATGGGCGTTGTCCGCCGTGATCTGATTCTCAATCGCCGCAGGCACCAGGATGTCACACGGTTGTTCAAGCAGCTCTGCATTGGTGATGGTGTTGGAATACCGCGTTGTCACCGTACCAAACGAATCGCGCGCTGCGAGCAGTTCGGGCACGGGCAGTCCGTCCGGATGATACAGCGCACCGTACGCATCCGAAATCCCGACAACCCGTGCGCCCGCCTCATGCATGAACTGCGCCAGGTAACTCCCCGCGTTCCCGAATCCCTGCACGATGACGCGCGCACCCGCCAGCGACAGTCCCCGACGCCTGGCCGCCTCCTCCACGCACAGGGCCACTCCGCGTGCGGTGGCCGTCTCTCTCCCGGCCGATCCGCCGATGGCCCGCGGCTTGCCGGTGATAAAGCTGGGCGAGTCGAACTCCCGGAGGTGGCTGTACTCATCCAGCATCCACGCCATGATCTGGGCGTTGGTGAACACATCCGGCGCTGGCACATCCTTGGTCGGCCCCACAATTTGGCTGATGGCTCGGACATACGCACGGCTCAGTCGTTCCAGCTCTGCGGCGGACATCGTCCTCGGATCGCACACCACACCGCCTTTTCCGCCGCCGTACGGCAACCCGTGAATGCCGCACTTGATGGTCATCCACAGAGACAGCGCCTGGATTTCCTCGGCCGTGACGTCGGGATGAAAGCGAACGCCGCCTTTGGTCGGGCCGACCGCGTCGTTGTGCTGTGCGCGGTACCCGGTGAATACGCGCACACTGCCGTCGTCCATGCGAACGGGGAAGCGAACGGTCAGCATGCGTAAGGGTTCCTTCAACAATTCAACGTATTCCGGCCCGTAGCCCAGTTGACGCAGCGCGGATTCAACCACGCGCTGCGCAGATTCCAGGACGTTCAGTTCACGGTCGCGGACTGCGGTGAGGCTGGTCATCATTGTTCACGTCCTTCGTCGAACACGCGGGCAATCTGCGCAAAGGCCCAGTCCAACTCTTCCTCGGAGATGACCAGTGGCGGCGCAAAGCGGATGGTGTTCTCATGCGTTTCCTTGCACAGGAGGCCCGCTTCCTTGAGTCGTTCGCAGAATGGCCGTGCCGCCGTTGTCAATTCCACTCCGATGAACAGTCCGCGGCCGCGCACCTCGCGAATCAGCGGGTTCGTCAACGTGCGCAGTTGCTCGAGGAACCGCTCTCCGAGACGCCGCGAATTGTCAATCAACTGCTCGCTTTCGAGGACTTCCAATGCGGCCAGGGCCACTGCGCAGCCGAGCGGATTGCCGCCGAAGGTGGAACCGTGCGATCCGGGATTGAACACGCCGAGCACCGCTGGGTCAGCCGCCACAGCGGAAATTGGAAATACGCCGCCGCCGAGTGCTTTGCCGATGATGTACACGTCTGGCTTGACGTCTTCCCAGTCGCACGCGAACCACTGTCCGGTGCGGCCGAGGCCGGTCTGAATTTCGTCAGCCACAAACAGGACGTTCGCTTCACGGCAGAGTTCTGCAGCTTGGCGGAGAAATCCTGCGGGCGGGATGACAATGCCGGCTTCGCCCTGGATGGGCTCGACCAGAAAGGCCGCCGTATTCGGCGTAATGGCGGATCTCAGCGCGTCCAGGTCACCGTACGGGACAATTTTAAAGCCAGGCGTGAGCGGCCCAAATCCGCGGCTGTATTCGGCATCCGACGTGAACGAGATGATGGTTGTGGTGCGGCCGTGGAAATTCCCGCTGCAGACGATGATCTCCGCCTGTCCGTCCGGGATCCCCTTCACGTCATAGGCGTAGCGCCGAACCGCCTTGATGGCGGTCTCCACCGCTTCAGCGCCGGTGTTCATGGGCAGAATCATTGACTTGCCCGTGAGTTGGGCCAACTTCTCATAGAATTTTCCCAACTGATCATTGTAGAAAGCCCGCGATGTCAGTGTGATTTTGTCCGCTTGGTCCTTCAGGGCCTGGATGATTTTCGGATGGCGATGACCCTGGTTGAGCGCGGAGTAGGCGCTCAGCATGTCGAGATAGCGGTTGCCCTGGTCGTCCCAGACCCAAACTCCCTCGCCCTTCACCAGCACCACCGGCAGCGGGTGGTAGTTGCGCGCTCCGTATGTTTGTTCCAACTGCATGGGATGCTTCATGGTCTCCATGTTTCTTATGCCTCCTGTATTCGATGGCCGATGCACGACACAAAGATGCACCGTTGGTTCCCCCTTTTAACTTAGCCAATTTCATGCCAACGTTGAACCTTTCCTTATGAACGCCCGATATGACCGCCACAGCGTCATTTGTCATCGCGAATAGGGGAGACGTCATGTCTGGAGGCGCAAAAAAACTTGTCATTGGGAAATGGTGTGTCCTCAAGAGGTGCAAAAGTTGTTTGCTCTATTTCTTGTGTGCAGATATGCTGAATGACAAGGATATCGCAGTGGTGGCAAGGAGGAACCGACGGTGTCAATGGATCGGGAAGATGCGATGGAGCTGCTGGAAGCGGTGTTGGACAAATTGGATGAGGGGATTCACGTGGTGGACTCGCTCGGGCGGACCATTTACTACAACGAGAAAATGGCGGACATGGAGGCCATGCGCAAAGAGGATGTGATGGGCAAAAACATTCAGGATGTGTTCACGTTCAGCGATGGCGGGGGCAGCACGTTGGTACAGGCGATTCGAGAAGGCCGAGCGACGGAAAACGTCAAACAAACCTATTTCAATAATCGAGGGATGCCCATTACGACTGTCAATCACACCTATCCCATTCGCCGCGGCGGACGACTGCTCGGGGCGGTGGAAATCGCCCGGGATATTACTCGGGAAGAGCGTTTGCAGGCCAACATGCTCAAGGCGCCGACCACTCCTCACACGTTTGAGACTATCCTGTCGAGCAGTCCGTCCATGGCGGAGGTGATTGAGCACGCGCGCCGCGCCGCCCGGACACAATCGTCCGTCCTCATTGTTGGCGAAACGGGAACGGGCAAAGAACTGGTCGCCCAGAGCCTGCACCACGCGAGCAGTCGCTCGCTTGGCCCGTTCATCTCCCAGAACTGCGCGGCCCTGCCGGAAAGTTTGATTGAAGGACTGTTGTTCGGCACGGTTCGCGGGGCATTCACCGGGGCGGTGGATCGTCCGGGGTTGATGGAACAGGCCCACGGCGGAACGCTGCTGTTGGATGAGTTGAACTCGCTGAGTCCGCCGCTGCAGGCAAAATTGCTCCGGGTTCTGCAGGAACGCGTGGTGCGGCGCGTCGGCGATGTGCAGGACAGGGCGGTGGACGTGCGCATCATCGCGACCATGAACGAGGATCCGCTGGACGCCGTGGCGGCTGGACGGCTGCGCAAAGACCTGTACTACCGCTTGAGCGTGGTGACATTGTTTTTGCCGCCGCTGCGCGAGCGGATGGCGGATATCCCGCATCTGGTGGAGGTCTTCATCGAGAAGTACAACCGGTTGTTCCACCTGCAGGTGGAAGGACTGCAGGCGAGTGTGATGGACCGCTTCATGCACTACAGTTGGCCCGGCAACGTCCGGGAACTGGAGCACACCATCGAAGGGGCCATGAACCTGATTCAGGATGAAACCATGATTGGCTTGCATCATCTGCCTCTGCATCTGCGTCGGAAATTGGAGTGGGCCGTCGGTGGCGAGCCTGCGGACAGTCGCGGAGAGCAGGGGGCAACCAACTCGCTCGACGCGCAGTTGGAGCAGTACGAACGCGCCTATCTGGAACAGGTGCTGCATCGCCACCGGGGAAATGTGTCAGCGGCGGCCCGGGAGCTCGGTATGAGTCGGCAGAATCTGCAGTATCGGCTGCGCAAGTTCGGGCTGACACGGCGGCGTTGACCGCGCTGCCGTGTGCCATCCGCGGCGCTGTGGACAGCGTATGGGCTGATATTGGAATGATATTACATCTCCTTTATGACGACAGCTCGGTGATGAAAAATTTTTTTGCACTTGCCAGCGAATTTTGCGCTGTTGTATGTTCATAAGCGTGTGTCTCGCCAGCTTGGGCTCAAACAGACCGCAGTCCGTCGGACTGTGGACGGTTGGCACGATCTTTGCTTGCTCATGGCGGAGCGCATTGGTGGTGTAAGCGCTTCATTCCATGCCTGTGGGGAGGGAAACGTCAGAAATGGAACAATTGGACAAAATTGTTCAAAAAGAATCGCAGTTGAAACGGGACATGCGCAGCCGACACATGTTCATGATTTCGATTGGCGGTGTGATTGGCACCGGGCTGTTTCTGAGCTCGGGGTACACGGTCAACCAGGCCGGACCGGGCGGGGCCGTGCTGGCGTATGTCTTGGGCGGCATCCTGGTTGCCATCG
Source organism: Alicyclobacillus contaminans DSM 17975 (assembly GCF_000429525.1). Taxonomy (GTDB): domain Bacteria; phylum Bacillota; class Bacilli; order Alicyclobacillales; family Alicyclobacillaceae; genus Alicyclobacillus_A; species Alicyclobacillus_A contaminans. The sequence goes on along the minus strand of NZ_AUCA01000039.1, from coordinate 8,820 downwards.
TCATGATGTGTCTCGGTGAATTGGCCACGGCCATGCCTGTGGCAGGCAGTTTTAAGACATACGCGCAGGAGTTTATCTCACCCTCCGTCGGATATCTGAGCGCCTGGTTGTACTGGTTGAACGGTGCACTGACCATCGGAGGCGAGTGGATTGCCGCCACCATCATCATCCATCAGTACCTTCCGGGAGTTCCGCTCTGGCTTTGGTACGCGGCGTTTGCCGTGATCTATCTACTCCTGAATATTACAGCGGTCGGGGTCTATGGAGAGTCGGAGTTCTGGTTCGCCAGCATCAAGGTGATTGGCATCATCGCCGCGGTGGTGGCTGGACTGGCGGCGATTTTTGGCTGGACAGGCCACCCGGCCATCGGCGCCACCAATTATGTGGGGCACGGCGGCCTGTTTCCGCACGGGTTCACGGCGGTGCTGCTGGCGCTCGTGCCCGTTTGCTTCGCGTACAGCGGCACGGAGTTGATTGGGATTGCCGCAGGGGAAAGCCGCAATCCGGCGGAGTCTGTGCCGCGCGCCATCCGCAGCACCAGCGTCCGAACCCTGCTGTTTTACGTCATTTCCATGATTGTTTTGGTGGGCATCATTCCCTGGCAGCAAGCGGGCGTGAACGACAGTCCGTTCGCCACCATTTTTCAGGTGGCCGGCATTCCCTATGCTCACTTGATTATGGATATCATCGTGATTACCTCCGCCCTGTCGGCGGGAAGTTCGTGGACATACGCGTCGTCCCGGCTGCTGTGGTCCATGTCGCTGGACGGGATGGCCCCCCGCGTGTTCTCGCGGTTGAGCAAGCGACGCGTCCCGGTGCCGGCGGTGCTGTTCACGTTGGCCATCGGCACCCTGTCTCTGTGGATTTATCAGGTGTCGCCCAATACGCTGTATCTTTGGATTGTATCTGGCATCGGGTTGGTGGCCGTGCTCGACTGGGCCATCATCTGCTGGGCGCAGCTCGCATTTCGCTACCGCTACCTTCGGGAGGGCGGAGATGTGAGCAAGTTGGCCTACCGCACTCCGCTGTTTCCTGTACTGCCGATTGTGGGGATGATTCTGAACCTGACGATTGCCGTCAGTCTGGCGTTCATTCCGGATCAACGCATCGCCATTTACGCGGGCGTTCCCATCATCGTTCTGATTTACCTCAGCTACTTCCTGGTTCGAAAGCGGGTGGGAGCATCGTCTTCCTGTGCGCGCCTGTCCGTTCCGGAAAGCGCGGAATAAATTTGGCAGAGTCCCTTCGGATGGGGATGATGTGGGCTGTCCCGGATGTGTTGAAGCACGGACGGGACAGCCCTTTTTAGAGATACGGCCGGGATTCGGCACCCCAGGGCTGGGACCGCGAGCCACGCTGACGGGGAGGAAAACTTTTTGGCGCTTCGGCAGGGATGGTCGACAGTCTCACGAATCTCAATGAGAGAACTTCATATTTGTCGCACGAAGGAACTGAACATTCATTCAGTTTGTTGCATTCCTTTGCACAGGGTTCGATATGATGGGGGCAGAGGTGAGGACGCTATGCTGACGGGCGAAGGCAGTGTCCGCGCGATGGACACGTGGTTGGAAAAAGATCGGGAATACCTTTGGCACCACATGACACCGTATGCCGCGAGTCAACAGCCCATGATTGTGGAGCGCGGTGAGGGCGCCTGGATCACCGACGCGGCGGGCCAGCGTTATCTCGATGCCATGTCGGGATTGTGGTGTGTCAATCTGGGCTACTCGAATCGGACGTTGGCCGAGGCAGCCTATAGACAAATGGTGGAAATGCCGTATTATCCGCTGACGCAGAGTCACAAACCGGCCATCGCGCTCAGCGAAAAGCTGAACCAGTGGCTGCAGGGATCGTATCGAATTTTCTTTTCAAACAGCGGATCGGAAGCGAATGAAGTCGCGTTCAAACTGGCGCGGCAGTACCATGCGCAAAACGGCGAGTCTTCGCGCTGGAAAATCATCTCTCGATACCGGGCGTACCACGGGAACACCATGGGGGCATTGGCGGCGACCGGCCAATTTCAGCGAAAGTATCGGTATGAACCGCTTGCCCCCGGATTCCTGCACGTACCGCCGCCGGATTGCTATCGCTGCCCGTTCGGCAAACAGCCGGGAGCCTGCAGCCTTGAATGTGCGGACGTGTACGAGCAGGTCATCAACTGGGAAATTCCCGAGACGGTGGCGGCGGTCATCATGGAGCCCGTGATCACGGGCGGCGGCATCATCGTGCCTCCGCCGGACTACCTCCAACGCGTTCGGGACATCTGCAACAAGTACGGAGTTCTCCTGATCATCGACGAGGTCATCTGCGGGTTCGGCCGATCCGGACGGAACTTCGGACACCACAACTTTGGCGTCACGCCAGACATCGTAACGATGGCCAAGGGCATCACGAGCGGCTACCTGCCGTTGTCCGCCACGGCCGTGCGCGCGGACCTGTTCGACGCATTTCGCAATGACGAAACGTATGCGCACTTCCGGCACGTCAACACGTTTGGCGGCAATCCGGCGGCTTGTGCGTTGGCCGTGGAGACGTTGACGTACATGGAAGAGCACAACTTGGTGGAACGCGCGCGCGTGCTTGGAGATCTGCTCAAGAATGGGCTGCGGGAAGCTGTGGCGCATCCCAGGGTGGGAGATGTTCGCCACTTCGGATTGATGGCTGGCATTGAGCTGGTTGCGGACAAAGCCGCCAAAACTCCGGCGTCTCCGGACTTCGTGGGCGCGGTGGTGGCGGAATGCAAGAAGCGCGGCGTGCTGGTGAGCAAGAACGGAGATACAGTTCAGGGGTACAACAATGTCCTCTTGCTCAGTCCGCCCTTCGTAGTCACGGACGAGGAATTGGAACACATTGCGGACACCGTGTTGGAGTCCATCGACGCGGCGGCCAAAGCGTTGGGGAAAGGATGAATCGGCATGTTTAAATCGACGACGTCGGCGACACTTCAGAATTACATCGGTGGACAATGGGTTCCCCCCAACACGACGGACACCTTGGTCGTCCCTAACCCGGCCACTGGGGAGACGCTCGCACATGTGCCCATGTCCACACAGGCGGATGTAGACCAGGCGGTCGCGGCCGCGAAACGAGCGTTTCCGTCGTGGAGCGAAACGCCGGTACCGAAGCGTGCGCGCATCCTGTTTCGGTATCAGCAGTTGCTGACGGAGCACTGGGACGAACTGGCACGGCTCATCACACTGGAAAACGGAAAAAGTTACAAGGAGGCGTACGGAGAAGTCCAGCGCGGCATTGAGTGCGTGGAATTCGCGGCGGGGGCGCCCACGCTGATGATGGGCACGCAGTTGCCAGACATCGCGACGGATATGGAGTCCGGCATGTACCGTTATCCCGTGGGCGTGGTTGCGGGCATTACGCCCTTTAACTTTCCGATGATGGTGCCCTGTTGGATGTTTCCCTTGGCCATCGCCTGCGGCAATACGTTTGTCCTGAAACCCTCGGAGCGAACGCCGCTGTCCGCCATTCGCCTTGCGGAGTTGTTCGCTGAGGCCGGGCTTCCGGAGGGCGTGCTCAATATCGTGCACGGCGCCCGCGATGTGGTACAGGGATTGATCACGCACGAGGATGTGGCCGCACTGTCGTTTGTGGGGTCACAGCCGGTGGCTGAGCTGGTTTACCGGGAGGCCGCTGCCCGCGGTAAGCGGGTGCAGGCATTGGCCGGTGCCAAGAACCACACCATCGTGCTGCCGGATGCGGATTTGGACTTGGCCGTGAAAGAGATCATCGGGGCAGCGTTCGGATCGGCCGGTGAGCGCTGTATGGCGTGTTCCGTGGTAGTGGCGGTCGGCGAAGTCGGCGACGTGCTGGTGCCGCGGTTGGTTTCGGCAGCCAATGAGATTGTGATGGGCAATGGGCTGGAGGAAGGGGTTTTCCTGGGACCGGTGATTCGCGCGGAGCATCGCGAGCGGACGGTGCGGTACATTGAAATCGGCGCACGGGAAGGCGCGCTGCTCGTGCGCGACGGACGATTGGACGACGCGAACGGCGAGGGCTACTTCATTGGTCCCACCATCTTCGATCAAGTGCAGCCGGGCATGACCATTTGGCGGGATGAGATTTTCGCCCCGGTGCTGAGTGTGGTACGAGCCGCTGACCTGGACGAGGCGATACAGATTGCCAACCGGTCGGAATTCGCCAACGGTGCCTGCCTGTTCACGGACAGCGCGAAGGCCATTCGGCGCTTCCGGCAGACGGTGGACGCGGGAATGCTCGGCATTAACGTGGGGGTGCCGGCGCCGATGGCTTTCTTTCCGTTCTCGGGTTGGAAAAAGTCGTTCTACGGCGATTTACATGCGAACGGTCGAGATGGGGTGGAGTTTTACACGCGGCGAAAGATGATCACGGCCAGGCTTGTGTGAGCGCGTGTGCCGAATCCGGCCGGCGGGGGCTGTTCTCCAGGGGATGCACAAGGGGGACAGCCTGATTTCTGTCTTCACGAGGATTTCGGGTGTGGATGGCGAACTGGGAATACAGGAACTGTATGAACAATTTGGTTAGAATTGTTACAATCGGAAGGGTAAACTCGGTGCCGGCCAGCCCTGGAGTGCAGGCAAATCGACGAATTGAGGGGGACCAGAGATGCCGCAGCAGGCAGCGGTGCAGATTCGCCATCTCACGAAGGCGATTGGCAAGAAGACCATTGTGGATGATCTGTCGTTTGACATTCCCGAGGGCGAGGTGTTCGGATTCCTGGGACCGAATGGCGCGGGGAAGACCACGACCATTCGGATGATGGTGGGGTTAATCACAAAGACCCGAGGCAAGGTGTTCGTTTACGGAACGGATGTGGACAAGGACTTTCGCGCGGCGATGAACCGCGTAGGCGCCATTGTGGAGAATCCTGAATTGTACAAATTTCTGACGGGATACCAGAATTTGAAGCATTTCGCCAGGATGTCCACCGGCGTGGGCGAAGAGCGGATTCGGGAAGTCGTCAAGCTGGTGGGGCTGGAGCAGCGAATTCACGACAAGGTGAAGACGTACTCGCTCGGGATGCGTCAGCGGCTCGGATTGGCTCAGGCCCTCCTGCGCAAGCCCGATGTGCTGATTTTGGATGAACCCACCAATGGGCTCGATCCGGCCGGCATCCGGGAACTTCGCGATCACCTGCGGACACTCGCCAAGCGGGACGGCGTGGCCGTGATTGTATCCAGCCATCTCCTGTCGGAGATGGAGTTGATGTGCGATAGGGTGGCCATCATTCAGAGCGGGAAACTCGTGGACGTTCGCACCATTCGCAATGGCCTCGGGGCGGATGAGGATACGGAGCAGACCACCGAAATCCAGGTGGACGATGGAGAAGCCGCGGTGGCGGTCATCCGTGCGGATCATGCGGGTGTATCGGCGCAGCTTCAGGAATCGGCGGTCGTGGTCTCGGTCACCCGCGACAAAGTCCCGGAGATTGTTCGCAGTCTCGTGGTGGCAGGCATCAAGATTTACGCGGTGAACAGCGTGAACAAATCGTTGGAAGATACATTCTTGGAAATCACGGGTGGTGGTTCGATTGGTGTTTAAGCTGTTGAGCAACGAGAACATGAAGATCTATCGGCGTCTTCGCACGTGGATTCTGCTCGGCATCATTCTGCTCGCGACCGTTTTGGTTGCTGTGGTGATTCGTACGCATGAACAGGAAAATCCGAATTGGAAGCAGACCCTGATTGCACAGAACGCGGACTTGCAGCAAAGTCTCCAGCATGATCAGCAGCTTCCTCCGGAAAGCAGACAGCATATGCAGAGCACCATCCAAATGAATCAGTATTACATTGACCACAATCTCAACCCAACCCGCATGACGGGGTGGAAGTTTGCCACGACGGCCGAGAGCCTGTCGGCGCTGTTGATTGCATTCATCGTGGTGGTGGCTGGCGACATTGTCGCAAGTGAATTCAGCACCGGCACCATCAAGATGCTGTTGACGCAGACGGCAACGCGGACGCAGATCCTGCTGTCCAAGTATGTGGCGGCCCTGTTGCACGCCCTGTTTATGACCGCAGCCATGCTCGTGTTCTCCCTGCTCTGCGGCTGGATTGTTTTTGGGATGGCCGGGGCTGGGGAGCCGCAATTTTTCACGGATGGCCAAGGTCATATGCATCAGATGCCGGTGGCGGGATACCTGTTTATGCATTACGGATTTCTGTTCATTGAAGTCATCTTCACAGCCACCATTGCCTTCATGGTGTCCGCCATCTTTCGGAGCAGCACGCTCGCCATCACCCTCTCGGTTCTGGCCTTTTTCGTCGGAAACACATTGGTGGCCGCACTGAGCCGGTACTCCTGGGTGAAGTACATCCTGTTTGCCAACACCGACTTGTCCCGGTATGTGGAGGGTGGACCGCCGGTTGCGGGGATGACGCTGGGCTTTTCCATCATCATGTTGATCATTTACTTCGTGGTGATGAATCTGTTGGCGTGGTACATTTTCACAAAGCGCGACGTGGCATTGACGTAACCGAGCGGAGGGTTGCCATCCTGTTGCCCGTCTTCCCCCCCAGCACATCCGATGTGCTGGGGGCGGCCCTTAATCACGGACGGGATGGATCGTTCCGCCGCCTGATCCCACGAAATCGTCTGCCACCGGTCCGCCATCGACGGTGGCGGTGACGCCAAACTGTACGGGATCATCTTTGCTCCCGGCCCGCCAAGGAGCCATGCGCAATCTGGCCGTCTGGACGGTGCGGGCCGACGGCGAGGGAGGGGCAAAATTTTTTTCTATTTTCCTGAAATAACCATTGATCTGATGCCTCCGAAGGTGCTATTTTATTACCTGCGCCCGCTTGGTCGCGGCGTAAAGCGGTTGGGGGTATAGCTCAGTTGGGAGAGCACCTGCCTTGCAAGCAGGGGGTCGTCGGTTCGAATCCGTCTACCTCCACCAAGATTCCTCGATAGCTCAGCGGTAGAGCATCCGGCTGTTAACCGGAGGGTCGTAGGTTCGAATCCTACTCGGGGAGCCATGCTCCCATAGCTCAGTCGGTAGAGCGCATCCATGGTAAGGATGAGGTCATCGGTTCAAGTCCGATTGGGAGCTCCATTTTCAACTGCGTGGCCCCATGGTCAAGTGGTTAAGACACCGCCCTTTCACGGCGGTAACAGGGGTTCGAATCCCCTTGGGGTCACCATGTGGCTCGGTAGCTCAGTCGGTAGAGCAGAGGACTGAAAATCCTCGTGTCGGCGGTTCGATTCCGTCCCGAGCCACCACCTTTGCACAGGTGTACTTTGAGCTTAACAAATTTTGTGCGGAAGTGGCTCAGGGGTAGAGCATCGCCTTGCCAAGGCGAGGGTCGCGGGTTCGAATCCCGTCTTCCGCTCCATATGCGGGTGTAGTTCAATGGTAGAACTCCAGCTTCCCAAGCTGGCGGCGTGGGTTCGATTCCCATCACCCGCTCCATAATCCCCTTTCGGGGTGAAGGTGTATGCGGCTATAGCTCAGAGGGAGAGCACCACCTTGACACGGTGGGGGCCATAGGTTCGATTCCTATTAGCCGCACCAAATCCGGAGAGATGTCCGAGTTGGTCGAAGGAGCACGATTGGAAATCGTGTAGGCGGCTTAACCCCGCCTCAAGGGTTCGAATCCCTTTCTCTCCGCCAACCGTGATGGCGGCGTAGCTCAGCTGGTCAGAGCACACGGTTCATACCCGTGGTGTCGGTGGTTCGAGTCCACTCGCCGCTACCACTTTCATCCGCGATTGTCATGCCACCTTGGCTCAGGGGTAGAGCGGCTCACTCGTAATGAGCAGGTCGTCGGTTCGAATCCGACAGGTGGCTCCAGTGGAGGGGTACCAAAGTGGCCAACTGGGGCGGACTGTAAATCCGTTGCGAAAGCTTCGAAGGTTCGAATCCTTCCCCCTCCACCAGTTGGGTCATTAGCTCAATTGGTAGAGCATCCGACTCTTAATCGGCAGGTTGAAGGTTCGAGTCCTTCATGACCCACCAAACCTGGAGTGATGGCCGAGTAGGTCGAAGGCGCTCGCCTGCTAAGCGAGTATACGCCCATAAGGCGTATCGAGGGTTCGAATCCCTCTCACTCCGCCAGAGACGTCATAACCGTGTGGAGCTGTGGTGTAGAGGCCTAACATGCCTGCCTGTCACGCAGGAGAACGCGGGTTCGAATCCCGTCAGCTCCGCCATACCAAGGGCCTATAGCTCAGCTGGCTAGAGCGCACGACTGATAATCGTGAGGTCAGAGGTTCGAGTCCTCTTAGGCCCACCAGCGAGTTGACGGGAACGTCGAGAAACAGCGCGTCTGCATTCGTGCAGACGCGCTGTTTTTATATGTCGGAGGTCTCCGTCATTCGAAGCTGGCGCCTCAAATGCACAGGCTGAGTCAGCCGCTCACCCTGCGCAATTGAAAAACCATCAACAAGCTCCGTGAATTGGCGAGAGCGATGGAAGCGTGAAGCATACGAAGTGGGTTCGGCATCGTCGTATGTGACGTATTCTCCTTTGATTTCATTAGGATGAAATTTCCTGTTGATCCGCACGTGCCAGGGTGGTATATTACACATTGTCGCTCCGGTGACGGCGCGGCAAACGGTGAGAACATCACCCCAACACTTGACAAGTGCAGGGGTTGCGTGGTAAGGTGTTCGAGCTGTTTTGAGTGGTTCCTTGAAAACTAAACACGCACAGAGAGTGAATCAACACGCAAGTGTTGTTTTGAGCGAGTCAACTTTTTTGAGAGTTTGATCCTGGCTCAGGACGAACGCTGGCGGCGTGCCTAATACATGCAAGTCGAGCGGACGGAAGGGAGCTTGCTCCTGGAAGTCAGCGGCGGACGGGTGAGTAACACGTGGGTAATCTGCCTG